>CAYZPM010000001.1:0-295460 GCA_964480365.1 uncultured Gallionellaceae bacterium
GAGACCGCCCCAGTCAAACTGCCTACCATGCAATGTCCCCGTTCCGGATTACGGAGTTAGAATCCAGCCTTTAGAGTGCGCTTTAGCTTTTTGAGCAAGCACTCTGCGAGTGTTATAATCACCACAGAATATTAGGGCAAATCCAGTACGAATCATTAAAAGTTGCTCCATTTTTGCACTGTTTTGTCTCCCTTCACACACTCGCCTGATTTCCAAAGATTTAGACGATGAACAGTTCAATAATGTATCTGTGTGTATAACAACTGCTTGATTATCGAGGAACAACCATGAGTTTGAAATGCGGTATCGTCGGCCTGCCCAATGTGGGAAAGTCCACCCTGTTCAATGCGTTGACCAAGGCGGGCATCGCAGCGGAGAATTATCCCTTCTGCACCATCGAGCCGAATGTCGGTATTGTGGAAGTACCCGACCCGCGCATGGACGAGTTGGCGAAGATCGTCAAACCGCAACGTATGCAACCGGCCATCGTCGAGTTCGTGGACATTGCAGGACTGGTGGCGGGCGCGTCCAAGGGTGAAGGGCTTGGGAACCAGTTTCTTGCCAACATCCGCGAGACCGACGCCATCGTCAATGTGGTGCGCTGCTTCGACGACCCCAACGTGGTGCATGTGGCGGGCAAGGTTGATCCCTTGGCAGACATCGAAACCATCGTCACCGAACTGGCTCTGGCCGACCTCGCCACCGTGGAAAAAGCCATACAGCGCGAAGGCAAGAAGGCAAAATCCGGCGACAAGGAAGCACTAAAGCTCATAGCCGTGCTGGACAAGCTTACGCCGCACCTGAATCAGGGCCAGCTCGCTCGAACACTTAAACTAAGCGACGACGAAAAGGAAATCATCAAGCCGCTGTGCTTGCTCACCATCAAGCCCGCGATGTATGTCGGCAACGTGCTGGAAGACGGCTTCGAGAACAACCCCTTTCTGGATCGGCTACGCGAATACGCCGCGAAGGAAAACGCACCGGTAGTGGCGCTGTGCGCCAAGATCGAAGCAGAACTGGCCGATCTTGATGATGCAGACAAGATAGAGTTTCTGGCTGATTTAGGTCTCGAAGAGCCGGGGCTGAATCGCTTGATTCGTGTCGGTTACGAGTTGCTCGGCCTGCAAACTTATTTCACCGCCGGAGTAAAGGAAGTACGCGCCTGGACCATTCACAAGGGCGACACCGCGCCGAAAGCGGCTGGCGTCATCCACACCGATTTCGAGAAGGGCTTCATCCGCGCGCAAACCATTTCTTATGCCGACTTCATCGCCTGCGGCGGGGAAGCGGGTGCAAAGGAAAAAGGCAAAATGCGCGTGGAAGGAAAAGAATACGTGGTACATGACGGTGACGTAATGAATTTCCTATTCAACGTCTGAACCGTTTCACCCATCCAGCAGCATCCATCCCCATTCACAAACACCATTAAAAGCCCGGTAAACACGGGCTTTTTTGTTTCTCCCCATCCATCTGCATGTGTTGCCATCCAAGAAAAAAGCGGGTATAAAGCCGGGTATGCCGTCAACATACCCGCTTTAAAAAGCGGGTACGGCGCTAACCGAGGAAAGACGCCATGCTCAACGATGTCCAGTGCCGCAATGCCAAGCCGCACGCCAAGCCGTACAAGCTCGCCGACAGCAAGGGGCTGTACCTGGAAGTGAAGCCCAACGGGGTCAAAGCGTGGCGCTACCGCTTCCGCCTGAACGGCAAGGAAAGCGTGTTCGCCATCGGCGATTACCCGGCCATCGCCCTGGGGGACGCCCGCAAGAAAAGGGAAGCGGCGCGCGAGCTGGTGAAACAGGGCATCAACCCGGCCCACAACCGGCAACTGGAAAAGATCAAGGTCATACAAGAAACGGCCACCACGTTCGAGGCCGTCGCCCTGGAGTGGCTGGCGCTCAAGGATTGGGAAAAGATCACCAAGGACAGACGTCTGGACATGCTCCGGCGCATCGTATTCCCCACCATCGGGCAGTTGCCGATCAGGCAGATCACGCCCGCCCACATTCTGCATATCCTCCAGCTCAACGCGAAGGATCGGCCCAGCGTGGCCGCCGAGGCGCAGCGCGCCATGGACGGCGTGTTTGATCGGGCGATCAACACGCTTCGTGCCGACACGAACCCGGTGTATCCGGTGCGCAAAGCGCTGCCGCGAAACAAGACGCAGCATAAGCGGCCCCTGGCTGACGAAGAAATCGGGCAATTGCTGCGCGACGTCGAAACGCATGGGGGAAACTTTCAGACGGGCTGCGCATTCCGGCTTATGTGGCTAACGCTGGCGCGCCCGAGCGAGGCCATCGAGGCAGAATGGGCCGAGTTCGACCTGGACGCCGCCCTCTGGCGCATCCGTGCCGGACGCATGAAGAAGAGAAAAGAGCATGCCATTCCGCTGGCCGCCCAAGCCGTGGAATTGCTGCGCGGCATGCACACCATCACCGGCCAGAAAACGCACGTGTTTCCGCACCGCGACGACAAGGCCAAACCGATGTGCGCCGCCTCGTTCAGGCAAATGCTTAGCGTGCTCGGCTGGGCGGGCAGGTACAGCCCGCACGCCACTCGCACCACGGGCAGCACCAAACTCAACGGCATGGGCTATCGTTCCGACTGGATCGAGCGCCAGCTCGCCCATGAAGAAACGAACAAGGTGCGAGGAACCTACAACCATGCCGACTATCTGGCCGACCGCGCCAAGATGATGCAACACTGGGCGGATTTTATCGGCGGGTTACAGAAGGGTGCCCAGGTGTTGCCCTTCAAAAAATCGGCGGCCTGAAAATGCGATTTTGCACCCCGCCCCCGTTAAAAACAGTCGGGACAGGTCGGGACAGTCGGGACATGGCGTATCTATTGGGTTTGCGCTGTCCCGAATTTTTTAAACGGAGTCGGGACAGTCGGGACAGATTGTCCTATAGCGTCCTATGCCGTCCTGCAATTTCGGCACGGTTGCAAAAACGTGTGTAAACGTCTGCAAAATTCCGCGCGGAAGAAGTTCACTGCCGCGCCACCAAACCGGCGCAAACTTGATGCGATGATGATTAATACTTGATACTATATGCGGTATAAGCCAAAATGACGAAACGCGAAAAACTACTTGCTGGAATTTGCAACAACCCTAAGGCCGTGCGCTTCGATGACGCGTGCCGTGCTGCCGAGTTGCTGGGGTTCAAGCACAAGGGCGGGCAAGGTTCGCACCGCGCCTTTGCCCGCCCTGGCGAAGCTGAGCTGCTAAATTTTCAGGAGCGTAACGGGTGCATCGTTCCCTATCAGGCAAGGCAGTTAATCCGCATGATCGAAAGGTACAGTGATGACAAAATATCCGATTGAAGTATTCTGGAGTGATGAGGATGAAGGCTACATAGCCACCTTCCACGATCTGCCCGGCTGTTCGGCCTGGGGCGCAACGGAGGCGGAAGCGATAGCGCAGGCTCATGACGCAAGCGCCGCATGGATCAAGGCGGCCAAGGCCGCAGGCCGCACCATTCCCGAACCGACCCCGCCGCTTGATGAAACAAGCTACAGCGGCCGTTTTTTGATGCGCGTGCCGCGCCACCTGCACGCCGAACTTGCGCGCCACGCCAAACGGCAAGGGGTGAGCCTGAATCAGTATGTGCTGTATCTGCTGGCAGCGAGACAAGCCACGGATGCAGCGGCGGCGGGAAAAACGAAACGCGCCGGATAGAGTTTCACGGTGCCCCATACGGCTCATGGGGAAAGCGGGGCTATCTGGTGCGTCAACACCGGGCAGCCCCTGACCACAACGCAACCTTATTGGAGGTAAGCATCATGGCTAGTGAAGATTCTACACGGGATTCATTCAGACAACGGCTATTGGCTGTTTTGGACTATGACGGGATACCGGAACGCCAGCGCGTTAAGCATGTTGCATGCTCATGCGGGCTTTCACTGTCCACATCTCGCAGATTGTTATGTGCTGAAAGTGATGCGGACGTGAGACATTCACGCTCGCTTTATGACCTCGCTGAAGGGTTAAGCGTGAACTGGTTATGGCTGAACCGAGGCAATCTTGACATTTTCGATCAGCGAACGGTGCGCATCTACCTTATCAAAATTGAACAATGGACAATCGACGAGGCCGACGGGGCTATTTACTCACTTCTATCCGGCATGGACGGCGAATCGGACTACTTAAATTATGGATGTATGCTATCTCCAATGGATGTGATGTGGAGGGAGAAAACCCGCAGAATGACCGAATGGGAAAGGAATAAACAGTTGCGGCTGTGCCTTCGCCTTATTAACGATGACAAGAAGGCTAGGCGTTTGATGGAAATGAGCAAACGAGGCCAGATAACGCATCATCAATTGTTGAGCATGATGTGATCGAGGGGAGCGCATGAATATGGACCCGATAGAGAGGATGGAAAAAAGTTTGAAAGAACTCAGGCAAGATTTGCTTGCCGGATTTTCAACGATCGATCTTAATCGGATCAGGGGCGACTGGTGGAGATTTAAAGAAGACGGAAGCTACACCTATCCCCTCCCTACCAGAAAAAACGGAAGCAAGATGCAATCCTCACAGGAAAATAAAACACTGGATTATTTACAACCGGCAATCGCGGCGTATTGCGCTGGCAATGAATGGCTGCTGACCGAAGCAAATTATGCTCGCACTGCTTACGTTGAGAATATCGCGCGCTGGTTTCAAAATAAAAGAATCACGGCGCTACGTGATTCGTCCATGCGATCAAGTGCCGCGTCCGCCAAACAACCGTGCATCTCAAAAGATAAACTTCAAGAAGCAATAGATGCAGGTATATCGCAAACGGCTATTGCTGCTAGTTGCAACGTGAGTGCCGCGCAAATATCCAGGCTAAAAAAAAAGTGGGGAATACAAAAAAACTCAAAATAAATTACCTCGCATAGCGGGGTAATATCCTCTCAGTATAAAGTCTCCTCCACGCCGTCAACAAGACGGATTCTTACGGGAGTAGACTTTATGCCATCCAGCGCCGCACCAACCACCTTTTACCGCTTACCTAAAGTCCGGGAGATATGCGGCGGCGTGTCCGCCTCTACCGTCTGGTCATGGGTCAAGCAATCCGATAAAACCGGGTTTCCCAAGCCCATCAAACTTTCCGAAAACTGCACCGCTTGGGATAGTGCGGAAATCGAGGCATGGGCGCGATCCCGCATATCCGCTTCACGATTGGCGTCCTAGCTTCTGCGAATGAAAAATTTTAATGGATAGCTCCTTTTGTAACACACCCAACGGGGCGCTGTGGCCTTAGGGGGCCATTAATGGGTAAGCGCTTCACCTTCATTCAACTCAACTTTTAAAAGGAAATTAACGTGCACAAAAAATTACGAAGAGCAAAAAACGCTTCGCCAACGCCGAAGCAAAAAAGGGAACTGGATTTTTCGCACCTACAACCAGCTCAACAGGAAGCTTCGCATAAAGGCCTAAACGGTGAGAGCGTCTTTGGCGGCGTTATTAATATTTTGGATACCAAGAAAGGCTCAAAATGAAATCGAAGCTAAGTAAATCACTTCCTCCGGAAATTCTAGAAGCGCTTGCCGAAACACAAAACCAGATGGCGGAATCCGCCAAAACGCGCGAAGCCGCCCATTCGAATGTGTCCGTTGTTGCCGCCGCAAAACAGGCGCTCGATGGTATTGCCGCGCAGCTGGTTGAGGCCGAGATGAAACAGGCGGTGTGCTGCGATGAAAAGTCCCTGCCGCAACTCGAAGCCGAGATCGAGCGCCTGATCACCTCGCAGACCGAAAAGCAGCTCGCCTATGATCGCGCCGTGCGCCTGGGGAAAGCGCTCAAAATCCGTGCGTCGGAACTGGATAACGATAATCGTCTGGCGCGCGAAAAACTGGACGCCATCGTGAGCGGCGAAGCTCAAATTCAGGCCGATAAAATCTATGCCGAGATGCAGGATGCGCTGCGCCCCCTTGTGGCCGTTCTGAAAAAAGCGTTTGCCTTGAATGCCGCCGGCGTCAATGCGAGAGCCCTGACACAGGCCATTTGCGACATTAACATCCCCGACCCGAAGCACTACGGCCAAAGCCTGGTGTGGAGTGGACGCGCCGCCCTTCATGGCGAGCATGAAACGCTCTCCGACTCGTGGCGCGAGGACGAAGAGGCCATGGCGCTATTCGACCAATATAAAGCGATCGGTGAGGCCAAAGGCCAGCTCGGGAAGTATGTGCCTCGGTTGCAAACCTTGAAGGCAACGAGTGCCGGTTATACGATTGAGGGCCTGAACGGAGGCATCAAAACACCGAGTCAACCAACGCCGCAGACGTCTGCACAAAGTCAGCCCCAGGAACTGAACCTTGGGCCAGCACTGACTGCCCAGCACGAGTAAAGCCCGGCTGATGATGAAAATACATCCTGGCAAACCCGAACAAATCGGCCTCGCCTTCGCCCCACTCTCCGACGTGAGCGAGCAACTGGCCGCGACCATGGCCGCAGATGGAAGCGACCGACGCTGCGGCGTGTGCCATAAGCCGTTCAACGCGGCCCGCAAGCCGCGCGGGATCGCCCGGGTCACGCATATGGGCGAAGTGGGCCTCATGTGTTCCACGTGGCTGCTTTGTGGCGCGTGCAAATACCGCGCCGACCTCAAAAGCGGCAAAGTGCCCGCCGCGCTGGTCAAGAGCGCCCGCGACGGCTACGAGGCCATGCGCCTGATGCGCGCCCCGACAGGGGGCAAAGCATGAAGACCGATTTTTCCAAGATCAAGGGCGCGGCGCTCTCCAGCATCGAGCGTGTCCTGGTGCGATGGTTGCCGGGCGGCAAGCGGCACGCAAGAGAGTATGTGGTTATCAACCCAACCAGAGAGGACGCAAAACTTGGCTCGTTCAAAATCAATTTAGACAGTGGCAAGTGGAGCGATTTTTCAACCAAGGATGCGGGGACTGATTTAATCTCGTTAGTCGCCTATCTCGAAAACGTCAAGAATGGCGAAGCCGCCACGATGCTTGCTGATTTCCTCGGCATCGAGGCCGGGCAGCCTGACACTCCCAAACGCTCCACAGGCGCGCCGAAGAGATCGGCAGCTACTGCCACTCCAGCCAAGGCAGAAAAGCCGCAATGGGTGGTCTTGTTGCCAGTGCCAGATGATGCGCCCGCGCCTCGCGCTGCTCACCCGAAGCATGGCAAACCCTCAATGTTCTGGAAGTATCACAACGCCGCTGGGCGGTTGCTTTGCCTGGTGTACCGCTTCGAGCCGAAAAACGAGGGCGACCGCAAGCAGTTTCTCCCGTTAACATTTTGCGGGAATGCGACGGGCGAGCATGAGTGGCGCTGGCAAGGGCTGCCCGATCCGCGACCGCCCTACAACCTGGACAAGTTGGCCGCGAACATGGCCGCGCCGGTGGTCGTATGCGAGGGCGAGAAAGCCGCCGATGCCGCAGCCGTGCTGTTTCCGGATGCTATATCCACCACGATGCTGAACGGCGCGCAATCGCCGCACAAGACGGACTGGGCACCATTGGCCGGGCGCGCCGTGTGGCTGTGGCCGGACAACGATGTGCCCGGACGCGAGTGTATGTCGAAAGTGGCCGCCCTGGTGCGCAAGGCCGGTGCGGCCAGTGTCGAGACAATCAACCTTGCCGTCTTCGCTTGCGCGCCCGGTGGTGAGGCGCGCACGCTGCCGGAAAAATGGGACGCCGCCGATGCGGCGGCTGAAGGTTTCACAGCCGCACATATTGACCGGTTGAGACAATCGCCGGAGTTCTTCCAACCTTCACCAGTGGAAACGTCTGCACAGGCGGAAGATACGCCACGCAACGCGGTGGAGGATGATGCTGGCGACCAGTTGTCACGCTTCACGTGCAGCGAAAAAGGCGTGATGTATTTTGATTCGAATGAAGGCAAGTGGTGGTGGGTGAGTTCCAAGCTGGATATTACGGCGTTCACTCGCGATTCAAAAAATGAGAGCTGGGGGCGATTACTGGAATTCGACGATCTGGACAGCTCGCACCATGCGTGGGCGATGCCGATGGAGCTGCTGAGCGGCGACGGCACCCAATACAGAAGCATTTTGCTCTCGATGGGCTGCCAGATTGCCGCGTCGGGCAAGGCGCGCAATTTGCTGACGCAATACATTCAAACGGCACAAGTAGAACAGCGCGCAAGGTGCGTGGATCGTACCGGCTGGCATTCCAAAGTGTTCGTATTGCCCGACCGCACCATAGGCTCTGACGAAGAGCGCATCCTGTTTCAGTCGGCCAATGCCACGCCCGGCAATTTCAAGCAAAAAGGCACGCTCGCCGCCTGGCAAACGAACGTGGCCGCGCTATGCGTCGGCAATTCGCGCCTGGTGTTTTCCGTCTCCACGGCCTTCGCCGCACCGCTGCTGCACCTCACCGGCATGGAAAGCGGCGGGATCCATATGCGCGGCGATTCGAGCACCGGCAAGACCACGGCCTTGCGTTGCGCCTCTTCGGTGTGGGGCGGCATGGAATACATGCAACGGTGGCGCAGTACCACAAACGGGCTGGAAGCCATGGCCGCACAACACAGTGACTGCCTCCTGGTGCTTGACGAATTGAGCCAGATTGACCCGAAGGAAGCGGGCGAATGCTCTTATTTGCTCTCGAATGAAAAAGGGAAATCGCGTGCAAATAGAAATGGCGGCCTGCGCGATCCCGCGAGCTGGAGGATATTGTTCCTGTCCAGCGGCGAAGCGGGCCTGGCTGAACACATGGCCGAGGCCAAGAAAAAACCCAAGGCCGGGCAGGAAATTCGCTTGTTGGACATCCCGGCCGATGCGGGCGAAGGCCACGGCATGTTTCAAAACCTGCACAGCTACGCGAACGGCTCCACGTTCTCCAAGGCGCTGACCGAGGCCACGGGCAAGCACTACGGCACCGCCGCCCCGCTCTTCCTGGTCAAGCTGGTGGAACATCACGACAAGGTGGCCGAGTGGGTAAAAAAAACCCAGCGCGACTTCGCGCACGCGCACGTCGAGGACAGCGCGGGCGGCCAGGTGCACCGGGCGGCGCTGCGTTTCGCCTTGATCGGGGCGGCGGGCGAACTGGCGAGCAAGTGGGAAATCACCGGCTGGGGACCGGGCGAGGCCATGGCCGCCGCCGTGACCTGTTTCAAGGCGTGGCTGGCGCAGCGCGGCGGGGCCGGCAACCTGGAAGAGCTGGGCATGTTGAGCCAGGTCCGGAAGTTTTTCGAGTCGCACAGCGAAGCCAGATTTTCCGATTGGGACAGGCCTGCCAGCGATACCGGCTCGCACCCACCGCGCACGCTAATGCGCGCGGGATACCGTAAGCATTTTGACGCCGTGGACGACGCCGGAAAACCGATCTACCTGGACGGCGGAGATCGCGCCACGCACACGGAATTCTATGTGTTCCCGGAAACGTTCAAAGGTGAAATATGCGGCGGGTTCGATTATAGAACCGTGTGCAAGCTGCTGGTCAAGCGTGGCTGGCTGACGCCAGACGGCAAGGGCTACACCCGCAAGGAAAGACTGCCGGGCGGCGAGGGCACCTCGCACGTTTTTCGCATCACGCACAAGGTGTTTTCGGGCGACAGCGAGGCGTGACAATGTTTCGCACGGTGCCGAGGCGGCGAATTGCAGGACGGCATAGGACGCTATAGGACAATCTGTCCCGACTGTCCCGACTCCGTTTAAAAAATTCGGGACAGCGCAAACCCAATAGATACGCCATGTCCCGACTGTCCCGACCTGTCCCGACTGTTTTTAACGGGGGCGGGGTGCAAACGAGGCGCGGCGGCGTGTGTGTGGGGCGGGCAGAGAATTGATTTCGCGCCGCCAATTTTTGGTTTAAGGAAAGGGCTTGAAATGAGCGGTTCAAGGATTGTGTTTTTGGATATCGACGGCGTGCTTTGCACGCGCAAGGCGGCCGGCTGGACTCGGGATGACAAGCCCATGCACAGTCGGCGTGTGCAGCGCCCCGTGCGTGCGCTGGATGGAGGATGCATCTCACGCCTCAATGCTATATGCCGCAATAACGCGGCCACGGTTGTGGTGACGAGCATGTGGCGTATCGAGCGCGATGTGCCCAACATTCTGAAGGCGGTCGGTTTTAGCGGATCGTTCCATGCTGACTGGCGTACCGATGCGGACGGCCCTACGCGTGCGGCTGAGATTATGCGCTGGCTGGATGGGCATGGCGCTCATGAATTTATCGTGATTGATGACTGGCTTCAAGGCCTGGAATCGCTGCGCAACAAGTTGGTGTTAACGAATAACTACCTCGGGCTTGAATTGTGGGACGTGGATCGTGCCGCTGAGCTATTTGGACGCCCTTCGGGTAGGTAATAAAACCCCGTGGGTCCTTCCCCTGCCTGGAAAAAGACGGGGGCATTGCGCGCGTGCTTTTTTTTTCTAGCGGCTGGGTTTCAAAACAGGTGAAATCGGGGTGAAATAGGTTAAACAGGTGAAATAAAGGGGCACCCGGAACCCCTTAATTAAATTTCCGGTAACGTTATAAGGATCAATCATGGCTGAAAAATATTTGAGCAGATCGGCGTTTGCCGCACTGCAAGGATGGAGCCCGTCCTACATCACAAAACTGGGCGATCAGGGGCGCTTGAAGTTTTGCCCGGACAACCCGCTGTTGATCGACGTGGCGGCCACGCTGGCCGATCTGCTGCGCACGGGCGATCCACGCAAAGCAACGGTACGGCTACACCATGCGGCGGTGCGCGTGGCCAAGCATGTCACGCCCTACCTTCGGGCGGACGCGCCCGACGATGCGCCGCAAGCCAGCGCCGATCCGAAGTATTGGGCCAGCAAGGCCAGGCGCGAAGGGGCGCTGGCGAGCATCGCCGAAATGGAACTGGCCGGAATGCGCCGCGACCTGGTAGCGCGCCAACGCGTGGAGGCCATCGCCTCGTTGGCGGGCGAAAAGCTGCGCGAAGCGATGCTCCGCCTGCCGCCGCTTCTCTCCCCCGAATTCGCGGCGATGGGCGATGCGTTCGCGATCGAGGTCAAATTGCGCGACGCCTTGCGCCGGGTCTTCGTCGAGGCGTCTAAAATGACGCCGGACGATCTGGGCGCGCCGTGATGGTAAAATGCGACAATCGGCGCGCGCCTCGGTTTGCGGAAAGCGGGTATGAAAGCGGGTACAAAATGAACTATCGGTGGATGCGCTCTAGGCGTGGCGTGGCTTGCAGGGCACAATTGCGGCTTAACGTCTAATGCGTTCCAGCAAAAACATTACAGTAATCCGTTCGGCATGAGCTTGTCGAAGGCTGTTGGTGGCAAAGTGGCAACGGTTCGACAAACTCACCGCGAACGGTAACCGTTTTCACGGAACGATCTATTAGCCCGTTTTAGCTTTTCCGCAACCCACACTCATTACTTATGCAGCATACAGGAGTACAACATGTCCAACAAAACAGTGATCCAGACCCCGGACGCACCCGCTGCCATCGGCACCTATTCGCAAGCCATCCGCGTGGATGACACGGTGTATCTTTCTGGCCAGATCGGGCTTGATCCCGGCACCATGCAACTTGTGGAAGGCATAGAAGCGCAGATCAACCGCGTGTTCCGGAACCTGCGCGCGGTAGCCAGCGCCGCCGGAAGCAGCCTCGACGATATGGTGAAATTAAACGTCTATCTCACCGACCTGGGCAACTTCGCCATGGTGAACGAAATCATGGCTACCTATTTCCGCCAGCCCTATCCGGCACGTGCGGCTGTAGGGGTGGCGTCGCTGCCGCGCGGCGCGCTCGTGGAAATGGATGGCGTGCTGTGCATGCATCAGGACTAACCTCCACACTATTTCGCATGTGCCCGCCATTTCCGACGTGAGCTTAGCCAACCTCCCCAAAGCTACACTGACCAAGCTTGAGAAACTCGGCATCCATAGCCGTTTTGACTTGGTGTTGCACTTGCCGTTGCGTTATGAAGATGAAACGCAATTACAGCGCATCGCTGATCTGGTGCCGGGAGTAACCGCTCAGGTAGAGGGTGAAATTATCCATAGCGAAGTGACTTACCGCCCGCGCCGATCTCTTGTGTGCCAGTTACAGGACGACAGCGGCATACTGCATCTGCGCTTCCTGAATTTTTATCCCAGCCAGCAAAAGCAGCTTGCTGTGGGCAAAAAAATCCGCGCCTTAGGCGAAGCGCGCATGGGTTACTTCGGCATTGAGATGGTGCACCCAAAGTGCCGCGCAGCGGGCGAAGACACGCCACTCAAGCAGGCGTTGACTCCGGTGTATCCGACCACAGCCGGATTGCCGCAAGCCACGCTGACCAAACAGATTCATTCTGCGCTCAACGAACTGGATTTGCCCGACACACTGCCTCCGGTTTTGCTGAACCGGCTGAAGCTGCCAAGTTTCGCCGACAGCGTAAAGCTGCTGCACAATCCGCCTCCCGACATAGACGAGGAAGCACTGGCCGAACGCGCGCATCCCGCCTGGTTGCGCATCAAGTTCGACGAGTTATTGGCGCAGCAGCTTTCCATGCGTGTGCATTACCGCAAGCGGCGCAGTCGCAATGCGCCACGCCTGCACGCGCGCCAGACCTACCCGCAGCAACTGTTGCAAGCGCTACCGTTTACGCTCACTAACGCCCAACGAAAAGTGCTGCGGGAAATCAGCCGCGATATGGAACAGCCGCACCCGATGCAGCGCCTGCTGCAAGGCGATGTCGGTTCAGGCAAGACCATCGTCGCCGCGCTGGCCGCGTTGCAAGCTATCGAAAACGGTTATCAGGCGGCATTGATGTCGCCTACCGAAATCCTCGCCGAACAACATTACCTCAAGTTGCGCGACTGGCTGGAACCGCTGGGTATCACGCCTGCATGGTTGTCCGGCAGCATGAAGAGAAAAGACAAGCAGGCCGCCAGCGAAAGCATCGCGCAAGGCGGAACGCAACTCGCGATCGGCACCCACGCGCTGTTTCAGCAACAGGTGGAATTTCAAAAACTGGGACTGGTCATTGTGGACGAACAACACAAATTCGGTGTGCAACAACGCCTTGCGCTTCGCGGTAAAGGCGACGAGCCGCACCAGCTGATGATGAGCGCTACGCCCATTCCAAGAACCTTGGCGATGAGCTACTACGCCGACCTCGACGTGTCGGTGATCGACGAACTGCCGCCGGGACGCACGCCGATCATCACCAAACTGGTCAGCGATGCGCGGCGCGAGGAAGTGTTCGAGCGCGTAAGACGTGCCTGCATGGAAGGCAGACAGGCTTACTGGGTGTGCCCGCTGATAGATGAATCGGAATTAATGGAAGTTGAGTTGCAGACCGCCATCGAAACACATCAGGCATTGAGCGCCGCATTCCCGGAACTTAACGTTGGTCTGGTACATGGCAAGCTGCCATCGGCGGAGAAGGCGGCGATAATGGCCGCGTTCAAAGCGGGCGAAGTGCAACTGCTGGTCGCCACCACGGTAATTGAGGTCGGCGTGGACGTGTCCAATGCCAGCATGATGGTGATCGAGCATGCCGAGCGCATGGGGCTGGCGCAACTGCACCAGTTACGCGGACGCGTCGGGCGCGGCGCGGCGCAGAGCCTATGCATTCTGCTGTACCAGCAACCGCTGTCGGAATTGGCACGGGCGCGGCTGAAAGTTATTTACGAAAGCACCGACGGTTTTGAAATTGCGCAACAGGACTTGCATCTGCGCGGCCCCGGTGAACTGCTGGGCGCACGCCAGAGCGGCGTGCCCATGCTACGTTTCGCCGACGTGAGCATGGATGCGGAATTGCTGAATAGCGCGCGCACCGTCGCCGACGAAATGCTGCGCAATTTTCCGCAAGCTGCACAGGCACACTTGCAGCGCTGGATGGCTAACCGAGATGATTACCTGCATGTCTGATTATTTCTGGAAAACTCTGGTGCCCGAAAAAAATGGTTACGCGCCCTGGCTGCGCGACCACGGCTCGCTCACGCGGCGCATCCAGCAACGCTGCACACAGTTCAGCGTGCGCAATGTACACGACTGCCTGATGACCGCCGCTTATGACGAAACCGCGCTGCTCGGACATCCGTCCCGTCAAAAAATTTATACGCGCGAGGTGTTCCTGATCGCCGATCATCAGCCCGTGGTATTCGCGCACAGCGTGGTCGCACCACAGCATCTGCGCGGCGCATGGCAATCATTGCAACACTTGGGCAACCGCCCTCTGGCCGCGCTGCTGTTCGCACACCCACTGGTACAACGTGCCCCACTGCATTACCGGACACTCCATCCGAATCACCCGCTATACCGCCGCGCAACCGTTGAGCTCGATATACTGCCACTTAAATTATGGGCACGGCGCTCGCTGTTCACCTTGCACGGCGCACCGCTGCTGGTTACGGAAGTATTCCTGCCGGAAATTTTGCAACTGGCTAACTCGGCATGATTCAAGCATGGAAGAAAGTTAAGGAGTTGCCATGATTTTGCGAGCGAGTGATGTGGTGTCGTTCATCAAAGCGCGTACTCGGTTAACCACATTCAACAACTGATTCTTGACACCAGATTAAACCTTAGCGATCTTGCGCAGGGCTGCCCATGATCTTGCGTTTTTCGAAGTAACGCAACAAATGGTAAGTTATCCAGGCAACGATCACCATCCCGACAGCGAACGCACCATAAGCGATGGGCCAAGGGATGCCTTGCGTCATCATCGAAAATTCCGACATGCCAAACATGCCTGCCAACACGTTGAGTGGCATGAAGATGACACTGAGTACGGTCAGTTGTTTCATGGTCTTGTTCTGGTTGATGTTGATAAAACCGACCGTGGCATCCATCAGAAAGTTGATCTTGTCGAACAGAAACGAAGTGTGCCCGTCCAGCGATTCGATATCCCGCAATATCTGCTGGGCATCCTCAAGTTGCTCCTTAGCAAGGAAACGACTGCGCATCAGGAACGAAACCGCACGGCGCGTATCCAGCACGTTCCTGCGTATCCGCCCGTTCATATCTTCTTCATGCGTGATACCGCTCAGCATGGTGGCGGCTTCATCGTCGGTCATCTGCTTGGAGAGCACTTGCTTGCCCACGGTCTCCAGGCCAAGATACACGTCTTCAAGGGCATCCGCCGAATACTCCACGTCCGCCGCATAGAGATCCAGCAGGACATCCTTGGCGCCGGTAACGTAATGCGGTTGTGAGAGTGCGCGCAAGCGCTGCAGCCGGAATACCGGCAGTTCTTCCTTGCGGATCGAGAACAGAATGTCCTGATGCAGGATGAAAGCCACGGCAACGTTGCTCGACATCTCATGTTTGTCGAGCAGGAAATCCGAATGCAAATGGATCGCGCCGTTTTCTTCCATATAGAAGCGTGCGCTTGATTCCAGATCACCCAACTTGTCAGGATCGGGCAAGTCTATCCCGAAGATATCCCCCACCCAGATACGCTCCTCAAATGTTGGAGCAACCAAGTCAACCCAAATGGGCTTGGCCCCAGACAAGTCATCCCGCGTATTTATGGGTATTTCGCGTAAGCGCCCTTCGACAAGTTCGAAGGCCTTGACGCTGGATCTCTCGTTCTTGTATTCGCTCTTGCCCAGAACCTGAAGGACGGATAACGGTATATCCCGCAGCACTTGCTCTTTCCTGTCCTCGCCCAACCGTGCCCAGATGAACACTTGGTCTTCCGGCGGCAAGGATTCCAGAAGTTGGGCGATCTCAAGCGTACCCATCTGTCCTATGACCTGGTCGAGTTTCGCCAGATTCTGCTTGCGAACCAGTGTCTCCACAAGATCATGGTGCGGCATGTCCTGATTGTGAACAACCTCCGTGAGCAGTTTGTTCTTTTGTAAAATCTGAAGTATGTCTTGCAGATTCTTCTGCTGCTTGTCGATCTGTTCTTCTGACATGTTCACCCTCAACGCTGGCTGGTCACGGTTTGTCTGCGCTTGCTCTACGACAAGAATGCGGGCACCCTAACCGCCAACCCTTACCATGTCAATATACGAAACATGATCCGAGTGCATTTTCCCGCACGTCACTCGGCCAATTCATTAAAATAGCAACTCAACAAGAGGCGGCACATGAATGAAACCAACAACGAACCCCGCTACACGGAGAATGTGCAGGCGCATCTGCAACAGGTAAAACGCCTGCTGGATAAGCATGCACTGGTAGTAATGGCGGCTCACCAGCAGCAGATGCCGCGCACGGAGCGTCACGAGTTGGAGGACAAATTGCTGCATAAGCGGCAACTGGCCGAGTTGCGCGAGAAGCTGGACAGATTGCATTCATCCGACATCGCCTACATCTTGGAAGCCCTGTCCATCGAGCAGCGTTTGTTGGTATGGGATCTGGTCAAGGCCGACCGCGACGGCGAAATTCTGATCGAGGTTTCCGATGCAGTTCGTGGATCGCTGATCACCACCATGAACCGCGAGGAACTGCGCGAGGCGGCGAAACAACTCGATACCGACAGGATCGCCGATTTGGCGGTGGATTTGCCGCAGACGGTGATGCGCGATGTGTTCAAGTTGCTGTCCATCGAGGAGCGCGAGCAGTTACGTGCGGCGATGTCCTACCCGCAAGATACAGTCGGCGCGCTAATGGACTTCAACATGGTGACCATCCGCGAGGACGTGACGCTGGCAGTAGTGTCGCGCTATCTGCGCCGTTTCGACGATTTGCCCGACCACACCGATCAGTTGTTCGTAGTGAATCGCGACGGTATGTTCAAGGGTGTGCTGCCACTCAATGCACTGCTGGTAAACGAACTGGAGATGGATGTCACGTCGCTGATCATCCGCGACACCCTCAAGCTGCAACCGGAAGGGGATGCCGATAAGGCCTCGCAGGCGTTCGAGCGCTACAACCTGATTTCTGCGCCGGTGGTGGATGATGAGGGCAAGCTGGTCGGGCGCGTGACGGTGAACACGGTGATGGACTATATCCGTTCTGAATCTGAAAGCGACGCACTGAACCCAGTCGGTTTGCACGAGGATGAAGACATTTTTGCCACAGCATGGAAAAGCGTGAAGAACCGCTGGTTATGGATGGCGCTCAACCTGTGCACCGCTTTCTTCGCATCACGCGTGATCGGCGGCTTCGAGCACTCCATCGAAAAGTTTGTCGCGCTCGCCGCGCTAATGCCCATCGTCGCGATCATCGCAGGCAACTCGGCGAGCCAGACCACTACGATCATAACTCGCTCCCTGGTTCGGGGGCATATCACCCCGTCCCATGCACGGCGACTGATCATCAAAGAACTTTCCATTGCCGTACTCAACGGGCTGGTATGGGGTGGCGTGGCGGGACTGTTCGCTTACGTCCTGTACCAAAGCGTACCGCTGGGACTGGTGATGACCAGCGCGATTATACTCAACTTGTTGCTCGGCGCTCTGGTGGGCATAGTGATTCCTCTCTCCATGCAACGCATGGGACGCGCCTCGTTCTTCGGCTCCAGCGTGATGCTCACTGCTGTCACAACCAGCGGCGGGTTCTTTATTTTCCTTGGACTGGCGACGATATTTTTGAATCACTGATATAAAAATCGCCTCTTCATGAAGATCGCAAAAAGCATTCTGGAATTGAATTGAGGGAAATGCATCTTAATTTAGCGCGTAATTCAACCAGCGCTACGGACACAACAATGTAAAGCCCTACCGGCACGGTATGCAGGAAGACTGCTGCCAAATATTCACGCCGTCACGCAGCATGATTCAGCATCGGAAAATATTGAAGGAAATTTTGTGGGCAGTAAACTCCTGTCTTCGCAAGAAGACAGTGGAGACATGCCGCTTGTCGTACATTCGCAACAAGCTTGGAGAGAAAAAACCCGGTCACGCCCCAAAACATGGAAAAGCGCAACCCAGAAAGGGCGGAATCGCAACTCGACGCCCGCCCCAATCTACGGGTAATTAGGCGCCGAGAATGCCTTTTGCCGTAGCCGGCTTGGCCGCAACTTTTTTCGCTGCCGGTTTTTTGGCGGCTACTTTCTTCGCTGCTGGCTTGGCTGCTGCTTTCTTGGCAACAACTTTTTTTGCTGCCGGCTTTTTGGCTGCTGCTTTTTTAGCTGCTGGTTTTTTAGCTACAACTTTTTTGGCAGCCGGTTTCTTGGCGGCTACTTTCTTAGCTGCAGGTTTCTTGGCGGCTACTTTTTTAACTGCTGCTTTTTTAGCTACAACTTTTTTGGCAGCCGGTTTCTTGGCGGCTACTTTTTTAGCTGCTGGCTTTTTAGCGGCGGGTTTCTTTGCTACAACTTTTTTAGCTGCCGGTTTCTTGGCGGCTGCTTTTTTTGCTACGGGTTTTTTTGCTGCGGGTTTTTTTGCTGCAGGTTTCTTGGTGGTTGTAGCCATTTTCATTCCTTGTAAAAATTAATTAACTCAAACTAGGCACTACATTGCGTGCAACCACTGCACTCCCAAACACTCAACTCCCCTACCATTTTTTTCTAACTACGCGTTTGGTGTACGCATTCTATGCGCGATTAAAATTATAGTGCAACAGATTTTTGCGTTTTATAGCAAAAAAGTTTTTTCGCCCGCGAATAAATGCTGCACCGTTTCGCGTTCGCGGATGAGTTGCACGACAGTCCCGGACACCATGACTTCGGCTGCACGAGGACGCGTGTTGTAATTGGAACTCATGCTCATGCCATACGCTCCAGCCGACATCACCGCCAGTAGATCACCCTGCGCGATGCCCAGTTCACGGGCATGTCCGAGGAAATCGCCGGTCTCGCACACCGGCCCCACTACTTCATATTGCTGAACTGGAACAGCACTGCGCTGCACCGGTTGGATGTAGTGATAAGCATCGTACAAGGCCGGACGCATCAGGTCATTCATCGCGGCATCCACGATGGCGAAGTTTTTTTCCTCGCCGTGCTTGAGATATTCCACGCGCGTCAGCAACACACCCGCGTTACCCACCAGAACGCGTCCCGGCTCAACGATGATCTTTTCGCTACGTCCTTGCAAAGCGCTAAGCAGCGCAGCGGCATAGTCGGCAATCGAGGGCGGAGTCTCGTCGTCATAACGTATGCCCAAGCCGCCGCCCAGATCGAGATGTTCCAGAACTATGCCTTCCGCCGAAAGCTGATCCACCAGCGCCAGCACTTTTTCCGTCGCCGCGATGAACGGGCTGACATCGGTCAATTGCGATCCGATGTGGCAATCCATACCGGTCACGCGCAAGTGCGGCAATTCGTTTGCCTTGCGGTACAGCGTCAGCGCCTCGGTATAAGCCACACCAAATTTGTTTTGCTTCAGTCCGGTGGAAATATAGGGATGCGTCTTCGCGTCCACGTCCGGGTTTACCCGCAAGCTCACGGGCGCAACCTTGCCCATGCTGGCCGCTACTTCGTTCAAACGCATCAACTCCGCTTCCGATTCCACGTTGAAGCACAGTATTTCCGCATTGAGCGCCAAGCGCATTTCCGCGACAGTCTTGCCCACACCGGAGAACACCACCTTGCTGGCAGCACCGCCTGCCGCCAGCACGCGTTGCAATTCGCCGCCGGAAACAATATCGAAACCTGCTCCCATCCATGCCAACAAATGAAGAATGGCAAGATTGGAATTGGCTTTCACCGCGTAACAAATCAAATGCTCGCGCCCGGCAAAGGCTGTCTTGAATTGGCGATACCCCTCTGTCAGTGCCGTATGCGAATACACGTAACACGGCGTGCCGAAATGTTGTGCAATTTCGGCAAGCGGCACTTGCTCGACACAAAGCTGGTTATCCTTATAACTAAAATAATCTGACATGGCTATTGGCTCTAATTAATGTGAAACTCGCGTAGCGAGTCTTTATCTCTCTCCCCCGCCGGGAGATAACCAGCGACTTGGCTGACGTTGTTTGTCGGCCTAGTCGAATGGCTAGTAGTCCCATCAGGGGGAAACGAGCATGGCAAATCGTTGCTGAATCATTCATGGTGTCGATTTGCCAGGATCGTTGGGTTGTTGCGTTGCGGGCTGTTGTGTTATTGGTTGTTGCACTGCTGGTTGCGCTGTGGGTTTCGCCTGCGGCAAAACTAATGGCCCCTTGTGTCCGCAGCCTTGCAGCAACAGCGCTATCAGCAACATAATACTGGTCACACGCATGGCTGCACCCCTAACTAAATTAAACAGGCGGGATTATATGACGGAAAACGAATTCAACGAATTGGCCGATGCAGTATTCAAGCACATCGAGAAAACTATTGATGCCAGCGAAACAGACATCGAATGCAACCTCAACGGCCCAGTGCTGGAACTGGAATTCGAGGACGGCTCAAAAATTATCATCAACCGCCACGGCCCCAATCAAGAAATCTGGCTCGCCGCCAAGTCCGGCGGTTTTCATTATGCGATGCAGGATGGACAGTGGCTGAGCAGGCGCGACGGCAGCGAATTGTTCGACAAACTAGGGGAATTGGTGCGGCTGGGTTCGGGAAAAGCACTGGTGTTTTAATCTTGGGGAAGCAGTTGATTCACGAACTACTGACCGCTCCCCGAGCTTTCCTTGACCTGCTTGTGTTCCACCAGCACGGAATATAGCCTGCGACTATCAGCGCGCAAAATGGTGAAAAGAAGGTCGCCGATAGGGATGCGGGCACCGCGTTTGGGGAGTTGGCCTGCGGCCTTGAGCACCAAGCCGCCGACGGTGTCGCATTCTTCATCGCTAAAATTCGTTCCTAACGCCTCGTTGAAGTCGGCGATTTCGGTTGCGGCTTTGACGCGCCAGTGGCCCGCACCATCCGGAATAAGGTTATCTTCGTCCTCATCGAAATCGTATTCGTCCTCGATGTCGCCAACGATTTGTTCCAGCACGTCTTCGATGGTAACCATGCCACACACGCCGCCGTATTCATCTACCACCAGCGCAATGTGGTTGTGATTGCTGCGGAAGTCGCGAAGCAGCACGTTGAGGCGTTTGGATTCCGGCACGAATACGGCGGGACGCAGCATGTCGCGCACTTCGAATTCCTCTCCTGCGTAATACCGCAGTAAATCCTTGGCGAGCAGGATGCCAACAATATTGTCCTTGTCGCCGTCGATGACGGGGAAGCGCGAGTGGGCGGTCTCGATGACGAAGGGGATGAATTTTTCCGGGGCCTGACTGATGTCGATGACATCCATCTGCGCGCGAGGAATCATGATTTCGCGCACATGCCGTTCCGACACCTGAATCACCCCTTCCATCATGGACAGAGCATCGGCATCCAGCAGGTTGCGCTCGAAAGCTGAGTGCAGCAGGAGTATCAGTTGTTCGCGGTCTTCCGGCTCACGCAACAGCATTGTGGAAAGCCGCTCCAGCAGGGTCGGCTTGTTACTTTCTGGTTGATCCATTTTTATTCATTACATAATTACAACTTGGTAGGGATCAGCATACCCTAATTTCAACATGATTGCAGTCTCGCGCTCCTCCATCGCGGCAGCCTCCTTTTCATTCTCGTGGTCGTAGCCTTGCAGGTGCAGGGCGGCGTGGATGGAGAGGTGAGCGTAGTGGGCGTGCAACTCTTTGTGCTGTTCGCGCGCTTCTTGTTGCACCACCGGCGCGCAGATCACCACGTCACCGGATAGCAAATCATCGTCGTCATACACGAACGTCAACACGTTGGTAGCGTAATCCTTGCCGCGAAAACTTTTGTTCAGTTCCCGTCCCTCGGCCTTATCCACAATGCGCAACGTGATTTGCACATCGCGCTGCAACGCAGCCTTGATCCAGCGACGAAACTGGTAGCGCGTAGGCAGCTTTTCCATGTTGCTGGCGTATTGCACGGAGAGAGATAGCTTGTTCATGTACGGCCTAATACCTGTCCTTATGCCATTTAAGAAAATCCCCTGTTGGCATGGGAACAGCGATTCCGAAACCCTGTCCATACATGCATCCCACCTCGATCAGCACCTGCACAAGCTCTGGCGCTTCCATGCCTTCGGCCACGGTCTTGCGACCAAATGTCTTGGCCAGCGCGATGATGCCCTGCACAATGGCGCGATCCCCCTCGTTGGTCAGCATGCCGCGCACGAAGGATTGGTCTATCTTGAGCGTCTCGGCTGATAATTTGCGCAGGTAAGCCAACGATGAATAGCCCGTGCCGAAATCATCCAGAGCAAAATTGACGCCCAGCTTGCGACACGCCTCTATGGTTTCTGCAGACTGGGCAATGTCTTCGAGCGCTGCCGTTTCCAGCACTTCGATCTGCAACTTGTCGCGCGGCAGATTCGGGTACTGCGCCAGCCTGCGCTCCAGGTCGGCGACAAAAGTCGGGGACTGGAGATGATGCGCGGAGATGTTAATGCTGGCTTCCAAGACGAGTCCATCCCTGTACCACTTATCGATCTGGGCCAATGCGGTATCCATCACCCACTCGCCCAGTTGTATCTCCAGATCAGAATCCTCAATGAACGGCAGGAACTCGGCAGGAAGCAGCAGACCGCGTTCCGGGTGATGCCAGCGAATTAGCGCTTCCACCCCGACGACATCGCCTGAAACCAGCTCTATCTTGGGCTGATAATACAGTTCAAATTCGCTGCTCTCCAGACCCTGCAAAATGCGCCGCCTGGATTCGTACATGGAGCGGACACGCTGGTCATGCTCAGAATCGTACAGATGATAGCGGTTTTTCCCGGTCTGTTTAGCAACATACATAGCCTGGTCGGCGTGGCGCAGCAGAGTGTCGCCATCCTCATTATCGGGTGGATAGAAAGTCACGCCTATGCTGGCCGATACCATAACCTCATGGCTGTTGATAACTACCGGCATGGCAACGATGCTCAGAATGCGGTCGAGTACCTGAAGACATTCCTGTTCGCGCATAACATCATTGAACAGCACCACGAATTCATCCCCGCCCAGCCGCGCCAAAGTATCGCCCGCGCGCAACGCTTCCTGCAAACGGTAGGTGATATTCACCAGCAACTGGTCGCCCACCTCATGCCCTAACTCGTCGTTGACCAGCTTGAATCCGTCGAGATCTAGGTAGCAGATGGCCAACATCCTGCCGCTACGCTGAGCCCGTACGATGGCCTGCCGCAAACGATCCGCAAGCAACCGCCGATTAGGAATGCCGGTGAGCGCATCGTAGTTGGCAACGTGGCTCAGCGCAGCCTCATGCTCCTTGAGATTACTGATGTCAGAGAACATCCCGACGTAGCGTTGCACCTTACCGTCGCCGCCGCAAATGACCGAGATAGAAAGCAACTCCGCATAAACCTCGCCGGACTTGCGCCGATTCCATATTTCGCCGCGCCAAGTCTTTTTTTGTTTCAGGGATTCCCACATCGCGGCATAAAACGCCTTGTCCTGGCGGCCGGAGCTCAGCAGCTTCGGATTCCGGCCCAGCACCTCCTCGCGACTGTATCCGGTGATGAGGGTGAAGGCTGGGTTGACATCCGTGATGGCGTTGTTCACATCGGAGATCAGAATGGCTTCCTGGCTGTTGTCAAACACGCTGGCGGTGATACGCATGCTTTCTTCAGCCCGCTTGCGTTCGGTGATGTCGCGCACCGTGGCTTGCACTGTCACTTGCCCTTCCACATTCATGCAGGTAAGCAGCACATCTGCATCAAACGTTTTGCCGCCGATGCGCTGATATTCCCACTCGAAAAAATGGGAGCCTTCGCGCATAGCTGTCGAAATCATCTCCTGCGCCTTTTCGGCTGAAAAGCGCCCATCCGGCTGCCGCTTTGGCGAAACATCCCACGGCCTGAGCGTCATGAATTCTGCTGTGCTTGTCGCCCCAAACAATTGCAGGGTTGCTGCGTTCGCGCTGGTAAATTTCCACGACGGGGGAGCTAGAGTCATTAAAGCCTCGCGTGAACTCTCGAACAACAACCGATATTTTTTTTCGCTTTCGAACAGTTGAACTTCCGCCTGCTTGCGCGCGCGGATGCCCTGCTCCATTGACAGCGCATGCCATACTGCGGGTCCCAGACGCGCCAGATGGTCTTTCAGCAAATAATCCTTGGCGCCCGCATGGATCAACTCCACTGCCTCAATATCGGCGAGCGCGCCGGTGACCATGATTACTGGGATTTCAGGATAATCGCCCTGCACAATTTCCAGAGCGGCCATCCCATCAAAATTGGGCAGTTTGTAGTCCGAAAGGACGATGTCCGGATGGAATTCTTCGAGTGCCGTGATGAACGCATCCCGCGTATCCACGCGCTTCGAGATGAAGACGATACCCGCCTTGCGCAACTCATGCTCGATCAGTTCGGCATCAGTGGACGTATCTTCCAGCATCAAGACACGCAACTCCCGATTCATGGATGCCTGCTCCATGGCTACTTCGCCGCAACCGGCGGATGGTTCAGCAGCAGCCAGAAAAATCCAAACTCGGCTAGCGTCTTAGCGAATTCATCGAACTTCACCGATTTACTGATGTAGCTGTTGACGTCTAACTGAAAATTCTCCGCCATATCCCTGCCCTCCTTGGAAGAAGTCAGCAACACCACGGGCAACCCTCATCAATGCTACTGCTGACCATCGAGCGCACTTTCTGCAACATACCTTCCGGGCAATACACGTCCATCTGACGAACCATCGAAAAATCGCGTAAATCCAGTCGATACAAGGCGTTCCGTTATGCTCATTTCATATATCCCTCAACAAGTTGCAGACCACGAATTTCCTCTATGGCTCAAGTATGACTGGGATTGAGTTCCCGGAGGTAGTGTAAATTGAATTGATGGCGGCAGCCATCAAAATCTCTGATATGCAAGATGGCCTAATATCTGGCGGTAAATATCTGCAATGGTGAGCATTCTCGAACGGCTGGATTTGGCATACAGATGCACTTCAACTATGTTGCGAACGCGCATTTTGCTTTCCATCAGCCCCAACGATTTGCTGATGAAATCTTTCGCGCCGGATGTCCACGCCAGCGGCTTGTGGATCAAATGGGCCGTGATCACGAAGGGCTGGCGCCCCGATCTGGCCTGAAAAACTGGAAAGTCAGAAGCTCATGCGATCATGCCCGCTTTGTACGTGCAACCTGTAAGAAACATCTGAAAGGCTGGCTCCCGGTTTCATCGAGAAAATTGTAGTAATCTCATCCGTATTAAGATCAGTTGCAATCGAAATTGCCTCAATGGCCTTTTCAATTTCCCAACTAAGTTTTGCCGGATCAACACGCTTTACCACTTCTTTAACATTCCCAAGCGCTTCAACTTCGCCTTTTAATTCACTGAGCATTTCCACTCGAATATTCTCAAGGATATCCAGCGCCTCACTCGGCTGAAGGCTTGTTGAAGCCGCCATTGTCGAAACGGTTTCATTTACAAACTTTTCCAGGCTTTCAATATCCATTTTTTCAAAAGCATCCCTATCGGATTCTTGTGTCATCATCATAACAATCACCTTATACTAATAATTAAGTTCCAACACGACGAGTGATGAACACGTAACCACCACATAGTTGCCTTTCGCCGCTAATATTCTGACAATACAGAGACAAATTAAATATAGGTGTTTTACCTGATATTCGATAAGAAAATTCTGAAATACCTCATCAGTGCTTGTCCTATGCCATAGGTCACTAATGTGTAATCCAGAATAGCGGCGAAATGCAGGAATGTGCCAAGAAGAGGTATCTGTCAGCCATTAAAAGCAAAAAGCCACAAAAGGACATCTGTCCCTCTGTGGCTCAACTCAGTGTGAGACTAAATTTAAGCTGACTTCCTACGACACGCTATGAAACCCATCAATCCAAGACCAGCCAACAGCATAGCGTAAGTTTCAGGTTCGGGAACTGGAGTGGTGGTTGGGATGTTGTTTACACCAATCGTTGCACCATTGAATGCCAATCCTGACTGATATAAATTATCGTTAGCGTTGACTACGCCGAATTGCAGCATATAAGTACCGGCACTTGCAATGGTAAACGAGGAATTAACCCAACCTGTATAACCACAGCCTACATTCCAGCACGTACCTGATGAAGCACCCAAAGGTGCCCACACTGGCCCAGCCCCCCCTGTAGAGTAACCAGTTGCAATAATGGGTACGTAGTTAGGAGTAAGTATTGCATTAGGCGTAATTAAGGCGGTTTGACCAGGAAGAGTTAAGCCTTGGCCAGGAACTGTATTTCCAGTAGGCATGGTAGTTGCCGTGAATAGCAATGCTACTTGAGTTCCATTAGATGCATTAAGCAGGCGGGCCCACGCATAATCTGGATATCCTGCTCCATCGCTGGTAATGTAGTTGAAATTAATACTCAGGTTTTGACCTGATGTTGCACTAAAGCTGCTTGATAAAAGTGTAGAACCATTAGTTGTCGTATTAGTAGAACCATTATTTATCGTAGTATCTGCGAAAACATAAGGCGCAACATTATTAACACCCCCGTTTGTCGTTACATAACCGTAACTTGTAGAACCTGGTGGCGCTGTGACAACACCATTAGCTGTCGAAGTTCCACAATTTCCAGTGCATGTCCAATTTGCCATAGCACTCTGTGATGTAAATGCCAATAATGCGAAGCCAATAAATGCCCGTATGTTGAGGTTGTTATTCATTAATAATTTAGTTAAACCTGAAAATTTATGCATAAGTTATCGTCCCGTTAAATTTTTTAAATAGATTAGGTGTGGTAAATGCACACGCCAATTCAATGCTAGCAGCATCGGTATTGTGTTGGCAATAGTACATTTGATTAAATAATTTCGAGTTGACATGAATTTCACCGAACTTATTCATGTGCATACCTACCGAGTATTTTGAAGCATGCCAACCGCCGACTTCCAGCTTTTGTGGCTTGCCCATTGCCTTCACTGTTAGTACCAGTCCTTAGATGTGCGCCTATATTTTTCTACGGAATCGGGGCAGTCCGAATAGCTGAGTCTCAATTAAAATCAATTAGTTATAATATAATCCTCTGTTACGCATCACCTGTAACACGGCCTTTCAGTGGCAACCATGCTGGCAACCTCTCATCTGGAAACCAGCCTTTTCTATGGCGTAATGACTACCATACCACGGCGTTCCCATTGCGGGTAGAATCTGCGGTTGTTGCTCAATCGGCCACCCAAATCAGGTAATTCAATGGCACTTTCCTGGAACGAAATCCGCAGCCGCGCCCACGAATTCTCCAAACGCTGGGAAGGCGAAAGCTCGGAGCGGGCTGAAGCGCAAAGCTTCTGGAACGAGTTCTTCGCGGTATTCGGCATCGTGCGCAAGCGCGTCGCCGTGTTTGAAAAGCAGGTGGAAATCACCCGTGCCGGACACAAGCTCAAACATGGCCGCATCGACGCCTTCTGGAAGGGCGTGTTGCTGATCGAGCACAAAAGCTTGGGGCAGGATTTGAACCGTGCTTTCGCCCAAGCCGCCGATTATTTTGATGGACTGCTTGAACGTGACTTGCCGCGCTACATCCTCGTTTCCGACTTCGCCCGCTTCCGTTTGTACGACCTCGAAGCAGAACCCTCTCCCACCGGGGGAGGGCAGGGTGGGGGAGCTTTTTACGAATTCCGCCTTGCCGACCTGCACAAGCGCATCAAGCATTTCGCTTTTATCGCGGGCTACAGCACGCAAACCATCGCGCCGCAAAACCCGGTCAACATCAAGGCCGCCGAGCGTATGGGCAAGCTGCACGATGCGCTCAAGGCGGCAGACTACCAAGGCCACCCGCTCGAAGTGCTGCTGGTGCGCCTGCTGTTCTGCCTGTTCGCGGAAGACACCGGCATCTTCCAGCCCGCCAGCGCATTCCGTGCCTGGATAGAAGAACGCACCGCGCCCGATGGCACTGATCTCGGCGCGCAACTGACGCTGTTGTTCCAGATACTCAACACGCCGGAAGACCGCCGCTCGAAATCACTGGACGAACAGATCGCCGCCTTTCCCTACGTCAACGGCAAACTGTTCGAGGAAATGCTGCCCATCGCCTCGTTCGACCTCACCATGCGCGAAGCGCTGCTCGACTGTTGCGCGCTGGATTGGAGCGCCATCTCGCCCGCCATCTTCGGCGCACTATTCCAGAGCATCATGGATGCCAAGGCGCGGCGCAACATCGGCGCGCACTACACCAGCGAAGAAAACATCCTCAAGCTCATTCAGCCGCTGTTTCTTGACGCGCTATGGGAAGAATTCAACCGCGTGAAAGGCAACAAGAACAAGCTGTTCGAGTTCCACAAGAAACTGCGCACGCTGACTTTCTTCGACCCCGCCTGCGGCTGCGGCAACTTTCTGGTGATCGCCTACCGCGAACTGCGCAAGCTGGAACTGGAAGTGCTGCGCACCGTGCATGAAGGGCCGGGTTCGCGTTTTCTCGACGTGCATCAGGAAAT
This sequence comes from uncultured Gallionellaceae bacterium, assembly GCA_964480365.1. Taxonomy (GTDB): domain Bacteria; phylum Pseudomonadota; class Gammaproteobacteria; order Burkholderiales; family Gallionellaceae; genus CAIQPV01. The sequence continues at coordinate 28,153 of CAYZPM010000001.1, forward strand.
CAACGTGGACGTGGATCAGTTCTTCGGCATCGAAATCGAAGAGTTCCCGGCGCAGATTGCGCAGGTTGCAATGTGGCTGATGGATCACCAGATGAACCTGCGTGTGTCTGAAGAATTCGGCATGTACTTTGCGCGCATCCCGCTCAAGACTTCGCCACATATTGTTAACGGCAACGCACTGCAACTGGATTGGCGCGAAGTCGCACCGGACGCGGATTACATATTGGGCAACCCGCCGTTTATTGGCAAGCACTACCAGAGCAAACAGCAAAAAGCTGAAGTGGTTGCAATCTTTGCTGGCGTAAAAAGCGCCTCCGACCTAGATTACGTTGCTGCTTGGTATCTCAAAGCAGCGCGATACATGACACAAATCCCCCTCAATCCCCCTTTTTCAAAGGGGGAGGCGGAACAGATTCCCCACTTTGAAAAAGGGGGGCGAGGGGGGATTTGCACTGCTTTCGTTTCCACCAACTCCATCAGCCAAGGAGAACAAGTCAGTATCCTGTGGGGCGAGTTGCTGAACAAGTACCACATGAAAATTCACTTCGCCCACCGCACTTTCAAATGGAGCAACGAAGCGCGCGGTAAAGCGGCGGTGCATTGCGTCATCATCGGTTTCGCGCCTTTCGACAGTTCCGAAAAACGGATATTTGACTATGATGAAATAAATGGCGAACCGCATGAAATGCGAGTGGATAACATCAGTCCATACCTTGCGCCGGGGCCAGATGTTGTCATCACCAAGCGTCAGTCACCCTTAGCAAATGTCCCCACCATGCGTTATGGCAACAAGCCGACTGATGACGGGAATTACATACTGAGCGACGCAGAACGTGAGCAGCTTATCGCGCAAGAACCCAATGCGAAAAAGTTTATTCGCCCCTACATGGGATCGGAAGATTTCATTAACTCGCTATCGCGTTGGTGCTTATGGCTTAAAGATATTCAACCCAGCGAGTTGCGCTCCATGCCGCAAGTTTTGGCTCGCGTAGAGCGGGTAAAGGCATTTCGTCTCGCCAGCAGCGCGGAGCCTACACGCAAATCGGCGGACTCACCAACCCTGTTTTTCTACACGTCACAACCCGATACGGAGTACCTGATTGTTCCTGAAGTTTCTTCTGAGCGCCGCCGCTATATTCCCATCGGCTTCATGTTCAAGGAAACCATCTGTAGCAATACCAATTACCTCATTCCCGATGCTAGCTTATTCTTGTTCGGCATAGTGCAATCTGAAATGCACATGGCCTGGATGCGACAAGTGGGCGGTCGCCTTGAAAGTCGTTATCGTTATTCCGGCAGCATGGTTTACAACACCTTCCCGTGGCCTGACGAACCGTCAGACAAACAGCGCACAGCCGTAGAAGTCGCCGCCCAAGCCGTGCTGGATGCCCGCGCACAATTCCCGCAAAGCTCGCTCGCCGACCTCTACGACCCGCTCACCATGCCGCCCGCACTGGTCAAGGCCCACCAAGCCCTCGACCGCGCTGTGGATGCCTGCTACCGCAAAACCGCCTTCGCCAACGATGCGCAGCGCGTGGAGTTCCTGTTCGAACGCTACCAGCAACTTACTAGCTTGTTGCCTGTTCAAAACCGCAAACCCAAACGCAACAAAGCGGCATAGTCATGCTTATTTTCATGAACTTCGTGGCTGACCTTGATTCGATTGCAACCAAAAAATTAATCGCATTCGGCTACAAGCCGGATGCAAATGACACGGCGTATCAGCGTTTCAAAATGCTTTACACGCTTACCGAGCGCACAATTCCTCAACAATGTTATACCGTAGTGGTCTCGACAGACTTGCTGAAAAATCCAAAATATAAGCAGCATCAATCAGTGATTGACGAAATTTCGCAACGCCTACGCGCAGGGGATGATGTGGGCCCATATCTCTCTAAACAGGCTCCTAAGTTGGACTCTAAGGACGACTTGCTGATCCACGGGGGAGTCCACCATTTACACCTAAGCAGCATATCGACCAAAGGAGCCGATGGCTTTGTGGCGCGAGGGCGCGGTCAAGCGGAACTGCTATTTTTACGCATCGAGAACAATACAGTATACCTTATCGATATAAGACCCCACTCAGATAAAAACATATTTCAAGACACTCAAATTTTAGAAATTGTGGATCGAAATTGGCCAAGTCTTCACTTTGCCCCAAAAGGGATTACAGGGAATGTTTTTTCTGCTGAAAGCATTAAGAATCTGAGAACTAATAATACCAACGCCGCGCTACACATTAATGGGCGTGCGATATTTCCAAGGATGGGGGTATTTAGTGACGGAATGCCGATGGAAGCCATGATGTGGCACAACAATTTAATGACCCAACTGATCAATTTGGAAAAAGACATTCGACGACGTTTCTTTGATTATTTTCCGCCTCCTCGCTGGCAATGGATCGCCGATATAAGGCTGACTACGATAGAAAATAAAAGCGTTATTATCCACGAGTTGATTACTAATCAAATTCGGCGAGCAGTATTTTAGACTTTCACATGCATAAGCTAAAGAAGAAGGGGTAATGGATGAAAGGAATTATCGCCGCCGATGAGGCTCGCACGATTGCTGCGATACCTAAAAATCTGCACGGTCAGCTTGGTTGGCAAAAGCGAACCAATCATGCAGGACACATGGTCGCCACAGCGCGTGTGGAAGATACTGATGGTGCAATCCTGCCTGGACTGATTGTGGAGTTGGAATGCAAGGCCGCACTCACGCTGAACCGTTGTCTGTTTTCGTTCACCCTGTTTACCCAAAGACACGGCGCAAAGCTGCGTGCCTACCAACTGGAAATCACCCCGCCGGAGAAGCGCACGCACAACGAGCCGGGAAATATTATTTACGGAACCCATGAACATTGGGGCGACAAGGCTATTGCGTTGCCGGGGTTCGGGTGCGATGATTACTCCCGTGGGTTTGCGCATTTCTGCCAGCAAATCAACCTGACTGCCGTACAACTGGAACTACCATCATGAACTGCCAACTGATTGCCAACAAGTTCGCTTTCGATTGCACCCCGCTTTTGACCACCAAGGGCGAGGAGGCGTTTGAACTCGGTACGCCATTTGCCTTTGCTGATGGCGCTGCCATCAATGTGTATGCTATTCCGCATGGCGATACGCTGGAATTGACCGATAACGGCGATACGATGCTGCATCTCACCGGCATGGGTATGGCTGCTTGGCATAAAAACAAATTGGTATCGTTACAACGTAGCATTGAACCTCATGGCCTTACGTTTACAGAACAAGGCGAAATCAAGGGTTATGGAAAAGCCGACCATGCGGCTTTGCTAATTGCACAATTCATTAGTGGGATTCTCGCCGTAGCTCAAATGGAGCGCACTACTTTGGGCGTGCCGGACAAGGCCGATAATCTGGCTGATGAGGTGGAAATGCTGTTGAGAAGTTGGAAACCCCAACTTACGCTTGTGCGCGCCCCTCATGTAAAAGGTATTTCGGGTCACGAATACGGTTTTGATTTTATGCTCGGCGATGAATTGGTTGATGTCCTCGGCCCTCACCATAACGCCACTGGCGGTGTTATGCGCAAACTAGGCGATGTGTTAAGTGCTCCGGGAGAGCATAAAGCCTTGGTCATTGTAGATGACCGCATGGAACCTGAGCGAGCCGAAACTGAATTGCAGATCATCGCAATGCTGGCTCGCGCCATGCCGCTTTCGAAACTAATGTCGAAGCACCCGACAACGTCGCAACTGCATTAGCCGTGTGGGCATGCTTTCCCCATGAACCGCTGTGGGACGATGAAACTCTATGCGGCCTTGAGTTGATGTATGTGGCCGTAGTCGCCTTGCCGCTCCAGCGTCCATACGTCCACCGCTTGCTGCATCCTTAACCAGAGCCCAGCGCCATTGCCCAGCAGCTTGCCCAACCGGATCGCCATGTCTGGCGTAACTGGCCTGCGCTCATGCAGGATCTCGGATACGGTACGGCGCGACACGCCCAGCCGTTCAGCAAATTCCCCTTGAGTGATTCCCAGCTCTGGCAACACGATTTCGCGCAGCAGTGCGCCTGGGTGAGAGGGTGCGCGTTGTTTGTTTCGCAAAGTATTCATCAGTGGTAATCCTCCAAGTCCAAAATATAGGCATCGCCGTTTTCAAACTCGAACGTGATGCGCCAATTAGCCGACACTCTCACGCTCCACAGGTTGCGCTTGTCGCCTTTCAAGCGATGCAGGCGGAAACCGGGCATGTCCAACTCGTTTACCTGTTCCGCTGCGTCTATTGCATCAAGCATCAGGGTGATACGGGGCGCGTAGTCCGTCTGCACACCACTGGCGCTGCCCTTGTTAAATAACCGCTCAAGCCCTTTGTGTTTGAAGCTCTTAATCATGGCATATTGTAACTCAATAAGTTACATTGTCAATTATCCTAAAAACGGCAATTCATCCACGAAAAACACGAAAGGCACGAAATAAATCAAAATCTTATTTGCGCTCAATCATTCACCTTTCGGGTGATAATCCAACTCTTTCTATCGAGTTGAATTTTTTCGTGTATTTTCGTGCCTTTCGTGGACAACTGCTTTTTCTAGGATTATCCGAATTAAGGCGGATTGCTACGGACAACAAACCAAGCATAAAGCCCGCTGGAAGCGGGCTTTATAGATGTTACTGAACTGCTCTGAAACGGTATTTTGGTGGTGATAGGTGGATTTGAACCACCGACCTCAGCGTTATGAGTGCTGCGCTCTAACCACCTGAGCTATATCACCATGAGTCCTGTCGGAGAGGGCGGCATTCTCCTGATTTAAGCGCCGTTTGTCAATTCGGTTTGGTGCATTCTGCTGCATCAAGTTCGCTGTCCGGAAAATCTTTTTGCAGGAGCGCCACTTTTGCCGTCACTGCCGCATCCGGGTCTTTCAGTACGAACACTGTGAACATGCGTTTGCTCGTCCGCTCACCCACTTTAGCCGATTCCACGCCTTTAGCCTTGATGCTTTCACGAAATTTACGCGCCGCTTCTTCGGTCTTGAACACGCCCAGAGAAATAGCATTCCGCCATTTTCCGGCATCCTGCACAACGAAATATTCCTCCAGTCCAAGCGCCTTGATCTGAGCGACTTTCTTCTCCACTTCGGCGCTATTCTTCAGCGGCGCTAGATACACCCAGTATCCAATAGTATGTTCCACTTGCCGTTGCATGAGGTTATTGCCCAGTTTCAAAGCGGATAAGGCCGCCGTTGCACGGGTAAGGTCGCTACCGGAAAAATCGCCCCACTCCATGCAGGCAGAGGCTGCCTTCACTACGGGCGGTACGGATGCGGGCTGTACGGAGGAGACTGACGAAATCGCAGCGGGCAACAGTTTGATCTTTTCCGCGTTAAGCGACGGCTGGGGTTGCAGGTTTTTGCTATCACCCGCCCCGCCGTCCCATTGCATGAACGCAAAGAATGCCAGACTGGCCAGAAGCAATAATCCAAATAGCCACTTCACAATCATATCGCCCCCTGTTTTTGTAAACTTTCCTGCCCAATTATTTGCAAGCCTTGCAACACCAGGTTATCCACCCGCAGCAGCGGCATCCTGAGATGAGTCTGCACGTTGTCAGCCGCACCTCCACTCAGCAAACAGCGCGCGCCAAGAACATTGAGCAAGCTGAACTGTTGGCGGATGGCGCCCACGGTAGCCTGGATTGTGCCGCTGGCAATGGCGTCGGCGGTGTTGCGAGGGAATTCGCTCCAATTCCCTTCCGCCGCCTCCAATTGCGCGGTGCCTGCCGCCAAGCTGTGCCGCATCATATCCACACCCGGCAAGATCAGGCCGCCGAGAAATTCGCCTGCGCCCGACAGAGCGTCTATCGTTGTCGCCGTGCCGCAACTCACCACAAGGCAGGCCGCGCGCTCATGATGCCACGCCGCGATGAGCGCCGCCCAGCGGTCGCTGCCGAGTTGCGCGGGTTGATCATAAGCATTGCGCACGCCACATTGTTCTGCACTGGCGCTGATGAACTCCACCGGACATTGCCATGCTGCACAGGCTGCGCGAACTTGTTGCGCCGCCTCATCTCCCGCAACATTGGATACCAGAATTTTATGCGGACGCGGCAAGGTTGAAAATGCCTGCCGCAACACGAGCCATTCGGTGATGCCTGCCGCGCCCTGCCGCTGCCACTGGCCGTCTTCCACCTGCGCCCATTTAATGCGGCTGTTGCCGACATCAAGCAGTAGCATGACCCACGCTCCGCAAACTGACCTCGCCCACGTTAAATCTCTTGATTTCCTGCATCGTCTCCAGCTCCAGTGCACCATCATCCCCCACGCCGCGAACGATGCCTGATATACGGCTGCCATCTGGAAGTAGCAATTGTACCGTCTGATCCTGCATGCCGTGATAGCTTTGCCATTCCGCGCGCAATGCGGAAAAACCATGCGCGGCAAACTCGCGCAGCACGCCATCCAGTTCAAGCAATATTACCGCAAGCAGATGATTGCGCTCCGGCACTGTCGGCGATGTCGGCTCCTCGGCCAGCATCTCTACCAGACTGGTTACGGGCTGGCCGATCTGGCGCAATACCTGCTGCTGCAAAGACAGGTTAAGGCCTATGCCGATTACCACCGCGCTCGGCCCCAGCATGTCGCCCTGCACTTCGATCAGTATCCCAGCCAATTTTCCCTTGCCTCCCAGCACATCGTTCGGCCATTTCAGTTGTGCGCTTTTGATACCCAGAACACGCAAAGCGCGAATCAACGCCACGCCTGCCGCGAGACTCAAACCGGACAGCGCCGACAGGCCGCAGTCGAAGCGCCACAACAGCGAGAAAGTCAGCGCGTTGCCCAAGCCGGAATGCCATGTGCGCCCTAGCCGCCCGCGACCGCCGCTTTGCCATTCCACCGCCAACACGCTGCCGCCAGGCACCCCCCCGTTTGCGACATCCCCTCTGGCGCGTTGCAACAGCAGGGTATTGCTGGAAGTAGCGCTATCGAGAATTTCAATCTGGAAATTATGACTCCGTTCACCCATATGGCTGGCAATACGACGGGCATCCAGCCATTGCGGCGGATGGCTCAGGCAGTAGCCGCGACCGCGCACGCTGTATAACTTCAGGCCATAGCTTTCTACCCCGCGCAGGGCATTGCTCACGCTGGCGCGGGAAATTCCCAACTGCTGCGCCAGCACTTCTCCGGAATGAAACTCGCCATCCGCCAACAAACGCAACAGGGTGAAGGTCAGCGCACCAGGCGCTTGCGGTTGCGAAATATCCATGGCGGTTTTCATTGCGTCGCACTGTCTGCCGCACCTGCGCCATGCCCTTTGGCCTCATGTTTTTGGGCAAGAAAAGCCAGAATTTCTTCCTTGCGCTTTATGGCATCCTGATATCCCAACTCGATCAGCGCACGGCAGAAACCCTTGTCGAACAACAGATAGCTCACCAGATTCGCTCCGCTACGCCGCATCGCACCCACCCCGCGCAGCAGGAAACGGATAGTCCACGGCAAATTGGTGCGATAACGTTCGGCCAGCCTGTCGATAGGCTGGCTGGGCGCAATCACCAGCACATCAACATGACGTAAATTAATTGCGTCCCTGACATTTTCCGGCATCAGACTGACGATGCGGTTGATGCGCTGCAAGCGTTCCAGGTCAACTTCCATGCTGTCGAGAAAAATGCTGTTCAGCGCATGGCCGGCAATATGCGCCAACGAGGGATAGTCAGCCATCTGCCTGCGCCTGGGCACTTCCGGTCCGCCCTGCCCCAGTCCGATAACCAATATGCGATTCGCTCCCAGATGCAGCGCAGAACTGATCGGCGCAATCTGGCGCATCGAACCGTCACCGAAATATTCGCGGTGTATACGCACTGCCGGAAAAATAAACGGCAATGCCGAGGAAGCCAACAAAAGCTGTGCATCAATTTTGGAGGGAATACCCACGCGGCGCGCCCGCCGCCAAGGCTGGATACCCTTTGCGCCTTGGTAGAAAGTTACCGACTGTCCCGAGCCATAACCTGATGCAGTGATGCTCACTGCATAGAGTAATCCGGCATCTATGTTTTCCTGAATTTTCTCGCAAGGCAAGGTTTCATTCAGCAAATTCACCAACGGTGTATTGTCCAGCAGCGACACCCGGTTCAGTTTGTTGATGCCCATCGCGCTCAACAATAAGCCAGCAAACCAACGGGCACTGTTATTAAATACGCCGACCGGATCGGAACGGTAAATATCCTCGACCTGGAAGTTTTTCCAGATATTGCTGAGATATTGCACCCCCCTGCGAAAGTTCTGCGCATTCACCGCCAAGGTGGCGGCATTAAGCGCGCCTGCCGATGTGCCGCAAATGATAGGGAAGGGATTATGTGAGTGGCGCGGCAACATCTCGGTAATCGCTTTCAACACGCCCACCTGATAAGCGGCGCGCGCACCGCCGCCGGACAGAATCAGAGCCAGCTTGTGTCCCATTCTTAGCCTGCGGCCATCAGGAAGTTCCCAGATCGCCCGGCGACACCTCTGCGTGTACGCTTTCGAGCGCCTCTTGCAAGGTTTCTTCGGGCAATTCGTTGACCAATGTAGACAACATTTCTGCGGCTTCGGCGGCTTCCGTCGGCAAGTCGCGGCCATCGGTGTTGGCCATCAGCACGGCTGCCGCGCCCGCCACCTTGAGCAAACGGGTACGTTCACTCATCAGCATTTCCATCTCCTCGCGGAGCATGGAGAGTTCTTGCTTGTTCAATTGATCCGGCATATTGATCCCCTTAATAATGTCTATACGGATTATAACGCACGACCTTCCAATCAACTCTTAACATAGCAATGTAACAAACAGGGTACAATGCACTCCATTGAATTAAAACTTTTTTTGCCGGACCCTCCCCCTCATTGATTGAACTTACCCAGCCTGGCCTGGTCACATTCGCTGATGAAAAAAATTGAACTCATAGGCGGCGAACACGCCGTCCTGCTAATCCACGGCTTGCAAGGCACGCCGATCGAGATGCAATCCATCGCCAAGCGCCTGCACAAGGCGGGCTACAGCGTACACGTTCCGCACTTCAAGGGCTATGGCTACTCAACGCGAGACAGCGCGCATTCGGTCACGCCGTGGCGCGATTGGCGCGGTCAAGTGCTGCACGAACTGCGCGGCATGAAGCGCCAGTACAAGACCGTCTCCGTCGGCGGATTGTGTATAGGCGCGGTGCTGGCGCTGAGCGTAGCGGAAGAAGCCAGCGCTTCAATCAGCGGGCTGTCGCTGCTCTCCACCACTCTGTTCTACGATGGCTGGAGCATCCCCTGGTACCGTTTCATGCTGCCGCTCGGCTATTACACACCGTTCCGTCATATCTACAAATACAAGGGTCGCCAGCCATTTGGCATCAAAAACGAAAAACTGCAACAATGGCTAATCCGCGAGGTGAACCACAAAGCTTCCGCCATTGCCGCCGCCGCCAATCTTAGCCTCCCCGCCATCCACGAGGCCGAACTGCTGATCAAGTCGGTCAAGCGCAACCTGTACAAGGTGACCGCCCCTGTGCTTGTTATCCATGCCATCGAGGATGATATTTCTACGCTACGCAGTGCCGATTTCGTTGTTAACCATATCGGCTCCGATAAGGTGCACAAGATCATGCTGCATGACAGCTATCATCTCATCACCATGGATAACGAGCGCGAATTGGTGGCCGACGAGACGATCAAGTTTTTTGATGACCTTGCCGGGAAGCGCACGCTCGGCTTGGGCGATGATAACCGACCCGTGGTATCATCCGCGCCGCGCTTAAGCCTCGTACGCGCCGCATAAGATAGATTATATAAACACCGCGAACAGAAAAACATGAGCACACTGCAAACAATACAGCGCATGATGGTGGAGCAATTCGAACTGAAGGCAGAAGACCTCACGCCCGATGCTCAACTTGAGGCGCTTGGGCTGGATTCGCTGTCGGTAATCGAATTCATGTTCAACATCGAAGATGAATTCCACATCAAGCTGCCGGACGAACGGGTCGAAATCAAGTCTATCCAGGACATCGCCAGCATCGTAGAGCGCCTGGTGTCAGAACAACAAAAAGCTGCATCCTAAATCAAATAGCACCGTGACCCGCCGCGTCGTCATCACCGGACTGGGAGTTTTTTCCCCGGTCGGCAAAAATCCAGCCGAATTCTTCGGCAACCTGATGGCTGGACGCTCCGGTATTGGACACCTGCAAGCCGAGTTCACCGAAAAACTTTCCATGCGCATCGCCGCGCAGGTGCGGGGATACAACCCCGCCGATCATTTTTCCAGAATCAAACTCTCCGGCATTGAGCGCTTCAGCCAGTTCGCGCTGATCGCGGCGGAACAGGCGGTAAAAGATGCGCAACTCGAACTGGCGGAACACGAACTGCCGCGCTCCGGCGTCTATCTGGGTACCGGCATGGGCGGCGCAAGCACACTGGAAGAAGGTTACGTCGAAGTGTTCCAGCGCGAAATACCGCGCATCAAACCCTTGAGTGTGCTGCTGGGGATGAACAACGCGGCAGCCTCGCATCTGTCGCTCGCCTACCATCTGCAAGGCCCCAATGTTACTTACTCCACGGCCTGTTCTTCGTCCGCCATCGCCATCGGCGAAGCTTACCGTAAAATCAAGGATGGCTACGCCGATGTCATGTTTGCAGGCGGTTCGGAAGCCATGCTCACCCACGGCGTAATGAAAGCATGGGAAGCGCTACGCACGCTGGCGCAGGAAGATGCCGCCGACCCGACTGCCTCATGCAAACCGTTCGCCAAAGATCGCAGCGGGCTGGTGCTGGGTGAAGGTGCGGCGGTGCTGGTGCTGGAAGATGCCGAACGCGCTGTCCAGCGCGGTGCGCGCATCTATGCGGAAATCGCCGGTTACGACTGCTCCTCGGACGCCAGCCACATCGCCAAGCCGGACGCAACCGGACAGACGCGGGCGATACTTAACGCATTGCGCGATGCCCGAATGCAGCCGCAGGACATCCACTACATCAACGCACACGGCACGGCCACACTGGCTGGCGACATCGAAGAAACCAAAGCCATCAAACAGGCGTTCGGCGACCACGCCTACCGCGTGCCGGTCAGTTCCACCAAGTCCATGCACGGTCATTTGATGGGCGCAACCGGCGCAGTGGAATTCATGGTCGCCGTGTTGGCGCTGCAACACAGCGCCATCCCCCCCACCATCAACCTGCACCATCCCGACCCGGAATGCGATCTCGATTACGTGCCTAATGTGGGACGCCGCGATGTCGAATTGAATGCAGTGATGTCCAACTCCTTCGCCTTCGGCGGCAGCAACGCGGTGCTGATTGCAAAGCGCTTTTCGTAGCCGTCATTCCAGCTCACAAATCTCAATATCCGAATCACATCCCTTCCTCGCAGCGATTCGAGTGGCGATGAACGCACCCATCCATCGCCTGAAAACCTTCGGGATGAAACGTGAATAGCAATCGGGTTGCACCACCATGCCACAGGCGTAGCGACTGCTCTCCTCCTGCCACAACAGCGCACGGCACCGTCCCTTGCGCTGAAATAAAAAAAGGTACGCAACCGGACAAGGCTCCGCCGCGCAGCAGACTCCACACCCGTTGCATGGTGCGCCAAGACCGGGCTTGGGTGGGGCGTGTTCATGCAGTTCGATAGTTTGAAACTGCGGGGCTGTCATTTTTGTGATTGATACTCGCAGTTAGTTCAGGATTGCACCAGCGCCTTGCCTGCCACAAGCGCATAGCCATCAATATTGACCGGCACCGTAAACGACGCGGCATTACGGTGACCGCCGCCGCCGAACTTGGCGGCCAGTAGAGCCACGTCGTAATCACCGCATGAGCGCAAACTGATCTTGAGAACGCCATCAAGCTGACGCCAAATCATGCCGAAGCTGCCCGACATGGCTGCCAGATGGTGGCCGAGTTCGCTGGAATACCTGCTGGAGGCGTTGACAGCCAAGCCGGTTTCTCCAGCCAGCGTGACGGCATAACGATCCTCAAGCAAAACAGCCACCTCACCATCGAATGCGCGCTTAAGCAGGGTTCCTTCAGCGATATAAGCTGCAAGCTCCTGTTCAGACATTCCGGCAATCCGATCCCAGTTGATAAAGTTCATCGGCTCCATTTCCAGCCGCAGTTGAAATTCTCTGCTGCCTTCCAGCACATGGCGCCATAGATCGACATCCTCCACCATATTGACCAGAACAGGCCGTGGCTGTCCTGGATGAAACCAATCCCACGCCATTCCTGCGCCACTGCGCCCCATATCAAATATGGCAAAAGAAAGGCCGGCCAAATCTGCTTGCGCGCTTTTGTGATGATCCAGCACAAGAAGCGATTTGGCTTCCAGGAAAATTGTTTCCATGATGGCACGACGATAAGAGAAATCGACGATCACCACGTCGCGTCCGGCAACACTGGGGGGAACGTCGCCATGGCTGGCCGGAATATAGTCTCCGTCGCCGAGCGCTTTTCTGACAGCCCACGCGGCGGTCATCCCATCAAGACATTTTCCGTGATATATAATCAGAGGTTTAGACATTTGTTCTTTCGTTAATTAGTCGCATTATTACAAACTTTCCCACATCTTCTGCAAGCGTTTCACCGAAACAATCACCGGCGTCTTCAATTCCTGCGCAAACAGCGACACACGCAACTCTTGCAACAGCCAGCCGAAGTCTGTCACACGCGCATCAACATCGGGCTGTTGTGCTGCCAGCTTGCGCTGCCACGCCTGTTGCAAAGATTGCATTTGCGCCAGTTGCTGCGCATCGCGCGCGGGATTGGCGCGCAGCTTTTCCAGCCGCACGTTAACTGCCTTAAGATAGCGCGGCACATGTTGCAAACGCTCATAGGGAACGCGCGCAACAAACTCTTTGCCCAGTAGCCACTCGCACTGCGCACGTATATCCTGAACGGCCTGAGTATGCGCATTCGACACGTTACTGGCGGAGCCAGCCGTTTGCGGGAGAAGGCGCGACGCGGCCACTCTCGTACCCTTCGGTTCCGCCACACCACCTCGTGGCCGCGCCTTGAATACCGGCAAGGATTTTTGCAACACATGATATTCCGTCAACACCGCGCCGACCAGCCGCGCAATTTCTTGCGCAACCAGCGTCAACCGGCTTTTCGCTTCCTTGCAGCGCGCGGAAAATTCTTTTTCGTTCGCGGGCCACGGCTCCATCAGACAACAACGGTCAAAGGTCACCGACAATATCTGGCGAAGCAAATCCTGCTGACTACCAAAGGGCAAAAATTGCATCCCCATCGCCTGCATTCCCGGCAGATTCTTTTCCAGAAACTTCACCTGCTCCTTGAGCGCCAGCATGAACAAACGCACCAGCCCCTTGCGATGCGCGGCTTGCGCCTCGTCGCGCGTATCAAAAGCACGCAAGGTCACAGCGTCGCCTTCATCCACCAGCGCATTGAACAGCGTCACCGTCTGACACGCACGGATTAGTTCAGAAGTCTCCTTGAACTCGCCAAAGCTCCAGTCGGTAAAACGCGCTTGGGTTTGCTTAGCGCGCACCCCCTCCCCAACCCCTCCCCCGGTGGGATAGGGACTTAACCCCCTCTCCCACCGGGGGAGGGCTGGGGAGGGGGTGCGCTTGGGAGCCAACTCAGCCCGCAACTGCGTACAATTGCGCGACACGCCCAACTGCCTGCCGTGTTCATCCACCACATAGAAATTCATTAGTAGATGCGCTGACAGCTGCTCCAGACGGAAGGCATCCAGCGGCACGTCGAGTTGTTTCTGTGCACGGATATAGCGCGCCAAAGCCTGTAGCAGCGGCATATCCGAAGGTGTCACCTCGCGGCAAAATTCGGCAGCGAACTCCGGCACCGGCACCAGATGGCGGCGCAATTTCTGCGGCAAGATTTTCACCAGTTGCGTCACCTTTTCCGCCAGCAGGCCGGGAACCAGATACTCACAACGCGGCGCAGACACTTGGTTAATCAAGGCCAATGGCACGGTGAGGGTGACGCCGTCGTCGCTCTTGCCCGGCGCAAAATGGTAAGCCAGCGCATAGCTGACATTGTTCATCACCAATTGCGGCGGGAACTGATCGGTGGTGATACCCGCCGCCTCGTGGCGCATCAGATCGTCTTTTTTCAGATAAAGAAGTCTAGGGTGCTCGCGTTCCGCTTCCTTCCGCCATGCCTCGAATGCCGCGCCGTTGTGGATGTGCGGCGGGATGCGACTGTCATAAAAAGCGTAGATCAACTCGTCGTCCACCAGCACGTCGGGGCGACGCGCCTTGTGCTCCAGCGCCTCAATGTCGTGAATCAGTTTCTGGTTGTGCGCGAAGAACGGCGCCAGCGTGTTGAATTCGCCCGTCACCAGCGCCTGACGAATAAATACCTCGCGCGACTCGGCCACATTCATCGGCCCGTAGTGCACGCGTTTCTTGGGATTGATGACCAGCCCATACAGCGTGCTGCGCTCCCACGCCGCCACCTGCGCGGCTTTCTTCTCCCAATGCGGATCAAAATAGTGGCGTTTGATCAGATGCGCGGCAACCTCTTCCAGCCACTCCGGTTCGATACGCGCGACGTTGCGTGCATATAGTCTGGTAGTCTCGGTCAGCTCTGCGGCCACCACCCATTTCGCGCCCTTTTTCGCCAGCACCGAATTCGGCGCGATGAAGAATTTAATTTCGCGCGCGCCGAGATAATACGGCTCCCGATCCACGCTCTTGCAACCGATGTTGCCCAGAAGACCAGTTAGCAATGCCTTGTGGATTTGTTCGTAAGTGGCGGGTTGAGGTGATTTCAAAATCTCCCCCTCCCCAGCCCTCCCCCGGTGGGAGAGGGGGTTAAGTCCCTCTCCCACCGGGGGAGGGGTTGGGGAGGGGGTTTCGCTCAACCACTGAAACAGCGATTGCAACACCCCCTCAGTATTCGTCAGTACCTCATTATTCCAAAAACGCAGCACCGTAATACCCTGCGTTTGCAAGTAAGTGCTTCGCGCATCATCATGCTGACGCTGTGCATCATCAGCATGTTGCCCGCCATCCAGTTCAATTACCAATTTTGCCTGATGGCAATAAAAATCCAGAATGTATTTCCCTACGGGGTGTTGGCGGCGAAAACCAAAACCCAGCAGATAGTTACGGCGCAACAATTGCCAAAGCAAGTTTTCCGCATCAGTGGCGTTTTTGCGCAGGTCGCGGGCATGGTTCAGCATCACTTCGGGGAGGGACGTGTGATGCTTGGGGCGCACCCCCTCCCCAACCCCTCCCCCGGTGGGAGAGGGACTTAACCCCCTCGCCCGCCAAGCTAACTCCCTCTCCCACCGGGGGAGGGTTGGGGAGGGGGTGGAGGAGGCAGATTCCAGCATGCCCATCTCCGCAACTTGCGCATGCAATTGCTGATGTAACTCATGCCACTCGCGCAAGCGTAGCGGCGACAAGAATTTTTCACGGCATTCATTCGCCCATAAACGGTTGGTCTTCTTGTGTTTCACTGCCTCTTGAAACCACGCCCATAATTTCAGGTAGGCGAGAAAATCCGAGCGCTCGTCGTTGAAACGCTGATGCGCAGCATCAGCCGCTTCGCGCCGTTCCGATGGGCGGTCGCGCGGGTCTTGCAGCGACAGTGCGCTGGCGATGATGAGGATTTCTGTCAGGCATTGGTACTGCCGTCCGGCCAATAACAGGCGCGCGATTTTCGGGTCGAGCGGCAGCTTGGCTAACTCATAGCCAAGCGGGGTCAGATAGCGCTTACCCCCTCCCCAGCCCTCCCCCGAAGGGAGAGGGGGTAAACCCTCTGTGATCGCTCCCAACTCCATCAGCAACTGGTAACCGTCCGCAATCGAACGCGAACCGGGCGGCTCGATGAACGGAAATTTTTCCACCTCTCCCAAACCCAGCGCACTCATGCGCAGAATCACCGTTGCCAGCGATACACGGAAAATTTCCGCATCGGTGTATTCGGCGCGTGCAATAAAATCCGCTTCATCGTACAGGCGCACGCAGATACCGCTCATCACGCGACCGCAACGCCCGGCGCGCTGGTTGGCGGCGGCGCGCGAGATCTTCTCCACGCGCAATTGCTCCACTTTCTGGCGAATGCTGTAGCGGTTGATGCGCGCCTGGCCGGAATCAATCACGTAAGCAATGTTGGGTACGGTGAGCGAAGTCTCCGCCACGTTGGTCGCCAGCACCACACGACGCATACCGGAAGTCGGTTTGAACACGCGATCCTGCTCGGCGGCAGACAGGCGCGAGAAAAGCGGCAGAATTTCAACTCCTTTGGGATGGTGTTTGCGCAAGGCTTCCGCCGTGTCGCGTATCTCGCGCTCGCCCGGCAGAAACACCAGCACATCGCCGCGCAAGCCGCCGATACTTAATTCGTCGAGTGCGCTGCACACTGCTTGAGGGATATCCTGTTGCTCGCCTTCTTCATTCTGTTGCGGCGGGCGGTAGCGGGTTTCAATCGAATAGCTGCGGCCTGAGACTTGGATGATGGGGGCGTGCTTCGCATCGATTTCCCCCTTCCCAACCCCTCCCCCGGCGGGAGAG
Source organism: uncultured Gallionellaceae bacterium (assembly GCA_964480365.1). Lineage (GTDB taxonomy): Bacteria > Pseudomonadota > Gammaproteobacteria > Burkholderiales > Gallionellaceae > CAIQPV01. Next base: position 44,627 of record CAYZPM010000001.1, read on the forward strand.
GGACTTAACCCCCTCTCCCGCCGGGGGAGGGCTGGGGAGGGGGTAAGCGTCACCGTAAAATGCTTTGCAAACCTTTCCGCATCCAGTGTGGCCGAGGTGATAATGAGTTTCAAATCCGGACGGCGCGGCAGCAGTTGCTTGAAGTATCCCAGCAGGAAATCAATGTTGAGCGAGCGTTCGTGCGCCTCGTCAATGATGATGGTGTCGTATTTTTTGAGCAACGGGTCGCTCTGGATTTCCGCCAGCAGGATGCCGTCTGTCATCAGTTTGATGCATGTGTAGTCCGACACCTTGTCGTTGAAGCGCACCTTGTAGCCGACTACTCCGCCCAGCTCGGTCTTCAGTTCGTGCGCAATGCGGTTGGCCACCGAACGCGCCGCCACCCGACGCGGCTGGGTGTGGGCAATCATGCCTTGCACGCCACGGCCTATGCTCAAACAGATTTTCGGCAATTGCGTCGTCTTGCCGGAACCTGTTTCGCCGCACACGATGACGACCTGGTTCTGCGCGATAGCCTGCGCTAATTCCTCGCGCCGCAACACCACCGGCAACTCGGCGGGATACTCAAGCGGGAAGAGCAATTCGATACGCGAGGCGCGGCGTGCTTGGGAAGAGTTAGCGGAAAAATTCATGGCGCGCGATTGTACCGCACGCGGAAAAAACTGGAGATAGGTTCATTTTTCCAAGCCACAAAAAAACGAGGTCGACTTGCGCCGACCTCGTTCAAATTATTGCTTAATAGTCTTACTTAGCCAGATCCAAGATAAACTCTATCAGCGTCTTGATATCTTCTTGCTTGGCTTCAGATGGTTGGTGATACACATTATTGTTAGCGAGCATAGGTTGAGTACCCCAGTTGCCGGCGCCTCCTTTATCTACTTTCATGAGCAAATAGTCTTCAGGGGCCTTGCCGCCGGTTGCCTCTTGCAGAGTTTTGCCCGCAGGCGTCTTTTCCATTTTGCCGTTGTAGAATTTGGATATATCCATCCATGACGGGCCAACACCTTTCTTGTCAATTGAATGGCAAGTGCGACAGTCAAATTTCTTGGTAACGGGTGGAACATCAGCAGCCAAAACACTGCCTGCCGCCATCAGCCCCGCTGCTGCAAACATGCTAACGATGATAGATTTCATAATTATTCGCTTTCCCATTATAAATTCACTTGTAGGACATTGCTGTCCCACCATTTTGGGTGGGTTAAGTCCGTTGGTGGTGAGCCTGACGAACCATGAAACTGTTAACCCATCCTACGCAAGCTTGAGACTGGATCAGAACCCGAACCACAGGGTTACTGCGGTCATCTGGTCACCAACATAAGTTAAACCTTGAGAGGTTTCATACGCCTGAACAGATGAGCCGTACATATCTCCGCTGTACTTGGAGTAGGTGAGTTCCAACCTGGTATTCAGCGCTAAAGCGTAAGTCGCGCCGATCATGATTGCATTGTCGCTCGCGTTAGCACCAGAGGCGACACCAGTACCAGTAATCAACCCAGTATCAAATCCGCTGTTTGCGTGACGGAAAGCTAACTGCACCGTAGCCTTGTTAGGAATCACGCCAAGTTCTGCACCCACGTTGAACGAACTCTTAGTAAACGGGTTCAATACTGCGCCACCGTTATTGTTATCTACGATAGTTTGGTTAAACAGGTTCGTCAAACCATTCGCGTTTCCAGCGTCCGATGGAGCTCTCGCATAGGATGCGGTAACCAGCAGAGGCATCCCAGCCACATCGCCCATCGTCTGGGCATCAATCGCCCAAGCTTTGGTGTCTACAACTTGACCACCCAAATTGGTGGCACCTGCACCAATGGAAGTAGGTATATCATTAGCGCTCGCATTAGCACTACCAACGCCATAGTAGCTTGATCCACTCCAATTCTGGAAGCCGATAGCGGAATCAAACCCTGGGATTAAGTCTGTAGTCCATGCGGCACGCAAATAGTTAGAAGTCGGTGCACCCGATCCATCACCCAGTGTCGCGCCCCATTTTGCAACGTTGGCGAAGAAGACGTCGTTTGAAGCAATGAATGCTATACCGTGCGCTTGACCGGTTGAAGGGGCTCCGAAATTCGCCAATCCGCCCGATCCGCCCGTTCCAAGGTACTGCTGGGCGGAAACTGCTCCCATATCTTGCTGGTTGAATGCATGAACATTAACCGCACCCGTGTTCAAAACTTCAAAGCTGTCGGCTACGCCGTTCGCTGTGGCAAATGGGATAATCCCTGCTTTTACGCTGCCCACATCAAACACAAAAGGAACTTTCAATCTGATGATGCCTGCTGAACCATTAACCCCACCACTATTCAAAGCAAGTTCAGCCTCAAAGCCGACATGTTCCCCGCCTCGACCACCCAAGAACAGGCTGACCCCTTGAGGCAACACAAACTGACCGTCGTTGGAAGAGTTTTTGTTGCCAGCCACTGCGGTACTCGGACCATTGGTCTTCGTATAGCCAGCGCTACCAACCAATGCTGCATTCAGGACAACAGGAAGGGAAATGTCATCACCTTCAATTTTATCCTGAGCGCCGACCATCGTGTAGCCGCCTTCCTTGAAAGCGCGACCAAATTGGTTCAAAGCTGGAAAGTGTTGGTAATGGCAGGCGCTACAGGCCATGCCGACTTGACGTGCGAACGCAGGAATGGCCGATGCCTCAGGGGCAAATGCGACTGCCGCCAACGCGCCCGCCAGTGAAAGCGTAATTTTTTTCATTGACATCTAGAGCTCCCCTTAAAATTAAAAATTAACCCTCAAAAATCTACACATTACATGATTATTATTAATAACTGGCGACCACTTATTTCCCCTATTTGACCGCCATGCACGTATTTTCAACAAAATAGCGCGGAGATGTCAACCCTTCTTACAGTATGGACACCATTTATGCAACAAGTTTATGTTATCAAAGTTCTACATGCCTCTCCCCCCTATCAGTTTTGACAGGTAGCCAAGAGCTACCGGACTTGCCAGAATGGGTCACGCCCAACGTTATTTATTTATGCTCCCTTCTCCCGCAGGCAGGGGAGAGAATTTCATAAGTAGTTAACTGTAATTCCAAAAACCGCAACCCATTCAGGAGAACAAGATGATAAAACGCAATCAGCCCGGTTTTACTTTGATCGAAATCGCCATCGTGCTGGTGATTATCGGCTTGCTGCTCGGCGGCGTGCTGAAGGGGCAGGAACTGATCAACAGCGCGAAGGTGAAAAACCTCGCGGGCGACTTCAAGAATATCCCGGTGTTTATCTATGGTTATCAGGACAAGTACAAGGCGTTGCCGGGTGATGATGCCAGCGTCGCCACTCATGTAACCGGCGGCACGATCTGCACCCCGGCAGCAGCCAACCTGTGTACCACCAACAACGGCATAATTGATGGCGCATGGAATGCCACGGCCATAACTTCAGAGTCCTTCGTATTCTGGCAGCATGTTCGCCTCGGCGGTTTTGCTCCCGGCTCCACAGACACGACTTCAGCCAACTACTTGCCAAAAAATGCGGCTGGCGGAACGATTGGCGTCACCAATGTTGCCAACACAGCGATTACCGGGCTAACGGGATCGTACATAATCTGCTCCGACGCTATAGCCGGTAAATTCGCCAAGCAACTTGATACCCTTTTGGATGACGGCAATACTGCCACCGGCTCCATGATGATCACTGCGGCTGGCACGGCTACCGGAGGAACGCCAATTGCGACCGTAAATATTGTTGACGATACCCCTTATCTGGTGTGCATGGGGGTGTAATTCCGCTTCTCATTCAACGCTCCCTCTCTAAACAACCCCCTCCCTAACCCTCCCCCGGAAGGAGAGGGGAAATGTAGGTCGGGCTTTGCCCGACATCTATTATTGACGGCGGGCAAAGCCCGCCCTACGACTGTCTTCTGTTCTCTGATTATCCCTCGCGCAGCCGCCTTTCCGCCATCATCAGCGCCACGGGCTGGCCAAGCAGAACAAGCACATCACCGGCCTGTAGCACCATGTCGCCCGCAGGTTGGTTGCCACTTACATTTTGGCGGCGCACCGCATTGACTTCCACTTCCAATTCGGCCAGATTGACTTCATCCAGCGTTTTGCCCACAGCGTCATCACGTGCGTTCAGCAGCACACTCTGAAAACGCGGCTGCAAGCTTTCCGTAGTTTCGCCTACTGCATTGACGGGCGAGCTGAAGAAGCTGTTGAACATGCTATAGCGGCGCGAACGAGATTCCCGAATGCGGCGAAGTACCTTGTTGAACGGCACGCCGGAGAGTAGCAGTGCCTGCGCGGCGAGCATCACACTGCCTTCCAGCACTTCCGCCACTACCTCGGCGGCTCCGGCCAGCTTGAGCACTTCGATATGGGTGTCGTCGGCGGTGCGCACCACCACCGGCAAGTCGGGACGCACATCGTTCACATGTTGCAGAATCTTGAGGGCAGAGTGCTTGTCATCGTAAGTGATTACCAAGGTTTTCGCGCGCATCAGCCCGGCGGCCAGCAGCACTTCGCGCTTGGCGGCGTCTCCATACACCACGCTCTCGCCCGCCGACATTGCTTCGCGCACCCGGAGCGGGTCGAGGTCGAGTGCGATACAGCGGATATGTTCTTGCTTCATGAAGTGTGCCAGCGCCTGACCGCTGCGCCCGTAACCGCAAATGATGATGTGCGCGTCGGTGGCGATGCTTTGCACCGCGATCTGGTGGATCTGCATGGCTCGATCCATCCATTCGTCAGGTGAAATACGGCGCACAATGGCTTCGGCATGCTGGATCAGAAAAGGCGCAACCAGCATGGAGAGCAGCATGGCGGCCAGCACATTCTGCATCACTTCGTGGGACAGCAGGTTCGCCCCGCCTGCCAAGGTCAGCAGCACGAAACCGAATTCACCCGCCTGCGCCAACCCCAGGCCGCTGCGGATCGCTGCGCCCCAGTCCCCGGCGAACCAACGCGCCAGCAGCGCCACCACTGTCGCCTTGAACGGCAGCAGAATAAGCATGAGCAGCACTATCCAGCCGAACCCCGCAATCATGCTGCGCGGGTCGAGCAGCATGCCGATGGTGACAAAGAACAGGCCGAGCAGAACGTCGCGGAAAGGCTTGATGTCTTCTTCCACCTGATAGCGGTATTCGGTTTCGGAAATCAGCATGCCCGCGACAAAAGCGCCCAGTGCCAGAGAAAGCCCTGCCAGTTCGGTGATGTAAGCCAAGCCCAGCGTAAACAGCAAAACGTTGAGCATGAACAACTCGGAAGATTTCTGTTTGGCCACCAGATGAAACCACGGACGCAATATGCGCTGCCCGAAAACCAGCAAGGCGGCCAGCACCACCGCCGCCTTGAACAAAGCCAGCCCTAGCGTCGCGTAGATGGCCTGCCCGCTGCTGTCTAGCGCCGGGATGATGATGATGAACGGCACCACGGCCAGATCCTGAAACAGCAACACGCCCATGATTTTCTGGCCGTGCGGCGTATTCAGCTCGGCGCGTTCGACCAACATCTTGCTGACGATCGCGGTGGAGGACATCGCCAGCACGCCGCCCAAAGACAGCCCGGCGCGCCAATCCAGCCCGAAGAAGAATGAAGCGAGCATGACCAGCAGGATGGTCGCCACCACCTGCGCGGTGCCCAAGCCGAACACTTGGCGCTGCATGGCTCGCAGCCGGGCCAGGCTGAATTCCAACCCGATGCTGAACATCAGGAACACTACGCCGAATTCGGCCAACTGGCGCGTCTCCGGAGCGTCGGGTATCCAGCCCAGCGCGTGCGGGCCTATGGTAATGCCGACGATAAGATAGCCCAGCATCGCCGGCAGGCGCAGAATACGGCATAGCACCACCACACCGACGGCGGCAGCGAGCAGAATCAGCAGGAGTTGTAACGAGTTGGTCATGCGTATTTCAAGCAGCAAAATTTGTCGTACCCCGATAATGCCCTAAGTAGCGCATCCTTTCAAAATTTCACGGCGTAATTTTATTGCGCTTTCCAAAATACATGTCACTGTTACCACAAACCCCCTCCCTAACCCTCCCCCGGAGGGAGAGGGGATGCGAGTCCTTCTCCCTCCGGGGGAAGGGTTGGGAAGGGGGTAAAGCTATCACCAATTGTGGAAGCATCAATAATAGCCGCCTCATTAATCACACTGCTATAATTCCGACCATGAATAAAGCCATATCCGCCGCCCCGCGCGCACTCGACCTAGCACGCGAGGTGCTCAGCATCGAAGCCGCCGCCGTGCAGGCGCTCACGCAACGCATAGACGCTTCCTTCCTGCGCGCGCTCGACATTATCCTGTCCTGCGAGGGACGGGTGATCGTCAGCGGCATGGGCAAATCCGGCCACATTGCGCGCAAGATCGCCTCCACCCTATCCAGCACCGGCACGCCGGCGTATTTCGTGCATCCCGCCGAGGCCAGCCACGGCGACCTCGGCATGATTACCTCCGAAGATGTGTTTATCGCGCTGTCGTATTCCGGCGAGAGCGAAGAACTGCTCACCATCGTGCCCGTCATCAAACGCCAGGGGGCGAAGCTGATCAGCCTGACCGGCAACCCTCAATCCAGTCTGGCGCTGGCGTCGGATGCGCACCTCAATGCAGCGGTGGACAAGGAAGCTTGCCCGATGGGTCTGGCCCCCACCGCCAGTACCACAGCAGCGCTGGCGCTGGGCGATGCGCTCGCCGTGGCGTTGCTGGATGCAAAGGGATTCGGCGCAGAGGATTTTGCCCGTTCGCATCCCGGCGGCAATTTAGGTCGCCGCCTGCTTACCCATGTACGCGATATCATGCATACTGGCGCGGAAATTCCATCCGTCAGGGATAATGCCCTGCTATCCGAGGCCGTGCTGGAGATCACGCGCAAGCGGCTGGGCATGACCTCCATCGTGGACGACGCGCAGCGCGTACTCGGTATTTATACCGATGGCGATTTGCGCCGCACGCTGGAGAAGCGGCTGGACTTCGCCACGACTCCGATCAACGAAGTCATGTCGCGCAACCCGCGCAGCATAGGGCCGGATGCGCTGGCGGCGGAGGCGGTGCAAGTGATGGAACAATACAATATCACCCAGATACTGGTGGTGGATGCCGACAACAAACTAATCGGTGCGCTGAACATGAACGATTTACTCCGCGCAAAAGTCATATAACTTGCCATGCCATTAAACCGCGCAAAATCTATCCGCCTGATCGCCTTCGACGTGGACGGCGTCATGACCGACGGCGGCCTGTACCTTTCCGACTCGGGCGATGAATTTAAGCGCTTCAATTCGCTGGATGGTCACGGGCTGAAAATGCTCAAGGCATCCGGTGTGGAACTGGCAATCATCACCGGGCGCGCCTCGCGTTGTGTGGAGTTGCGCGCAAAGAATCTCGGCATCACCCACCTCTATCAGGGCGTGCACGACAAGCTGGACACCATGCAAACCTTGCTCGCCGAATTACGCATCGCGCCGGAAGCTGCCGCCTTTATGGGTGACGACGTGATGGATGTGCCGGTGATGCGCCATGTAGGGCTGGCGTTGAGCGTGCCGGATGCGCCGCAGGTGGTGCGCGACCGTGCCCATTACGTTACCCACCGCAATGCCGGACATGGCGCGGTGCGCGAAGTGTGCGAACTATTGATGGCGGCGCAGGGTACGCTGAAAGCCCAACTGGAGCCCTACCTCAAATGACCGGGCGCCTGCAACGGGTGCGCGAGTGGTCACCCCTGTTACCTCTGCTGTTGCTGCTGGGGGCGACTTATTGGCTGAGTCAGCAGGTACATCCTTTGTCGCCTGTACCCGACGACAGCAAGCGTCATGACCCGGATTTCATCGTCAGCAACCTTGTCGCCACCACCCTGAATGAACAAGGTGCGCCGCACTTTATCTTGTTAGCACAAAAAATGATGCATTACCCCGACAATGACAGCACCCATCTGGACGAACCTCACCTGAGCACCCTTTATCCAGACCGACCGCCCGTTTATACTTCCGCCAGACAGGGCGAAATATCGAGCAAGGGCAATGAGGTGTTCCTGCACGATGAGGTGAAAATTGTGCGTGCCGCCAATGCTACGCAAAGCGAAATGACACTGACCACCACTTACCTGCACGCCGTTCCCGACCTCGACCTGATGGATACCGACCGCCCCGTCACTATGACGGATGCACACACTGCCATACACGCGGTGGGCATGACATTCGACAACAAGACACGCGTAATGAAACTGCTCGCACAAGTCAGAAGCCAACATGAAATTATCCGGAAGTAACATAAAAATCGCGCAGCGGGTCATTGCCCTCATCGCCCTGCTCTGCCTGGCGCTCGTTTGCAACCCAAGCTATGCCGAACGCGCCGACCGCGACAAACCGGTACAGCTAGAGTCGGATCAGGCCAACGTTGACGACGCCAAACAAGTCAGCACCTTCACTGGCAAGGTGCTGCTCACTCAGGGCACAATGACTATCCACGGCGACAAGCTTGTCGTGGTACAAGACAACAATGGTTTCTCTCACGGCACGGCCACCGGACAACTCGCCAGCTTCCGCCAGAAGCGCGAGGGGCTTGACGAATATGTGGAAGGTTACGGTGATCGCATCGAATACGACGCACAGAACGAGACCGTCGATTTCTACGGTCATGCACACATAATCAGGAAGCAGGACGAGGTTCACGGCGACCACATCACCTACAGTTCCAAGACAGAAATTTTCCAGGTGCATATGGCGCCAAACCAACCCATAGATGCACCGAACAAAGGACGGGTACACGCCATACTCCAACCCAAACCCAAGTTGAACGCCCCTGCGACCGAACCGCCTCCAACCGAAGCGCTGCCGATCAAACCGTCAGATACTTTGTCCCAACCTAACGATCAAGGCAACTCGCCACACTAATAATGATGAAACAGCAAATCGCCATGATCGTTTCCCCCTCTCCATCTCTCCCCCGGCGGTGGAGAGGGATAATGTCTCGCTACGCGAGTTATCGAGTTAAAGGTAGCAAATGAGCGAACTGCGCGCGGCTTCCCTCAACAAACGTTACCGTTCCCGCACCGTAGTGCATGACGTTTCGCTATCCCTGAAAAGCGGCGAGGTGGTCGGCTTGCTTGGCCCCAATGGCGCGGGCAAAACCACCTGTTTCTACATGATAGTCGGATTGGTGGCGGCAGACGGCGGCGATATTTTCATCGACAACCAGAACATCACCCACTTGCCGATACACCGCCGCGCCAGGCTGGGGCTGGGCTATTTGCCGCAGGAAGCTTCCATCTTCCGCCGCCTTACCGTGTCGCAGAACATCCAGGCGGTACTTGAACTGCAAAACCATGATGAAGATGAAATCCAGTCACGGACGGAAGAGTTGCTGGTAGACCTGCACATCACCCATATCCGTGACAACCCTTCCATCAGTTTGTCCGGGGGCGAGCGGCGACGCGTCGAAATCGCCCGTGCACTTGCAACCAACCCGCGCTTCATCCTGCTGGACGAGCCTTTCGCCGGCGTAGATCCTATCGCCGTGCTGGACATCCAGAAGATCATTCATTTCCTCAAGGAGCGTGACATCGGCGTGCTGATTACCGACCATAACGTTCGGGAAACATTGGGGATATGCGACCGCGCCTACATCATTAACGCGGGGGCGGTAATGGCAGAAGGCAAACCTGACGAAATCATCTATAATGAAGGCGTGAGAAAAGTCTATCTCGGCGAGCACTTCAAACTATAAACGTACCGCATCAGTAGCAACTGTGTAATGAAACCCGCTCTGCAACTCAGACAATCCCAGCAACTGACGCTCACTCCCCAGTTGCAGCAGTCTATACGCTTGCTGCAACTCTCTACTTTGGAAGTCACCCAGGAAGTGGAGCGCCTGCTGGACGAAAATCCCTTGCTCGAACGCGAGGATGATGACGCCGAACTCCCTTATGCGCACGGCGATGCCGCAACCACTTCTGTTACAGAAAGCACGGCATCAAATAATGAAGAGTCGCCGCAACCATCCGATGTAGACTGGTCCAAGGAGGACTGGAACGAATCCTCATTTTCCTCCGCAGGCCCAACGGATGATGATGACGAAACCCACTCCGAAGTCGTGGCGGACACTCCCAGCCTGCGCGAACACCTGATCTGGCAGCTCAATATGAGTCAGCTTGATGAGCGCGATAGAAATATCATTGGCCTGTTGATCGATGCACTGGACGATAACGGCTATCTGGCGCAACCGCTGGAAGAAATTGCTGAACTGTTGCCGCAGGAACTGGACATCACGCTGGACGATCTGGAAACCGCGCTGGTGCAATTGCAAAACCTGGGCGATCCAGGCATTGGTGCACGCACATTGAGCGAATGTCTGGCCCTGCAACTCAAAGCGTTGCCACAAGACACGCCGGGGCGCGAGGTGGCATTAGGCATCGTAACACAGCACCTCAGCCTGCTGGCGGCGCGCGACTTCGCCAAGTTGAAGAAGGCACTTCATTGCGATGACGCTGCGTTGCGCACCGCGCAAGACCTGATCGTTCATCTCAAACCCAAGCCCGGCGCGGAATTTCAACAACGCGCCGCCGACTATGTGGTGCCGGATGTGGTGGTGGAACGCCACAAGGGAAGCTGGCGCGCACGCCTCAATGTAGAGGCCATGCCGCGCCTGCGCGTCAACCAGATGTACGCCAGCATTTTGCAGCAGCGCGGCGATAAGAATGCGCAACAACTTGCCGGGCAATTACAGGAAGCGCGCTGGTTCATCAAGAACCTGCAACAGCGCTTCGACACCATCCTGCGCGTGTCGCAAGCCATCGTCGAACGCCAACGCCACTTTTTCGAATACGGCGAAATCGCCATGCGACCGCTGGTACTGCGCGAAATTGCGGACGAGCTGGAGCTGCATGAATCCACCATTTCGCGGGTGACCACGCAGAAGTTTATGCTCACCCCGCGCGGCATCTACGAACTCAAATATTTCTTCGGTAGCGGCGTCGCCACCGAAGCGGGCGGCACCTGTTCCTCCACCGCCATCCGCGCCCTCATCAAGCAGCTGGTCAGTCAGGAAGATGCACAACATCCCCTCTCCGACAGCCGCATGTCCGAAATCCTGGCACTGCAGGGCATATTGGTTGCCCGGCGTACCGTGGCAAAATACCGGGAATTGATGCATATTCTCCCGGTCAATCTTCGTAAATCACTCTAACCATAAGGAGCAAGCCATGAACCTCAATCTCAGCGGACATCATCTGGAAATTACACCCGCCATTCGTGAGCATGTGCTAAGTAAAATCGCCAAAGTCAAACGCCATTTCGATAACGTGATCGACGTAAACGTCATCCTTTCCGTGGATAAACTGAAACAAAAAGCCGAGGCCAATGTGCACCTCAGCGGCAAGACGATTTTTGTGGAATGCGACGATGAGAACCTGTATGTCGCCATTGACAGCCTTATCGAAAAACTCGACCGCCAGATCCTCAAGCACAAGGAAAAGAGTTCCGCGCGCCGCCACGATGAGACCAGCACCCCTCCAGTCGTAGAACAAGAGTGAGCAATAGTGCGGCAGGGAGACAAGGCCCTGTCTGATGAAACTACCAGCCAGTCGACTAGGCTATCAAAATACGATAGCCTGTCGCTGGTTATACTTTTCTGCACATGAACCGGGGGCTTTTTCTGTTTTGGAGTGCGGCGGCATGACGCCGCTTTTTCAAGGTGCTTAGAATGTATGTAAATTGCGCGATGCAAAACTGCGCTGACGAGTCTGATGAAACGACTAGCCATCTGACTAAGCTGCAAAAAACGCAGCAAGTCATTGGTTGTGCGCGCTCCATATTGCAAACTTTATCCATTCATGGCTGAATCTATGAATCTGATTAGCACTATCCTCCCGCTTGAAAACGTCATACTGGACGTCGATTCAACCAGTAAAAAACGCGTGTTTGAACGGGTCGGGATATTATTTGAAAACACCCGGCATATCGCACGCAGCCAAGTGTTCGACAGCCTGTTCGCCCGCGAGAAGCTCGGCTCCACCGGCCTCGGGCAAGGTGTGGCGATCCCCCATGGCCGAATCAAAAACCTGCGCGATGCCGTTGCCGCTTTCGTCAAAACGGAAGCTGCCATCCCCTTTGACGCACCGGATGGACAGCCGGTCAATCTCATTTTCGTGTTGCTGGTGCCGGAACGCGCCACTGACCTGCACCTGCAACTACTCGGCGAGTTGGCGCAAATGTTCAGCGATAAAACCTTCCGCGAACAACTACAGGCCAGCAACGACCCTATCGTTATCCATCAATTGTTTACCAATTGGAAGGCTTAACAGCCATGGCACAGGTCAACATCCAGCAATTATTCGAGGACAAACAGGAACGGCTGGCCTTGACTTGGGTAGCTGGCGCGGACGGCGCCGCCAAGATACTCGACAGCGAACTGATTAATGCTTCCAACCAAGGCCTGATCGGCCACCTCAACCTGATCCACCCGAACTGGGTGCAGGTATTGAGCGACACCGAATTCGACTACCTGCACTCGCTGTCCCCCTCCGCTTTCGCCAATGCGCTGGCGCAACTCGAACGCGGCAACTCCCTGTGCCTGGTCGTGGCCAGTGAAGCGAAAATTCCGCAGGAATTAATCGATTACGCAAACCGCACCCACACGCCGCTGTTCCGTTCGCCCCTGCCCAGCGTGCATCTGATGTGGCTGATGCGCCATTACATCGTCAAGGAACTGGCCGAATATACCACGCGCCACGGTGTGTTCCTCGACGTGCTGGGCGTCGGCGTACTGATCACCGGCGACAGCGGCGTGGGCAAGAGCGAGCTGGGGCTGGAACTCATCACGCGCGGCAACGGCTTGGTGGCAGACGACATCACCGAGGTATACCGCGTCTCGCCGGATACACTGGAAGGGCGCTGTCCCGAACTGTTGCGGGACTTCCTCGAAGTACGCGGATTAGGTGTGCTAAACATCCGTACCATGTTCGGCGAAACTGCGGTGCGACGCAAAAAAGGCCTGAAGCTCATCGTGAGCCTGCACCGCCCTCCCGGCGGCGATGTATCACATTTGGAACGCTTGCCGCTCAACGCCAGCCACCAGGAAATTCTGGGGATAAAAATCCGCACGGTCAGCATTCCGGTTGTGGCCGGGCGCAACCTTGCAGTGCTGGTGGAAGCCGCCGCGCGCAACTTCGTGCTGCAACAGCGTGGCATTGACACCATGCAGGAATTCATCAGCCGTCACGAACAGCATATGCGGGATCAGTAGCATGCAGCTATTTCTAATCAGCGGCCTATCCGGCTCCGGCAAGAGCGTCGCGCTCAAGGTGCTGGAGGACAGCGGCTATTATTGCGTGGACAACATGCCCGCCGAGTTGCTGCCTGCCCTGATGGACAACCTGCGCCAAGCCGGAAAAACGCGCGTCGCCGTCAGCATTGACGTGCGCAGCGGGGGCGGCGTGCAACAACTGCCGCATTACATCGAACAACTCAAGCAATACGGCCTTGACGTGCACTTGCTATTCCTCGACGCACAGACCGATACGCTGGTAAAGCGTTTTTCCGAAACGCGCCGCCGCCATCCCTTGAGCGACGACAAGCTGACCCTGCCGGAATGCGTGCAGCGCGAGCGCGACCTGCTCGCCGAGATCGGACACATCGGCCATCACATCGACACCAGCGAACTCGGCGCCAATGCGCTGCGCGCCTGGGTCAAGGACTTCATCCATGTGGATCGCGCGCGCCTCACCCTGCTGTTCCAGTCGTTCGGTTTCAAGAACGGTATCCCGCTTGATGCCGACATGGTGTTCGACGTGCGCTGCCTGCCCAATCCTCATTACGATCCCGTACTGCGTCCCTTGAGCGGACGCGACGCGGCGGTGATTGAATTTCTCGAACTCACCCCCATCGCGCAAAAGATGTACGAGGACATCCGCACCTTCGTCGAAGACTGGCTGCCATGCTTCCTCGCCGACAACCGCAGCTACCTCACCGTCGCCATCGGCTGCACCGGCGGACAACACCGTTCGGTGTATCTAGCAGAAAAACTGGCGCGCCATTTTCAGCCGCAACAGCAAGTGCTGCTGCGTCACCGCGAACTTGGCAACATCCATTAGTAATGCATTCCCCGCTCGCTTACATCAAAATCGGTGACTGGATGGCGCTGCTGCTCGGCTCACTGTTCACCGTATGGATCGCCGCTACGCTATGGCAAGGCGGTGTGGCAGACAAGGCGATCATTCGTAGCGGCGGTAAAATATTCAGCGAAATTCCGCTGTCGCGCGACCAAATTATCGAAGTACCCGGCCCGCTCGGCTTCAGCAAAATTGCCATCCACAACCGCCAGGCGCGCATCGCCGCCGACCCCAGCCCGCGCCAATATTGCGTGCGCCAAGGCTGGCTGAAACAGGCAGGTGAAATTTCCATCTGCCTGCCTAATCAGGTCAGCGTCGAGCTAAACGGCGGAAACAAACGCTATGACAGCCTCAACTATTAGGCTCGCCACAACAGCGACTGACCACCACATCGCGCGCATGGCCGCGCTGGCTCTCGGCTTGTCGGTGCTGGAAGCCGCCATCCCCTCGCCGCTGCCGGGCGTGAAGCCGGGGCTGGCCAACATCGTTACCCTCATCGTGCTTGAACGCTACGGTTGGCGCATGGCGGCTTGGGTGTCACTATTGCGCGTGCTGGCGGGCGGCTTGTTGATGGGCAACTTCCTCGCTCCCGGATTTTTCCTGAGCCTTAGCGGTGCGCTGTGCAGCCTCGCCGTATTAGCCGCGAGTCAGCACTTACCTCAACGCTGGTTCGGCACCGTCACCCACAGCATCTTCGCCGCTTTCGCCCACATCGCAGGGCAACTGCTGCTGGTGTATTTCTGGCTCATTCCGCACGTCGGACTGCTCTACCTCGTGCCCATCTTCGCTGTGGCAGCGCTGCTATTCGGCACCGTGAACGGACTGATTGCCGCGCATTATCTGAGTGAAGAAAAAATTCACCACAGAGACACAGAGGCACAGAGAAATGCAAATTCAGCCGCAATTTAAATTCTGCGATTCAGCGAGAGGGGCGAGATTGCCTTGTGGGCTTGCTTTGCGTTTCATCCAGAAGATTTTCTCTGTTTCTCTGAAACTACTTGCCATTCGACTAAGCAGCCAAGAAACGGCTGCCAAGTCGCTGGTTATGTGGTGAATGCTTTTATGAAAACTTTCACTCTAGCCATTACCGGCGCATCCGGCCTGCCTTACGCCATGCGCCTGCTCGAATGCCTGCTGCAAAGCGGGCAGCGCGTAAACCTGGTGTATTCGCAGGCCGCGCAGATCGTCGCCAAACAGGAACTGGATTTCACCCTGCCCAACCGCCCGCAGGACGCGGAAAAAATCCTGACGGAACGTATAGGACAATTCAGCGGCGAACTGCGCGTTTATGGTCGCGACGACTGGTATGCGCCGATGGCCTCCGGCTCCAACCCTGGCGATGCAATGGTGATCTGTCCCTGCACCATGAGTACGCTCGGAAAGATTGCGGGCGGCATCAGCGACGACCTCATCGCCCGCGCTGCCGATGTCATGCTCAAAGAAAAACGCGCGTTGATTTTAGTGCCGCGCGAAACGCCGTTCTCCGCGATCCATCTTGAAAATATGCTACGGCTGTCCCATGCAGGTGCAGTCATCCTGCCGCCTAATCCCGGCTTTTATCATCATCCGCAGAGCGTGCAGGACATCGTGGATTTCGTGGTGGCGCGGATACTCGATCATCTGGGGGTGGAGCAGACGCTGGTAAAACCTTGGGGAGAAGAAAGTAGGTAGGGCGCAATAACCAACGGGCATTGCGCCGCATGAGTTTTCATCAGGTGTTACATCATTGCATCTTACGCGGGTTAGGCGAATTTTTGATTGCGTAGCCGAGATACGGCGAATAACGCGCACAGACCTAAGGAGAGCATTACCCATCCATCAGGTTCTGGAACCGGCGACAGGACGATGCTGCCCCCAGGCGTGATAATGCCACCTCCGCCCGCGCCTAGCAGCGGCCCTGAGCAACTCCCTGAAATGACGCTCCCACCACCGCCTGCGATTAAGAGGGTGACACCACCTGCGCTTGTCCCTGAACATAGGCCACTTCCAGGTAGGGTGCCACCTGTGTCTGTGAGTGATATGGAGCCACCTGCGTTTGTGATGGAGCCAGACAAATTCACGTTGCTGGCGACAAGCGATAGGGTACCACCCAAACTATTCAGTGATCCAGAAACGGAAAGGCTACCGGGCGTCTCGATCCATAGGCTATTTGCGCTCATATTAAGTGTGCCCGCAATGTCGATATTTCCCGTCGCTAACAGTTCGATTGGCTGCGCCGATGAAAGTCCGCTGAAATTGACAGTTACACCGCTCGGAATGAATATGTTAGTAAAATCAAAAATTGATTGCGTTGAGTTGAGAACCACCGAAGTTGTAGGCTGGAATAGACCGTCAGCTCCGCTTGATGTATAGGCTTTTGCTGTAACTGGAGAAAAGAATATAACCAAAGACAACGCCGTAACGACAGAGCGCAAGAATGTAATCAAATCGATATTCATGTTGCAGCTCCTAAATGATCCAAATATCACTATAGGAGAACAGTGTTACATTTGTGTGTCGGTGTCATGGCACAGTAGGGTGCAATGCAATTGCACCAACCAAACTCAACCAGCAACCAAACCCTCGACCCAGCGTTGATATAGCTGCCGCGCGACGGCGTGCAGTTGCGGCAGCTTGTCCGCCATCTGCGCCTGCATGGCAGACGCGGATTGCACGGCGGGACTGCTGGCGCTGGCGGCGATCTCATTCGCGCCGACCTCACTCCAATCGCGGATCATTTGTCCGGTCATTTCCACATGACATTGCAGGGCAAAATGTTTACCCAGCGCATAGGCCTGATTGGCACAGTGCATGCTGGACAATAGGTGAGTCGCGCCTTGCGGCAAGCTGAACGTTTCGCCGTGCCAGTGAAAGGCTTCGAACGTCTGCGTGTCGCCGAACCATGCGCGCGCCGTATTGTTGTCGGATACCGTCGCTTTACCCCAGCCGATTTCCTTGACCGGGTTGCGCGTCACCACGCCGCCCAATGCCTTGGATATGAGTTGCCCGCCTAGACAGTGCCCAAGCACGGGAATGTCCCGCGCCACGGAATCGCGGGTAAGTGCAAGCACCGGAGGTATCCATGGCAGGTCGTCGTTCACGCTCATCGGCCCGCCCATGAATACCAGGCCGGAGAATTTGCTGGCATCACTTGGAACGGCATCGTTAGCATCAATGCGGATGAGTTGCCACGGAATGCCGCGCTCGTCGAGAAATTCGGCGAAATAGCCGGGGCCTTCGGTGGGTGAATGGCGGAAAATGGCGATGGGTTTCATATGCAAGGTTCAAGGATTTTTGGGAATTTCATCGCGCAAAGCGTGCCATCCTTGCCCCTTACCCCTTCACCGTTTTGTCCCGCTCTATTAACGCATACGCCGAATGGTTATGTATCGATTCAAAATTTTCCGACTCGACAACATAGGCCTCGACGCGCTCATCATCATTCAGCGCCGCCGCCACATCGCGCACCATGTCCTCGACAAACTTGGGATTGTCGTAAGCGCGTTCGGTGACAAATTTCTCGTCTGTGCGCTTGAGCAGTCCATATAATTCGCAGGACGCCTGATCTTCGGCATAGCGCACCACTTCTTCTATCCACACCGAGCGTTTGGTGCGCACGGTGATGGTAACGTGCGAGCGCTGGTTGTGCGCGCCACGATCGGAAATTTTCTTGGAGCAGGGGCACAGGCTGGTGACCGGTACCTGCACCTTCATGGTAAAACGGTATTGCCCGTCGTCAATCTCGCCGACGAAGGTGACATCGTAGTCCAGCAGACTCTGGACGTCTGACACCGGCGCGGTCTTATTGACGAAATAGGGGAAACTCATCTCGATGTAGCCGGATTTCGCTTCCAGTTTCTCCACCATCTCGCTCAGGATGCTCTGGAACGACTCCACCGAAATCTCGCGCCCGTGCTGGTTGAGTATTTCGACGAAGCGCGACATGTGCGTACCCTTAAAATCGTGCGGCAGATACACGTACATGTTGAAAGTGGCGATGGTGTGCTGCACGCCGACGCTCTTGTCTTTGACGACAACAGGATGGCGGATGCCCTTGATCCCCACCTTGTTGATCGCCAGATGGCGCGTGTCGGCCTGATTTTGCACATCGGCTATGGGTTTCGGTGCGGGAGAATTCATGGTTGCCCTCTCATTTGGATCAGTATTGGATAATTATAGCCAATACCCGATGTTTTTACTCGGGAATTTTTCGCAGAATGGAAGCGGCGATGCCGACGGCATCCAGGCCGCAAGCAGCCAGCATCTGCGCTGGTTCGCCTTGTTCCAGAAATGCATCCGGCAAACCGAGATGCAACAACGGCACTGCCACTCCGTGCCGTTGCAGACATTCCGCCACCGCGCTGCCTGCACCGCCCTGCACAGTATTTTCTTCCACCGTCACCAGCAGCGAATGTTCGCGCGCCAATTGCAGCACCAGCTCCTCGTCCAGCGGTTTGACGAAGCGCATATTGGCTACAGTGGCGTTGAGTTGTTGCGCCGCCGCCAGAGCGGGGGCGAGCATGGAGCCGAACGCCAGGATAGCGACTTTTGCGCCCACATGACGAACCTCGCCTTTGCCGATGGGCAGCACATGCATTTTCTTGTCCGTCGCCACGCCCGTCCCGCAACCGCGCGGATAGCGTACCGCGCTCGGGGTATCGAGGTGGAACGCGGTAGTCAACATCTGCCGACATTCGTTCTCATCGGCAGGCGTCATCAGCGTCAAGTTGGGGATGCAGCGCAGAAAACTCAGGTCGAAGCTGCCCGCGTGCGTTGCGCCATCCGCGCCGACCAGCCCGCCCCGGTCAATCGCCAGCATCACCGGCAAATTCTGAATGGCGATGTCGTGGATCAGCTGGTCATAAGCGCGCTGCAAAAAGGTGGAATAGATCGCTACCACCGGCTTCAACCCTTCGCATGCCAACCCGGCGGCGAAGGTCAGCGCATGCTGCTCGGCGATGCCAACGTCGAAATAGCGCTCGGGAAATTTCTGTGCGAATTCAACCATGCCCGAACCTTCGCACATCGCCGGGGTGATACCGACCAGCCGTTCATCCTGCTCCGCCATGTCGCACAGCCACTCGCCAAAAATCTGCGTGTAAGTTGGCTTGCCCGCTGCCTTGGGAGCAATGCCGTTGAGCGGATCAAACTTGCCCACGCCGTGGTACAACACGCAGTCTTCTTCCGCATGGGCGTAGCCCTTGCCTTTCTGTGTTACCACATGCAGGAACTGTGGCCCTTCGAGGTGGCGGATATTGTTTAGCGTGGTGACCAGCACATCGAGGTCGTGACCATCTATGGGGCCGATATAATTAAAACCGAATTCCTCGAACAGCGTGCCAGGAATGACCATGCCCTTAACGTGCTCCTCGGCGCGCTTGGCGAATTCCAGCACCGGCGGCATGCCCTTCAGCACCTTCTCGCTACCGCGCCACATCGCCGTATAGAAACCGCCAGACATTAGCTTGGCAAGGTAATTGTTAAGCGCACCGACCGGCGACGAAATGGACATGTCGTTGTCGTTGAGTACCACCAGCAGGTTGGCATTCATGGCACCGGCGTTGTTGAGCGCCTCGAATGCCATGCCGCCGGTCATCGCTCCATCGCCGATGACCGCCACGGAGCGGCTGTCTGAACCAGCCAGCTTGGCCGCCACCGCCATGCCCAGCGCCGCCGAGATCGAAGTGCTGGAATGCCCCGTGCCGAAAGCATCGTAAGCGCTTTCAGCCCGCTTGGGAAAGCCGGAAATCCCGCCCGGCATGCGTAACTTGTCCATCGCTTCGCGCCGCCCGGTAAGAATTTTGTGCGCATAAGTCTGGTGTCCCACATCCCACACCAGCTTGTCATGCGGCGTGTTGAACACATAGTGCAGCGCGACAGTTAACTCCACGGTGCCGAGATTAGAAGACAAGTGGCCGCCAGTCTTGCTCACCGATTCAATCAAGAACTGGCGCAATTCATTCGCCAGTTGCGGCAGTTGCTTGCGCTCCAGATGGCGCAGGTCGTCAGGGGTGTTGATGGTATTAAGGAAGGAATGCATCAAGTTGCCTCAGGCAAAAATGCCGTGGTAGGTCGGGCTATGTCCGACAGTGTCAATTCCGCAGGGGCTATAGCCCCTAGCGGATTGCCTACCTTTGGTATGGTGGGCATAGCCCACCCTACAAAAACTCTGCGTCATAGAAATTTTCATCAGAACTTTCTCAGCACGACAAAGTCAGCGAGTTCGCGCAAGCGGCACGCTTCTTCGCCGAATCCGCCCAGCGCATCCAGCGCTTCGCCATGCAACTCTGCCACCATTTTTTTTGCCGCCTGCACGCCGAGTAGTGTGACATAAGTGGGCTTATCATTGTCGGCGTCTTTGCCCGCAGTCTTGCCCAGCGTGGCGGTATCCGCTTCGCTGTCGAGCACATCGTCCACCACCTGAAAAGCCAACCCGACACATTTGCTGAATCGATCCAGCCGCTTCAGTCGCGCCTCGTCCAACGCCTCGCCGCAGTGCGCACCGAGCAACACGGCGGCACGGATCAGCGCGCCGGTCTTATGGATATGCATGAATTCGAGTTCCGGCAGGCTGAGTTGTTTTCCCACGCTGTCCAAATCTATCGCCTGCCCACCCGCCATGCCGCGCGAACCGGAGGCTGCGGCGAGCAGTTTGAGCATTTGCAATTGACGCGCCGGATCATCATTCAGCGGATGTTCTGCCAGCAATTGAAACGCCAGGCTTTGCAACGCATCGCCCACCAGAAGTGCTATAGCCTCGTCGAATTGAACATGGCATGTCGGCTTACCACGGCGCAGCACATCGTTGTCCATGCACGGCATGTCGTCATGCACCAGCGAATAGGCGTGAATCAGCTCGACCGCAGCGGCGGCGATGTTGACGCGCGCGACATCCGCCCCGACCAACTCGCCTGCGGCAAAAGCCAGCAACGGGCGTACACGCTTGCCTCCATCCAGCACGCTGTAGCGCATGGCTGCGTGCAGGCGTTCAGGCGCAACATCTGCCGATGGCAGCAAGTTGCGCAATACGTCCTCGAAGCGATTCTGGTGGGCGCTAGCCCAAGACTGAAAATTAAGCGCTGACATCACGACTGACTTGCGTCACCCGTAATCTGAAAAGCCTTCAACGTTCCCTCTTCCAGTACGCGCACCTGCTGCTGTGCATCTTCCAGGCGGCTACGGCAATGCTGCAACAACTCGGCACCGCGCTTGTATGCGGCCAGCGAAGCTTCCAATGACAGCTTGCCCGACTCCATATCGGCGACCACCTGCTCCAGTTCGGCTAGCGCCGCCTCGAAACCTTGAGTTTTCTGGGATTTCCCGACCATTTCCGTATCCGTTTGCAAAGAGGCGCATTCTACCGAAAGGCCCGGCCCTAAACAATTTTTTACGTTACAAGGAAGTTTTATGGCAAGAAAATCAAGACAATCTTCAGCAGTTTCATCAGGACAGACTACGTGAGGTATTTTGATTATTGCGCAGTTGAACAAAAAAGGCTCGGCGAAGAGCCGAGCCTTTTTTGCTATTGCCAGTTAAAGCAACAAGTTGCGATTTTTCTAATTTTTGGGTTTGCCAGAAAAAATTATGATGAGTGAAACAATGATAAATGGCGAAAAAACGAATGGCAGCATCAGCATAGTTGGCATGGTATTCCCTCCGAGAGTTAGAAAATAGTGTCTATTATTTAGCTTTAACAATCATCAAAAAAATCTGACGGTTTTAATCAAGATCATAATAGCCAAGCATAAGACTCGGGAATTCTGCCACTTAGTATTTTATTTGACAAGTAAAATATAACCATATAATCATTAATGTAACATGGTTATTATGATTATGCCGTAACGCTCAGCTATGAATTGCCACTAATAGCCTATGGTTAGCCTTTAAGACATCTCTAATAATCCAATGTTTGTCGCCATGCATCCAAAACCTTCAGGCAAGAAACCAAGCCCCTCTTTAACTCTGCCTGGTTTACACCGATGCGTGACTTCACACAAATACCCTCAATGCAGTATTGCTTTGCGCTATTAGTTGACGCACTGTCTGCCCAGCCATGAATCTTTATAACTTTTTTACACCCATGGGATTCATCTTTACACCGATTTAATTTGACTTTCTCTACTATGCAGCCCGCATTTACCCACAAGGAGCAAACAAATGGACTGGTTATATTTATTGCTGATTATTGCCTTATTCGGCCTGAGTGATTTGCTGATACGCGGCATCGAAAAACTGAGGGGGCCACAATGACTTTTTACATTCTGGGCGGCATCGTCGCCCTTGGCTTAATGGTTTATCTCGTCATCGCTTTACTTAAACCGGAGTTGTTTTCATGAGTGCCAACGGATTATTGCAAATTGCCTTGTTCCTCGGGGTGCTGCTTGCTTTGGCGAAGCCACTCGGCTGGTACATGGCGCGGGTGTATGAGGGTAATCTACCCGCGTTCGTGCGCTGGATAGCCCCGATCGAAAATATGTTTTACCGCCTATGCGGCGTGGACAGCAAGGATGAAATGCGCTGGACCCGCTATGCGCTGGCGATGTTGTGGTTTGCACTGCTCGGTGTGCTGACTGTATATGCGATGCAGCGCCTGCAAGGCATGCTGCCACTGAATCCTCAAGCATTTGGCGCAGTCAGCCCTGACTCTTCCTTCAATACCGCGATCAGCTTCCTGACCAACACCAACTGGCAGGGTTATAGCGGTGAATCCACGATGAGCTATCTGGTTCAGATGGCGGCGCTGGCGGTGCAGAACTTCTTCTCCGCTGCCGCTGGTATGGCTGTGCTGGTGGCGCTGATACGAGGCTTTGCGCGTCACACGATGGAAACTATCGGCAACTTCTGGGTGGATATGACCCGCAGCATTATTTTCATCCTGCTGCCGCTCTCCACGGTGCTGGCGCTGGCGTTGGTCAGTCAAGGGGTGATACAGAATTTCTCCGCCTATCAGACCGTGCCAACGGTGGAAACGATTACTTACGACAATCCAAAGATGGATGCCGCCGGTAATCCGGTGAAAGACGCTTCCGGCAATCCGGTCACCGAGAAGGCAACCACGAAAGAACAGAGTATTGCCCTTGGCCCAGTCGCTTCACAGGAGGCGATCAAGCAGCTCGGCACCAACGGCGGTGGCTTCTTCAACGCCAACTCGGCGCATCCTTACGAGAATCCTACGCCCTTCTCCAATTTCCTGGCGATGATAGCGATGTTCGTGATTCCTGCCGCGCTGTGCTACACCTTTGGCAGCATGGTAGGTGACACGCGCCAAGGCTGGGCGATCCTCGTCGCCATGACAATATTGTTCCTCGGTTTCCTCGCCGTGGCGGAATACGCCGAGCAAAGTGGCAACCCAGCCTTTACCGCATTGGGTGTTGACCAGAGCGCTTCTGCCACGCAACCCGGCGGAAATATGGAAGGAAAAGAAACGCGCTTCGGCATCGTCAATTCCGCCCTGTTCGCTACCATCACCACAGGAGCTTCCTGCGGTGCGGTGAACTCCATGCATGATTCCTTTACGCCCTTGGGCGGACTGGTTCCGATGGCGCAAATCCAGCTAGGTGAAGTGATCTTCGGCGGGGTGGGCTCCGGCTTATACGGGATGCTGGTGTATGCCGTGATTGCAGTGTTCCTGGCCGGACTGATGATAGGCCGCACGCCGGAATATCTGGGCAAGAAGATCGATGCGTTCGATATCAAGATGGCTTCGCTGGTAATCCTGATTCCGCCCATGATCATTCTCGGCGGAACGGCCATCGCCGTGCTGATGGATGGGGGCAAGGCAGGCGTTGCCAACCCCGGTGCCCACGGCTTCAGCGAGATCCTGTATGCGTTCTCCTCGGCTGTCGGCAACAACGGCAGTGCTTTCGCTGGCATCTCCGCCAACACGCCGTTTTATAACACCGCCCTGGGCTTTGAGATGTTCTTCGGACGCATCTGGCTGATGATCCCGGTGCTGGCGCTGGCCGGTTCGCTGGCGGCTAAAAAACGCATCCCCGCCAGCATCGGCAGCATGGCGACCCACACACAGATGTTCGTTTGGCTGCTCATCGGCACAGTGCTATTGGTGGGTGCACTGAACTTTGTCCCGGCGCTGGCGCTGGGTCCGGTGATCGAACATTTGAACATGATGGGTGCGCATTAACCCAAAGATATTCACTTAACCGTTCGTGGTGAGCTTGTCGAACCACCAGCCACGCAATCAGAGCCCTTCGACAAGCTCAGGGCGAACGGAATTTTCATAAGTAGGTAGCTCGACATTAACCCATGGATTGCAGGTCGGGTTTCGACCCGACACAGAAGGAGAGATTTGCATGACAACCAAGACTGTTTCATTTCCCCTGTTTGAGCGCGAGATCGTCAAACAGGCCGTGGTGGACTCGTTCAAGAAATTGAATCCGCAGCAACAGATGAAAAACCCGGTGATGTTCGTGGTGTGGGTCGGCAGCGTGTTGACGACGTTGCTGTTCATCCAAGCGCTCACCGGAAAAGGCGAAGCTCCAGCAGGATTCATTCTGGCAATAACCTTGTGGCTGTGGTTCACCGTGCTGTTCGCCAACTTCGCCGAAGCAATAGCCGAAGGCCGCAGCCGCGCTCAGGCTGCCGCAATGCGTAGCGCCAAGCGCGATGTCCAAGCCAAGAAACTGGTGCGCCCGCAATACGGTGAAAAATACGCTCTGGCACCCGGCTCCAGCCTGCGCAAGGACGATGTGGTGCTGGTGGAGACGGGCGACTTTATCCCCGGCGACGGCACAGTAATCGAGGGCGTGGCCTCGGTGGATGAAAGCGCCATCACCGGCGAGAGCGCGCCGGTAATACGCGAATCAGGCGGCGACTTCAGCTCGGTAACCGGCGGTACGCGGGTGCTGTCCGACTGGCTAGTGGTGCGCATCACCACCAATCCTGGCGAGACTTTTTTGGATCGCATGATCGCGATGGTAGAAAGTGCCAAGCGCCAGAAGACACCTAACGAAATTGCGCTCACCATCTTGCTGGTAGCGATGACGTTGATCTTCCTGTTTGTCATCGTCACCCTGTTGCCATTCTCCCTGTATAGCGTCGAAGTGGCCAAAGCGGGTGCACCTATCAGCATCACCGTTCTGGTGGCACTGCTGGTGTGCCTGATCCCCACTACCATCGGCGGCCTACTGTCCGCCATCGGCGTGGCGGGCATGGGGCGCATGTTGCAGAAGAACGTGATCGCAACGAGCGGTCGTGCGGTGGAAGCGGCGGGCGACGTGGACGTGTTGCTGCTGGATAAGACAGGCACGATTACGTTGGGTAATCGTCAGGCCAGCAACTTCCTGCATGCCAGCGGTGTGACCGAAGCTGAACTGGCCGACGCAGCGCAACTCGCCTCGCTGGCCGACGAAACACCGGAAGGCCGCAGTATTGTCGTGCTGGCCAAGGAAAAATTCGCACTGCGCGAACGCGACATTCATGCGCTGGGCGCGACCTTTGTGCCGTTCAGTGCGCAGACCCGTATGAGTGGCGTAAACCTGGGAGAGCGTCAAATCCGTAAGGGTGCGACGGATGCCATCCGTAATTATGTCATCAGTCTGGGCGGAAGCTTTCCAACTGGGGTGGACGCTATCGTGGACAGCGTCGCGCGTCGCGGCAGCACGCCGCTGGTGGTGGCGGATGGAATAAAAGTGCTGGGCGTAATTGAGCTCAAGGACGTGGTCAAGGGCGGCATCAAGGAACGCTTCGCCGAACTGCGTCGCATGGGCATCAAGACCATCATGATTACCGGCGACAACCGCCTTACCGCCGCCGCCATCGCAGCCGAAGCCGGGGTGGATGATTTCCTCGCCGAAGCAACACCGGAAGCCAAGCTGAAACTGATCCGTGAACATCAGGCACAAGGTCGGCTGGTGGCAATGACCGGCGACGGCACCAACGATGCCCCGGCGCTGGCGCAGGCCGACGTGGCGGTGGCAATGAACACCGGCACGCAGGCCGCCAAGGAAGCTGGCAACATGGTGGATCTGGATTCCAATCCGACCAAGTTGATCGAGATCGTCGAGACCGGCAAACAGATGTTGATGACTCGCGGTTCCTTGACCACCTTCAGTATTGCCAACGATGTAGCCAAATATTTCGCCATCATTCCGGCGGCATTTGTGACCACCTATCCGGCGCTCGGCGCACTCAACGTGATGCACTTGGCGACGCCGTCCAGCGCCATCCTGTCCGCCGTGATCTTCAACGCGCTAATCATCATCGCCCTGGTTCCTCTGGCGCTGAAAGGCGTGAAATACCGCGCCATCGGAGCAAACGTGCTGCTGCGCAACAACCTGCTGATTTATGGATTGGGCGGAATCATTATTCCCTTCATCGGGATCAAATTGATCGACATGATACTTGTCGGCATGGGCTTGGTGTAACGCAGTTGTACGCTTAACAATGGAATAAGGAAGGAAACATCATGTTAAAAGAAATTCGTCCCGCTGTAGTCAGCTTCCTGTTGCTGACGTTACTTACCGGAATCGCCTACCCTCTGCTGGTGACAGGCGTTTCCCAAGTGGTCATGCCCGACCAAGCCAACGGTAGCCTGATCATGAAAGACGGCAAACCGGTTGGTTCCAGTCTCATTGGCCAGTCGTTCTCTGACCCCAAGTATTTCTGGAGCCGTCCTTCGGCGACCAGCCCGATGCCCAATAACCCAACAGCCTCCGGTGGCTCCAACTTGGGGCCAACCAACCCGGCGTTGATGGATGGGGTGAAAGGCCGAGTTCAAGCCTTGCGCGATGCCGATCCCGGAAATCAGCAGCCGGTTCCGGTTGATCTGGTGACCACATCCGCCAGCGGTCTTGATCCGCACATCAGCCCTGCTGCGGCGGAATACCAGCTTGCGCGCGTGGCACGGGTACGCAATCTAAGCCCGGATGTCGTAAACAAGTTGGTGGCGGAACACACTGAGGGTCGTCAGTTCGGCATTCTGGGCGAGCCTCGGGTGAATGTGCTGGAACTTAATCTGGCTCTTGATGCAGCACATTAGAATTGGATTGCGCAACATCTGGTTGGGTGGGCACAAAAAGCGCCTACCCAACTTGGCGGGACGAAAGAGACACCCAAATGCATTTTCGAAATAGTTACTGCATGAACCATCCGTGACTGACCACGAGCGATTGTCCGGTCAGTGCATTGGTCGGAAACGATGCAAACATTAATGCCACCTGCGCGACGTCTGCTGTGGTGGTGAATTCCCCGTCAATAGTATTTTTCAGCATCACGTTCTTGATCACCGCCTCTTCACTGATGCCAAGCACTCTGGCCTGTTCGGGAATCTGCTTTTCCACCAGCGGCGTACGGACAAAGCCTGGGCATATAACATTTGCACGTATATTGTGTTTCGCGCCTTCCTTGGCAACCGTTTTGGCCAGCCCGATCAGGCCGTGCTTGGCGGTAACGTAAGGGGCCTTCAGCATTGAGGCTTCCTTGGAATGGACCGATCCCATATAGATAATGCTGCCGCCCTTGCTGCTTGCAATCATCTGCTTCATGCAAGCGCGCGTCGTCAGAAATGCGCCGTCGAGATGAATCGCAAGCATCTTTTTCCAGTCTGCAAAACTGAACTCCTCAATCGGATGTACGATCTGGATGCCAGCATTGCTAATCAGAATATCGATGTTGCCAAACGCCTTGACGGCTTTATGCACGGCGGCTGCGACTTGAGCTTCATCGGTAACATCCACCGCTATGCCGATTGCCTTGGCACCGGTTTTTTCAATCTCGGCGGCTGTGGCGTTGGCCCCCTGCTGATTCAAATCGGCGATCACAATGTTCGCGCCTTCACGCGCAAATTCAAGCGCGATCTCTTTGCCGATACCGCTGGCCGAACCGGTGATGAATGCAACTTTACCTTCTAGTCGTGACATGGTTTACTCCTTTTGCGGTGCAAGATAGTCGTATACGACTTCGCCCAGATCGAGCGTCAGATCTGCAATAAAGTGCAGTGCGGACTCAATTTTAAGCACCGGCAAATCCGCTACGGGCGCAAGCGCATGCGGATGAAGTTCCAGTGAACCCGGCGCAGTCCATGCACCTTTGAGTGTCACCTGAGTCGTGTAATAGCGCACCAGTTCACAAATGCGCGCTGAACCGTCAACATGCGGAATGATTTTCAGCAGAAAATTAGGTGCGGCGAGTGCGGCCAGCACTACGGCATGATCGACCACACGATGCTTGAATCCCATCGTCGCTTTGGCGATGCACACTTTTCCATAATCAAGCGTACCCACCAGCGTATCGATGTCGGTTTCAAGTTTTGGCGATGCAAGTTTTTTTGGAAAACCCCACAATTCGCGTCCACCGGCGATGGGCGGATGATCATTCAGGTACATCGCATGGGCGTAGTTGCCATTCACACCACGAAAACTAACCGGGATGACCTGACCGGATTCGGTGTAATCGCCAAATCCGGTTGAATCGGGCATGCGGATAAATTCAAACTTCACCAGCGGTTCAGAAATTTCCAGCGGCTCGGGCACCACCGCGCGTAGCGCATCCCTGTCCGTTCGGTAGGTAATGATCAGAAATTCGCGATTGCTGAAGCGGTAAGGCCCGCGCGGGAATGCAGGACTGGTCAGCGGCATCGCGAAGGCGTTGGCTTTGATTTCTTCGATTTTCATTTGTTTTGAATCCTTAATTTATTTAGTTTGTTGCTCAGCCAGCATGTCATCACGTATTCCCATCGTCTCATCGCGGAAGATGCGATGATCCATCATCTTTAGCGTAGGCGAGATCGCCGGGCGAAAGGCCATCTGGCTTATGATGTCCCGTTCGAGGTCGATGCCGGGGGCGATTTCGATCAGTTCCAGCCCGGTCTCGACCAGGCGGAAGACGCAGCGTTCGGTGACGTAAAGTACCTGTTGTCCGCTCTTGAAGGCGTGCTGACCACTGAAAGTACGCTGTTCGACAACGTCAACGAACTTTCTTAATTCGCCTTCCTTGAGAATTTTCAAGCTGCCGTCGTCAATCGTAACGGTCAGATGACCGGTGGTAAACGTTCCGACGAAGACTACCTTCTTCGCATTCTGGCTGATGCTGATGAAACCGCCGACACCGGCCAGATGCTGGCCGAACTTGCTGACATTGAGGTTGCCACAGGCATCGGCCTGAGCCAGTCCCAGGAAGGCTATATCGAGGCCGCCGCCGTCGTAGAAATCGAACTGATAAGGCTGGTCGATGATCGCTTCGGCGTTGCTGGCTGCACCGAAATTCAGCCCGCCTGCCGGAATACCGCCGATGACACCGGGTTCGGCAGTGAGCGTCATCAGGTGGATGATCGCTTCTTCGGCGGCAACGTTGGCGACCCCCTCGGGCATGCCGATGCCCAGATTAACGATGTCGTGAGCTTTGAGTTCAAGTGCCGCGCGGCGGGCAATAATCTTGCGCTCGGAAAGTCCCATCGTCTGGATCGAGGAGCTTGGCACCTTGATCTCGCCGGAGAACGCCGGGTTGTATTGTTCGAGGAAGGTCTGCATGTGGTACTCGGGTTTCTCGGCAATCACCACGTAATCGATCAGAATGCCCGGAATCTTTACTTGCCGAGGGTTGAGCGATCCGCGCTCAGCAATACGCTCAACCTGAACGATGACGATGCCCCCTGAATTATGCGCGGCCATCGCGATAGCCAATGCATCAAGCGTCAATGCCTCCTTTTCCATCGTGATATTACCGTCCGGATCAGCCGTGGTGCCGCGAACGATGCCGACGTGAATGGGAAACGTCCTGTAAAAAAGATACTCCTCGCCATCGATAATTTTCAGTTCGACGAGTTCCTTTTTTGTAATGGAATTGATCTTGCCACCGCCATAGCGCGGGTCAACAAAAGTGCCAAGACCGACGCGCGAGAGTAGCCCCGGTCGGCCTGCTGCAATGTCACGGAACAGATGGGTGATGACACCCTGCGGCAAGTTGTAGGCTTCGATAAGGTCGGTGACGGCGAGCTGTTGCAGTTTCGGCACCAGCCCCCAGTGGCCGCCGATGACACGCGCCACCAGCCCTTCATGACCCAAATGGTTGAGGCCGCGTTCCTTGCCGTCGCCCTGACCGGCGGCGTAAACGAGCGTAAGATTGCGCGGACTGCCTGCCAACGATTGTGGGTCGGCACCGAGAAAACGTCGCTCAAGAGCGACGGCAATATTTTCGGCGAACCCGATGCCGACAAAGCCACCGGTAGCGACCGTATTGCCGTCGCGGATCAGGCGCACGGCATCGGCAGCGCTGACGATCTTGTTGCGCTTGCCAGACAGTTGCTGCGGGATTGTTTGAAGTGGCATGTGCCTTACCGGGTAATGAACTCATGGCTCGAAATAGGGCGGATTAGCCGAATGAATCATACGAAAAGAAATCCCGCGCCGTATGTTCGGTGTCGCACATAGGGCGGGAAATACTGGAAGCTAATAACGCACGCGAGGCGTTTGAACTGCGTAATGATGCGCGTGGCAACTTGCGCGAATTAATTGTCATTCAATCTTGTTATTACGTTACCGCAGCCGCCCTTCCCCAATTACCGCAATCGACCCGATGCAGAAGTTAACTTCCCAAGGGACAAGCGTTAGCTATTTACGCGAATCTGGACAAGTCGCTTGATGAGATTTTGTTCTGCCTTAACTTCGATAGTTTGCCCTACAGATGTATTAACTAGCGCAACTAAGGTACTAAGCGATTCACCGCTTGGAGCAACAAACTCATTTACGAAATCGGTGGGCCACTGAGGCGTGTCCATAAAGGAAACTTGAAAACTTGCGCTCTGCCCGTGTGGAAGCTCCTTTGGATACTGAGCGGTGTAGCTCCCAGACAAATTCTGTAAGCAGTATTGCTTCTTCTTGCCTTTGCCAATGGCCCATCCAACGCTATTCACGGTAACGGCCCTATCCCCCAAGTTTGTTACGTGAATTTCTACCAGCTCTTCAGCCGGAGAGCCATCACCAGCGTACAGACGGCGGATACCTGCATGGGTCATTAATCGCACGCGGTCCCTACGTGAGGCTAGGTGTAGAGAGACAAGCACTGCGGCAAATGTGGCAAAACCCGCCAGCCAAGTACCAACGACATTCCACACTTGAATCGTTTGATCGAGAGTCATTGATGTATCGGTCTGCGCTATTGAAAAAGAGAGGCATGCATAGTATTACGGATAGCCCGCGTAGGGCGGAACGCTTGCGGTTCCGCCGGATGTTTTTTCGCCGAACGCAAGACTTACGGCGGAACACCCCTGCGGGGCTTCCGCCCTACCTTGTTCATCGGCGTTCGCCTGTGGTAATGTCGCCAATTTCTCCGCCGCCCCAATCCATCGAATAAACACCTGCCTTCACCAAATGGTGGAAGCCCGCGCAATGACCAATGGGCATTGCACCCAATAGCCGGATATTTCACACCTCGACCATCCGATACTGGCACGTTACCGAACTTCATGTTGCCGTATTGACTGCCAGACACTTGTGAACGGCAGAAATAGGCCGACGGCCAGGTTTCTCCGGGCCTTTGCATGATACGTCGCAGATATGTTAATACCCGGTTTTTCTGCCCTCGATAACTGGCAACGCATTGTCGCTGATCAGAGCCCAGATCACTCGAACGATGGTTTCTGACGCTATCACCGTGTGCCGATTGTTTGCGGCGGTCAGTTTTTCCCTTAGCTCCTTGCGCACGCCCGGAAGACCGGTCAGTTCGAAAATAACGTCTATTCTGTCGCCCAAGGCTACGATGTCATCCAGGTTCACTACCTTTATGCCCGCCGCGATGGCTTGGGCTTTCCCTGGTGTGTCCATCTGTTCCGCCGCATAGGCAAGATTAATCCCACTGCCTTTCTTGCGTAACATTTCGCTCAGAAAAGCCGACCCAATTCTTCCCAGGCCAATGACGGCAATATTTTGTTTTTCCATGCTTGTCTCCTTGAATTAATGGATAGCTTTGCGGCATTCCCCGATCCCTGCAATACCCACACTTCGTCCGCAGGATAGTATAGTGCGAATTTGGTTATCAGTGTAACGTCAAGGAAAATACCGCAGTGGTCATTTCGTATGGTGAGGAAATGACAATCAGATGTTGGGTGAAGCCAGCCGATAAGCCGGGTTCTGTCGTGGACAGTCATTCCTCTAGGCGTTTCGTTACCTGACGCTCAAGCAACCTACCCGCAAGCGACGCGAGCAACGTCATAGCTTGCTTATTTGGTCTTGCTCCGAATGGAGTTTACCGTGCCGTCCGTGTTACCACGTCCGCGGTGGGCTCTTACCCCGCCGTTTCACCCTCACCGGCTCCTTGCGGAGCTTAGGCAGTTTATTTTCTGTGGCACTGTTCATCACCTCACGGTGTCCGGCCATTAACCGGCATTCTGCTCTATGGAGCCCGGACTTTCCTCTCCGCACTTACGTGCGCAGCGACTGTCTAGCCAGCTTCGGGGTGGAGTTTAACACGGGAAGAATTGGGTATTGGCCTGCTACGAAAATTTTGTCCGAAATACAAACCTGTCGCCATGGAGGCTTATTAGCTGGAATGGAATAGCAAATCAATCCTCGGCGCGCTGATATAACCGGAAGCGTTCATTCTTGTCGCTGGAACGTCCGCCTTCCCAGATTTTCTTCCATGCGGTTTCGTTTTCCATCAAGCCGGACGCTTGACCGCTTTGCACCAGCAGCAGGTCGCAAGCATCGCGTGCATGGCGGCGCGGAGTGATATTGCCGAAATATTGCAGCATGGCAAGTTGCGTATCGCCTACATTCAGGCTTGCCAGGCAGCCGTGCTGCGCGGGCAGGGCGTGTTTGAGGGAAACAACCATACTGCGATAGCTCTTGCCGCTATCCAGCCAAGGCAGCCATAGGGTCATCGCCAGCAGCCAGATCAGGGTGACGCCCGCCGCCCAGTTGATGATGGCGCGGCGCATGGAACGCCCCACACGCCATACCAGCATCAGCCACAGCGCGGTGGCGGACAGTGCAATCCAGAACGACGGCGTGTTGACCGCCGGTTCAAAGCCGGGCTGGTACTCTTTCAGCCATTGCGTAATCTTGGCGTGGTTGTCCAGCAGCAGTCCGGCCCAGCCCCACCACATCAGGATGGAGATCAGACCGAAGGTCATGATGCCGAACCAGTCCAATGCATTGGCCGCACCGCGCCGCAACGTGGTAAGTGCGGCAGTGGCGAGCAGGGTGAGCGGCAACAGCATGGGCAATGCAAAGATGTCCTTGACGTTGGGCACCAGGCTCAAAGTGAAGAGCATGACGATGAAGCTGGTCAGCGGCAACTGAAATTCGATCGTGTGCCAGATTTTTTTGCGTGCTTGCCACACCGCCCATGCGGCCAGCGGCAGGGCGGGCCAGGCAAACCACGGCAAGATGCTCACGTAATAAAACACTTCATCGTAGTGGCCACTGTGCGCGAAATCGAGCCAGCGCCCAATGTTGTTTGTCCACGCCCATTCCATGAACAGTTGCGGTGAGCGCAGGTACAACAGGGTGGGCCAGATGGTGAGCCAGGGCAAAGCGCTGATTGAGGCAATGCCCAAGCTGGTAAAGAAGGGCCGTACGCGCCAGTTGCGGAACACCAGCATCGCGGCGCTGATAAGCAGGAACAGCATGGGTGCAATGAAGCCTTTGGCCATGAAGCCGATACCCACGCCAGTCCCGATGAGGATGCCTGCGCGCAAAGGACGGCGCAGGCTCAGGGTAAAGCCGTATTGCATCACGGCGCAGCCGGTAAGCAGAGCGAGGTCGGTGACGAGTTGATGCGCACTCACCAACATGCCGAGGCAACCGATCAGGATAAGCACCGCCGCCCAGCCGCGTCCGCTGCCGAATAATTCGCGCCCGGCCAATCCGGTGAACAGCAGCGTGAACGCGGTATAAAAACCGCTGACCAAACGGGCACCGTCATGCAGCGCAAACATTGGAGAAAACAGCTTGGCGAACACCGCTGCCGTCATGTAAAACAGCGGCGGCTTGTCCATATAAGGCTCACCCGCGAGCGTAGGAACCAACCAGTCGCCATTTTGCAGGATGTGATATACCAGCCCGAAACTATGCGCGTCTTCCGGCTTCCACGGATCATGCCCGACCAGTCCGGTGAGCACCCACACCGCGCACAATAACGCAAGGAACAGCGCCTTGGTCTGCGTGATGGAATGCTCGTGGTCAGGTGGATAGGGGAACATAGGGCGCTATTCTACAGGGTGCCTCTTAAAATTCAGGGTACCTCTAAAAATCCAACTTTCGTCGCGATACTGCGTTGCTCACAAAAAATTACTCCTTACATATAAAACATATGTGGCGTCGCAAATTTTTGCTCGCGCCTTGTCTGGCTTATAACCAACCACTTGGCTACCGTTTTTGGGTGGCCTAGTGGAATGGCTAGTAGTTTCATCAGAAACTTGAGTTTTTAGAGTACCCTTTAGGTTCGCCCAAATGCAAGGCAACGTCAGAAACAGAAAAGGCAGCCTACGCTGCCTTTCAGTTGTAGCTTGTTGCGAAAACCATCAGGCGGCAGCTTTTGCACCGGGCTTGCCGTATTTCTGGTTGAACTTCTCGATGCGACCGGCAGTGTCCACAATCTTCTGTGTGCCGGTGTAGAACGGATGGCATTCTGAACAAACTTCCACATGCAACGGCTTGCCGAGCGTGGACTTGGTCTTGAACGTGTTGCCGCAACTGCAATTCACGGCGATTTCTTCATACTTCGGATGGATGTCGGCTTTCATTTTTCTTCCTAGCTAAAGTTGGGCGCGGCTGTTGTACGCGCACGGAATAAGGGGGCGAATTATCCATGAAAAGGGGTGGCTATGCAACTTTAAGCCGGTTCGCCTTTATTCCCCGCCATATTGCCGCATCAATTTGATCATAGCCGACGCCTTGTCCAGCGTCTCCTGATACTCCGACTCCATATCGGAATCCGCCACGATGCCGCCACCCGCCCAGCATCGAATCGCGTTTTCAGAATATACCAAGGTGCGGATAACGATATTGCTGTCCATGTTGCCGTCGAAGCCAACATAACCTATCGCGCCGCAGTAAAGACCGCGACGGTGCGGCTCAAGCTGCTCGATAATTTGCATGGCGCGCTGTTTAGGTGCGCCGGTTACGGAGCCGCCGGGGAAACAATCGCGCAGCACATGCAGCGCATCACGTCCTTCAGCCAGTTTAGCTTCCACCGTGCTGACCAGATGATGCACGTTGGCGAAGCTTTCCACTTCAAATAATTTAGGCACGCGCACCGAGCCCGGCGTACAGCTTTTGCCAAGATCGTTGCGCAGCAAATCCACAATCATCAGGTTTTCCGCACGGTCTTTGGGGTGATTGCGCAACTCTTCGGCAAGCCGCCTATCCTGTTGCGCATCACTGCTGCG
The DNA here is from genome assembly GCA_964480365.1 of uncultured Gallionellaceae bacterium. Taxonomy (GTDB): domain Bacteria; phylum Pseudomonadota; class Gammaproteobacteria; order Burkholderiales; family Gallionellaceae; genus CAIQPV01. The sequence continues at coordinate 80,016 of CAYZPM010000001.1, forward strand.
GGGACGTGTGCCTTTGATCGGCTTGGTTTCCACGCAGCCTTTTTGCACGCGCAGAAAACGTTCCGGCGAGGCGCATAGAATCTGGGACTGTGGCAGTTTGAGGAAAGCGGAATACGGCGCAGGACTCAGGCGGCGCAGCGTGAGATAAGCGCCAAAGGCATCGCCCGATGCGGCGGCGCTGAAGCGTTGCGCGAGGTTGACCTGGTAGCAATCGCCTGCCTGCAAATATTCTTGCACTTCATGGAAGGCGGCTTCATATTCTGCACGCGTAAAATTGGAGGTGATGCGACCCTGCACGCTAAAAGTATCAACTGGTAATTTACCTGCTCGCTGCACGCGATCAAGAACTTGCGGCAACAGGATTTTCGTTTCAGCTGACCGCTGCTGCGAAACCAGTTGGGCAGTTTCTTTCTGATGATCGAGCACGATAGCCCAGTCGTAGATACCGATAGCCATATCAGGCAAACATTCTGAATCTTGCGCCTGTGCGGACAGCGCCTTCATACGTCGGGCTAGATCGTAACCCCAGTAGCCCAATGCGCCTCCAGAGAACGGGATGCCGGGTAAGGCTGCGGCAGGTTCGCCCAATTGCTGACGCAGCAGTGTAAATGGATCATCATTTGAGCTCCACGTTCCGGCTGCGTCAGTGATTTCGGTTTCTGTGCCATGTGTAACCAATGTTGCCACCGGCTGTGCGCAGAGAATGTCGTAGCGACCCAGCCCCGCACTATCCAGCCATACGGCCCAAGGCAGGTCGGCAATGGCCGCATAAATGGCAGTAGCATCGATTGCATAAGGAAGAGAAGCGCTATAAAGCATTGGTGTTAAAATTCGGCTAAACAATCAGGATTAAATATGACTACCATCGTCGCAGTAAGAAAAAATGGCATCGTCGCTATCGCCGCTGACACACTGACCACCTTCGGCAACACACGCCTGCCTGCCGCGCTGGATGCGTCGCACGACAAGATATTGCACTGCGGCGAGAGTTACATCGGAGTATGCGGTAGCGCTGCGCACCATTTAGTATTGGCCAATCTGCTGTCAAAGATGCCGGATGTGCAGCTTAACAGCAAGGCGGGGATTTTTGAAACCTTCCGCAAGCTTCATCCGGTGCTGAAAGAGGAATGCTTCCTGAACCCCAAGGAAGATGAAGAAGATCCTTATGAATCCAGCCAGATTACCGCGCTGATCGCCAATGCCAGCGGCATCTATGGAATTTATTCAATGCGCGAAGTGTTCGAGTACACCCAGTTTTGGGCCATCGGCTCGGGCCATGAATTTGCGCTTGGCGCCATGCATCACGCCTATTCCCGCTATGACAGTGCGCTGGAAATTGCGCACGCCGGGGTCGAAACAGGGATCGCCTTCGACAGAAACAGCGCCGCACCCATTACACAGTACACCATCCCGCTACAGTCTTGATTGTCATTCTTCAGGGGGCAGTAAAGCGCTCCAATCCAGCATCATGTTCCGATTGCGCTCATAACCTATTAGTCGCGCCATTCGGAAGTGGATAGAAGTACATGCCCGCATAAAGCTGGCAAGGAAAAGGAGCGCACACGAACCGAACTCGGTGCGCCCAGCAAAACAACCAAAACTGTGGACAGCCCCTACTAAACTTAAACTTCAGGGGCCGTCTCCACAGCCTCCAAACCCATCAGTTCGGCTTGCTGATGCCTGGCGTAGGGAAAGGCCAGGTTGTAGCCGGACGCACAGGTGCCGGAGCAGAAGGAGCCGGAGCTGCCGCAACTGGTGCCGCTGGCTTGCTCGCTACTACAGCTGGCTTCTTAGCTGCCGGCTTAGCGGCTGGTGCTGCCTTTTTAGCGGGGGCAGCAGCCTTCTTTGCCGGTGCAGCCTTCTTAGCTGGAGCCGCTTTCTTGGCTACCGCTTTTTTGGCTGCTGGCTTTGCTGCTGCCTTCTTAGCTGGAGCCGCTTTCTTGGCTACCGCTTTTTTGGCTGCTGGCTTTGCTGCTGCCTTTTTAGCTGGAGCCGCCTTCTTGGCTACCACTTTTTTAGCTGCTGCTTTTTTAGCTGGAGCCGCTTTCTTGGCTACTGCTTTTTTAGCCGCCGGTTTTTTAGCTGCTGCCTTTTTTGCGGGTGCCGCCTTCTTGGCCGGTGCCGCTTTCTTGGCTACTGCTTTTTTAGCCGCTGGCTTAGCTGCTGCTTTCTTTGCGGGTGCCGCCTTCTTGGCCGGAGCCGCTTTCTTTGCTGCTGGTTTAGCTTTCTTTGTTGCCATTTCAACCCCCTTTACATAATGAAAGTTAACAAGATACAACATGAACAACCACTACATCCCCAGCACACCGCATGCGGCATGACCGAAGCCCGTTAACCAGCCTGCGTGATTGTTGGGGCTGTGTCAACTTTGCACTCAATGTATTGAGCAGCAAACTGCCTGACTTTGTTAACAGCCCCTTGCAACCACGGCGTACCCCTTGCGGGTGTACTTGCCGGTCTTCTAATCCCAAGATAGCGCGCCACCAGTCTGATATTCGGTGACACGCGTTTCGAAGAAATTCTTCTCTTTCTTGAGATCAATCATTTCCGCCATCCACGGGAACGGGTTGCTTGCTCCCGGGTACAACATATCTATGCCGATCTGCTGGCAGCGTCGATTGGCTATGAAGCGCAAATATTCCTTGAACATCGCAGCATTCAGGCCCAGCACACCGCGCGGCATGGTGTCTTCCGCATAAGCATATTCCAATTCAACCGCCTTGCGGAAGAGACTCTCAATTTCTTTCTTGAACGATTCCGTCCAGAGATGCGGATTTTCTGCCTTGAGCTGATTGATCATGTCCACACCAAAATTCAGGTGCATGGATTCGTCGCGCAGAATATATTGATACTGTTCTGCGGCACCGGGCATTTTGTTCTGGCGCCCCAGCGCCAGGATTTGCACAAAGCCAACATAGAAAAACAGACCTTCCATAATGCAGGCAAACACAATCAGGCTCTTCAGCAGCTTCTGGTCGTTTTCCGGCGTACCTGTCTTGAATCCCGGGTTGGTCAGCGTGTCAATGAATGGAATCAGGAATTCATCCTTGTCGCGAATGCTGGGTACCTCGTGATACATATTAAAGATTTCGCCTTCATCCAGCCCCAAGCTCTCGACAATGTACTGGTAGGCATGCGTGTGGATCGCTTCTTCAAAAGCCTGCCGTAACATGTATTGACGGCATTCCGGTGAGGTGATGTGGCGATAGGTTCCCAGCACAATGTTGTTGGCAGCCAAACTGTCGGCGGTGCTAAAAAAACCCAGATTGCGCTTGACCAGCTTCTGTTCGTCTTCCGTTAATTGCCCGGTTTTCCACTGGGCAATATCTGCAGTCATGTTAATTTCTTGCGGCATCCAGTGGTTTGCACAAGCGGCAAGATATTTTTCCCATGCCCATTTGTGCTTGAATGGAACCAGTTGATTCACGTCAGCGCGTGAATTAATAATTGCCTTGTCTTCCGCTCGTATCCTTCCGACATTGGCGGAAGCGATAGTGTAAGTATGTTCATCCACATCATCTGCCTGGTTTATCCCCATACCGAAGGTCGCTCCCAAGCGCAAACCTGCAGGCAATGCCGCAGGCACCACTTCATCATCAAATGTCAGCATACTTTTTCCCATTTTCCTTCCCTTTCCCTATTCCACCGATAACGGTGGACAATAATAATATTATTGTGATTCTTACTGGCAAGCCTCACATTCGGGGTTATCAATCGAACAAAATTTTGCTTCTTCGGCTGCTGCCCCATTGCCTGCCATGCCACCTGTGTTGGACACCGCATTCAGTGCGCCAGTACGCGAGGTGGATTTCTCTGCCGAGGTTGCCCCCATGGTGCGCAAATAATAAGTCGTCTTCAAGCCGCGCAACCAGGCCAGCTTGTAAGTTTCGTCGAGTTTACGCCCGGATACGCCCGCCATATAAATATTCAACGACTGCGCCTGGTCTATCCATTTCTGGCGACGCGATGCCGCTTCGATCAGCCATTGCGGTTCCACCTCAAATGCGGTGGCATACAGGCTGCGCAACTCGGACGGAATGCGATCAATCTTGGACAGGCTGCCGTCGAAATATTTCAGATCCGAGACCATCACCTCGTCCCACAATCTCATTTGCTTCAGGTCGCTCACCAGATGATCGTTGATCATGGTGAATTCGCCGGACAAGTTCGATTTGACGAACAGGTTTTGATACGTCGGTTCAACGCTGGCCGACACTCCGACGATATTGGAAATGGTCGCGGTGGGTGCAATGGCTACGCAATTCGAATTGCGCATGCCGTGCTGCTTGATGCGCGCACGTAGCGAATCCCAGTCCATGCTTACGGAACCATCCACCTCGACAAAGCCGCCGCGCGATTCGCGCAACAAGTCCAGAGTGTCCTGCGGCAAGATACCCTTGTCCCACAGGCTGCCGCGAAAGCTGGCATAGCGGCCACGCTCCTCGGCCAGCTCCGTGGATGCCCAATAGGCATAATAGCAAACCGCTTCCATGGAGCGGTCGGCAAATTCGACAGCCGCTTCCGAGGCATAAGGCACGCGCAACTCATGCAGACAGTCCTGAAAACCCATGATCCCCAAACCCACCGGGCGATGCTTGAGATTGGCGTTGCGCGCCTTATCGACTGCGTAATAGTTGATGTCAATCACGTTGTCCAGCATACGCATCGCAGTCGTAATTGTACGTTTGAGTTTTTCCTGATCCATTTGTCCGTACTTCTCATGCCCCTTCGGATACAGATGCGCAGCCAGATTCACCGAGCCGAGGTTGCACACGGCAATTTCGGATTCTGATGTATTCAGCGTAATCTCCGTGCATAGGTTGGAGCTATGCACCACCCCGACATGCTGCTGCGGCGAACGCACATTGCACGGGTCCTTGAAGGCGATCCACGGATGGCCAGTCTCGAACAGCATGGTCAACATCTTGCGCCACAGACTGGCTGCCTGGACTTTTTTGTACAGCTTGAGTTCGCCGCTGGCGACCTTGGCTTCGTACGCCAGATAAGTGCGCTCGAATTCAGCGCCGAACTTCTCATGCAGATCCGGGCAGTTCGCTGGCGAAAACAGCGTCCACTCCCCGCCTTCCATCACTCGTTTCATGAACAAGTCCGGAATCCAGTTTGCCGTATTCATGTCGTGCGTGCGGCGGCGGTCATCGCCGGTATTCTTGCGCAACTCAAGAAATTCCTCGATATCCAAATGCCATGTTTCCAGATAGGCACATACCGCGCCTTTGCGCTTGCCCCCCTGATTAACCGCCACGGCGGTATCGTTCACCACCTTGAGGAACGGCACCACGCCTTGCGATTTTCCATTGGTGCCCTTGATGTGGCTGCCCATGGCGCGCACCGATGTCCAGTCATTGCCGAGTCCGCCCGCATATTTGGCGAGCAGGGCATTTTCCTTGATTGCCTCGAAGATGCCATCCAGATCATCCGGCACCGTGGTCAAGTAGCAGGAAGACAGTTGCGAACGGATAGTGCCAGAATTGAACAGGGTCGGCGTCGAACTCATGAAATCGAAACTGGACAGCAGACGGTAAAACTCGATGGCGCGCGCCTCGCGGTCGATCTCTCTGAGCGCAAGCCCCATCGCCACGCGCATGAAAAATGCCTGCGGCAATTCGATGCGAGTATCGTCGATATGCAGGAAGTAACGGTCATACAAGGTTTGCAAGCCGAGATAACCGAACTGCATGTCGCGGCTCGCATCTAATTCCTTGGCCAAACGCGGCAAGTCGAAAGTCGCCAGCTCTTCATCCAGCAACTCCGCCTTTATGCCGCGCTTGATGAAGGTGGGAAAATACTCCGCATAATGCATCGCCATATCCGTTTGAACAACCTCCTTGCCCAACACCTCGCAGCAAATGTTATTCAACAACAAACGCGCCGTGACGAAACCATAGGCTGGATCCTGCTCCAGCAACGAACGCGCAGACATGATGGTGCACTTGCGCACCTCTTCAATCGGCACGCCGTCATACAAATCCTTCAGCGTAAACTTGAGTATCTGCTCGGCATCCACTACATCGCCCAGCCCCACACAAGAAGCTTTGATGAGAGCAGCCAGACTCTCCACATCCAGCGGGCGGGACACGCCATTTTCCTTCACATGCAGAACATGTGCAGGCTCGTGCTCCTTCTTTGCTTTGGCGCGTTCGCGTGTTCGCTCCTCGCGGTACAGCACATAGGATCGCGCCACATCATGTTCCCCGGAACGCATCAGGGACAATTCGACCTGATCCTGAATATCTTCGATATGCAGCGTCCCTCCATGCGGCTGGCGTCGCACCAGCGCATTTACAACAGCTCCCGTCATCTGCTCAACCAACTCGCGCACCCGCGCCGAAGCGGCACCCTGACCTCCATTTACGGCGATAAATGCCTTGGTCATGGCAATGGAAATCTTTGCCGGCTCAAATGGAACGACCGAACCATTGCGGCGAATCACCTTATATTGGTCAAACGACATGCTATTAGAAGAAGCGGAGAGTTCAGAAACGTCGCGGACGGACACCGAATTAGAAGATAAAACACTTTCTGTAGCAAGCAACATACAACTCCCCTTAGATCAATTGCATGAGCCAATTTAGCCAGTGCAGGCTAATCAGCTCAAAAAACTAAAAACCACTAGATGTAGTAGTTTGTCCCCTGATTTTCGCTAATTCTAGTGCATATAGAATTTTATGCAAGCGATATTTCGGCCTAGATAATTTGATCAGGCCAACAAGACAATCCCGTGGAAATTTCCTTGATTATTTGGCTGCGGCAAGGTAGCGCGACCAGTCGAAGTTGGGTCCCGGATCGGTCTTGCGCCCCGGAGCGATGTCTGCGTGCCCGACGATAGCGCGGATCGCGTAGCTGCGCCGCAGCAATCGCGTCAATCGGGTCAGCGCAGCGTATTGCTGATCGTTGAATGGCACATAATCACTGCCCTCCAGCTCTACCCCGATGGAAAAATCATTGCAGGCGGAGCGCCCTTGCCATGACGACATCCCTGCATGCCAAGCGCGCTTACCGCAGGGCACAAATTGGATAATCGCACCGTCGCGCCGAATCAGGAAATGGGCAGAAACTTTTAGCCCCTCAAGCTGCTTGTAATAAGGGTGGGCATCCGTGTTCAGGGTATTAGTAAACAACTGAGCCACTTCCGCGCCCCCAAACTGCCCCGGTGGCAGACTGATGCTATGGACGACCAGCAACTCTATCGCGAGGCCAGGCGGGCGGGCATCGCAGTTCGGCGAGGCGATCCGGCGTACGCCGCTTAGCCAGCCATTGGCATCGGCTTTCATTGCTCCTCATCTGCGCCGGTGATGCCCAGCCGCCCCATGCGGTAACGCATGGCGCGGAACGTCACCCCCAGCACTTTGGCCGCAGCAGTGCGGTTGAAACCGGTTTGATTCAGAGCCTCCAGAATTGCCTCGCGCTCGATCCTATCCAGATAGTCGGTTAGCGGGTACTTGGAAGCCGCATCCTGTTTGCCCGGCAAAATTGAGCCGCCAAACATAGCCTGCTTGCTTGCCACCTCATAGCTGCTGGAAGGCGCAAGCTGTAAATCGGCTGGAGTGATGAGGCCATTCGAACACAAGGCCAGCGCACGTTCAATGACGTTTTCCAACTCGCGCACGTTACCAGGGAAATCATAATGGCCCAGCGCCTGCAAGGCCGCCGGTGAAAACTCAACCTTCTCATCGTAGCGCAGGCGCACCAGCAACTGGCTGGCAACCTCCGCGATGTCGTCGCGCATTTCGCGTAGCGGCGGCATGGGCAGGGTGATCACATTCAGACGGTAATACAGATCCTGTCGGAACTTGCCCTGTTGCACCCGTTCCGCTAACGCATGATGCGTAGCGCTGATTATGCGCACATCCACCGCTTCTTCCTGCGTCGCACCTACCTTGCGCACTTTTTTCTCTTGAATGGCACGCAGCAATTTCACCTGCATGGACAGGGGCAGGTCGGCCACCTCATCAAGGAACAAGGTACCGCCGCTGGCGGCCTGAAAGAAACCATCGCGATCCTTCTCCGCGCCCGTGAAGGCACCTTTACGGTAGCCGAAAAATTCGCTTTCCATCAGGTTTTCCGGGATCGCACCACAATTCACCGCAACGAAGGGCTGGTCGCGCCGGGCACTTTTTTCCACGATAAGGCGCGCCGCCAATTCCTTGCCGCTGCCCGATTCGCCGCTGATATGCACCGGCGCCTGGCTGCGCGCAACGCGCTCAATCAAGTCGCGCACCTTTTCCATGGCCGGAGAACGCCCCAGTAGCGTGCGCACCCCCTCGCGTACCACGACGGTTTGCTGCGGCAGCTTGAGAGCTGCCTTTACCAAGGCGCGCAACTGTTCCAGCGCGACTGGCTTGGACAGGTAATCGAAAGCCCCGGCCTTGAGTACGGAAACCGCATTTTCCATATTGCCATGTGCGGTGATCACCGCGACCGGCACATCCGCATGATGCGAAGCGATGTACCGTACCACTTCCAGCCCATCGCCATCAGGCAGGCGCATATCGGTCAGGCACAGGTTATATGGCTTGCTGTCCAGTTGTTGCAGCGCTTCGCGCACATTGGTGGCGTGCTCGACCTGTAGCCCCATGCGCAGCAGCGCAAGCTCCAGCAACTCCAATATATCCGGTTCATCATCCACCACCAGCACACGCGCCGCAGTGGGTTGCCTATCAGCGCCCATCTCGTTCTCCAAACATGATTCGGAAGCACACTTCGCCCGTAGCCGACGTCACATATTCCAGCTCTGCGCCGTTAGCTTCACACAATTCACGCGCAATATACAATCCCAGGCCGGTGCCGCCAACCGAAGTGGTAAAAAATGGCTCAAATAATTTTTGCACAATATCAGGGGTAACTGCCGGGCCATCATTGACAACCTCCAGCACCACCCTGCCTTCATCGGAACGCCAAGCGCTCAATTTCACACTGCGCGCACGCTTCTGGCAATAGCGCAAAGCATTGCGGCACAGGTTCCAAAGCACCTGATCGAGATGTCCGCGATCAAAATTCACCGCACAAGCCAGTTCAACATCGAGTACGAGCACTTCCTGCGACAAGCCTTCAGTGTTGCGCAACCCCTCGATAAAAAGCGGCAGCTTTTCTGCCAGATTGATCGCTTCGCTATGCACCCGGTCGCGCTGATTCAGCTGCAATACATCCTGCACGATACAGTTCATCCTGGCAGCATTGTCCAGAATTATCTGAAACAGTCGCGTTTGCGCCGGGTCGTGCCTCTCCTCCTGCAAAAGTTCAGCCGCATAGCTGATAGCCGACAGCGGGTTGCGCACCTCATGGGCAATATTAGCGGTCAATCGCCCCAGCGCTGCCAGCTTGATCTGCTGCGCCTGCGCCTGAACGCGATACATGTCTTCGAGGAATAACACCGCCCCCCAGAAGCCTTCGCGTTGCACTGGCAGGAAACGCACACGCGCCCAATGATGCGTTCCGGGCAAGCGCACCACTTCAGGTTTACGGCCAAGGTTCTGCCGCCACTTGACGAACTGCCCTGACAGCAGCGGCGAACACTCCTCCAGCGTGACGCTGCCGCTAGCTGGAAAAATATATCCCATCAGGCGCTCCGCGCTTGGATTGCACTGCCTGACCACACCACGCTCATCCACCACCAGCACACCGTCCGGCATATCCTGAATTACCAGTCGGCTGGCCTCTGCCATATTGGCCAGATCCACACCGCGCAAGGCTGCCAGCTTTTCGCTCGCCGTGGCATATTTGGCCAGTGTATGCGCCACCCAGGCAATGACAAAATAAGCCACGCTCAGCAATCCAGCCTGTAAATATTGGGATACCGCCGCATCCTGAGTGAGTACCGCGTAGGAATGCTGCAACAGCACCGCGATACTAGCCAGTGCAGCGAAAAGCAGGGTAATCTTGCCTCGACCGATTAATCCCGCAGCCGCCAGCGATACCAGCAGCAACATTCCCAAACCGCTCGGCACGCCTCCGCTGGCATGCGACAAAACGGTTATGCAAGCGATATCCGTTCCCACCTGAAATGCCAACTGCAAACCAAAAAATGGTTGGCGCAAGTTGATTGCCAGTTGCGAAATCAATACCAGCACGACATATACGATGCTAGTGTGAAAAAACAACGGCAGGTTGCTCGAACCTAGAGACAGTGCATCGCCAAAGGTGCCCGCCAGAAATACAGCAAGGCTCGCAAGAACCAGTCGATACAAATTAAACAGGAAAATCGAACGCCACAATTCTTCCGGCACGGGCTCAGAATAAGCATGCAAAGGCTTCCACGCAAAAGAGAGCCCTCTATTCAGCATCAAAATTCACCGACATAGAAACTACTCTGGCTTATCGAAATGTGCACGGCGATGCGCCTCGCTGCAATAGTAATCGCCGCCCGAAAGAATGCTTTCATGCTTGGGCAAGTGCACGCCGCAGTGCACACAACGCACCATATCTTCCGCTTGGACAGATGTGTCCTCATCTTTAGGCAACTGCTCGCGATAAGATCTGAGCAGCCAGTAAACAACGGCGATGATAACAGCGAGAAACAACAATCGGCTCATCGCGCCACACCCCATAGAAAACCGCCCGAGGCCGCTTGAAGATTTGATCGGTACCTGCGTCCAGAATGCAGATAATCATCTGCGTTTGCATCCGTTTTTAATCGCAGTGAACTTACATAAAATGACATTATGTTTGTAATTAATTGATTATTATACTAAACAACAATATTAAAAATATTTCTAATAAAGCCACTACGCCCCGACTTGAAATAATATTTTATTGTTGTGAGATGCTGGGTATCCTCGGGAATTAACGCAAAAAAACAACCCCTGCTCTCAGGCTGCATCCTACTTCAAAAGCCACATAGGTGGCAATTTCCGCTCCGCCGGGACGGCTTGCCATAGAGCCAAAGCTTATGACCGTTTGCTTCCCTCAACCAAGAATATCCGCAATTTCTTCCCGCCAACATCATGTTGAACTGTCACAAAACTTAAAGAATTGACTGATATGATGACCTGTAAAGCATGAACTACGAGAAGTTTGCAATTTGCATTTCAACAGACTGACATCCGGCACCTATCTGCCTTAATATTATTATGAAAAACTCGAAATTTTCTGCTATCACTTGTCGTCCGCTACGAGTGCAAGCTGGGTTTACTTTGCTTGAGTTGTTGGTGGTCATGGTGATCATTGGTCTGCTCGCAGGGTATGTAGGCCCAAAATATTTTGCCCAGATAGGCAAGTCAGAAGTCAAATCGGCCCGCGCTCAGATTGACTCTTTGGGAAAAGCACTTGACCAATTTCGTTTGGACACAGGACACTATCCAAGCTCCGAGGAAGGATTAGCGGCACTGATTACACGCCCTGCCAGTCAGCCTAAATGGGAAGGCCCTTACTTGACCAAAAACGTGCCACTGGACCCGTGGGGCAATCCCTATATTTACAAATTTCCCGGCCAGCATGGGGATTATGATCTGATTTCATATGGCAAGGACGGACAACCTGGCGGCGATGGCGAGGCAGCCGACATTACCAACTGGTAGCTTGCGAGCCCAATAGAAATTTTGTGGCCCACCTGTTGCTGTCAACACCGATGCTGCAACCGTTCAGTAAAAAATTCCTGAAAGCCGCCAACAAAAAAGTATCTTCTGATATTTTTCCTTAACATTCGCGCAGTAAGATACAACCGTCAAATTGACAGTCTTTTTATCTTGCTATGGGACGAATCATGAATACCGCTCTAATGCATGAAGAAATCAATGAAGCCAACTTCACTTATTTGTTGCTCGCACGGCAGATGATCCTGGAAGACAGGGTTGCCGCTATTCATTGCCTTGGCATCACCGAGGAAATGGCCGAGCTTGTTGCCAAGTCAAATCCAGAGCATCTGTGCAGGATGCCGACAGAATTATGCTATTCCAATGGGTAAGACAGGAATTGAAGGTAGGGGATAATACCCCCAGCAAGCCATGGAATAGCCAATTCCACCCAGTCAAAGCGTTCACCGCAAGCGGTAGGGATTTCGACCCAAAGAGATTAAATTTGTAACATTCAGCGCTGATAATGCGCGGTTCCAAGTTACGATTCAGACGTAAATCCGCCATTTCAAATACCGAACAAGAGAATGATCCGAACTTATAGACTTGTAAAATAATTGTCGATGAACGCACACTTAAAGTTTGCACACCTAAACAGGATTAGCGAGAATCCCACAGTAACAATTTTGCTACAACATACCCCTCCTGTCGAAGAGTCGGTGCCATGCCTGAACGTGCTTGAGCTATTCCTGAGTAATTCAGGCATCTTTGCCATCCCGGTAGTCAATAGTGACAATATTCCATTAGGAATCGTTGATCGCCACTCTTTTATCGACATCTTTATCAAACCTTATACCAAGGAAATCTACGGAAAGAAGAATATTTCTGATTTCATGAATGCTTCTTCAATCATCGTCGACAAAGAAACATCCATTGATGATATTGCCAAGATCATTATCGACGCGGGTATGCAGCACATGGTCAGCGGATTCATTGCCACGAGTGACGGAGAATACCTCGGTATCGCGAATGGCCATGACTTATTAAACGAAATTACGCAGCGTAAGCAAGCCCATCTGTTTTATCTCGCTCACTTCGATCATCTGACTAAGCTGCCCAACCGCCTTCTCTTTCTCGACAGATTGACGATGGCGATCTATGAATCCTGTCGTAATAAAACTCAGGTTGGACTGCTATTCATCGACTTGGACAATTTCAAGCATTTTAATGACTCGATGGGTCACGGGTTTGGGGATAAGCTTCTATTGGCGGTAGCGACACGCTTGTCCACCTGCGCGCGTGAAAGTGACACAGTCGCGCGCCTGTCAGGCGATGAATTCACAATCATGCTGGAGGATGGAAATAGTCAGGACGATCTGAAAATCTTGTGCAGTCGAATTGTGGAAACGATGAAACAGCCTTTGCATATCATGGGACGCGAAGTATTCATCACAGCCAGCATAGGTACCGCCATGTACCCCGACGACGACAATGAGCCGACCGGGTTGCTGGCAAAAGCTGATGCCGCCATGTATGAAGCCAAGCGCAGCGGTCGCAACACCTATCGACATTACGCTCCGGGCATGAGTTTATACTCGTTCGACCGCATGTCCCTTGAAACTGACTTGCGCACGGCTTTGGCACACAACGAATTCGAGTTGTTTTACCAACCTCAGGTTGCACTCTCCACCGGTAAAATAGTCGGCAATGAAGCATTGATACGGTGGCGGCATCCGGAACGTGGACTGCTTTCCCCGATCCATTTCATCGAAATAACTGAAGAAACCGGGCTGATCGTTCCCATCGGCAAATGGGTGCTTCAAGAGGCGTGTCGGCAGCACATGCTTTGGATAGAAAACGGCATGGAACCAATGTGTATCTCGGTCAACATTTCCGCAATGCAGTTTTACCAAACCGGATTCTGCCAGATGGTGCGTTCCATTATCACTGATAGCGGCATGCAGCCGATCTATCTTGAACTCGAACTTACCGAAAGCCTGTTCATGCATGATGTGGATGTTGTTCTTAAGACTCTGAATGAATTGCATGAATTCGGCGTCAAACTGGCAATTGACGATTTTGGAACCGGTTATTCAAATCTTGGTTATCTGAAAAGATTTCCTATCGACAGGCTAAAAGTCGACCAATCCTTCATCCGTCACTTAGAGCGCGAACCCGTAAACGTCGAAATTGTCCGGGCCATTGCAGCTCTGGGGAAAAGCATGTCGCTGGAATTGGTTGCAGAAGGGGTTGAAACTGACATCGAGATGGACTTGGCCCAGTCCAGCGGTTGCGAGTTTGTCCAAGGATACCGGTTTTCAAAACCCCTGCCCGCAGACCAACTTGAAGCATGGGTAAAAGAAAGAAACTTGACTCAAGTTGTCATTAGCCTGTAACTGACTTATTGGATAATCTGGGCTGGCAAAGTGATTTTTGCCGTTTGCTCAATCTCTCCATTTCCCCATTGAGCATACGTTCTGGCTCCCCGTCAGAACAACGTTATCCCCCATGCTCAGGCTTGGGGGATTTTTTTATTCCGGAAGCCCTTATCCTTAGCCATAGCTTCCAGATATAGCTCAAAGTCCGCGCCAATTTCCGGGTGCCGTAGCCCAAAAGCGACAGTCGCCTCCAAGTAGCCCAGCTTCGAACCACAGTCATAGCGCACCCCGTCGTAGCGATAAGCCAGTACCTGCTCTTCTGCCAGCAACGAAGCTATCCCATCCGTAAGCTGGATCTCCCCGCCCGCTCCTGGCGGGATCTTTTCCAGATGATGGAAAATACGCGGCGTCAAAATATAGCGACCTACTACGGCCAGTGTGGAAGGCGCATTTTCCGGGGTTGGTTTCTCAACAATAGCACTCACCTGATTGACCCGCTCAGCCACCGGACGGCTCGCCACGATGCCGTAACTCTTGACTTCGTCACGCGGAACATCCTGCACCCCCAGCACTGAACAACGGTAATAATCGTATGTGTCCACCATCTGCCGCATCACCGGCGGGTTTCCATCCAGCAGGTCGTCCGCAAGAATCACTGCAAAAGGTTCTTCTTCCAAAACCGGACGGGCGCACAGCACCGCATGACCGAGGCCAAGCGCCTCTGCTTGGCGGATATAAATGCAGTTCACATTCTTGGGCAACAGGTTCTGCAACAAGTCGAGCATTTTTGTATTGTGCTTGAGCTTCAGTTGCTCTTCCAGTTCGTAGCTCTTGTCGAAGTGATCCTCAATGGCGCGTTTGCTGCGACCCGTAACAAATATCAAATCGGTAATGCCCGCAGCCACGACTTCCTCGACCGCATATTGAATAAGCGGTTTATCCACGATCGGCAACATTTCTTTCGGGCTCGCCTTGGTTGCCGGCAGAAAGCGTGATCCTAGCCCCGCAACGGGGAAAACTGCTTTACGAATTTTTTTCATTACCCTCTCCGTATTCAAATCAATTTCAATATATTTTGCAACCAGAAAACCTTCAGGACTCGATATATCCACCGGTCAAGAAGCGGCTGGAGATTAGATGCGTATTACACCTCAAACCCGCCAGTCATAACGATGGCAAACCCACCACCTATTCCAATCAAAACCCGCCACGAGCTTTGAGTCCTTCGGCATCACGGAATAAAATCATCAAGACGAGTACCGGAGCTCAGTCCGTCAATGTTTTTAAAATGTGCGTCGAGCGTCAACAGCGCGGCGCCGTGCTCCAGGCTGCTGGCCGCAATCCACAGGTCATTGGTGGGAATAGGCTGGCCTTTTCGTCGTAGTGCGGCATAGACCAGAGCATAGAGGTCTGCTGTGGCGGTCGTGCTGGAAACGACCTTCACGCGCGGGGTATTGAGAAATTGCGTCAACTCGCTACGATTATTACTTTCCCGCTGACCCGCAGCGAAGCCACCCAGCAGTTCGCCCAATACGGTAACGCACACGATGATGATGGGTGCGTGTTGTAGCACGGAGACTATTTGCTCCTCGCCACGCTTGAAGGCAGTGTAAGCGTTGGTATCCAGTGCGATGGGTCTCATTGCTTACTTCCACAGTGCCGCGTCAACCTCGGCAAAAGCAGCGGTGTTGCGCTCAAAGGCTTGCGCTTCTTTTGCACTCCAAGTACCTGCCAAACTATTGAGATCATCAAACTTTTTTAATACGTTCAATTGAACTGGGGAGCCAGTGTCCTGCAATAAGCGCAAAACCAAACTATTGAGGCTGCTACCTTCTTGTTTTGCCTGACTCTTAAGCCGAGTCAGTGCCTTATCATCGAGTCCACGAATACTCATAGTTGCCATGATGTCACCTTTGCACTCAAATTGCATGCTCGCATAGTAGCACTTCGGATTGAAGAAATCATCTGGCAACATCTATTGCCGCTACTGGCGCTTTTGAATCGTAACGGGTGGTGGATTTAGGATCGTTATAACTGGCGGAATTTATTGGAATACGCATTAGATCACTACATGAAGGATTATTTGATGTGTAGGTGCGCTAAACCAAGTTACTCTATCGCTGTTGCACCCCAAATTGGATCTGCGTTTTTTATTTATTCTTTGCTACCAACAGGTTTCATAAGTTTCACGTTAAATCAACTTTGTAGGCTTACGGCACAATTCCCCAAACATGCATCAATTGCCTTCCCGCACCAAAAATAAATAGTGTGTTGGTCACCAGATAACGTTTCCATAAACGGCGAGGTTCCGAGCACAGGCGGTGCAACCACTCCAGACCGGAGTTCTGCATCCACAGCGGCGCACGCTGTACCGTGCCTGCGTGGTAATTAAACGCCGCACCCACTCCGATCATCACCGCATGAATGCGAGTGCGATGAGCTTCCATCCACTTTTCCTGCTTGGGGCAGCCTAGACTGACGAACACCACTCCGGCACCTGAGCTGTTAATGGATGCCACAATTGCATCATCCTCTGCTTCGCTTAAGGCTCTGAACGGTGGCGAATAGGCGCCGCCGATACGCAACCCCGGAAATGCGTTTCGCAACTTCGCAGACAGCAACCGTAGCGTTTCGTTAGAACTACCGTAAAAATAGACCATTTCCCCACTACGCTCAGCCAATGCACAGTATTTCCACATCAAATCCGGGCCGTTGATGCGCTCCTGGTCAACAAATCCCTGCCTGCTCAACATCCACGCAACCGGCTTTCCATCAGGCGTAGCCATATCCGCCAGATTCAGCGCCCGCTTGAACTCGGCATCATGACTAGCAGTTATCACTGAATGGACATTGCAGATACAAATATAGCGTGACTCGCGTGCGCGCGCCCAAGCGGCTATTCGAGTCAGTGTCTCGCCCCATGAAAGTGCATCAATGTAAGTATCAATTACTCTTGCTCCCTCGCGATTCATCCAGAATTCCATCTTTGTATTCTGGCTGCGTCGAGCGATTGCAAAAGTAGCCATGAGCAAGCCCATAAGCAGCATTACCCACTGTGCCATTTCAGGAACAGGAGCCGCAGGAGCAATATTTAGAGTGCCCGCGTAGCTGCCACCTGCTGAACCGGAAACGATTCCCCTAACTTCTAACGTGTAGTCGCCGCTGCCCAAATTTATTGGACTGATCACGGCAACCGTTTCATTAATGCCCGACTGAGTTATCGAAATTGGGGTGCTCCACTTTTCCAGTGTTCCGCTTGAGTTAAAGAGCCTTGCCTCAAGACCATCTATGCCAAAATACGTCCCAAGGCTGATCGTGGATGTAATTGAGTCGACAGATGCCGTCGATATATTGAACAAGTAATCATCATAAAACTGGGTTGTGGAAGAAGATAAAAATGTATTCCCGTAATTTATACTGACGGGTATAGATAGATTACCCAGATCACCAGGTGGCGTCGGTGTTGCCATTGCCTGTCCCGATAGCACAAACAAAGTCGTCAGGCCGAGAACCATTAGCTTTGATAAAATTGATATCTTGGGATTCAAGGTTTCCACCAGTTAATCGATGCGTTTGCAAACTTTGCAGATGAGTGAGCACATTACTGGCTCAATGTGAAAATTTTTGTATTGAGAAACGCCATATGAATAGTCCGAACGGACTATTGAGCGAGACTGAGGAAGGCTAAAAGGTACTCACCCGGCTGGCGTGTATTGACAACAGATATACAAGCTGACACAGTGTGCGACTGTGATTTTGTTCCGGAGAATTGCCATGAGGGATGCTTTGATTAACCTGCGCGCCCACGCCGAGCAGCGTGACCTCATTGATCAGGCAGCTCGGCTGCTGGGTAAAAACCGTTCAGATTTCATGCTTGAAGCCGCTTGCGAGAAAGCGCAGGGAGTCATGCTCGATCAAGTATTCTTTACCTTGAATGCGCAGAAATTTCAGAGTTTCCGTGCGATGCTTAGTGCACCTCCTTCCGCCGACTCAGGGCTTGAGAGGTTGCTTGCAACTAAGGCACGGTGGGATTCAACGACCGAGTCTCACTGAATTGAACGGCGTTATGCAGGCGCCGCAACCACTTGCTCAAGTGCATGACCTGAGCACTTTTGATTGTTGTGAGCCGGTTCTGAACGAATGGCTTAAACGTCGTGCCCTTGCCAATCAAGTAGCCGGTGCCAGCCACACATTTGTCATCGCGGGGGAGCGTAATCAGATTCTGGCTTATTACGCATTGGCTGCCGGTGCAGTCGCGCATATTGATGCGGCACGCTCTGTTCGTCGTAACATGCCTGATCCGATTCCTGTCATGGTGCTGGGACGGTTAGCCGTTGACCGAACCAGTCAAGGACAACAACTTGGCAGCGCTTTGCTCAAAGATGCGTACCTGCGCGCCGTTAATGTTTCGGAACACGTTGGCATCCGCGCGCTACTTGTTCATGCAGTCAACGATGCAGCCAAACAGTTCTACATCAGGCGAGGTTTTCAGCCGTCGCCAGCTAACCCATATACCTTAATGATTAAGCTACCCGGCGCGTAGTGAAGCTCTTAGGCATCTCAGGCATAAATACGCTCAAACCACGCGGGCATGCTGTACACCGAAACGTTTTGTCGGTCTGGGAATAACCTAGAAACCGCAGTTGATGGGTTCGTAGGTGGCACACAATTCTATTTTATGCGTGGTGTAGGGCTTTTGCTTGTAGAGATACCCCAAGCGCGCGTACCACTTTTAATACGGTGTCATAGCGTGGCTTGGCACCAGGAGCCAGCGCCTTGTACAAGCTTTCGCGCCCAAGGCCAGTATCCTTGGCAAGCTGGCTCATGCCACGGGCGCGTGCCACATCTTTGACGGCGACAAGGAACATGTCCGGGTCATCGTCTTCCAGTGCAGCGGTGAGGTAAGCAGCAATGGCATCGTCGCTATCGAGGTAATCTGCTGCGTCAAATTGGGTAAAACGAGTCATGGTTTACTCCTTCTGTAAAACATCTAACAGCTTATGGCAAAGTACGCGCCATATCTTTAGCACGCTTGATGTCGCGTTTCTGGGTTGATTTATCCCCGCCCAGCAATAACAAATAGACGACCTCTCCGCGCCGGGTGAAATAAGCGCGATAACCGGGGCCGTAGTGAATACGCATCTCAAAAACACCTTCTCCTACCGGCTCGCAATCACCAAAGCGCCCAGCTTCGGCAGCACGAATACGTTTGGCAATGATGGCCTTGCCAACCTGATCCTTCAGTCCAGACAGCCAATCGTCAAACTCATCCGATTTCAGAAACGCGTTCATGCTTGCATCGTATCCTTTCGGATACTAATGTCAAGCACTTTTTTAGTTGCAATGATCATTGCGCTACTTGTTCATGCAGTCAACGATGCAGCCAAACAGTTCTACCTCAGGCGAGGTTTTCAGCCGTCGCCAGCTAACCCTCATACCTTGATGATTAAGCTGCCCGGCGCGCATTGAAGCTCTTAGGCAAAACTGGTCACACCGTCACCCACCAGCGCTGTGATTTCATTCAGGAATACATTGGCGCAACCATAATTCAGTGCTGAGTAAACGATAAAGTGAATTTTCAGATTGACTATTCCCCGCCAAATAGCGAACGATTAATTTGTGCAACTTTTTCTGATCACAATATGCACGGATTCTTGCTTCCGGAATGAGTAACGTTTCCCGAAGCATCGCGCCATCGTTGTTTCTAAAAAAACTTGCCAACGGGGTTGGATAGCCTTTCTTGTCTTTACGATCTGCAATCGTAGCTTGCCCGTTCCGGCGCAAATACTGGCGCAAAATATACTTGGTTTCGCCGTTTCTGATTTTCCACTCAGTCGGTAATTTTGAACAGAAATTAACCAGACGGTAGTCCAGAAATGGCAACCGGGATTCAACACTATTAGCCATGCTGATTGAATCACCATAGTGCAATAGACCCGGTAATTCACGGGCTGAGAAATCAGAACGCATTTCCTTTTCCAGCACCGAAATTTTGGGGGTATTCTTTTGTTTTAAAGCAACTGTTTTGCGCCCTACGCGATCAGTAAAATCTTTGCGCATCACCCCCAGTACACCCGTGTAACGAAAATTGAGCTCTCTTAATAACGGAGATAATTTACGCAATAATCGCTTCAAAAAAAACTGCAATCCAAAAGAACCAACATATGCAGTCACATCCCGCTTTAAAGATCGAAAATCCAGGTGGCTCGCCAATTTTGAAAAATTCTCAATCAAGTCAATTATTGCATAATCGGAATATCCGCCAAGCAATTCATCAGCCCCCTGCCCTTCCATCAACACAAGCACTTTCTGCCGGGATGACGTTTCCATAATATTCCACAGTGGAAAAACCGCAGGGGAATAACCCGGACCATCCATATGCCAAGTAATTTTGCTCAGTGTCTGCAACCACAAATCTTCGGGGGCGCTCACCATTTGCAAATCAAATTGACCACATTTTTCCGCTGCTATTGCTGCCCACTTTCTCTCATCAATGTCAGAACCAACTGATTTTCTATCATAGATGGACGTAAATGCCTTCATTCTCAAAGAATCATGTTCCAATAGTTTCTCTGCACCCGACAATATTGCTGTCGAGTCCAGCCCCCCGGATAGCGTTACCCCGACCTGGACATCGCTACGCATGCGCAAGCTGATCGCATCATCAAACAGCGCGTCAAACTGTTCCTGAACATCACCGCTCAACTGAACATCATCATTCGGCCAATCCCAGTAACGCTCAACACTAAGCGTATCTCCATCAGTTTTATATTCTGCAGAATGGGCGGGAAGCAAAAGACTGATTCCCTCGTAGAAAGAATCATCGCCGTCGTACAGAGCTGTTTCCTTTAGAAATCGGAATAATGCTCTCTCGTTCACCTTGCGCAGCTCAGGGTAAAGCTCAAGCAAAGCCTTCGGCTCAGATGCAATAGTCAACACGCCTCTAGTTCGAGTATAGAAAAGCGGTTTTACAGCAAAACGATCGCGGGAGAAAAATGCTGTTTGGGTTCGGGGATCCCAAATCAAAAATGCCCAGTCACCATTAAATCGTTGAACGCATTCTTTGCCCCAGGCGAGATACGCGCACAATAAAACTTCCGTATCACTCTGGCTTTGAAACTTGTGCCCTAACGCTTCGAGTTCATTTCTCAGTTCAATATAATTAAATATTTCGCCATTAAAAGTCAGAACAACGCCAGTCGCCTCATTGACCATAGGCTGATGACCTGCATAACTTGTATCAATAATTGACAGGCGACGGTGGCCCAGCCATACCCCATCGACACACCACACCCCTCTGTCATCAGGGCCACGATGAGTAAGAGTGTCCAAAGCCTTATTGGCTAACTCAGAACTAATTGGCAGAGCGTTGCCAATAATTGCCAGAATTCCGCACATCGATTAATTCCTCGCGACGGAGTAATGCGTCAGTAAGTGTAACTTTATCCGGGATGGTTTAAAGATATTATAGCAATCAAAGATCGTCAGAATTTTCAGGGGTATCCTGATCTGATAAAAACTCGGAACACGGAACGCTTTCCATTCGGTCTCGATGGCCAGTGCATCGGCTTTGGTCAGTGCGGTCATAGGCGAATCTTCAATCCAAATGGTGAAATGCAAACTCCCAGCGACGGTAGTTTTTATGGTAATTTTTTGTTTTTTTGTTTTTTTTGTTCAAAAAACCCAACGATTGTAATCTACCAATATTACAAAATAGTTTCGATTTTCAGGAACTAAATCAAACTATATTCCATGAATTATTCGAATTCCCATTCAACCCTAATGGACTGTCTGGGTTTAAAACAGCATTACTTGCCTAATGATTTATCTGAGCTTAAGACAACTCTCGATACCTTCTACAAAATTCGATACCATGTGAACCAGCGTATATTTTTTTGCTGCTTCTAACGCAGCTTCCCGAACAACTTTGAACCGCGATTTATCCTGAAGAAGACTCACCACTTCTTCCGCATAAACCTCTGGATTATCAGACAATATAAACCCATTGACGCCATGTTCCAGATAGGCAATCTCGGGGCTATGGCGAGCATTGTCAGTGGTGAACATGGGCGCCCCCGCGCAAAATGCGTCAAGTACGTGCAAGCCAACCAAACCGGGGTTAAGTATCACCTCAGCCAATCTGAAATAGGCTGCTTTCTCACGCCCTTTTCGCACACCAACCCAGTGTGCCCACTTTTTGCCTTTTATCATCTCTTCCAGCTCTACCGCGCTCGGCCCATCCCCGATCACCACAAGCCTGAAACCGGGTATTCTGGAGTGAATTACCTCCGCTGCCTTGATCATAAAATCCAGTTTTTTATCCGGATATAGCGACCCACAAAAAAGGCCTAGCTTGCCATCCGCAGAAAGATCAAGCTCACTGCGCAACCTGGATATTTCTTCCTCACTTATAGACGCCAAATCTGCAATGAAGCGCTCGTTGTCGATAGCGTTATCCAGAACAGTGATTTTCTCCTTGGGGTAGCCATTAGCCAGCAAAATGTCGCGCGTCAACCCCGTATAGGCAAACCACCAGTCCGCCCGTTTAAGCATCATCCGCTTCCACCGCTCACGAATCCCTGTCGGCGCATCGCTCTGAAAATTCGCACCATGTCCCCAATAAGCCACTTTTCTGGAAGGCCACATACGACTGAGCAGCATCGGGTAATTGGATAAAATACGGCTTTCCTGCATCACCACAACAAGGTCTACATCGCGCAAGTCGGCAGGGAACGGTTGCCAAACAATATCCTTTCCACCCACTTCCAGAAAACGGTTGCATACCTTATGCGCCCACGGCAATGAACCTTCATCCTTCTTGGCCAATTCGCGTCGGGACGCTTGACCATGCACCAGATGCAATTCGATTCCACGATCAAAGCAAGCCTTGCGCAACTGATCAAATAAATTAGTGCGGTAATGCAAAAGCCTGTGTTGAAGAATCGCTACACGTTTCACTTGATTATTTTCTCAGAAATTATTGCTGGTTCAATTACGCACTGGTCATAACTCACTTCGGAAAGAGCGAATCGACCATCCCTGATCGCCGCTTCATGTTTCTCAATAACAGAGGCATCCGAAAAGCGTTGCCCAATTACACGAGCGGGGATTCCCGCTACGATTGAATACGGAGGAATATCTTTCGTAACAACACTCCCTGCCGCAACGATACTGCCACGTCCTACCACTACACCGGTAAGCATAATGGCACCGTAACCGATCCAGACATCACTTTCGATGACCGCTTTTTCATCAGCATATGAACTGGGAAAGCGACGACTTCCTACCCAAGGGGCATAGCGCACCGGAAACCCAATTGCAGAAAAATCATGGTCATGACGTCCCACAATAGCAACCCGATTGGCAATCAGGCAATAGTCGCCGATATCGCAGTTGGCCTCAATGTGAACGTCCTTGCCGATATAAACATGGTTGCCAACAGTTACCCGTTCCGGAGCCCATATTCTGGTACGCGCACCCAAATGCAGATCGGCACCATGCGTCAGCACGTTGCGGCAAGCAAATGCCTTGATTTTTGTCTGTAGCCGCCGACCAGCAGCAAGCATCTCTGACTTAATTCCCATGTTCGATTCCCTCAACAAGGGGCAACACCCCGAGTACCCGGCTCTCCCAACTCAGGCTTCTTGCATGCGCAATTGCTGCCCGAGCCATCGCCATGCGACCATCCTCATCACCCGCCAGCTTCCCCAGTGCATTGGCCAAGCCTGCAACCACCCCGGCCTCGTCTCGCCCATTCGTTGCCACCACAATTGCTGTTTCAGGCGTAACCAAAGTTGCCGGTCCACCCAGATCAAGGCAAATGACAGGCAAACCATTAGCCTGAGCTTCCAGCACCACATTCCCGCTGGAATCGTGCAAACTGGGGAACAACATACAATGCATGGTTTGATACAACGCAAATAGCTCCTGCTGCGGCATGTGACTCACCCATCGGATGCTGTTTTGAATACCCAGCACACCCGCCACTTTGCGTAATTCGGGTTCAAACGGGCCTTTCCCCAGCAACGTGAATTCAACCGGCACCCCTTGAGCCAGAGCTTGTGCCACGGCACGAATCGACAAATGCGCTCCTTTCCAGCCCAGCAATCGCCCGGCAAATAACACACGTAGCGGCTCATCCGGCTGCCGCACCCGTGCATAAACACCTTCAGGTGCATCAATGCCGATTTCGGGATACACGATTGCGCGATGTCGAAACGGCCAAGGAAGCGCTTGCCGCGTACCTTCTGTCTTGGTGAGAATGAGTGTGGCTTTGGCATAAGCCGCCCACAAGAATGGATCGAACAATGCCGCCTTGTTAAGCAAGGAGCGCAACAACTCCTTGATCTTTTCACGTCCGCGTATGGATCGCTTGAGCGCCATCGGCGCATCTTCGCCGCCGCCCACCGGGCCAAACACAAATGGAATCCCAAGGTAACCTAAAAAGGACGGATGGCGGAACACACCATAGGTACTATGAATCGCCAAATCAAAACCATGCTCACGCTGCAAGCCGCGCGCAACCCCCAGCAACGCAAACTGCCAAGCGGTGTAAAGCAACTGCGCCGTAGCCGAGTTGAGCGGCACTGCACGTAACCAACCCGGCCTGAAATAAACGACACGAACATTGGGCGGCAACTGTACATTGTCGTCTTCAACCAACGCACGACGAGTCATATCGGTCACCACCGTTACCTCGTGATGCCGCGCCAGTTCAACTGCCCAGCGCCAACCGACGCCGGGCTCGCTGCCAACATTAGGAGCGAAGGCAAATGCGCTAAGCAGGATTTTCATGCGGTGTCCTGAATGCAGGAAATGGTGATCGGAAATTCAGAACTTGTCGCCTATGGCCAAATAGCTGCCATAGAGAAACAAGGGGAAACGACTACCCACGAAGCGCGAAACTTTGCCGCTACCGTATATCCTGACCCGTGAAAAACCAGCCATTCTCAACTTCAGCTTGAGCGTATCGGGAAAGTGTTGCGACACGTGCGCCCCCCCCAGAACGCTTTTCCCGCGCATTTTTCGCTTGATATCACCTGGGTTGGGAGTCGTCAGTAAAAGTCGCCCGCCAATCTTCAATACCCTGAAAATCTCCCCCAAAGTTTGGTCGACATCAGCCTGATAGATATGCTCGATGAACTCGCCTGCAACAACTGCATCATAAGTGCCATCCTCATTGGGAATCTTGGTGGAATACCCATGCACCCCTTGCTCATACACATCTTTTGGTAGACGATCCAGACGATCACTTACGGCATCCAGCCCATAAATCTGCAGTCTGTTGTCGATCCCTTTGAGCACATTACCTCCCCTGCCGGTATTGCAACCAATATCCAGCACGCTACGCGCATCATTGGGAAGAAATTTGTAAAACTGGCGATATCGATCTTCCGTGAACGGATCAATTTCGCTTTCGGGCTGAAGCAGATTCAGCGCCTCGTAGTTTTTTCCCATTCCCTTATCCTCAATATCTATTTATGTTGATCACTACGCACACTGTATTTCATATTTTTACTGAAGTTTTTCTGAACAATCGTACTGCAAGAAAATGATTAGTAATTTTGTTTGAAAAGAAGGCCAAAACAGGAATTGATACTATCGCTACGAACCAGCCTATCGGGAATTTCAAATTCAACTGGGCTATGACGGGCACGAGTGGAACTTGCACCAAATAAATCTCAAGTGTTAATCCGGCGAGAAACACTGCTGCGGGATAAAATCCAGCAGAACGGGTGAATTGAACAACACCCTGCGCACTGAGGAACCTGAATGCGAACAATGCAAATGGGAAAAGTAATAAATGCAATAAAAATTGTAACCCCCAGAAATGCAGACTCATCATCAAGACTTTCAAACCATAGAATGCCACCACGCAGAAAATCAGCAAGCCTGCGTCTTTTGCAGGGGTGGCATGAAATGGCCGCTTGCTCAACCATGCACCCAAGAGCATGATCTGAAAATATACAATCCACTTAAAATAACCGTTCTCAATGGAAAATTGGCTTAAATCCAGAAGCAAGTAATAGTATGAAAAATACGGTACGGCTAAGAGTATCATCGATAACAACAAGACTTTTTCAGAAAGCTTGCCAAACCAATAAAACAAAGCATAGAACACTACAATTGCGCAAAGAAACCAATATTGCAATGGCCAGACAATTTTAAAAAACCAATCGTTAATGGTCGTTACATCCCACTCACCACTGACAAAAATAACTACCAAGGTGACCACCCACAAAACCGGATATATCCTGCTCAACCGCCTAACCCAATAGTCCCAGAACCTCTCCCCTGAAGCCCTGCCTGAACTCAGACTGATCGCTAAGCCATACCCAGACAGCAAAAAGAATAAAGCGTTACCAAGAGCACCACCTGTTCCGAGCCTTGGATCAGTATACAATTCATCAAAATGTGAGTTGGTAATCAACAACACAGCCAGACATAACACCAGCGACGTATCAATGCGTGTATTGGTCATCATTTTCTGGAAAACCGCCAAAACAAGTTTTCAATCAAGTTAATTAATTGGTGGCCCATGGCAGTTTTTCGGATTGAACCAGCACCGGCGAAATACCTACATTCAGTGTCTTGGCAGCAGCCAGATCAACATAGAGGCCAGTCAGGTTTTCATAACCCACAGCATGCCACTCGTCAGAAAGCTTTACATTAATCTGCCCGGAAGTATTCCAAAGTATCCTTGCCTTCCTGCCAGAGCGTGACAAGGTACACGCCCAAAGTTGATTATTCACTGAATGACACCATTCTAAAGTTGCCCCTTGTAACCAACGCTCTGTTGTGACATAAGCAACGCCAGCTTCGTTGACTGTTCCTCCTCTATTTTCGGTTAATGCCATATTGGGGATATCCCATGAGTAATAGTAGAACCTTTCCAAGCCACCTGCCGCCCCCAAAATCAATGCGCGGGATAACATGGCTGCACCATCATGAAGTTCAAAAGAAGCATCCCAGGAAGGAGGTTTAAAATCAGTTTTGGTTTTTGGGTCGTGAATCCAAAAACCAGTTTCTGTGTTCCAAATGGGTAACTTTTCAAAACCGTAACGATTTAAGACTGATCGTGTACCGGCAATAAGTGCGGGGATATTTTCTGCAGCTTTTGTATAGTAATGTACACCAATAATGTCAACATACTGCCCGCCTCCAGCCTTGAGAAATTCATCGATACCTTGGTCTATTTGTGATTCCCCAACCAGGGACATCGAGACAATCTTGGCTGAAGGGTCAGACTGAGCTATTGCTGATCGTGCCACTCGAGCCATTTCCACCATTTTTGAAACTGGGAAATGACCGGGTCTTTTTCGAAACGAGGGAATTTCGTCAAAAAATGGTTCGTTCATCAGCTCATAATATTTAATGCGCCCCTTATAACGGATTGCAACTTTTCGAATATAGTTTTCCCAGTCAGCCATGTCTCTTGGAGATTGAGAAGCGTTTATATTATTTTTAGCCAACGTAGTGTCATCGGCAGCCCATGGCGCAGGAAAACCCAATGTCAGCATTACTTCTGTGCCATGTTTTTCAGCTTTGGCAATTGCTTGATCAAGTTTTTCAAAATGCCATTCGCCCTTGCGCGGTTCAAGTCCAGACCAAACAGTTTCTTCTGAAATGACCCGCCATGAATAGACCGGGGTATTTGGCCATGGAGTTGTCGATGCCCCCCACCGAATGTGCATCCCGAAATAACTGTTGTTGATTTGCTTTGGGCTTGTGAGCACCGCCGCACTGTTTATTTCAGCCCCCGCCAAGGTGCTGCAACTCAATAAAAGAAACATTAGAAAGGGCGGCAAAATACCAACGCCTTTTGAAGCTAATCCGGCAAATATATTGTACTGATTCATAGCGTTTGATCACCATAAAAATGGGGGAAAATAGCTTTCAGGTAGGGGCGCAGCCAATGTATTAATTTGAGTGGCCCGCCATAACGCCAACAAAATATCCACCAAACTTTCAAAGGAAACTTTTTAGGATGAAGGACGGCTTTTATTCGTTCGGACAACTTCGAAGATTGAATATGTTTATCCTGGTTCCATGTGCAATAACCAATCGCACCCGGATTTACCCAGACTGAACATCCTGCCGCACGAGCCCGGTAACCGTAGTCAAAGTCCCCGATACCGTGAGTGAACACAGGATCAAGGTTGCCTACACGCTTGGCAACTTCCGAGGGGATCAGGACACAATTACCATTCAGGGTATCGCACTCGACCGGTTCACTTTCCGCGACAACCAAGTCAAAGTAAAACGGGCGCTTCCACCCTCTGGATTTTCTACCTGCATAGGTAGGCGCTTCGCTTACAGCGTCCACTGTCGTTCCAACCACAATCGCGGGCTTTACCTGCCGATCTTGCAATAGCTTGGAAGTATGAAACATAGCCTCTAATGCATGGATCTGCAATTTGGTATCGTCATTCAACCAGAGGTAATAATCGTAACCCTTCTTAAGCGCTTCGCCAAAGGCAAGTCGCATTCCGCCGTTCCAAAAAAGACTGCCATCTCCGTGAAGCACTCTAATTCCCGGATATGCAACTCTCACCGCATCAGCGGTACCATCCTTGCTGCCATCGTCAGTTAAATAGACATCCATTTCCACATTATTTGGCAGTGTTGCTGCAAACAATGCGTGCAGGCAGGAAAGTGTAATTTCCCGCCGATTATGTACGGTTAACAAGACAGCTAGTCTCATGTTAAGCTATACGACCATTTGTATTTTTGCATTCCCGTTGGCTCACGGCGTATACCAAGTAGTTTTATCTGTAATGACTCGCCAGCCGTAAAAACGAATATCCCGCCAATAGTTGGTAGTTGCTCCCCAGAGCAAATACATCCCAAAGTAACTGCATGGAATAGACCGCGCACCTTAAGAATTGATTACAAGTGGCTGCGAAAAAGCCGACATGGCAAACACCAGAAGCGCCCTCAAGACTCTGGGCATGATTTTGGCGTTTCAGTCATCGACCGATCCATTGTCATGGCAATACATTAAGATTTGATGAAAACACCTGACGTTTTCAGATTTAGTGCTTCTTGTTGTTGTCGTTTGGTTGCCGTCATACTCAACAACAGCACAAACAAAATGAAATGGACAAAAAACATCACACTCATCTCCAGATTTCTGAAGGGGGTTTCCGAAATTGATCGTGCAAGAAAAATAACGACCAAGGCTAACGACACGCCTCTTGTCATTGAAAAATATTGAAACCCAAGCTTGACGAGCGTGAAGAGATAAATAGATAGGCCTATGACACCCACTATCCCCGATTCGCCCAAGGTCTGGAAAAATTGGTTGTGCGCCATACCCACAATATCAAGGTACTGCGGCGCGTATTGGAGCCGATAATCCACATCCCACAAGCCCGGCCCATAACCGAAAATCGGGTTTTCTTGCCAAGAGCGAATCGTGATATCCCAAATATTGGTTCGGCCTGTCAAAGAAGTCAGGCTGTTATAGGTTTCCGTATTCAACCCTCTGAACCAATTATCAAAGGCTGTTTCAAAGATTAATAAATAGCCCCCGACCCCCACCAGCAAGACAAACATACCAACAATGACCGGAATTGAAGATTGCACTCCATGAAACTTTTTCAGGGCCGTTATTTTGTAAATATAATATATTGCGTAAGCGAACACTGCCCCAGCCCAAGCAGTTTTCGATTGAGTAGCGACCAATACCCCCATTGTCAAGAACCAGCTCAGTTCGCGATATAGCGTACCGGGAGTTTCATCAGCCATGTCCAGCACCAAATAAACCAAAGCTGCCATACCCAAACTGTTGGAATGGGAAAAGATTCCATTAAGACGAAAACTAAACCCCGGTATCAAAACCATTGCAGAACCCGTTGACCATGCTGGAGCGAGTACACCAAATAACGCGCTCAGCAAAACATAAACCAGTAAAACACGTTTAAACAGCTTGACATACCACAACCAGTCCGAAGAAGGACGTATCAGGTAGGCCAGAGAAAAAATCAGCGGCTCAAAAAGCATGAAATGGATAAAAACTGGTCGGGTTCCGGCCACGGAGCTTATGAATGGGGGCGTGATGAGCGCCAGATAAGAAACAAATAACCAAGTGCCAACTCTGTTTTCTTGCTGCTTGCTTTGCAAGCTCTTCAAAATCACGATCAAGCCAAATCCGAGAATCAGATAAGTCAATCCCTTCGACCCCCAATCCCCAATAAACTGGGCAATTCCCGGAGGTGTCCAAACATCTTTAAGAACACCGTCAACAAACTCCCCACGGGTAACAGTCAAGTCCGACAGAACCGGGATCAGGCCCAATATTCCGATAAGACTTCCCCATAAGAACTTTTGATCACGCTGAGCTGTTATGCGAAACACGCCCCATAGCATGAAAATAAAGATCAGCGGAAGAATTATGGCCGCTATAAAGAGGGCCGCGATAGAGAGATATTCAAACATGAATTATGCGATCTTCTTGACGACCCGCGCCGGGTTTCCCGCAACAACAATTATCTCTGGCATATCGTTATCCAACATTATGGGTTACGAAAAAAAATACCATCCATCTGTAACATTCGGCCTGATCTCTGATCAACAAAGCCGGGCATAACATTGCAGAGTTCGAACCCCTTGACGGAAAGCCAGTCTATCATTTCACGATACAATATTTGTCCATCGTAGAGAAATGCGAGTGAGAGTTCAAGTTGTAATCCACAAGCTCTGTCCAATATATTGCCTGCGCCTTTTAGCACCGGCATTTCGTAGCCTTGAGTATCAATCTTGAGAAATATTGTTTCCCCATTGCGAAGGACATCATGATCTACGCCGTCCAAGCGACGTAACGGCACTCGTTGTACTTCAACATACCGAGACTGAGGCGCGGCCAAAGCATGGAGGTCTTCCATAGGCAAAACCGAACTACTGGTCGAATTTTCTGCTACATTGATTTCTACTTCACCATCTTCAGCACCCAGCGCCATGCGTGGCGCGACATGCCAATTCCTGAACTTTGATGCAGCTACGCATAGCTGCTCGTGTGCATCTAGCAGTGGTTCAAATGACAAAATAGTCCCGTTGAAACCTCTTTCCCGAAGGAACCGACCATATCCTCCATTATTCGCGCCAACATCAATGATGGTATCGATACCATAGTGGCTCAATAAACTCATTAGTCGCGCGTCTTGAGAATAAACCGGGTTATACCAGTGCATCTCAACGCCCATTTTTAAGGCTAACTGCTTCACCCTGTTCTTGATAGTCATCGTCTATTCCAAACTTGTTAAGAGTTGATATTATTTTCGTGAATCTATTGCTACCTTATAGGCTAATAAGTACGTAGCAGCCACCGCACTTGCCGTGAACATGGATTCAACCCGCTCTCTCGCAGCGATAGAAAATCGCGCGTAGTTTTCCGGTATCAACACCTGCTCGATAGCCTGACAAATAGCGTTCTCTTGCCTCACGTCGCATAGTGCGCCGCCATCGCCAACCACCCAGGGCACCGCACCGCTGGATTCGCCCGCCACTACCGGCAAACCCATGACCATGGCCTCGGCAATCGACATACCAAAGGTCTCCTCCAAGGCAGGATGAAGTAACAAATCTGCATTTGATAATGCCTCCAGCAAGTGCTTATGAGGTAATGCCCCGTGAAACACCATACCGTCAGCGATGCCCTCTTGCTTAGACCAGATTTCAGCAGTCTGCCCAACACCAAAATCATTACCATATAAATGCAATTCAGCTTCTGGATGTCTTTCACGAAATCGGGCAAATGCAATCATGGCGGGCTGGGGGTTTTTGCGGGCCTGCCAGCCATTGCATACCATCGCGAATCGCGGCGTCGCAGGCGTCTTACGTGCCTTGCCCAAGGCCTGTGCAAAACTATCTACCGGGTTGGGCACAACCTGTATAGGCACTTGGGTCATGCTTTGTACTTCATCCCGCATATAGGATGAAACCGCCGTCACGCAGTGCGCTTGACGCAAAACTTTGCGCGCCATGAGAACACGCAACCAGCGGTACCATCTCTGCGTGAGTTTCGCCCTGCTATAGAATTTTGCCACTCTGTAAGGGGAGTCATGGCAGGTCACCACATGGGGTAAACCCGTTTGCAATGCGGCCAGCGCGAACTCATAAGACCAATGGGCATGAACTACTTCTGGCGCAACCTGTGCGATGGCCCTCTGCAATTTCTCGCGCTCGAATGCATAGAGATCGAGAATGCGGCCAAGCCGAAAGCCATTTGGTCGCCATGCGTGGGATCGCTTGGGGATATAGCTCAATGAAAAATTCTTGCCTTGTGCAACCACCACACCACCACTCAGAGGCATGTCGCCGGAAAGCGTAAACGCAGAAACACGATGTCCCAGACGCAACAGTTCTGTGATTAAGGTTGCAAGCAGGGGTGCGCCTTCATATCCGACAGGCAACCCAGTCACATCGCCTTGAATAAGATGAGTGATGTCTGCGGTGGCGATGGGGCCGACGATGCCGATGTGCATTTTCATGCCCTGCAATCCTCACTTTGCACATGGGGCAATATACCGAATAGTTGCTCCCGAACTACCGCAACAATGTCACCGTAGACAACGGTCGCTTCGAGGTGCTGGCGCGCATATTCGGCTGCCTGAAAGCCAAGCTCATTGCGCCTCTCCACCGGCATACTAAGAATATAGAGGGCAACATCAAGGGCCTCTTGCGGACTCTTGACTGTGAACAAACCTGGCACTCGATCAAAGATATGTTCGTAACCAGGTTGGTAGTTGGTGATATGCGGCACACCGCATGCCAGACTGATGGGCAAGCGATCTGATGAGTACATGGGTATATCGTCAAAATGCCCCCAGTTGACACTCATCCATGCATCGCGAATGAATTCACTTTGTTTGTCAAAAGCAATCTTTCCTTTGCAATAAGGCTCGCCCTCCCAGCCCTGACCACTTCCATACAAAGCGAAACGGTCGCCCAACTGACCATAGAGCGCCCTTGCGGCGAGCTTGCGATTGCGTCCGCCGGGCATGAATAGCCAAGGAATTCGTTTGAGACAGGGCAAGTTGGCGATCATCACCGCATCAAACTTCCGACTGAGCGTTGGAGTCCATGGCGTGCCAAAACGTTGGCTATCATAGGAATGATTGGCATGACGTACCTTCCGTGCACCGGCTGCACGCGCCATCTCGGCGTAATACCCGGTTCCACTCAGAAAGCAAATGTCAGTCTCAGCGAGCACGGCTTTAAGAGTGGCGTCCATTTTTTTAACAATATATCCATAAGCGTCTTCTTCGTAGAGCACCAGTTTTAGTTTGCTAGGAAGTGCCTTGAGCTTTTGTAGAAACGCACGATCCATTGGATATCCATTTCCTGGATGCTGAATGAAGATCACGTCTGGTGCGAATTCGCGCGCACATTCGACGAATTCATCCAGCGCATCCTGATGGCTGTTTGCAGCTTTCCCGCGCACAAGGTAGGAATAAGCAAAGTAATCGGAAAACACACCCTCTCGATGCAGTTTTTCAAAGGCCATGCGTGGCCCTATCTGGTCTCCTTCCGTGTTCTCATTTGGTACATAAAACCAACGCATTTCTATCTCTTCTTTATTATATAGTTTGGTCAGGATTGACCGGGTAACAGTTTGGCAAAGAGCGGAACTTGAAGAGCCAGATATCGAACCGAAGGCAACCGGACGGCGAGCGTACGCACTGCCATGAGACCCATTACAAACCCGATTGCCCCAACCAGTATTTCACCCCCCAGCCGAATGACGCTTGAGGTGGCGGCATCCATCGTTTGAAAAACCAGCAGGATGGATATCCCGGAAGATAATGCGACAATCGCCACACAGGCGACAATGATCCCCGCCTCTCGCACTTGAACCTTCAGCAATCGCACGAGTACCAGGCTCATGACAAAAACCCGCACCCATTCAGTTACTACAACAACCCTCGCGATGGTAATTACGCTACCGGATGGCGCGAACAGAGCGAAGAGCACCACCAGAAACATCAGAAGCGAGAATTGGATTTTGAACTTAAGGGAAAGCTCATTCATGGAATCCAGCGTCACCCCCGCAACGTGGGAAACATAAAGCGGCCCCACCGACCATGCGAGAACCTGAAGGACGGGAATCGTGTCCAGCCATTTATTACCGAGCAGCACCTTGACGATGTCAGGTGCTGCAGCACATATCCCGGCACCTACGGCAAATGCATAACTGCCCACCAGCAGGGCGCTCAATTGAAGGCTGACAGACTGTTTATCATGCTGATTGCCAACCGAACTCATGATGGGAAATAATACGCCAGTCAATACATTTGTAGGCTGTTGAACCGGCAAATTGGCGAGCAGGACAGCGCGATTGTAAAACCCCGCTGGTGCGGCTCCAAGTAACTTGCCAACCAACAGCGCATCGATGTTTGAACAAAGAAATTCAATAAAACCAATGACTGAATAACGTCCACCGTAACTCAGAAAATGGCTGCGCTGCGCAGCGGTGTGGTGTACCTTCAAGGGGAAACGAGCAACGGCATAACTGAGTACGGCAGAGAGCGTGGTTTGCGAGATGAACGCTGCAACAAGCGCCCAAACGCCCGCACCCGAATTCGCCGCAGTGAGCCCAACCAACCCATAGCCGCCAACGTACGAAATAATCTCGATAATCGCGATTGCACGAAAATTTCCATTGCGCCGCAAAAGTCCCAATGAAATGGAAGAGAATCCAGAAATAATAAAATTGAGTGCCAGCACTTGGGTGACAGCACCTAGCCCAGACATCTCGAAATAACTCTCAATCAGGGATGCACTGCAAAACGCGAGTAAAAAGAAAAAAGTCGAAATGCCCAGTGACAAAGCCAATGCTGCACGAATATCGCCTTCTTCAAGGGTAGGCTTCTGTATGAGCGCAGGGGCGATTCCCATTTGCGCAAAATAAGAGAAAAAACGAAGGCTGACATTGGCAATTGCGACCAAACCAAAGTGCGCCGGATCAAGTAGTCGTGCCATAACAGCCATGAATACGAGTTGAAGCACAGTAACGGCGACAACCGAAACCGTACCCCAGCCAACCCCGAAGGCTAATTTGTTAAGTTTGGACAAGCCATGCCTCCTCGCTTAATTGAAGGCGTGATGCAAGACAAGAAGGAAAGTGGCTTCAAACATTGATTGGCTCGATTCGCTTTTGAAGTATGAATACCTGAGGTTAACCTTGCCAAGTCAGCCTTCAAAACGTCCGGCGACGCGAACCCGATCTTCCTTGCTCATTGCGGCAAGCATTTCCCGAACGAAATCATCCTGAATATGGTAGGCATCCTTTTCATCACGACTTATCGACGAAACTCTCACCAGCATTCCGTCCGGCACTTTCCCCGTTAATCCGTAACGTAATTGTGCAAGTTTTTGTTCCATTCCTTGCAGGACAACTGCTTGGTCACCAACGGTTATCCAGTAGGTGATGGGTTCGTTGCGAGAACCTTGGACAGCAAACAAACGCTTGATGGGCAACGATCCGTATCTTGTTAAAAGAGTATCCAGCCCTTGCTTTTCCACTTGAAAACCCTGTGCGGAATAGCATATTTCCGGGCGATGAACTTGCATCTCATCGCTCTGATCGCCGCCATAAGCAATTGACAGCATGATTTGAGTCCCGTGGCTATTCAGATAGGTTCTTGTCAATGTTTGGCCGTATAACTTTGCAATCAAAATTTTTCTTTCCGGACTAATGATCTGTTCCACCACTATGTTATCCGAATGCCAATCATCGAATTGAGCCGGGATCATTTTTTCAAGGTTCACGGCAGGCATGGAATCCGCAAGTTTTTTTGTCGGCTTCAGGTATATGGCCGATGCAAATGCAGAAACCATCAGCAACCCGATGAAGAAAGCTTGCTTGCTCGCACCTAGTATCATTTGCCCTGACCCGATAGTCTCATGATTGCGAACTGGATCACGCTGTCCAGAACAAGAAACAATATGACCGCTGACGTGAAAAGTACCGCCCCTGCCGCTTTGTGAGCAAAACCTTGCCCGACCGCATCTCCAAAATAATAGGTGATCAATACCAGTAATACCACGCGTATTACGTTCGCAAAAAAAGCGATTGGAAGAATGCTCGCCAGGAGGATGGTGTTGTGAACCCAGCCTGACCGCTGCACAAAATAGGTGTAGAACAGCCCCACTGCGCTCAAGCTGAATATCGAGTTCAACCCGGAACAGGCATCAGCAACCAGCAACTGATATGGCCCTATCGACAGCATTACCCCGCTTCGGGCTATTGGATAGTGCATCTGGTATAAAATATTTTCCGCCAAAACGGAAACTTCTTGTTTAAGCGGACCCGTCAGGGTGTCGATCACGAACCCCGGTATGGGGACGAGGAATAGCAAGAACATCAATGGAAACCAGAAGTTCTTTGTCACGCTTGCCCCGTAGGTCATTAACATGACACCAAGCAACAACGGGATTTGCGAGCCTACCTCAAAATTATAGATATCTTGCGAACGGCCAATAATGTAAAGCAACAGTCCAAAAATCAGTAGAACCGCACCGCTTACAAGATTTTTTTTCTGCCCATCATCGCGCAGTTTTGACCTTCCCAACCAGATTTGCCATATCACTATGGCCAGAATGAGTGGGCCGTGAGCATTTTCTTCTTGTGTCCACAATGAAGTTGCCAGGGATAGATAGGTGGGTATGAACAATACAAGCAGCCCAAGCAGAATGGGCCACATGGATTTCCATGATGCCTCCTGCACAGAATTTGAGATAGTTGCCACAGACATTTTAGCTCCGGTTATGTGCGCTAAAATTCGCTCATTACTGTGCCAACAACTTCTATTCCGGACTGGGCAAGGCTCTCTGTTTGCTGGCGTACCAGTTCGGCCCGCGAATAATTCTTGCGGGCCAGCAACATGGCTGCCCCTGCCTTGGACGAAAGTGTATGCGCATCTGCAAAATCTGCGGCGGGTGGGGTATCAATCAGGATGACATCGAATTCTTCAACCAGATTACTCAGCAAGGTCGTTAATGTTGGGCGACCCAGAAGCTCCTGGGGATTCGGCGGTGTCGGGCCGGCGGTTAACACGGAAAGGTCGACGAAATTATTTACTCGCTGTACCACCTGCAAATCATCCCGACCCGCAAGAGCCGAAGAGAAGCCACGGCGATTTTCCAGTTTGAATAATTCATGCTGGCAGGGGTGGCGCATGTCCGCATCAATCAACAGGGTGCGCTCGCCCAGTTGTGAAAAGACTATCGCCAAATTGGCGGCAAGAAAGCTTCGCCCTTCCCCTCGCTCAGGACTGACGATTGATAGCATTTTACGGCTAGGCTGACCGGTAAATCGCCTTATCATCAGTTGGCTGCGCAAGGTGCGCAACAACTCGACTTGATGGGAATAAGGTTTGTATGCGGCCACAAGCGCGTCGGAAACAGATCCATCTTCCTTTCGCAAATAGGGATAGTCATACTGACTGGCAAGTGCATACTGAATATCCAATTCAGCCAGTAGTCCCAGTTTAATCCCGGCGTCACCAAAGCGGAGATTCTCAACTTTCTGCAGCCGCAATATTTGCTCTGCATCATTGATAGTAATCTTTCCAGAGTCGATGAGGATTGCCCCTATCGATCGATCCGTTGTTGTGTCAGATTTCATAATGTATATTTGTATATTCTATAAGCTAGTTTTTAGAACATTAATCAACCACTCGGTTACCGTGAAGCACTTCGGGCTACCCAACGCTCTTCACTTAAAAGTAGTTCCCACGCCCTGGGCCCTTCGACTTCGCTCTAGATACGCTTGTCGAAGAGTTCTGGTTAGTGGCTGGTGGTTCGACAAGCTCACCACGAACGGTTATTCGACAAGCTCACCACGAACGGTTATTCGACAAGCTCACCACAAACGGTTACGTAAACAGTATGGGTGTTACACCCCGAAATCGGTTGACACATTCAAATGTGTTCCCGGTCAAATGTTGAAAGGTCAGGTTGCTGCCACAACTTTTCTAAATCTTGACTTCAGCAACACTGTGCCAACAAATTTGTTCAGCCATCCCTTTTTACCGCGCGGTTCCAGATTTTGCGTTAATTCAACCAGCACAGGTAAACCGGTCGCAACTCCCAGTGCTTCGGTCGTTCTGACACGCTGGTCAAGCATTTCTGCAACAAATACCGCTCCCACGCCCAACAGGGTTCCGACAAATACTGCGATAAGCATATTCTTCAATATATTTGGGGAAGACCGCTCGATCGGTTCTGTAGCCGGGGTTAATACTGAAATGTTGGTCTGGTTGGACTGGCTTTGCAGATTGCTCTCTGTATACCGCTGCACGACTATGTCATAGGCTTTTTGGGCTGATTCAACATCATTCTCAAGCACCTCAATTTGATCCCGATTCGCATTGTCTTCTATCGCTTGTTTCTTATGGGAATTGATGGCTGCCTTCAGTTCTGCCCCTTTTTGAAGGTTGACGCTATTCGCAGTGTTAATGCTGTTCAGAACTTGTTGGGTCTCGGCATCCAGTTTCTTTTTTAGGGTTGCGATTTCGCTTTCCATTGCCTGGTATTGCGGATGATTTTTACCCATATTCCGGCTGGCCTCCTGCAACTTTCCCTCCAACCTGATGATGTCTGATTTAAGACTCAGTATGACCGGGTTTTGCATTACATCAGACAAGGTTTCGCCGGAACTAACATTTTTATGTTTGCTCTGGGTATCGGCCAATTGCCCCTCGGTCACAGCCAACTGCCCGGTAAGTTCGGCGATCTTTGAATTTTCTTCATTTTGCAGTTTGCTACCGGTAGATACCATGCCCGTCTTTTCTTGAAATTCTGCAAGACGCGCCTGTGCATTTTCCAATTCAGTACGCAAACCCGCCACTCTCGCACGGAACCATTGTGCATACTGGCGTGCAGGCTCGACCTTCAACTCAAGATTGGTGTTGATATAGGCTTGTGCAAAAGCATTGGCTGCTGTTGCAGCAAAGACTGGGTCTTCTGAGGAAAATGAAATGTTGATTACATTACTGTCACGGGAAGGTTTGACGTCGAGCTTCTTCGCAAGCAAGCCCCCCATCCACACGGCTACTTCCCCCCTCCCATCCGTTGCCTTCTGCCACTGCTCCCTGACTTGCGGGATTTGGTCAAGCTTGAGCATTTTGACCACGTTTTGCGCAACGTGATCGCTGGTTATAATATCAGTCTGAGTTGCCATGTAGCTGGGCGTTGCCATTCCGGCCAATGCAATACCCATTACCGGATCGGGCGACTTAACGTCCAGTACCACAGAGGTTGACGCGACGTATTTATTCGGTAGCAGCAGACTTACTCCAAGCACGAGTGCTACTGTTCCAACCAGAACTATAAGTGCTACCTTAAATCGCGCTTGGAGAATGAGTAGAAACTGTTGAAAGTCCATTTTTGGATATGCTTATAATTAGCTTAAAAAAGGCTCTCAGGAACATAGAGAACATCGTCAGTAACGATCTGTGCACTTAGGACTAGCGACAAATCTTCCAGCTTGCCATCCTTGTTGCGCCGAAATATTTTGATGCTTTTCTGCGTTCCACGCAGAGTCGGGCCGCCACCTTGAGCAAGAGCCTGCATCAAGGTCATATTACGTTCTACACGGTAGGAGCCAGGGCGCTGAACCTCCCCATATATGTAATACATTGGGGCGCGGTGAACGTAGATGACATCCCCGCCTTCAACCAGAATATCTTCCCCACGCTTGTCTTCCAAATACATGCTGGCAATATCGATTTCCTTGCGAAGAGGTTTGCCATTTCGGGTGCCTACCAGAATGATGCTATCGGAACCCAAAGCTGTGGCACCGCCTGCGATAGCCAGAATATCGGAAACATGCGTATTCGAAGTCTCCAGCGGATAATGCCCCGGTCTGTTAACCTGCCCCAGCACTGACACTTGGCTGCCTCGAATCTGGGACAGCGTAATGTTGACTTGTGGCTGCTGGACGAATCCCCCATCTTGCAGCAGGCCGGCAATTTTTTTCTCTGCCGCTGCTATCGTCAGCCCGCCCAGATTTACCGCACCAATCAATGGGTAGGAAATAACCCCACTCTCCGACACGCGAGCTTCTGTTGTGAAGTCCGGGTTCTGGAAAACCACTATATGTATCGTATCGCCGGCCCCCAGGCGATAATCATTGCCTTCGACCGACTTCGCCTTATCCTGTAAAGCTTTAACGAGGTGCATCATGAGCTGGTGGTCATCGCTTTCAGCCGCATGCCCAATCACTCCGTATACTGCCAGCAACGCCAGCAGAAGCAGTTGTATGATCGCTTTGTAAAACATGAAGACTCCGTGAAAATGGTGTTGAACTAACTAACGGGCATGGCAATGTGCCGCCCTTAAATAATGAAACTCGCCTTGCACGTTTCCTTCTCCCGTAGGCGGGATAAGAGAGCAAAACGCTCAACTGCACCAGTTGAGCTAATCCGGTCAACCTTTAATTTTTGGAGTCCTGTTCAGCGGAACTTCCTATCCTCATGCATACGGTTAATTAAGGCCTGACATTATTTTTTTGACATCGGGAGAAGGCGACTGGGCAGTCACTTTGCTGGAATCGGGAGAATGTGGCTGCTCAGTCACCTTGTCGGATGTTTCTGCGCTTACCTTTGCTGCGTCAGTCTTTGTGTCCGCGCTGGCCAGAAATTCACCAAGGTATTCAATTTTCGTGGAACTTCTGAGGGATTTGAGCTGCTTTGTAATTTCCTCTTTAGAACGCGTATTGTTCAAATACTGCTGAATGGAGGCAGTCACAGTTTTTTCATCGACTGGGGCAGGTTTGGTTGAAGCGACTTGCAATATTGATAGCGCATTTTTGGTTTCGATTAACGTCATCTGTCCATCTTTCAATACAGAAATTTTGGACAATATTTCAAATGCCGTTTCCTCGGGCGCATGCGTACTGGCAGTGGCAGAAAATGGAATATTCTTGCTCTTCAGATCCGCAGCAATCGCTTCTAAAGTCAGCCCTTTGGCTATCTGATCGCGCAGAACATCCGCCAGGCCGGGCTTAACCGCAATATCAAGTTCACGCAAATTGTAGATGCGTCTTTGTGCAAATATATCAGGATGATCAGCATAATATTTGCTGATTTCTCCCGCAGTCGGGGTGGGGATGGAAGAGCGAAGTTTATCAATATAGGCGCGGGACAAAATGGCGCGCTTGGACTCCTCAATCGCCTGCATCACCGCAGGATCTCTATCAAGCTTCTTATCAATTGCCTGCTGCATGGCAAGTTGCTGATCTATGAGATTATCGAGAACTTCATGCTTGACCTCAGTTGCATTTTTGCCCGGTATTGCCTGCAGCTTTGTAAATACATTATTCACTTGTCCAATCGTAATTTCGTCCGGACCAACCTTTGCGGCGACTTGGGTCGAGTTATTATTTTCCCCGCACCCTGCCAGAATCAAAACGACAGACGTAGCAGTTATGAATAACAAACGCGAACGGCCATAAGCCAACGAACTGCTCAATGAACTCATAAAATCCTCAATGATATTTAATGTAGAAACCAATTAACGAAACAGAGCTTTTGGCCCCTGCCCCTGCAATTTCTTACAGAGCAGTTCGAAAATCATCAATTGGCTGATGAAGCGTTGTTAAAATTAGATGGTTAATATTAAACGTCCAAGATTACAGTATTATGAACGTTTGACCTCTTCAGGTTGATGCAGGAAGTTCCATGCAGGTGTAGATGCAAGCGTATATGGTCATACGCTCTACATTTAAACGATTTAAAAATATGCTTGAAGTGTCACCATAACAACATTTTCATCAAACCCATACCCGGAATAGTATGCGGGGGTTGAAGTGCGTTGGTTATGTTGCAGCGAAGTGCTGACGGTCAGCGCACGTTGTGGCGTCCAGTCAATTCCCATCTGTATGGATTGAGTCGTATCGTGACGAGTAATCCCCTGCGGATTCGGAGCTACTGGTCCGTAGTAATCATTGGCTCCTTGACTTATAGTCATGTGCAGGGCTGTCTTCGAACTCATCTGCCAGGTCGGCGTTATCGAAACGCTGTCAGTAATATAATAACTGCTGAACTGATCCCACCAACCGTTCAGGCTTCTTAGTAACGACAGGTTAACAGACGTTTTGCCAGTAATGCCCAGAGAATAATTAATGCTTCCTTGATTTTCATTGTAGTTCCGTTGGGAATAATGGAAATTCTGGTGATCCACGTTCATCAGATCGCCGCTTAATTTCGATTTCCCGTTAATATCCCAGAAAAATTGCAAATCCAGTTGTTTTTCAGTATAGCCAGAATCAATCACATTCACTGGATCGAGAACCTGATTGGGATAGGTTGCCTGTAACTCACGCGATATAAGCGAAATTGATTTCCCGTTGGACGGATCATATTTCACCCCCCATTCATGTGAACTGTTATTTGTGTTCTGAAAATTTATGGCATTTATAGTGTTTGTTGTGTGACCATCGGATGCAGCAAACAGCAAATGCCAGTTGCTATGGAGCCACCAATCGCCATTGAGACTTGCGTTATCGGTAGTATTAAGGTCGCGCGCGAATACCCTAGTATCCGCAGGATTATTCAAGGACTGAGTACGAGTGGCGTTCAGCGAACCGCTGAATCTCGGAGTAATCTGCCAAATCCATGAGCCTTTGAACGATGAGCTTGCATTGTCCAAGTCGGTAAAGTTACTGTATTTGTTTATTGATCCAATTGCATTAACAATTATCTCCTGGTTCGAATATTTTTTATCCAGATTTATGCCAACAGAGGCGACTTTGATGACATCCGATTTGGTCGGCTTCCCAAGATAAGTTTGCGGGTCATAACCGGCGGGTAATCGAAAAACGTTATCGTCATAAGTAACCCCAACGCTCCCAATATAATTCACTGTGTCGAATTGATCGGCATAGGCGGGGGCCATTGCTATCAGCAAAACCGATATCCCCAATAATTTTGTTGTAATTGCCCGAAACAAATCTCTGCTAAACATACAATAATTCAATATAACACCTAGCTTCAGGGATGAAAATATAATTGATCAGCATGACACGCTTTTGTTACTGATTTATGAATGCATGGATTACAGCCGTATTTTACCTATCGTTCAGACTCGATTAACCTGAGCAATCGGGTTATGTTTGCCGCAAAAAATGACCGATTGGTTGTAACACTTATTTTCTACAATCAGGCATACAAATATGTTGGCAGCCACCATTTCTAAAGATGTCTAAAATACATTTCCACTCTCTGTCTAACAAAGAACTACGCTTTGCGCTGTTGTTTCTGTTTACTTTCTTTGTACTCCAATACACTTATTCGTCGAGCCGTGATGGTTTGGTGGAGCACTTTGTTATCGACCTTGCAACAGTTTACCCAAGCACTGCCTTCATCAATTTCATTGACCCCGGCGAACAGGCAATAGCCAGTGCCCATCGCATCCTCTCGTCTCAAGGCTCGATATCGGTTCTCAATGGTTGCGAAGGGACAGAAACCCTCTTCTTGTTAATCGCTGCAATCGTCGCATTTCGTGCATCCTGGAGAAGCAAACTAAAAGGAATGCTGTTGGGTGCGATTCTGGTCTATTGCCTCAATCAGGTTCGCATCGTTGCTTTGTTTTTCGCTGCACAAGAAAACCGAAAATGGTTCGATATGATCCACGGTTATATCGCGCCTAGCCTTATTATCGTGCTGAGCTGCCTGTTTTTCCTGTGGTGGGCTAATAATGTCAAACACGATGAATCAACGAACGCTGCTTAATTCAGCCGGGCTGTTCCTCATGGTTTATCTGGTGCTGCTCACCCTGTCGCTATATTTTGGTAGTGAGTACGCTAGGCTTCTGCTTCCACTGTATCGTTGGGAACTCGGTCATCTGGCACAGAATTACCAGATAGAGAGCCTGATGCTTGGGGACAATCGCGGTGAGGGTGTAGTGTCCCTGTCACTGCTTACCCAGTATTTTGTCCTCGGCAAACAGGTCATTACTCCCGGCATCAGTATTTCATGTTCGACTCTGATTGGACATGCATTGCAACATCCACTACTGACATTGAGCTTGGCCATTGCGTGGCCTGCATCCACGCTGGCGCAAAGAATTATGCGACTGTGCTGGGCATTACCATTCCTGGTGTTGGTGGAGTTACTTGATATTCCTCTGATACTTTTGGGAAGCGTACAGGATCTTTTAACGGCAAATTTCGCCGCCGTAAATGATTCTTTCATAATTGGGTGGATGAACTTTCTGAATGGCGGGGGTCGCCCTGCACTCTCGCTTTTTGCCGCAATGATGGCGGTGGTTTGTAGCAGATTCTTCAGCCCAGAGCGCGGTAACACCCAACAATAAGCCGTACGGACTATCTTCTGCCGACGCTACTTCATCACATTTTCACATACTGTTGTTAGCATTCCCAGTTGTTACCGGATCCCCAGCTTTGTCTTGGACAAGCTGGAGGGCTTGCATTGGCTGTTCAACTTATATTGTTGGCCTGATCTCATATTTATATGCGAAATCCAGCTCGAAAAATCGCTTCATTATCAAAGCTTGGTTTTTCAGCATTA
Source organism: uncultured Gallionellaceae bacterium (assembly GCA_964480365.1). Lineage (GTDB taxonomy): Bacteria > Pseudomonadota > Gammaproteobacteria > Burkholderiales > Gallionellaceae > CAIQPV01. Next base: position 124,458 of record CAYZPM010000001.1, read on the forward strand.
AGCCTCTTCCGTGTTGCCGTCGCTCTGACCTTCACCTTTTGGATTAATGCTGCCTTCTCCGCACAGCCTCCGACCGATGCATTAAATCGCCTTAACGCAGGGCAGCCAGTCGACTTGATTGTCGAATACGAAGCCGCATCCATAGAACAGCAGGCAGCCAAAATGCGCCAAGCCAACAAACAACACATCGATGATGACACTATCCTTGCTTTCAAAGCCGGTCTCTACCAGACCCTCAAAAATGGGGTTGACCTTGCTGCCGCTCACCCGGATCTTGAGCCGCTTGCCGACTATAGCCATTTGCCGATGTCTTTTAAGCGTTTCCACTCTTTGGCGGCTCTAAATTCCTTATTGGCCAGACCCGAGATCAAGGCCGTTTACCTGAATGGCCAGGCGCATAAAGTTCTGACGCAAAGCCTTCCGTTGATCAACCAGCCTGCTGTGGCTGCCGTTGGCGAAACGGGCTTGGGAACCACGGTTGCAGTAATTGATGACGGAATCGACTACACCAACGCCGCCTTTGGCTCTTGCACCGCTCCCGGTGTCCCCGCAGGTTGTCACGTTTCCGCCTCCCTCCTTTTTGGCACCGGAACCACAGACAACACCCACGGCACCAATGTCTCGGCCATCGTGCTGGGAGTGGCGCCTGGCAGCCAAATCGCTATGCTCAATGCCTTTTCAGGGACTTCTGCCTATTTTTCAGACATTATTTCCGCCATCAACTGGGCAATTTCCAACAAATCAACTTACAACATTGTCGCGATTAACATGAGCTTGGGCGATGGTTCAAAAAATACCACACCATGCAGCACCGGAGCCTTTTCTACTCCTGTGACCAACTCGGTCAAAGCCGGCATTACCGTAGTAACCGCTGCCGGCAATGACGCTTATACCAACGCGCTGGGCAGTCCGGCCTGCACTCCGGGCGTTATTTCCGTGGGAGCGGTCTACGACAGCAATCTCAGCAATCAGGGGTATCCCGGTGGAGTTAACTGGGGCATTTGCACCGACACCACCACTGCCGCAGATAAGATTACGTGCTTTTCAGACAGCGCAAGTTTCCTGACAATGCTGGCGCCCGGTGCGCTAATTACGGCTGCAGGCATCACGATGGGAGGAACCTCGCAAGCGTCTCCCCATGTTGCCGGGGCAGTTGCGGTACTCCGCTCTGCATTTCCCACTGAGTCGCTAACGCAGACTCAAACACGCTTAACCAGCAGTGGCACCATGATCACCGATTCGCGCAATGGAATCGCCAAGCCGCGCCTCAATTTGCTTGAGGCAGCGCGCCCGGCCAATGACGACTTCATTAATCGGTTCACCCTGAGCGGCAACACGGCCAGCGCCAATGGCACTAGCCTGCTCGCCACGAAGGAAACCGGTGAACCAAATCACGCTGGCAATTCGGGAGGACACTCGGTATGGTGGAAATGGACCGCAACTGCAGCGGGACAATTAAGCTTGGATACACACGGTAGCGGATTTGATACCTTGCTGGCTGCCTATACGGGAAGCAGCGTGAGCGCGTTAACGCCGATCGCCGCAAATGATAACGACGGTACGCCTGGCGGCACCAGTAGTATCCTTCTGCAAGTGCTGCCCGGCACGGAATATGAGATTGCCGTAGATGGCGCCAATGGGGTAGCCGGAAACGCAATCCTCAATTTGAGCCTGAATACCAATGCCGCCGCAGCTTTGTCGGTCAATATAACCGGCTCAGCCATCGACACCGCCGGAACTGCATCACCTTATACGGTTACCATTACCAATGCTGGTCCCCAGACCGCCACTAATGTCGTGGTAACCGTAACATTGCCTGCGGGTTCGAGCTTGGTGCTGACACCTTCCGGATGCAGTGCCAGCGGAACCACCCTCACATGCAACGTCGGCACAATTGCAAACGGTGGAAGTGTGCAATTGCCGTTGCAGCTCGACTGGAATTCAAGTGTCACAGTTGGCACCCTTTCTGCCGGGGTGACTTCCGACCTTCCGAATCCCGTTCCGTCCAACAGTTCTTCTAACTTACAGATCGCCGTCAGCATTGGAAACGATAACAGTGACGTACCTACTCTTCCAGAATGGGGGTTGATAATGCTGGCAATGTTGCTGATGGGGACTGCTGCTCGGGTACAGCAATAAAAAATAGTAACTGGATCGACAATCTGAACAATCCGGGTTTATTGCAATAGTCCGAACGGCTCATGCAGCGGACATACTCGGCTCGAACTTCTGTAATACACGCCACTTATAATCCGGGTAGTTTCGTGAAGACTTTAGTCTTTTTTCCAGTCGCCCAAATTAACAGACTACTGATTACTCCTGATTTTTTGTGCCGGGGTCGCGAGCCACTTGGCGGATTTGAAGCTGAATATTTTGGTTTTCGCGAAAATAATTTCACTAGAGTAATTTTTTTGTAAAGAAGTTCCCAATGCGCATAAAGCTTCCAATATTGACAGGTGCTATTGCATTTACCATAGCTGGAATAGCCGTAGCGGCGCCAGGTAAAGCATTTTTTTCATCCACTTCAAACGTTCTCTCTACCATTAGCGAAATGGTATCCACGTCGATGTGGGATGCGAATGCAGATACCAAACCGGTAGCCGCAAGTACCATAGGTAAGCATTCTAATATCGTGGCCACCGTTGGCCAAATACTACACAATACATCTGCAAATCTGCCGGTTAGTCAATCCACATATGTACCGGGCGCAAGTTTGCAAGCGATGGACTACGGCACTATTAATTCAAATCCGACAGTCGTCGATTATGGTTATTCCGGAAATGACAATGTCGTCAATAGTAATTCCGGCAATAGCTTTGTTGGTGGTGGCGGATCCAACTGGGGAACGGTACCAATCAAGGGTGCTGCAACCAACGGAAGCCCTCCAAGTGGGGGCTGGTGGGTACCCTGCGGGTATGGTGGTTATTACTGTGGTGGTGGACTCGGTGGTTCTTCCGGTGGTGGACTCGGTGGTTCTTCCGGTGGTGGACTCGGTGGCTCTTCCGGTGGTGGACTCGGCGGCTCTTCCGGTGGTGGACTCGGCGGCTCTTCCGGTGGTGGACTCGGTTCAACATTTAGCCCTGCGACCTTTACACTCAGCTCAAATGGTACCCTCACCTACTCGGTGACTGGCGGTTCTCCGGTTGCCCCTGTTCCTGAACTCGGTGAATGGCTATTGATGCTTTTAGGCTTTGGGGTGGTAGGATATGTCGCAATTCTCCGGAAACAGAAAATGGCTTTCGCTTGAGCAGCGAGCAAAAAATTACGCTACCGCATAGGTGTTAAAATGGCTGTGATCAAGAGACAAAACTAAGCTCACCATTCCGCATATAACGTTCCATCTATTGCTGTACCCTCTGCACCGCTTTTAACATCGTAAACCTTGCCTTTTACTGAACCGCTTGGAGGCACCAAAACCCATGTCTGGTTATTCCCCGTAATAGGGTCAGGGGGTATGTTGCGTAGATATTTTTTGACGACCAAATCATCAAGCGTATCCGGATACTTTGCATTGTCGCCAAAATATTTGTCGATTGCATCGCGCATGCCCTTTAAATCCGCTCGCAATGCCACCTCATTCGACTTGTCAACGCTATGAAAATAGCGCGGCATGGTCAAGCTCAATAAAGTTGCGATGATGGCCATCACGACCAACAATTCGATGAGGGTGAAACCGTAAATATTGTACTGCTTGACCATCACCATTCCCTGTAAGGAATACCATTAAGTCCGGTACCGGATGAAAGCGTATAGACATCAAATACGTCGTTCCCTTCCTGCGGTGCGTCCGGCCTGCTCTCATAACTGCGTTTACCCCAAGTCTGTTCAGGTGGCATATCAGTATCTGGAGCCAATGGATCGCGGGGTATTCTGCGCAAAAAATAGATTTTTCCCTTTTTCGGATCATTTAGATTATCCGCACCCGAAACCAGTTCTTCCAGCGATCTCGGATAACCCGATTGGCCGATCAATTTTGCAATCCGCCCTTCATCCACAGCCTGTTTGTAAGCATCAATTGCTTCACGAATCTGACGCAACGAGGATTTCAATTCCTGCTCCTTGTCGCGCTGCACCACAAGTTCAGTCATCGGCAATGCAATACTCGTCAGCGTTGCAACTATAGCTACCGTAATCAACATCTCGATCAATGTAAAACCGCGTTCGCGCCATAAAGGCCAAGCTTGCCGGTCAACATGCTCCACAATCATGGGGGAGTTCCTGCGCCTGCGGCAACATCATGTTTAGCCTCCGGTACAACTGCTACCGATACTTCAACCGGCTTAGCCGGTAACGTGGCAGGTGACTGAGCAGGGTTGCTCTGCACAGGTGCCAATGAAGGTGTCACAGCAGTTGCGCTGCCGACAGCGCTATCAGTACCTGAAGCAAATTCGCTATATATTGCATTCGGCCGCGTTACGTTTCGCACAATGTGTGGCGTGATCAACAAAACCAGTTCAGTTTTTGATTTATCGTGGTTGTCGTTGGAAAATAGACGCCCCAATAATGGCAAATCCCCCAACCCCGGAACCTTATTCACAGCAGCAGTTTCGTTATTTTGAAGCAACCCAGCAAGGATTTGTGTTTCCCCGTCCTTAAGTCTTAACGCGGTAGTCGCATTGCGTGTACTTAACTCGTAAACCTGAGAACCAGTTGTTGCCGACGTGATTGTATTTATAACACTGCTCACCTCCAGGTCGACCTTCATGTCTACTTCATCATCCAGCCGAATGTTCGGTTCCACGTCCAGCTTAAGCCCTACGTCGATATAGTTTACCGTTTCAGAACTACCCACTCCCGCTGTCGCGACAGTGGTAAGAACCGGCAATCGTTGACCAATATGAATCTTGGCCTTCTCCCTGTCCTTTACCCGAATTTTTGGATTGGCGAGCAAGGTTGAATCGGAATCCAGTTTTTGCAAATTGAGCGCCAGTGCAGGATTGGTTATCGTAAAAGATCTGAAATTCGGATTGTTAGCCTTAAAATCGTTCAGTGTAAATGTCCCCGCAGTCCCCGCTGCCCCCACTAAGCTTGCGCTGAGTGAAGTTGGAAACTGCATCCCAAGATCGGACGCACGATCTGCGGTCACTTCCAGAACCTCGACTTCCAATACCACTTCCGGCTCCGCCAAATCCTGAGCAGCAACTAGCTTCTCCGCCAGACGTACAACTTCAGGGGTATCTCGCATAACGAGCAAATTCAATTTTTCATCGATAAAGATATCCTTGGTTTTCAGGATGGTCTTGATCATGTCCAACGTCTTTTTTACATCTGCATTGGCCAGATAGAAACTTTTCACGACCAATTGCTGATAGTCATGATTTTTTGCGGGAGTGTTGGGATAAATCAGTACGGTATTTTCACTCAACACCTCCTGTCCCAATTGATTGGTCACCAGCAAAAGCTTGACCGCATCCTCTATGCTTGTGTTTTTTACGAAAACGGTGACTTTCAATTCCGGCTTAATATCTTTATCGAAAACGAAATTCAGTCCGGCAACTCGTGAAATTGTTGCGAATACCTCCTTGATAGTGGCATCCTGAAATTCCAGCGTAATAGGCTTCTTTAGTGCCAAGTTGAGTGTTGATGGCGGTGTTACAGCAGCAGCCATCTCTTCTATACGTCTTTGTAAGGCTTTGGCTGCAGGCTGGGACGGGTTTTCGGCTAAGATAGGCCTTAGTCTGGATTGCGCCCCCTCCCTGTCGCCCTTGTTGAATAGCGCCTCAGCCTCAGCCAATTGAATCAGGCGCCGCCTGTCTGCCTGCACCTCCTCAATGCCGTTCGTGGCGCGAGGGTTGCTGGCGTCCAAGGCAAGCACCTGTCTGTAATCGCTCTCTGCTTCATCCAACTGGCCGTTGTTGCGGGCTGAATCAGCCCGCGCAAGGATTTGATTTACGGCTGCTTCGCGCTGCTTAAAACGATACGTCCGATATTCCAGATTGCCTGGATCATCTTTCATCGCCAAATCAATATTTGCCAGACCTGACTCGATGTTACCTTCTGACAACATTTTCCTGCCTTCATCAAACTCCCGAACCCCAGGCTGGGCGCATCCGGCCAACAGCGTGATAGCCAGCAGCAACATGGGCTGACACTTGAAAAGCAACGACTTCAATTTGATTCTCCAATTTGGATGGTCTGTTTAATGTTCAAAGGCAAATAAGTCAAAATCATCACAGGTGGCCGCACCTCATCCACGCTGTAGATTTTGTCCAGAACATCCCCTTCCCTGACTACGTAGCTGCGACCCTGCTTGCTCAGAAATACGGCTATTTTTTCTCCCTCTTCTGCTAATTTCCCCTTAAACACAAATGGCAGCGGAGGTGCAGTGGGTGTCACTACCTTGGGAGGCGGTGGCGCGACAAACCATGACTTGCCTGGAAACATCTCTTTTACATCTTCAGGCAACGGTTGACGATTCATTTTTGCCAGGGAAACATCGCCAACCGGTTCACTTTCTATTTCGCCCTTTTTTTTCAGATTAGGCGCCTTCGTTTTGCCAGGCTTGACTACAGCCAGATCCGAGTCATCCTTCCCTTCAAGGGATGCCATAGCAGCTAGCGTGAGCGTAAATGCCACACCCAGAAACCATTGACGCTGTTTTGCACTAATTGCCATCAAGCGGCACCCAGAAAGATGGAGAACTGAATCTTTGCTTCCAGGTCAGTTCCTCCAATAGCTTCTCGCTTGAAACTGACCTCATCCAGTGCCGCCGTAGGTACTGAATTCATCACTTTCGCGATAAACTTTCTGATCTGAATGTAAGTCCCTCGCACTGGCAGGATAATTTGGTAACTTTCCAGGTGGCCTTCTTTTTCCTTGGTGAATTTGTATTCACCTTGTGTCAGAAGAAGTGATTCGCTACTCGCGGATTGGTAGATTTTCTCAAGCTGCTGTACCGCATTTTGCTCAGGTGGAAAGGACTTGTAGAACAATGTCAGGCTTGATTCCGCCGGAACTGCATGATCCACTGGATTAACGAGTTCCATCTTGAGGCGGTTTTGTAAATCTTCCACTTCGCTTGTTGTACGCTCCAATTTCGCCTCGGCGGGCAGAATGAACCCGATGAATGCGGCTAAAGCCAACACAACCAGTACGAGTCCTGCCAACCCCGGCATTCCGAAATATCTTAGCCACTGCGCGGCTATCCAGCTTGACCTGCTCAACGCTGTATCTCCCACGCAGCCTGTAGAACAAAACGTACGGGTTTCTCCGGGTCCTGATCCTGAATCTGGTGATTCAGGATCAGGACTTCGCGGAACAGCGCGATCTTCTGCAGACTTGCAACGTAGTCCAACATACTCTCCAGTTTTTTTGCTTCGGCACTTATGCGTACCTTTCCCTTCTGTGCATCCGGCTCAATCGCCAGCACCGCCACCTCATTAGTCTGGGACGATTCAAGTGCCTCAAACAACTCTTTCCACGGCAGTGAGAGTTCAAGTATCACTGCATTGGCCTGCTTTGTTTCGCGGACAATTTGTTCTGCATCGTGTGCCTGCACAACTGGGGGCACGAGCCAGCTTTTCCCCCGCTCTTTCAACTTTGACACCCGCATCTCCTGATCATTTATTTTCAGACTCAGGTCATGGTAATACCAAACCATGGACATCAGTCCAGCCACGCCTATTGCAATCGCAATCATTCCAGCCCAGTTGAAACGTTTGTCTGACAGATAATCCAGATCAACTGCTGCTACCATAGGTCACCCATTTTCAGATACCTGCGACGGCCATTGCATAGATGCCCATTTCGTCAAAGGGAAGAGCGGCACGTAGAGTCGGCAGCAAAGGTTGGATTACCAAAGCGCCTCGTTTAATCGACGCCGACACGGGATTTTCCGGGGAGTACAAAAACACTTTGTTGCTCTCGTTTCCGTTATCGGCAAGCAACATCTCGCGCTCCAGCGCACGCATCGCTTCATCGAACCAATCTTTCTCAGCCAGACGCAACCTGATGCTTTGCCAACGCCCTTTATGCAATAACCCGATGCAAAATATCCCTTGTTCAGCCAAGACAAACCACGCCGCACCATTACCCAAGTCCTTGCGACAAAAATTGAATGCAGTCATCAAATAAGGCTGAATCGATTTCAGCCGCAATGAAGATGTACTAAAAACGCTTTTCAATTGCTCAAGCAGACTTGTCTCTACGGCGCATGCCAAAGATGGCGAACCGAAAGATCCCTCGTTAAGGCACATCTCCCAAGTTGCACTGACTTCCCCATAGACCTCGACGAAGCGCTGCCGCAGCAAGGAAAGTTTTTCTGCATCGTTCAAAGCCACATCACTCCATGGCAACATTAGGAAACGAACGAAATGGTTTGAGATAATCAGCGTGGCGTCCGAATTTTGCCAATCCGGGTTATCCAATGCAGTTTTCAGCATGGAAAGCGCTGCCGTCCAACCCGGCTCTGATCCGGAAGATGTATAAACCTTTTTGGCGACAATACTCGGGCGCAACCCTGCTTTGCAGTGCACCACGATCACCCGATCAGGACATACTGCGATGCGCAGTTGATCACGCCACAAACGTAACACGATTTATCTCCTTAAGCGTGGTTTCACCCAGCCTGACCAGATCCAGCGCCGCTTCCCGCAGGTATCGAGTGCCGTTGCGTCGTGCCACTTCCTTGATACAACGAACCGGCTCCCTGGCAACAATGAGTTCCCTGATCTCGTCATTCAAATGGAGCATTTCTGCAATCGCTTTCCGCCCCTTGTAACCCGTCCCTCGGCACTGGCCACAGCCCCGACCGACAACAAAGTGGTAATCCTTTGCCTGTTCCGGGGGAATCCCGGACATTTTCAGCATATCTGCCGATGGCTGCTGCGGCTCGGCACAATGGGGACACGTAAGGCGCACCAGGCGCTGAGCCAGGATGCCATTCATTGCTGACACGAAACTATATGGCTCAACTCCCATATGCATAAAGCGGCCAATCACGTCGAAGACATTGTTCGCATGCACCGTAGTAAATACGAGGTGACCGGTAAGCGCTGACTGGATAGCGATTTGCGCGGTTTCCGCATCGCGTATTTCTCCCACCATGATTTTGTCTGGATCGTGGCGCAGGATGGAACGCAGCCCGCGTGCAAATGTGAGTCCTTTTTTTTCATTCACCGGGATCTGCAATACGCCCGGCAAATCATATTCGACGGGATCTTCTATCGTGATGATCTTATGTTCACCGTCATTGATTTCGCTGATCGCGGCGTACAAGGTGCTGGTTTTTCCGCTGCCGGTCGGCCCGGTTACCAGCACCATGCCGTAAGGCTCACTGGACAGTAGTCTAAACTTGGCTATGCTATCCGCATCGAACCCGAGCACGTCCAAAGTCAGGCTGTGCATCTGCCCGGAAAGACTCTGGCGATCCAGAATTCTGAGTACCGCATCTTCGCCAAAATTGCTTGGCATGATCGAAACGCGGAAATCCACATCACGGCCCTGCATTGTCACCTTGAATCGCCCATCCTGCGGGACTCGCCGCTCGGAAATATCCAATTGCGACATCACCTTTATGCGCGAAATTACCTGTTCGGCCATTTCTACGCCCGGCACATCACTCACTGCGTTCAATACCCCATCTATGCGGTACTTGATGCGAAACCCAATCGAATGGGATTCAATATGAATATCACTGGCCCCTGCCTTGAGGGCATCATAGAGGGTGGAGTGAACCAGCTTCACAACAGGGCTGGGGTCTTCACTTATCCCCTTGAGCGATAGCGTTTCCGACTGTCCAATCTCTCCCGCCGTATCCGTCCCACCGGAAACAATGCTGTCCATCGCGCGCAAGTCGGCTTCGAAGCGCGCGAGATAGGCCGCGAAATCAGAAGGATGCGTAAGGTACCAGGTTACCCCTCCAATACGTGCCTCGATCCATTCCTGATTTTCTGCGTTGAATGGATCGCAAAAAGCAATGGCAAGTTTCCCCATGCCGTCGCGTAAAACCATGCACTCACGACGAGCCACATCGGCGAATGAAAGAAGATCAAAAGCGGGCGAGTATCCATTAAGCGCAGGCATATCCAGCACCTGGTAATTAAATAGCCGCGCAATCACAGCAATAGCAAGTCCGGGCTCCAGGGAATAGCATTCCTCAATCACCGCCGTGACATTGCATCCGAGACGCTTTGCGTCTACATAAGCCTTGCGCAAATCATCCGCCGTGAGCGATGGCATGAGTACATCACCTGCCATGATATTCATTGGATACTCCCTGCCAATTCAAATATTGGCATATACATCAAAACTACGATCACTCCGATCACCAATCCGATTACAGCCATCAAAATAGGCTCGAACATCTTGATGAACCATTCAACTTTGCGCGCCATTTCTTCATCGTAAAATACGGCGATGCGCTCCATCATTTCACCCATATTCCCGGTTCGTTCCCCGACGCGCAGCATCCGCAACGAAACAGATGTAGTAAGTTGCTGCTCTTCCATCGCACGCGAAATCGGCTGCCCTTCACGGATAGCAAGAGTGGCGAATTTCAATCGCCCACGCAAAACCGGTTGGAGCAGACCGGAAACCATATCCAACGCTGTAACTACTGGAATGCCACCCTTCAGCAGCATGGACAATGTCCGATAAAAGCGCGCCAACTGATATACATGCATGCTCTCCCCAATAGCGGGGATTTGCCATAATTTGAGTAGCAGAAACTCACGCAAGGCTGGCCGGGTCAACCCATATACAACAACGAATATCACACTCGTTACAATCAACAGAACCATTTCCCCGTGGGTTTTAATCAGCCCCCCCCATTGCATCAGCATCTGTGAAAGCCATGGCAGGTTGGCGCCGTTGCCTTCGTAAATTACCGAAAACTTGGGCACCACGTAACTCATCAAAAACAATACAACGATACCTCCCACCACCATCAGCAGCACGGGATAGATGGATGCGCTTACAATTTTTTTTCGTACAAAATCAAGCTGTGACTGATAGGCAAAAAATCTGCTCAGCGCCTCGCTCAGCCCCCCCGTCTTTTCGCTGGCACGGACGGTCGCAACAAAAAGGGGAGGAAAAACAGAGGGGAAATCCTCCAAGGCAGCAGAAAGAGTCTGCCCTACATACAAACGAGCCACGATCGAATCGAACACCTTTTTTGCTTCACTGTGTCGCTCTTTCTCGGCCAACGTTTCCAATGCCTCAACCAGGCTAAGCCCGGCATCCAGCAAAGCAAGCAGTTCCTGGCTGAACGGCACCAGAGGAAACCAGTTGCCGGATTTTTTGAATCTCGGCAACACAGCGCTGCCTTCGCTCTTGACGCTCAGGACGTTGTAGCCTTGGCTTTTCGCTTGATTCGCGGCGTCACTTTCGTCCAGGGCAGAGAAAGAAAGAACACAGACTCCCTCACCACTTCGATGCGCCTTTATCTTAAACTGCATCAGAGTGCCCCATGCATTCACGAGTCATTGCTTCGATCTTTTACGCAATCAGCAATAACTTTCCTAATTTTCGTATTGTAGATATTGAAAGTTACAAATTGATGAACTCCAAGTTAGCCAAAACCTTAGGAGCATTACGATTACGGCAAGCGGGGGTGCGGAACAATAACGAAGCCTCACCTGTATCTCTGATAAAAATCCATTACTTTTAAAACATAAGCTTTGGTTTCAGGAAAAGGGGGGATGTGCCCACCATATTTGCGCACATTATTTTCGCCTGCGTTGTAAGCCGCTAACGCCAACGGGATGTTGTTGTCGAATTGCGACATGAGGCTACTCAGATATTGCGCACCTGCGTGAATGTTCTGTGCCGGGTCAAACGAGTTATTTACCTTGAAACGCCTTGCCGTATCGGGCATCAACTGCATCAGCCCAACCGCACCTTTCCTTGAAACGCTATGGGAGTTGTAACCCGACTCTGCCGCTATAACGGCATACAACAACGCTTCATCCAATTGATAAAATGACGCGGCTTGCTTGATTTCCTGGGTAAATATTTCGCGATTCCTGCTGTTAACGAACGATGCTTTTTGCGGTGCATCGGCATTGACACCTGGCGATTCGGAGTGCATATAAAGCCTGTATCGTGGATCGCTCTGCACATCGCTGAAATGGGGTGTACCGCTTTCATCCGTGAACATGAAGATATCAGCCTTCACGTCAGCAATTCCCATGCTTAATCCGACCAGCGCTCCTAAAAGAGAGCACCAGAAACCGCCCCTCACATTGCGCAGGTCAGGGGCGTTGAACATCCTGTGCATTAGCGCTTCTGGATATAATTCGGTTGGCATCAGACTTGTCCCGATACTCTTGCAGCAGATTTTCGACCTTGACCTTCTCCAGTTGCGTAAACGGCTCTGCCTGACGAAGGGCATCCAGTACGCCCTTTGCTTCATATTTATCCAGAAGCTTTGCACTGATCAAGTAGAGTTCTGAATTCTTCTTCTCACATACCTGAATCTCTTCATCCAGCTTTTTCTTCTCCTGCTCTTTTTCAGTTTGCGTCTGTTGCAAGTTTTTGCTGGTTGTAGCGAAATTTTGCTCTACTTCCCTAAGTTTCTTTTCAGTCGCCTGATACTTGTCCGAGAGTTCGGACAATTGCTGCTTGTCTGCGAGTTCAGTCTTCTGTTGCTTGTCGGAAAGTTCGGTAATCCGCCTGGATTGACCACCTAATTTTTTCTCAAGTGTCTCCCGCTTGGCATCCAGATCGCTGACCTGTTTTTTCAACGCTTCAACCTGCCCCGCAAGATCGACCTTATCCTGTTGAGCCGCATTCAATTGCATCTGCAAGCGATGCACAGCCTGTTTGTCTTTTGCATCTTTGTCTGTAGCCGCCATGGCATCAAATGCCGTGACTGCAGCCAGGAACAACACGAATGTCTGAAATAGGACATGAATTTTTACAAGGCTTCTCATGTTGTAGCGTCCCATGTTCAAAACTTTACATTCATCTCAACTTGCAGCGTGTCTATCGACAGCGGCGGGCCATCTATCTGATCGGTGCTAAGCCAGACCAATCCAACGCTTGTTTCCTTGTCCAACCCGTAGCTTGCTCTAACAACATAGCCCTTAGCATTCGTGCCTCCCAAATGAAAATCCTGATCGTTCAACGCATCCAGCACCGCGTCTCGTTGAATGTATTTATAGGCAAAACTCGCCTGCCAATCGCCACGTCTTTTGACCCGAGGACTGCCCACAGCCAGAATAGCTTGATAGCCGGTGATTTCCGGCACAATTACTAGGCCTGTGCGCGCCGCGATTTCTGCGGCGTTAAACCCCAAATTCCTGACGTAGTCTCCGGTAAGCATCACATGCACCGGGTCGAAAGCCGCCCAGTCCATCTTTGCCGTGAGATTAAGTTCTTCGAATTTTGATGCAAGACCATAGTTAGCCGGATTAAGAACCTCAGCTAGGGTAGCCGGGTTCCCAGGATTATTCGGATCATTGGTGTTGACAAGCACCAGAGAATTTCCCTTCTGCATGCTTTCTACCGCCGTATTGCTATAGGGATTGGTAAACGACCCTGCGGGATTGGGGATTCCCTCGGCATCACGGAAATTATACAAAGCGACGCCGAATTGGGCGGTGGAAGAATCAAACGCCGTCCGCTGCGCACTCAACTGAGCGCCATAGAGCCATTTTGAATTAGCCAGAACCGTATCCGATTTCAATATATTCTGGTAAGGAAAGGCACCGACGGTTAAAAACTCGCTCCATTGGTCGTTCGTTTTTAATTTAAATTGTGACACTACGCCCTCAAAATTGACATCCGAATCCCACACCAGATCGGTAGATAACCATGGGTTGGGTATCTTGCCTCCGATGAGTGTCAGCCAGTTGTAAGGGGTACTTTGCACATAAGCACGATCCAACAATAAATTAGACTTATTAAACCCAGTGCCCAAAGTTTGGTTGGAGGAATCCGGATTGGTTGTAGTACCCGAGGTGAAGCGGAAATCGGCTATTGTATTGTCGCTTATAACCGCCTTCATGTTCAGCCTTGCCTGAACGAGCATGTAATTGTGGGCAACGGTGGTATCGCCAATCACAGTTGGGATGTACGCTTGTGCCCCTGGCAAAGCATTTCCGGCAGGGAAAGTGTCACTTTCATAACGCAGGCGAAAATCTCCATCCCAGGAAATTCGATTTACCCAATCCGGCAATGCTCCCGGATCACCCCACCTCTCACCCTTGGCCTGCGCCAGAACCTCCTGCCTGATTTCTTCCTTGATTTCACGCCTCACCACTTCCGGCACGTAAGGTACGCGCACAACGCCAGGTTTTACCGGCTCCTGTGCTGGAGCAACATTCTGGGGGGGAGCCACATCCGTAGTTGCAACTCCATTCTGAGCAACCACAGTCTTGGCGGCTGATTGCTCCGCGTCATGGATCAACTGGTCAGCGGCATCCTGGCTCATTACCCCCTTCTGGGTTAGCATCTTGATCAGGTTGGTGATGGATTGGTGCAATATTTCGAGTTGTTTTTTCTCTTCTTGTGCAATTGCTGGCGCAGAGGCGATTGGAGCCGCAACTTTCTTAGCGGCAACTCCGCTTGGCGTAGAAACGTCCTTGGTGACGACTCCACTTGGAGCTGCGACTTCCTGAGTATCAAATTCATCTAGAGCAGCGACTTTCATAGTTGCATCTCCGCTCGGCGCAGCAACGTCCTTGGCGACAACCGCACTTGGAGCCGCGACTTTCTTGGTGACAATCTCACTTGGAGCAGAAACTTCCTTAGCGGCAATTCCGCTCGGCGCTGAAACATCCTTGCTGACAACCGCACTTGGAGCCGCGACTTTCTTGGCATCAACTCCACTTGGAGCAGCAACATCCTTTGCGGCAACTCCGCTTGGCGCAGAAACGTCCTTGCTGACAACTGCGCTTGGAGTCGCGACTTTCTTGGTGTCAACTCCACTTGGAGCAGAAACTTCCTTTGCGGCAATTCCGCTCGGCGCAGAAACGTCCTTGGTGACAACTGCACTTGGAGCCGCTACTTTCTTGGTGTCAATTTCACTTGGAGCAGCAATGTCCTTTGCGGCAACTCCACTCGGCGCAGATGCGTCCTTGGTGACGACTGCACTCGGAGCCGCTACTTTCTTGGTGTCAATTTCACTTGGAGCAGCAATGTCCTTAGCGGCAACTCCGCTCGGCGCAGAAACGTCCTTAGTAGTAACACCGCTTGGGACAGCGACTTTCGCAGGTGCTGATTGCTCCGATTCGAGCAGCAACTGATCAGCGGATTCTTTGGTCAGCATCCCGTTCTGCGTCATCTGCTTGATCAGGTCGACGATGGATTGGTGCATCGCTGCGGGTTGTTCGATTTCTTGTGCAAAAACCGGGGCAGAAGTGATACCCCAGATCAAGAAAAATGCAGTTATGCGTCTATTGTTCATAATCTTGGTGTTCCTGTTTATTATCGATGTTTCCATAATTGGCAACTGTATTTCCCCCTTCCAAACCCTTCCCCGACGGGAGAAGGACTCGCGTCCCCTCTCCCATCGGAGGGCGGTTAGGGAGAGGGTTTGTGGCAACAGCGTCTTGTATTTTGTACAGTTCAATATTTACCAACGCGCATCAAGTTACGTGCAACTTAATGCGATTAACTGCACATTTGCCCTGCCCTTTACCGAGAACTGATGCGCAACTTCACCGGTTGCGGCATATCCGACGGCGGCTCTTCGAACTGCCTGATGCTATTCAAAACCTTCTTCATCGCTGCATCCACATCAGGCTCGCCGCTCGACCCTAATAACTCCACGCGTTCGACGCTGCCATCGCGACCTATCCAAATCGCAACTACTGCCTTGTATTCCCCTTTGCGCAATTTTTCGTTGCGCCCCAGCTCATCGCGAATATTCTTCTGCAATCCGCCCAGATAACCGCTGAAACGGCTGCCATTTCCGCCTATGGTTCCACCCTCAGTCGTCACCTTGCCTGCCCCAAATTGACTGGGCGCATCTCCGGCAGGGCCTTCCATCTTCAACTCCTCGGACGGCTGTGGCACTTCCTGTGGCATGGGCGGAGCAATCTTCATCTCTTTGGGCTGCTCTTTGGGCGGCTCTTTCGGTGGCGGCGGCGGAGGCGGAGGAGGCGTATCCGGCAAAAGCTTGATGGTGGCCACCATTTTTTTGGTATTCGTTTTTCCATTCATCAAGTTTTGCACCACAAATCCAATGCCGATTACAAGCAGCAAAATCCCCAGAATAATGCCCGTGCGCTCCTTCCAGACTTTTCTCCCGGACGCTTGTTTCTCCTCAGTCTCTATAGGTGCGCAGCTATCCATCAAGTGCCAATTTTCGCTGTTACCAAACCGACATTTTCAATATGCAGGCGGGTAACAAGATCCACCACGGCGATCACACCGGAATAAGGCGCTTTGTCATCGCCCTTGATCATCACCGAAAACTTCGGGTCACGCGCCTTGGCCGAGTTAAGCTGATTTTCCAATTCTGCAAGACTGATCCCAACGCCATTCATCAACATACTGCCATTCCGCTGTATCTGCACGATCTTCACTTCGTGTTTCTCGGTGCTCGGCTTGTTGGAAGGCTTGGGCATATTGATGGTAAGTCCCTGCACCGAAGCAGTGGTCATCAGAATAAAGATGACGAGCAGCACATAGGCCAAGTCCAACATGGGCGTGATGTTGATCGTGTCATACGGTTTCGCTTCGTTTTGAACTTGCATAAGACTATTCCTCTCCCTTCTTGGTCACCAGACCAATTTCCGAGATGCCCAGCTTCTTGCAGATATCCAGCACCTCGGCAATTTTTCCATACTGCGTCGTAGCATCGCCCTTGAGCACCACCGGTAAGGAAGGATTGCCACTCTTGAATTGGCTCAGTCGTTGCTCCAGCATGGCCATATCTACGGGATAGGCATCGAGATAAACCGACCCTTCGCTGGTAATCGTAATCGCACGAATCTGCGGCTTGGCCAGGCTGGCCATAGCTTGGGAGTGCGGCAGCTTAACCTTCACCCCCTGTACCGAAGCCGTGGTCATGATGATAAAAATCACCAGCAGCACATAGGCCAAGTCCAGCATCGGCGTGATGTTAATCTCGTCGTATGGCTGGTTTTCTTCTTTGACGTCAGCAGACATGGATCAGCCTTGCTCAGCTGCCATACAGTTCGGCTACCCGAGTCACAAACTCGTCAACAAAAATCTGCATATCCACGGTGATGTTTTTGATTCTGCTGGCCAGGTAGTTGTAGCCGAACAACGCTGGAATCGCCACGCCCAAGCCCGCCACAGTCGCCAGCAACGCTGCGGCGATACCCGGCGCAATGGCGTTGACGTTCACATCACCGGCAGCTGCAATCGCGGCAAAGGTAATCATCACCCCCACCACTGTTCCCAGCAACCCCAGAAAAGGACCACCCGAAATTGCGATGGTGAGCAGCACCATTTGTGAATTCATTTTCTGAGTTTCACGGATAAGATCGGCATCAATCGCCGCCTTGATCGCATCCATGGAAGCACCACTCAATGCCAGCTTGTCGTCTGAATACCGCTTGCGAATTTCACGTAATCCTGCAATATACAAGCGAAACAGGGTGGAGTCGGCATTGCTTGCCTTTTGTTCCAGTTCGAGCAGATCATCTTGGGCGCCGTGGAAGTGAGAAAGGAATTGCTTGTTGCCTTTGTCAGTGCGAATGACCAGCATCGCCTTGGTCACCATGACTGCAACGCTAATCACAAACATGATAGACAAAATAATGATCACGACCCACGCATCGGTGGTCAGACTACGGAACAACACCCCAAAATAGGAAGTGCTTCCCTCGCCCCCGGATGCTTCATCCTCACCATAAGTCATCAGGAGTGAATCCTGGCCTTGCCCTTTGGCTGCAACCTTGATCCAATCAGCCGAGCGCGCAATGTTGGAAACTTCGAGTTCATCGATAGACCCTGTGTACCCTTTGCCAACACTGATATCTCCTTGCATGTCCGCTATCGGGGCAGCAGCCGTGCCGACTTCTTTGCCGTCAAGATAGAGAGACAACAAAGATTGACCAATTGTCAGCGCCACATGGTGCCATGCACTCGGCACCACTTCGGCAGTTTTTGGCGTACTTGATGCGTCTGTCGACGCGTAAAGCTTTCCCGCCTCGATACCGAGAACAATCGACTTCGCGCCGTCTAGTTGCTGGAACAAAATGGCATTCGCTTGAGGAACATCCATCTTGATCCATGCAGAAACCGTCACCCCTTGGCTGGCGACAATCTTGAGTGAGGGCGAAGCAGCAACCGTCATGCCACCTTGCCCGTCGAATGTCGCGCCCCCGCCAATCAGGGCGCCCTCTCCCAACTTCGCGGCAAATTGGTTAGGATTATTGTTGTTCCCGGTCGAGTCCTTTGGCAGGCCATCTTTCTCACCGAAGTGATACACAGCAACCATATTGGCGTCGTAAGTGTTCGCCGCATCATCGGCTTTACTCGTCTTGCTGTTGCCGGAATACAGGTAGATGGTCGCAGCCTTGCCCGCTTCAAGTTTCGGAGCCTGCACCCAGATCAACGCCATCTCGTTGACAGGATCATATTTTTCGATGTGATATTTAAGCGGCGTTTTATCGTCTTCAGCCAAGAAACGAATGTCTCCGCCGTCATCTTTTGTATTGGCGAAATCAAAGTTACCGGTATGCAACCGCACCAGAACCGGGGCTTGGGCTACCGCATCCTTGGTATCCACCTGCGACATATTCAGGGTGATCTTCTTGCGTGCTGACCAGTCTCCATTCCACCATGCATGGGACAATCCGGGCATCAATGCCAGAACTGAAAAAAGAATGAGGGCGGTTTTTTTGGGGTGTTTTAGAGTAAGGTTTTTCATCCTGCGATTTTCGCAGTGTAACGTTACAATTAAGTTAAACCTTGGGGTTAATCTGTTTCAAATTTAAAAACGGGGATATTTTCCGTGCTTGATTTGAACGTGAAATTCGCGTGCTCCTGTACCAGTAAGCGGGCGTCGTCCCCTCACCGCCCTCACGTCATTGTGCAACGTTTAAGTTCACGTTCACTGCAGCGCCAACACAGGTCTATTTCCAGACCGCTTTTTTGAAAACCCGGATTTAGCCCTGAGCGTTCAGATGAGTAGATTGCGACATCATCATATACCTGATGATCTACAAATCGTCTTTACCTTTGTGGGTCCTCCACCCTGCCCAGACAGATGAAAAATAGACCCTTGCACACAAATCGCCCATGCCGGAGATATTAAATTATCTGAAAATTTGATTCGGCGAAGTGCTGGACATCTAGCGCTGCAAATTACTGGAATTGGGTGGCGAAACCGATCACGTTCATATGTCCGTCGACATCCATCCTGCGCTGGAAATTTCGGTACTGCTCAATAGCCTAAAAACGGCCAGCGCCAGAAAAATCAGAAACCTGTTCGCCGAAGATCTGGCACCGCTTTACTCTAACCCGTTAATCTGGAATTTGGCTTATTACGTCGGGAGTGTTGGCGACCCTACGCTGGAGAGGGTGCGGGCTTATGTTGATTCGCAAGGGACTAAATCTCACAAACGCAAATCCCAAGGTAAATCAAAACAAAAATCGAACGGACCGCTTGAGCCACTCTTGGCAATGCTGGCGTGGAACTAACCTAGGAGGGGAAATGCTCGGTCAGATGTTCAGCAAATGCACAAATTCTCACTTATAAACCTGCAAAATTACTTGTTCTTGTAATTCGAAGAAATATGAAAATTGTTCGGTTTTAAAGAAGCCATAGAAATGCAGGGACGAATATTTTGGAAACACTTAATACCCCACAAAATCCTGCGCATTTTATGGGGTATTAACGTAGGGAGGAGAAATTAAAAGTTGAAGATTCTGCATTTCGTAATTTAGCGCCTATTTTTTCTTTTTTGGCACCGAACCCCAGAATCAGTAACTTTTCAAAACTGACTAACGGCAAAGCGGATATCTCCGGCATTTGAGCTTCTTTCGGGTTTCGTCGACCACGAGCTGCGTTTTATGTCCACCATTGATCTCTTTCATCCAAGCCATGAATCAGTCATCCAGATTCAGCAGCATCGGCGTAAATTGCTGGAAAGGCTTTTGCTGAGACCAACATTCTCAACTCGTCCACAACTTCACTGATAGTCTCGTCCCAGTCATCCAGCTTCGATTGCCTGAAGAGTCGCATGACTCCGGGATACCAGGGTGAATCTGTACGATCCAGAAGCCAGCGCCAGTCTGTTCCGAAAGCTGGCAACAACACCCAGCAAGGCTTTCCCAATGCCCCCACAACGTGGGCAACGGCTGTATCAACGCAGATCACCAGATCCAACTGAGCCACGATAGCAGCCGTATCAGCAAAGTCACGGATGTCCGAACCTAAATGGATGATTGGCTGATCGGCTGGCGGTTGCTTCGCTTCGTCTTCTCCCTGTCCCTTTTGAAGGCTGATGAACGTCACTTCAGGCACCGACCAGAGTTGTGCGAGGGTAGCCAAACCCGGAAGGGAGCGGTTAGCGTCGTTTTTGTGGTTGGGATTCCCTTTCCAGACCAATCCTACCCGAAACCCACTCTGCGGCAAGCGATCGTGCCAATGCATCACCCGAGCCGGCATGGTGTGGAGATAAGGCAGGACTGACGGTATGGTATTCACCGTGGTGCCGAGGTGCAGGGGCAGGCTCGCTGAAAAAGACCAATAGTCATGGATGGGGATAAAGGTCGGATCAGTGATGACAGCATCAACGCCTTCCATGGTTCCCAACAATGCCATGTGGGCTAGATGACAAAAAAAAGTAAGGTAAGAAACGCCGCGATCCTTAAGCATAGGAGCATAGCGCGCAAACTGGATGTAGTCGCCAAACCCTTGCTCAGGGTAGATCACAAGCGACTTGCCGACTATAGACTCTCCTTGCCACTGCGGGTATGAGAGGCTTGGAATTTTGGTGAAGGTTTCTGTGCGGTTCGGATCGTAACGGGACTCGTAGTATGGCCACGCTTCAGCATAGCGCCCCAAAATAAGGAGCAGGTGACTCAAATTGTATTGAGCTTCGACGAAATCAGGTTTCAGTTTCAGTGCACGTCTGTAAGATGCTTCGGCTTCGGACAGGCTATTGGCTTTCAGCCTGAGATCATGGAGCATTAAACCCAGATTGTTATGCGCTACTGCGAAATCAGGATTGATCTGTAGCGCCCGCCGGTAGCTTGCCACTGCGTCATCGAGTTGCCCAAGGCCTTTCAGGGCATTGCCCAAGTTGCTGTGCGCTTCAGCGTCACTTGGCGACAGAATTGCCGCTTTTTGTATACATGCTAGAGCATCTGCATCACGCCCCATATGATGGAACATTGTTCCCAAAAGCTTCCAGAGAAATCCATTCTCAGGATATTGCTTGATAAGAAAACGTGTTTGGCTTTCCAACTCAATATAGCGACCAGCATTGAGCAGAGCGATAAGCTGGCTTGTGTCGACTGGTTTTGGCGCTATGCCCTTCGCTTGGATGCTCCGCGCGGTCAAAGCCGTTTGAAACTTTTCATCGCAACACTTCTTGAATTTTTTTCCACTCCCGCAGGGACATGGCTCGTTTCTTCCCGGTTTCACAATTGCCGAAGCCCTCGCAATAACTTCATCATAGGCTTAGGAACGCAAGAATTCATATACGACCTGCTTATGACCTACTGCTGCGAACCCATATTTTCATCCCCCAGCCCAATCACATCAACTGAAATAAAAGTGGGTTTGAAATTTGCCAAATCCGCCAGCTTTGCCAACGCGCTCGCATTGCTCAAACCTTGGGTTGCCTGGTTTGCGGCTTGGTTGGCATCCTGCACGTTGCCCATTCCGCCTACGCTCACCGGGGCAACGGCGGTCGTCGGAACCCCTGCGCTCGTTCCGCCAAAGTTGATGTTATTTGCGCCAATCACTTGCAACGCACCCAAGAAAATATTACCGGCAGCGCCGATACCCGCATCCCCTGCATTGATCGTGCCTTTCGGCGCGAACAAATCCACAGAACCTGGCACTACATTTGGGTTGCCCAGCAATACACGGATGCCGCTGCCGACAATCGAATCTGTCGCATCAATTGCAAACTCACCGGTTTTCGGATTGACAACCAGCAACGGCGGCGGAGTCGAAGTTGCGGTCTTTGATCCATTGCCCGCGTCGATGTTGGCGTTGGATGACCACATCAGGATATTGCCGCCCTGAACCGTGAATACACGCGACTGGTTAACTGTGAAATCGTTGTTGACGAAGGCGTTGATATCCCCGCCACCGACGGTCACAACGCCGATCTCGCTGGCAGGTTTACCTGTATTGACGTTGGCCAGCCCCGCATCGACACCGCCGCCGGGTGTCAGGATATTGATGTTCCCGCCAGCTTCGGTCTTGATCTGGCTATTGAACAAGGATAGATCACCCGAATAGCCGCCAGTCGGAAACAGGGTGGAGATCGCAGTGTAACCTCCGCTGTAATCCCCCGATGAGATTGCACTCCGGCCAGACAGCCTCAATTCGTCGAAAAACACTTGATTCACGAATGCATTCTGTAGTGTCGTCGGAAGATTATTGAAAAAACTAAACGCCTGCTCTGCGGTCAAATTCGGGGAGGCTACATACTGGCTGACAAAAGCAATCAGGTCTGCCCCATAGATTCCCTGTGCAGCCGGATCGATGTACTTGTTGATGAATGCCTGAGCGTCTGCACCCGCCTGCCCAACACCCGCTAGAACCGTGATGTTGGCTCCCTGTGACGGCAGCAAAGGATTGTTGAGGTTGCCTTCGGTCACCACACCGAAAGAATAACCAAGATCAATGTTGCGACCGGCTTGCAACACAACCTGGCCCGGCCCGCTCACGGTGATCCCCGCCACTTCCTGCGTCGTGAAAGTGATATCCCGACCGGCGACCAGGCTCGTCGTGTCTGTCGGCTGCTGATTCTGTATGTCAGCGGAAAAATTGATGATGTCCCGCCCTGCGCTGACAAGTGCCTGCTTGGGCAATTCCATGACGGCAACAGCATTCGTGTTGCCAGCGAGGTTGCTCGGGTCACCGGTAGTGATGTCGCCGCCTGCAACGATGGTGATGGGCTGCGTGTCATTGGCGTGCAAAGGCACGGGGAGTTGGATTGTCGGGTCAATGCCGTGAGAAACCGTGTCGATCGATGCGGTATTGCTCACACCGAGCGAATTGATGGGTAGAAGCGAAGCAGGCGACATATCTGACATGCCGATGCCGTCCCCCAAATTAATGTTCGTCGCCGCGAACAACTGAAGGTTCCCTGTGCTTGAAGGGAAAAGCAGAAAATTCGCGGACGTACTGTTGTTGATTCCGCCATTGAAAGCGGTGGCCTCGAAAGAGGCCGGGTAGACGTTGTCAACCGGCGGGGTATTGGCCCAAAAAACCGGGTTGTTTGAGGTGCCCGTCAGGCTACCCAAGGTGTTGTCAAGATTGATGTTGCCCCCAAGGCTCGTCAGCGAAATATTTCCCCCTCCGTCATAGGTATAGAAGAAGCCGATATTGTTGTTATTTGAGGAAATTTTCTGCGAAAAGCTGGAACCCAACATGGTGGGATTCAATACTGTTTGCAGGTTGATATCTCCTTCAGCCTGCACGGCGAAGCCACCTTGCCCCAACAACAATATAGTGTTTGGGTTAGTGCTTAGCAGCGAATAGGGATTGTAGGGGACGAGGGCTGAACTTGGATACGTATAGGCCCCGAGCCCCCCTCCCGCCTGGATCGTGCCCAGTCCGCTACCTACGTAGAATATGCCGCTATTGATATTCCCGCCCGCAGTCACGGTAAGATTTCCGCCGCCCAGTATCACCATGTTTCCCGAACTTCCCACATAGCCACTGGTTGGTACGACAGCCGAGAGGTTATTGATGTCGCCACCCGCACTAATGGTCACATTGCCGCCGCCCAAAGCGCCAATGTTTTGGCGGAACGCCGCGTAGTTGATCCACCATGCAGGTGCAGGAACGTAGGTGGTGGTGCTTGGGACATTAACAAATCCTTGACGCCACAACCATTCAGAGACGAGTTGGTTCGCATAGGCTCCGTTGATGTTACCATCGGCGCTGATATTGATATTGCCACCATCAACCGGAAACACGCTACTCTGTCCATATTTGTAACCGGTCGCCCCGGTCGCTGTCAGCACTGGCGAAGCAACCCCAGCCGTATAGATCACCGAGTCGGCGTTGCCCAGAGAGACATCCCCCCCTGCCGCAATATCAATGAACCCGGTTCCGGTGCGAATCTCTTCCATTGCGATTGGCGTAATGATGTTTGTTCCGACTACCGGCGCCGACTCGCTCCCTGCCACTAGCTGCACGTTGCCAGTGAGGCTGGCTACGGTGTTATTGACCGCCATAACATTTGCGGAGGTCATGTCTGCACCGGCCACCAGTTGATAAGACCAGGAGGAACCCGAACCCGGCGCCAATGTTGCAGTCTTGGGTGAAGTAATGGCAGAAGAAAAACCATCACTTAACGATGCTGTTGTGATGACACCGGCATTAACTGTACCAAAAGCAAGATCGCCCGTTGCCCTGAGAGTGAGGATGCCCGGTTCCGTAGGTTGCCCGATGATGCCAGTGCTGAAGCGCCAACTCGACAAATCCCAGTTTGCCGCAAGTGTCAGACTACCGGATGGGTTCGATGGGTTCGCAGCACTGTCGATTTCCACACCGGGAACCAGATTCATGTTGGGGTCGGTCAAGCTCATACCCAGATTGGTCTTGATAGTGTTGGCGTATGTGTAAAATGCCGTTGCGTCACTTAAGTAACACGATGATGTTATTACACAGGCTGTTCCAACATACGCCGCAGTAAGTATTCCGTTGGACGGCGCTGCATAGGTTTGGAACGCCTCGACAGTTACGTCCGCATTGGGACTTACATTCAGACTGGTTCCCCCGGTATTGTAAAGTGCCACATCAGAATAAGAGTTGGTATCAGTATTCCAGTTGATACGCGGCGCGCGTAGCAGCACGCTACCGCTGGTACCGTTAGCGCCGCCTTGTACATTGATCGGCTGGTTGTTGAGATTGATCTGGCCCGTTGATGAGGCTTCAATCGTAACTTGTCCACCTGCCTGCCCCGCCCCGCTTGCATGAGCGTCAAGCATCGCTCCGGCATCGAGCGTTACATTTTGTGCCATAAGCTGGATATTCCCGCCGCTCGTGCCGGAACTGTTAATCGTTCCATAAACGTCAATATTTCCTGCATCCGCTTCAAGCTGGAAGGTGTTTGCCTGCGCCGTAGTGCCGTAAATATCCAGATTGCCGGTACGGACGCGTATGTCGCGCAATTGGGTAAAGCCGCCTTGTGTCAGAATGTTATTGAGGTCGGTGAGTACATTGTCGGTCCCGTTCCAGTTCACTTTATTCGCGTCAACCGTAAAAGACCCCTGCGTATTGGCCGCAGCGGCTCCTCCCTTCAAACTTCCCGCTATCGAAACCGGACCATTCGTTGCTGCGATCTTAATACTGCCTGCATTACCACCACCAGTTGCCCCGGAAACATTCAATGTGGCTCCGCTCTGAATATCAACCTCGCCATTATCCGCCGTCAGATTTATGGTTCCAGCCGGGGCATAAACGATTTGTCCTGCAAGGGTCTCGGAAATGCCTTTAGCGCTTGTTAAAGAACCGACTTGCAATGCTACGCCGGTTGAATTGGCGTTAGTGTCAGCGACCGATGTTACGAATTGTGTGCCGTTGGTAATGGATGCAATGGTCGTTCCTGGTGGAAAGCCATCGCCGGATATGGGCTCTCCCACCGCAAGATTGGCAGTGCTGCCCACCGTTACCGTTGTCCCACCGGCCACCATTGCATTGCTTAGAGTCGTGACACCTGCAAGCGTCACGTTATCTGTGCTTCCCGTTCCGGTCGCATGCAAGGTAATGGAACCTGTCGGCACATTGATCACTCCGGTATCAGTAATGTTCTTGCCGCTGATGACCAGTTGCGCACCCAAGGTGCCTGTCGATGCAAAGGCCGTCCCGCTATTGGGTTCGATATTAATATCATAATTGCTCGCCGTGATGCTCTGCTTGGCATTGCTGGTGGCGGTGATTTGTCCTGCCTGCAAAACTAGATTGTGGACATTGCCATCCCCGGATGCGATGGTGGCGGCACCGGTGCCTTGCATGGATATCTCATTCAGCGCGGTGAAATAGACATCGCCAAAACCATTGATGCCTTTGTTCCCGTCTGCAATCACGATGCTGTCGGCATTGATATTCAGATTGCCTGCCGTCGTACCTGTGGGCGCCGTGCTCGGGCCGCTATTGTTATTCATCCAGACGATACTGGTTGCATCAATAGTGGCCAGCCCGGTATTGTAGCCGTTCAGGTTTTTGGCATTCAACGTTAACGAACTGATACGATGGTTAGCATCCGACCCAGCCAGTGAAGAAGCAAAGTTGATGTCGTTATAGCTATGCAGCGTGATATCCTGAAAGGTCAGGATATTGCTCAGCAACGTACCGCTCAGTGAAAGGGGGAGAACTGAATAGGTAGAATCGACTGAAGAAGGCACGGTTCCGACATCAATGTTCTGCGCCGCAACACTGATTGCACTTCCGTTGAGAACCGCCGTGTTGCTGATGGCTGTAGAATAAGAAGCGTCAAATAACAGGGCATTGTTAGCCGTCCCCAACGTCGCACCCGTTGTTCCTTTTATAGGGTCTGCTATGGTCAATGTGCCGATAGTGGAAGTTGGATTGACATTCGTGCGCGCTACCGAGACCTGCGGCCCAGTGGAAACTCGCAATAAAGCTCCGCCACCATCTATCGTGATGTTGTTCGCCTGCCCGCTAAATTTCCCGACACCTTGTATGCTGCTGCCAGCGATAACTTTGACAGACGTATTTGCAGCCAGCATGATTTCCGGGCCTTGCAAGGTGCTTCCTGCATTATCGACTTGAACCGTATCGGCACCCACGGCAATACTCATGCCGCTCGTGGTCTGGGTGCGCACACCGCCGATGAGCAGGCTGTTAGCGCCAAGATTATTGAGCATGCCCGTGGTGAGCTGTACCAGCCCGTTGTCCGCCCCTATTGTGTTCACGATATCGAACCCGCTACCTACCACGCTAAGATCCACCTGCGCGCCCAATCCGCCCGCACCCGGCTGAGAGTCGATCGTACCATTGAGCACCAGCGTCGCTACCGTTGCTCCGCTGTTGGCGGTCACCGCCAACTGGCCCGCATCAACCGGCAGGTACGGCGTCACCGTCCCATTCGTTGCGGCCAACGAGCTAAAGTACGAGCTTGCGTAGTTGTCCTGGAACTGTGATTCGGTGCGTGCCACGCTGCCGGGGGCGACCTCGAATCCGGACCAGCGTGAATCTAGGATATTCGTTCCGGCCACCGCCAGCTTGCCTGCCATGATCTCGCCGCCACCCGGAACCTGGATAGCGCCCTGACCAGGCAGCATATCCTGATGACCGGACACGAGAGTGACCGTGTACGCGCCCGGAAGGAGCGCATAGCTCGCAGGCAGTAGAGCATAGTACCCTGCGCTCAACCCATCTCCCCCCGAGAGATAAACCGTGCTACCCACGCCCAGCGCGGACTTTGAACCGCTCGCGGCATATTGCCCGGAAAACTGCGGGTCATAGGGCGCGAATGCCGACAGTCCCGACAGGCTTGGGATGATCGCGTAAGTATTGGCTGGGCCTTGCGCAGGGTTGAGCACATTCAAAGTGCCCCCCGTGCCCGGAATGAACTCGTAGGCGTACAGGTCGCCGCCACCAGATAAATCAATTTTTGCAGCAGGCGCATTGTTGGTTGCAGCCTGGATATCAACATTAGTCCCCTGGATAGTGATTTGCTTTTGCGGCGGCGCAGTCAGTGTGACGCTCGCCAAGGGATTCCCCCCGCTCCATGCCAGGTCATACACCCAACCCGTGCCCCCCACCATCGTCCCGTATGGAATGATTTGCCCATCTGCCGATACGGAGGTCAAGCTACCTGGGGCTAGCGTCACGCTTCCGGTTCCAGTTCGGGTTTCAATCTGAGTTCCAATCAGGACGGGGATCGGATTGACGCCCAGATTGATCGTCCCCAGAGGCGCCTTCAGCACGCCGTCTTGTACGATATTAGCAGCACTCAGCGTGACCTGCCCCCCGGCTGACAACACTGGACTCGAACCACTTCCCGGTAAGATCGTAATCGTGCCGGCAGGGTTGGCAATGGCCGAACCATCCACAACCGCCAGCGTAAAATCGCTCAGGGTGGTGGGATAAATCTGGTTGGCCTGAAGCGTAATGTTGCCCTGCGTAGTCAACTGCCCAACGAGTGAGGAATTCGGCGTCACCCCATTAACGGCTGGAGCGACATATAACACCCCATTCAAGCGGATATCCCCGCTGCTGTTGATCGAGAGTTGACTGATGCCTGAAACCGATACATCTCCGGTAATGTCAACAAGATTGGCCGTGACACTTAATATTCCATTACCGGAACTAGGTGGAGTGATGACCTGGTTCTGCAAGTTGGTGTTGGCAAGCTGGACGTAATCCGAGGTGATGCTGGCTTTGTTGCCCGTGAGATCAATCACGGGTGCATTGAGCGTGATGCTTTGTCTGGCATCCAACTTGACCTGATCCGCAAGAACAATCGAGCCATAACCACTGGTAAGCGTCACCGCATCGAACCCTGCCTTCTGCAAGGCGCTTGGGTCAACATAAGCCAACCCATCCACATAAGTCAGGTTGGTATTGGCATTACCGGCATCGATAACAACGTTGCCTGAGTTTTCGGCATCAACCACAAAGCTGCCGGAACCAGAGGGGCCAACCAGAATATTCCAAGTGGGATTTTGTGGAAAACCTGAAAGTAAATTGCGCTGCGATTGAACTGTCCCAGCCAGCGTCAAGGAAAAGCTGCCTGCTGCTGCCGTGCTGCCTGATAAGACACCGGCCTTCATAGAACCGTCCAGCAGCGCCCCTTCGGTTGCAGTGATGGCAATTTTTCCCGCGTTTCCGGCTACCAGGTTTGAGCTATACACCACCTTATTCGATTCGAGTTGTGGCAGGTCAAGGTTCGCTGCCGCGCCCGAGACATCCATCATTGAGCCTTGCTGCGTCACCACGAACATATTGCTGTTGAGATTAATCGTTCCACCGGAGAGCACCTGCCCCAGAGAAAGCCCTTGGGCATTCGGCGTCATGACTACCGCACCCTGTGCAAGCAACTCGCTTTGACTCCCAAGCCAAATGTACGAGTTGCCATTGTTGAAACTCGAAATGGGCGAGTTAAGTGTCAGGTTGATGCTGCCCGCAGGCGCATCGAGCGTGCCCAACACAATCAGTTGGCTATCGGAAGTAAGGTTGATGGTGGCACCCGGATCGACAGTAATGCCCGCACCCATCCCCACTGTCAGTCCATTTACGCCATTGTTTTGCTTGAGCGTGATGCTGACTGGCTTTCTCTGCCAGTCTGGCAAAGTTCCGATTTGTGAAAAACTGTAGACATCCGAGCTGCTTGCCTTTTGCAGCGCCGAATTATCCAGAATCAGCGACTGGCTCTTCACAGTGACGCTGGTATCCGGCGCCACTAAAAGCCCGCCACCGTTCGCACTCAGGGTATAGCTCGAAAACCCCCCGGTGCTGAAGAAACCCGCCGCCAGGTTGAGTGCGTTAGTTTCTGTCCCGCCGATCACGATGCCATTCCCATTGCTACCCAGAATGCCAGTCTCATTGACTGTAAGCCCGCCGCCCTGTCCACCCGCAACCCCATAGCTTTTTAGACCGGGGCTAATGGTGGCGAGCTGATTAGTATAGTGAAGATAGTCTTTAGGTGAGCGGCTGTTCACAGCGTAATTTCCGGTGAGCGAGATTGAGCCGCCATTGCCGCCCTGCACCTTGTTCGACGCGTTGACGTACGCCCCGCCGGATGCATCAATGACTGTTCCCGGCACATAATCAAGGATGCCCCCGGAGTTGATGGTTACATTACCACCGTTGATGAAGACGGGGCTGGTCGCACCCGTTGTATCCAGCAAGGCCGCGTCATTCACCCACATGCCACGGGTGGAAATAGTGCTTCCTGCCGAGCCCAACGTGATCCCGCCAGCTAATGTTCCGGGGGAGGTTGCGGTTGCAACCGTACCCATCGTCACCGTTCCCGATGGAATATAGACGGAGCCAAGCATGTTAATCGTATCGCCCTGCAGGGTCAGGCTCCCACCCGGTGCAAGAGCAAGTGAAGTGCCCGAACCCACCGTAACCGTACCGTTGGTGTAGATTCCAACATTGTTGACACTGTTTGCAGCGGAAAACAGGCTCGGGTCAAGATAGATCGTTGTAGGCAGAGCCAGAGCGTCCGTGAGCGAATAGGTTACCAGTGGGTTTGGTTGAATCGTGACATAAGCATTCGTCACGTAGTTGTAATTGTCTGTAACCATGTTATAGATCGCGGTACTGTCACCAAGCGTAAGCGTCCCGCCCCGTGGCAGCATGGCGTAAGTATCCACGTAGGGACTGGTTGCAGTCTGATTGACATAAGGTTGGGTCTGGTAGAGGCCTGCCACCGTCTTGGAGATGATGTTGCCTTCAACAGCGCCACCGGGCGACAGAATTGTCAGCTTGCCTGCCGCTTGCCCCTGTACGTAACCTGGGTCCCAGGTCTTGGGCATGGTATTAAACGTTTGAGTGACGCCCCATTTGGCGCTGCTCTCTGTATAGGTTCCGGCAATCCCCGTGTAAGTCATATTGGGCGAAGCATTGGCAATGTTATACGCAGCTCCATTTGATCCGATAAGCGAGGTTGTCGTGACATAGGCGCCGGTGTAATCCACCTGCCCGCCAGAGATATTGATGTTCGATCCCGGATTGGTCACCACTCCGCCGGTCGAGATGAGATTTACGGTGCCGCCGCTCGACGTCAACTCGGCCACCCCTCTTTGAATCTGCGCCTCCTCGCCGGAATAATTCGCAAGCGGCGTACCCTTGCTGATATCCACGTACACGGTTTGGCCGTACAAAGGCCCGGTCTTTTGCAGCGGTGAATTCGCCAGTTCGGCCCCGCGCAACTGCACTGCCAGAATATTGCGCGCAACCGACACCGACGCTGTGCTACCCGAAACATCAATGGTGCTGCCTTTGTCAAGCAATACCATCGCCCCGTCCGTGCCAGAACTTGGGCTAGGCAAGTAGTTCGGATTGAGGAAGCCGTTATAGGCATTCGTCGAAAAAATATTCTGATAGGGATTGTTGGCGCCGGACAATGGAATTAAGCCGCTTGCCGGAGTTGTTGCCGTGGCAGGGACATAACTGCTGATTGCGGCAAGCGTCACTATCCCGCCGGGAGCGACGATGCTGCTGCCGCTTTGCATTTCGATGGTGTTGCCCATCGCTTCGATGATCGAAGGATTGAATCCCTGTGAGGCTGTGGTCGTGGACTGCGCCGTAGCAGAATCGGGCATGACCTGGGTCATACTTTCTCCGCCAAAGGTAACAGCTCCGGTTTGGGTCGCCCGGATGTCATAGACTCCGCTATTATCGGTGTTTATGGTCGCAGTCGGGTTGTTGGCATCTTGGCCTAACAGAACACCATTTTCAACGTTGTAGCGTGCTTCCAGTTTGATTGTGCCGTTCTCGTTGACGGCTGTCGTTGCCGAGATTAGTCCCTGCTGGTTGACGGCATAACCCACCAAAGTGACGTTGCCGCGTTGAGACAAAATGCTGCCGAAATTGCTGACCGTGCCGGACTTATTGTTCTGAACTTGTGCAGGCTGACTATTTGTAGCTGCCAGAGAGGGATCGATCTGGTTCGGATTTTTGACATCGACCTCGACTAGCACACCGCGCAGATTCGGGTCTTGGCTAGCCTCCAAATAAACGTTGTTCCCAGCGGCCATCACCACCTGTCCGTCATGCGTCGAAATGTTGCCGCTGTTTTCTACCACAGGCGCAAACAGCATGATGGTCGAGCCATTCAGCGTCGCACCGGTATCTACCCTCACAAACCCTCCGCATAATGGGTTCCCGACTGTACAAGTATCCTGAAAAGCAGGATTTAATTGGGTATTGGTCAGATACCCGGCCTCATAAAGACTGTCCTTGATATCCAGCGAAGAGGCTATCAGTGTCCCGGTGTTCACTTGCGCGCCATTTTTGAAAACAATTCCGTTCTGGTTGATCAGGTAAATTTGACCATTGGCATTGAGTGAACCGGCGATAGTGGTCGGATTGGCGTAGGGGTCTAAGATACGGTTGAGTGTGCTGGCAGAGGTTGAAGGTTGATTGAAAGTGACGGTGTAACCTTGGTCGATATTGAAATTCTGCCAGTTAAGGATGGCGGTCTGAGAGGTCTGATTGATAGTCATGACCTTGCCAGCGGTAATTGGGAGTGGTGTTTTCAGCGAACCGTACTGGAGAAATGCAGGATTGTTGCCGGAGCAATTACCGGCGCAAGGTGTAGGCAGCGGCGGGAGCGTCCCTGCAAACGTCGGCACAGCCGAAAGCAGCCCAGCAGCCATAAGCGCTTTGCAAAGCACACTGAGGCTAATTTTTGGCTGGGAGACGTGCCTGCTAGCTGATTTTTGTTTGTTTTTTTTCATTGTTGGCCTTTCAAGAACATCATGCTCGACCATAAAATAATTTTTGAAGGCTGGTGCCATTTCAATCTATTTATTGAGTTTTCAAAATACATGGCCCGGTTGTCACGGACCCCCTCCCTAGCCCTCCCCCGGTGGGAGAGGGGACCACGGCGGGAGAAGGACTTTCATCCCCTCTCCCACCGGGGGAGGGTTAGGGAGGGGGTAAAACCGTCAACAATTAGAAAACCCTCAATAAACAACAATGCCCAACTCAATAACTAAAACGCCCCCACTGTCTTAAACTCAAACCTTGCCTTCCCTGTTTGGGTGTACGTTGTTTCCTTGAGCGGCCAGGCCACGTCGAGACCCATGGTGTAATTTTTCCATGCCTGCACCCTCAAGCCGACACCGGCGCTGGCCAAGTTGAAATTGGGCGTTTGTGAGGGCAGCGCTTCCCGGACGATCAGGTGCGCGCCGTCAACAAACATCAACGGGCGAAAATCGCTGAAATTTCCGCTGGCCATTTGCGGGCCGCGTAATTCCAGCGAGCCACGCGCGCCATCGTCTCCGGCCTGCTCCGCTTCGTAATAGCCGCGCACGCTGTCGGCGCCACCAGCGGTAAACTGCTCATTGCTGATCAACGGGCCGCTGGCAAGTTGTCCATCCATCCTGGCAAAAAGCGCAAAACCTTTGGGCAAGACTTGAGTGCGATCAATTTCGCCGCGCAAATAAACGTAATCCGGTTTGGCATCGTAGCGCATGCACTCGAACTCGCTCACGACCTGTCCGTTGCATACCGTCATTCTGTCGCCCACCCCGCGCAAATGGAAATTCAGGGCAGCATTGGCTCCGCTCACTCCGGATTCATCCGCCAGATTGGCGTTATACGCGACCGAGAAAGGCACATAGGTGATAGGCGTGTGACCGGTGTCACTCCCTGCGAGCATCGTGTCGTTCAGGAAATGTTTGTAATCCACGCCCAGCGTCAGGCTGTGAAATAATTTGTCGCGCGACGGTAACGGCATCACCCAGCGCAAGCCATAGATATTGCCCTGCCCCAATACGGACATATCCCCCAAGGTTGCCACGTTGCTGCGTGAAGCCACCGTATAGAACGCAAGCTGATTGTCCGAGTGCTCAATAGGCATCAGGTACGTCCCGGAAAATACCTTCACCTGGCTCACATTGTCAGGTGAAGTTTGATATTGCAGCGAAAGACTGTGCTCCCGTTGCCACAAGTTGTCGTAGCGCAGCATGCCCGTAAGACGCAAAGCACTGGTGTTGGCGCTGGCGCGGTTGTCCAATTGGATGCTGGAATGAAAGGGCAATTGATCCTCCACATTTAATTCTGCCTCGACCGTTCCTGGCGTCGCGCCCGGACGCAAAATCGGGGTCACTTTAAGGTCGGCCACGCGATTGGCATCCACCAGTTCCTTTTGCACCTCGGGAAAATACGGCACATTCCCTTGAGCCAATTCCGGCACCTTGGACAGGATGCGGTTGAGCGAATAATAATGCGAGCCAACCACGCGCACTTTCCCCACACTGCCCTCGGTCACTTTCAATTCCACGACGCCGCTGTTTACACTTTGCTCGGGAATGTCCACCAGCACGGTGAGATAGCCCGCATCGTGATACGCCTTCTCCAGCGCGGTGCGCGCCTTTTCCACATCGTCTATGCTTTTTTCTTCGCCCAGAAACGGATACACGGCTTCCTCGATACGAATCGAGGGCAACATGGTATTTCCCGTGATCTGGTATTCCATCACACTGAACATGTTCTTTTTTGCAGCATTCGGCTCGGTGCCTTCTGCCATGCTGGCGCAGGAAAAAATGAGTCCTGCACACAGCAATAAAATTCTGATTGATGCCATCAAATCATTACCAAGCGCTCACCGGTTAATCCCGGATTATGCAGCGCATATATTTCGACCTTATTACATCAACTCGTAATGAACCTTATCCAACCGCTCGTGGTGAGCCCTTCGATAAACTCAGGAGAGCCTTGTCGAACCATTCGTGGTGACCCTTCGACTTCGCTCAGGACTAAAGGCCTTGTCGAACCACCTTCCACAAATGAAAAACCCCGGCATTACGCCGGGGGTGTTTCAAGCCTACAAGTTCAGATGCTTATTGCAGTTGTTGCAGAGGACGGCAGGTATTACCAAAGTTACCAACACGAATTACAGGGTTAGATGCTGTAAAGGTCGCTGAAGCAACACCGCCGTTTTCCGAAAGAGCCAGGATGCCCGGAACAACTGCGCCGGTTGATGGAACACCACCACCCAACACCACCGGACTCGATATTTCTTTTACCAGAGTTGTGTAGAGATCCAGCTTGGCGCCCGCAGCCATCGTCGATGGACGGTTCCATGTGCTTTCCACAACCAGGTCATACGTACCGGCTACAGCATTGGCGAGCGAAGGTGCATTCCCGTTCAGAGCCGTATTCTGGTACCAGTCGGAACCTACGCCGTGATCCAGACCAATGATGCCGATGGCATACGTCGGTGTGGTAGCAGCGCCAGGCAGAACAACTGAATTTGTATTAGGAGCACCGATCGCACCCGTAGTCAGGTCAATCGCTTTACCCGCATAAGTACCCGTTACACCACCCTTTTGTGCATAGGTCATGCACTTTGCCAGGTTACCGGTGGAGGAGTTTTCAACCACGACAACGTCTGCTGCCAGAGCAGGTGATGTGGAACCCATGCCGTTAGCCAGTTGGCTATCCGAATACTTCAATGGGGGAAGAGCTCCTGTCATACATGGATTGCCCATGATACCGGCGTTTAAAGAGGCCTGCGATCCGGAACCGGATTGGCGACGGCAGATGACCATGATCGAATTACCGGCTCCGATGGTCGGATCAATCGTGGCCCAGTCAGTGGTGGTGCCAGACATGATGGCGGCCACTTGTGCCTTGGTCATAGCCAACATCGGTGCGGTTGCAGGAGAAGCCGAACCCATGGCGGTCGTGCCATTGACGGTGACACCGAACACCTGTCCTACAACGGTCGACACCTTCAACGATGCCAATTGTGTCGAAGTCAGCGCAGAAAACACGGGCACACCGGCGACAACAGTAAGGTTAACCGGGGCTTCCAGCGTGGCAGGCTCGACGTCGGAGATGCCGGCATCAGTTGCGGTGTTGACGCTTCCTGTGCATGACCAGACAGGCTCATGAGTCAGGGAATTGGTTGTCACGCTGGCCGAACCGCAAGAAGTACCAGTATAGTCAAGGAAACCAACCAGGCTACCCGTTGCAACCGGATTCACGCCATAGATGGAGCCGCCCAGGGCTGTGTCATAAATCAACACGGGCTTGCCAGCGATAGAAGTTGGGATAACCAAACCCGGCACAACGCTACCGGCTGTCTTTGCGGTGCAGGCAACAGCGCGGAAATTGCTGCCGCTGGCAGTGGTGCTTGTGCCATCCCAGAATTCATCAATGGTGCCGGATTGGCAGAGGTCTTCCGAAACTTCGCTGATTGCGTTCTGCAGAGCAGAAGAACCGGAAAGTTTAAGAGTAACCAGGGTACCTGCGGTTGCATCGGCTGCCACTACTGCCGGTGTCAATGCCATTGCCTGACCGGCCAAGGCCATGGAACAGGCCACAACGAGTGCTTTCATTTTCATGTTCATTTCTAATTCCTTTTAAATTAAATTTAATGTTTAACTTTAGTTGCAATAACCAGCGACTTGCCCGTTTACTTCTTTCCCTCTCCCGCAAGCGGGCTAGGGAAAGAGGATTCAGACTTAGGCCAAAGTTGCGCTGCCTTGATTCTTGCGACGGGAGACCATAAAACCAACTATCCCAAAACCACTCAACATCAGCAGCCAATCGCTAGGCTCAGGAACGGCAGCTACGGTATAGGACAAGGTTCCTGCACTGGAAAGATTCAATGTATCAACACCAGCAGTATTAGCCGCACCGAACTGAGCGACGAGAGCGTTAGCTGTGGTCGAAGTGCTGGCTGGAGTCAGGTAAAAGAAACCCAGGGACGAGGTAAAAGGTTTGCTGCCAGGAGCTGCCACATTACTGAAATTGGTATTGGTGCCAAAATTCGCGCCAAAAACTGTGCTCCCTGCATAGGCAGGATCGTTTGTAGCAGTACTTACATACACGGCATTGTTTGTTGCAGCACCAGCATACGTTACAACGGAAGCCTTCACCGAACTGGATAAAATGGTGCCAGAAACGCCCCCGACAATATTCGTGTCATTGGAAGTAGTCAATACTTGTGTACCATTGAATTTTCTGGAAGCAGACCCGTTAGTTGCCACAACGTTCCATTGCACATCACCCGCAGCATAGTCTGCTGACGAAATGCCAGAAAGGTAGCTTGCCAAGGCAGCGCTGGTAGCGAGTGTAGTAGTTCCGGAAGCATAGGGTGAAGCAGCTGCCAGAGTAGAAGCGGTTCCGGTTACTCCTGCGGTGAAGGTTGACATTGCGATACCGGTATCCAGTGTGTAGGATGTGTTAGTGTTTGTATCCCAAACCGACAAGATCAGGTCGGAAGCTGTTACCGCTGCGTTTGCTTGGCCTGCTACGGCAAGCGCCAAAGCGCCGGCCAGGATGGAAAGTTTCAATTTCATAATTTACAACTCCTTTAAATTAAATTCTCCTTGCGGAGACTCGTAATAAAGGCTTTGAGACCGCTGAGGGTATCGTAGCCACTGGATTGAACAGGCGACCAATTTTCCGGATTCCTGCTACTGCTTGGCGACCCGG
The DNA here is from genome assembly GCA_964480365.1 of uncultured Gallionellaceae bacterium. GTDB lineage: Bacteria > Pseudomonadota > Gammaproteobacteria > Burkholderiales > Gallionellaceae > CAIQPV01. The sequence goes on from CAYZPM010000001.1 coordinate 161,665, forward strand.
CCATCTTTCTTTTAGCTTTTGGCTAGCAGGAAGACCCGTGGCTTTCCGACCCCGCCTCGCAACGGGTTTGGCTTTTACTTTAGATTTCACAAAGCTGTGCAATCTGGTACAAGATGCTACTGGTCGAGCATTACAAAACCACGCTCGGGTATCTCGATTGATATAAGCCGTTCGGCTTATTTTTAGATCAACCTTCTGTGAAATGCCCAAGGTGTCAAACCTTAACCGATGCAAATTAAACTACCTTTACATCTCACCGTTTCCGTATAGTCCGAACGGCTCATTTTGATGTTTGGGGTGGGCGTATATTGGTGGGGGAATTTGGTGGGGCAGTTATCTATTTGGGTTAATGGTGGCTTTGCACTAGGCATTAACTACCAGCAGTGATACCATAGGTCATGGCTGAAATTAAAGTATCCGATGACTCGTGGTCATTATCCTCAAAGAATGGAAACGGCATATTGCGCCGCGAGGTTTGGGAAGATGAGCTGGGTAGGGTGGTTCGCTATAACTTGGCGTATATCAATCACGCGATTTTTCAGGGTGATAACGGGCGTGTAATTGGTTATGACAATGCGCACGGTTTTCATCACCGGCATTTCATGGGTGAAGTTGAGCAAGTTAAGTTCAAGAGTTTCGAAGACATTGAGGAACGATTTCAAGCTGACTGGATTGTATTTAACGTGAAACTCGCGTAGCGAGACCAAATCACTCTCTCCCTCCGGGGGAGAGCTGGAGAGGGGGAAACGGGCATCGCGAGTTTCATTATTCAGGGCGGCACATTTGCCATGCCCGTTAGGAGCACAAAATGAAAACGACTATCAAAGTAGCAAACATAGATGAATTCTTCAAACGTGGTAAGGAAATTGCAAAGCTGGCAGACAAGGACAAGCACATCCCGCGTGAGCGTATTATTTCCTTCGAAGCCCCGGAAGACTTGGCTAAGTTGATTACAACCGCAAAGCTTGTATTATTCCGTGCGGTGAAGGAGTGTCCGGGTTCGATAACCGATTTGTCGCAACGCCTTCACCGGGATCGCAGCGCGGTCAAACGGGATATTGATGAGTTGGAACGCATAGGCTTGGTGGAGGTAGAAGAAATGCCGTTTCCTGGTCATGGTCGCAGAAAAGAGGTTCGTGCTGTTGCAGAACAAGTTTTGCTTGCGATGTAATTCTTCTATTAATACTGCACGACCAACGGAGACATCATGTCTCCGTTGAGGCATTCTGCATATCGGCTGGCTGCCGAAGCAACACAATTTGCACCTGCCGCCTCGCCGAATTTTTTCGCCATATTCAGGCAGGTTCCCAAATCGCTGCTGTTCATTATTGCGCACAGGCGTTTTTTATGATCATCCGGGGAGTTGGGCTTGACCGGAGGCAGCGGCGGGGGCTGATATTCGGGCGGGATCGGTGGGGCCGCCGTGGGGGCGGGCGTGGCGCTGCCGCTCTGCGCCACAATGGTTGCCGAGCCGGGAGCATAAATGAATTGCCAGTCGGAATAGTGTTTCTTCCCCTCGAACATTGCGAATAGTTTGCTAAAGTTCGACTGCTTGATTGGCTCGACATCAGACTTGCTATAAACGCCAATGATGCTTTGGTCGGCGCCCTTGACCAAACCCCAATCGGTTGTGCCTGTGAAGGGATCATAAAAAATCTTGCGCAAATGGCGTCTGATAAAGGGAGTCCGTTTATCTTCAAGCAAGTCTTCAAGTTTCTTTGGGAATTGCTGTACCTGGCCGGGCGTGTTTTCATAATACGAGCCGATGGCCTGACGGAACTGATTACCGACGAACAGAAGCTGCCGTTCATTTTCGCGTTGCAGTTCCTGATGCCAAACCGTTGCCACCGCTGCCAGCCATACGCCTATTATTGCAACTGCAATCAGCAGGCCAATATAAGTAAATCCGGAGCAGGATCGATACGCGGCAGGCGGGTGCCTGACAGTTGATCTTTCCAAAATAGATGACACGGTTGCCACAAACCCCCTCCCTAACCCTCCCCCGACGGGAGAGGGGACACGAGTCCTTCTCCCTCCGGGGGAAGGGTTGGGAAGGGGGAGAGACTGTCACCCATATATGGAAACATCAATAAGTCGCTGGTTATCCCACAAGCGGGCGAGGGGACTGGCTAATCAGGAATAAACTTGGTTTTAGAGGTACCCGAAAACTTACCGAAATCAAAGTTTTTGTGTGGGTTCATCCAACAGCTTTGTGATCAACTCGTGCGGCTGATTTCCGAACAGCAATTTGCCGTTCGGGAAGATGACGCCGGGTGTGCCGTTGATCCAGAGTTTGGTTGCAAGATCGGCGATTTCTTTGATCGGTGTCTCGCAGTTTGTGTTGCTTCCTTCGGGTTCTTTCTGCAGTAGCAGCATGTCATCCCAAGCCTTGGCTCTATCCTTGGCGCACCAGATCATTTGAGACTTGCGCATTGCGCCCGGATGAAGATCGGTGAGCGGTAGCAAGAAGGTATAGATGGTCACGTCGTTAACGCTTTCCAGTTCTTTTTCCAATCCTTGGCAATAAGGGCATTCAGGATCGGAAAATAGCGCGAGTTTGCGCGTTCCGTTTCCTTTTACTCTTACGATGGCTTTATCGAGCGGCAGTTTGGAAAAATCAACCACGGTTATCTTTTCCTTTTCCTGCTTTGTAAGGTTCACTTTTCCTTTAAGTTCGAGCATGGAGCCGAAAATCCCCACCTCCCCTTTCCCATCTGTATAAACAATGTTGAAACCGTTTATGACGACCTGATAAAAGTCGCCGTAGGGAAGTTTGGTGATGGCGCCGACCTTTATTTCCGGCATGTTTTCAGCGAAAGACTTCCTGATATCCTCCTCGCCTGCTTGCGCGCAGCCTGCTGCTGCAATCAATGCCAATCCCATTACAACTTGTTTCAGGTTAACCATTATTTTCTTCCTTTAAAAATATTTGCTTTTCGTAGGCTGGCGGTGAGGAACGAACCCCAGCGTTTGGTGGCCTCGAATATGCTGGGGTTCGCTTTGCTCACCGCCAGCCTACAGAACTATAGAGGGTCAACTCTCAATTCTGTTCGCTTAAACCGTTCGTGGTGAGCCCTTCGATAGCCTCAGGAGAGCCTTGTCGAACCACCAGCTACGCAACCCGAACCCTTCGACAAGCTCAGGGCGAACGGAATTTTTATTAATCGAACAGCATTGGGTCAACTCTATAGCACGATACTCCTGATTTGTTTCACTACGATTTCAGCAAACCGAGGTCGATTGCCTTGGCAACAGCATGACCACGAGTTTTTACTTTGAGTTTCTTCAGGATGTTCTGCACATGATTTTTTACCGTCAGCGGACTGAGAAAAAGTTCATTTGCAATTACCTGATTCGTTTTCCCGATCTTAATTAATTTTATTATTTGAATTTCTCGTTCACCCAGTGACTGATTTTTCGGTCGGCTGGTTGCATCATTGGCTTGGCTCGCCACTACGCGGCTCAAGGTCGAGTCCAGGATAGGCATTAAAACTTCCAACAGATAGAGCAGTCTGCTGCAAAGCGTTCCTGTGACTTTAAAAAAACCGAAAAAGCTTTTTAAGCGGCCATCCGGGCCGCGCAGTCCATGCGCCGCAATGTTATCCAATTCGTGGTGTTTCATCATTGCCAACCATGATTCGTCGTAGTCCCCAATTGTCACTGCATCACTTAGGATGAACCCCTTTCCGGACTCTCGCGCCCGTGCCATCATTTGCGCCAACAGGCCATCTGACGGATCGCTTATAGCGGGAAACTGTTCGTCCCGAAAACTTTGGGAACTCGAAAAGCTATATAGCCTCGGTTGAATATCTGTCCCGACCCAGAGGCCGCAAATCAGAATTTCATGGGGAATCAGGTACTGTATCTCGCACTGCGCCCATGTATGGAACTGGCGTTCATTAAGTATTCTTAATGAGCTATTAACGATCGAGACCAAGCGCCATTGATCTTCACCTTCCAAGGTGGCGCTACTTCCAATTAAATCGTTCATGTCTTTCATGCGATTACCTGGAAATGCCTCTAAATTATGAATATCGCTTTGGGGATTTATCATCAATCCACCGCTCCCATTTTCACAAGTTGCGATATAACTACGGGCCTGTCCAATATTTTCGCCCAGTGCAGCGGTGAGTAGCCATTGGTTGGGTTATGCACATTTGCACCCGCCTGGATCAGGCGCGTTGCTATTTCGTCGTGCCCTTCAATGATGGCCCAGTAAAGCGCCGTCGTTCCTTGTTCTCCAGATATGTTCGCATCCGCTCCCTTCGCGAGCAGCGCATCCAGAAAATCTTGCCGTCCAAGTTGTGCAGCCAGCGCGAGAGGTGTCTCACCTATATCGCTCGCCTTATCCACATCGGCTCCGGCTTCGAGCAATGCCTTTACGTTTTCATCCCGCTGGAATCGAATTGCATTTAACAGGGGGGTGCTCCCCGCGTCGTCCCGCACGTCAATCCTGGCTCCGGCCTTGATTAACATTCGAACAATTTCTGGATCTTGGCGCATTGCGGCTGCGCCGATTGGTGTGTAGCCAACACTCCCTTTAACATTGACGTCGGCTCCAAACTCGATCAGCCGACGCACAATGTCGCGATGCGCGGAATATGCGGCCATCAGGATGGCGCTATTGCCACCCTTGTCGAGAGCATTCGGGTTGGCGCCCATTTCAAGCATCATCTTGAATATTCTTAAGTCCCCACGCGCGGATGCGTCGATCAGATTAAGATCATTATCTGTTTCTGCTGAAGCCGATTCGCTCCCAATCAGAAAACAGAAAATGAGCGCTCCTGTAAAAGCAATAAATTGCTTAACGTTCATATTGTTTGGCAGAATTATTTTTGTTGCGTGCTGTATTATTTTTTTTACTGACGGGGGATTCTAGTTGTTATTTGTGTCATTTGAATTAACGCCGTATGACAATCATTTTACTGAACCCCAAGGATCGCCCGTATCCAACCGGGGCCGCATGCCCTACTCAATGACTTTTCTCCAGTTATCCGTGCAGGCCGAACACTGGCAGAGTAAAACCTTGAACACTCTACAAGTCCAATGTTAAATATTCGTGATGATTAATGCCGAGTTAATAGTCCGAACGGACTATTAACCCAAAATAATCCATCAGGCCGGGAAGCCGGGGGTTTGTACTAATGGATTAATTGGGTTTAGAAATGGAATCGAATGTCTGCAACGTATTCCGTTAGTGGTATCACTTATGTTTTTCTTGCCACTCCCGCACCAGCGTTTGTGCTGTTTCGATTTCCTTAGGGGTCATATTTGCTTCAATCAGGTTCCTTTTTTTCGTGGCTTCTTCACCCACCAATATTCCTGCCAGGCTGAACCATTTGTACGCTTGCACCAAGTCCTGCTTCGTTCCTTCACCATCGGCACACATCACACCAAGATTGAATTGGGCTAAGGAATGACCCTGCTCAGCCGCCTTGTGCAGCATAAATAGCGCCACATTGTAGTCCTGCGGAATTATTTTTCCTTCACGGTATAACTGCCCAAGATTGAACTGTGCTAACGCATTATCCTGCTCAGCGGCTTTCCAGTACCACTTTATTGCCGTTGCGTAGTCTTGTGGCACCCCCTGCCCTTTTGCATAAAGCCCGCCAAGATTGAACTGCGCCACCGAATCGCCTTGTTCAGCCGACTTGCTAAACCACAAGATAGATTCTTTATCGTCTTGTGGCACTCCCTGTCCTCTTGCATACATCACGCCAAGGTTGAACTGGGCTAATGCATTGCCCTGTTCGGCCGCCTTGCTGAACCACGATGCGGATTCCTTATCGTCTTGCGGCACACCCTGTCCTTTGGCATACAACACGCCAAGTGTCAGTTGTGCTTTCACATAACCCTGTTCAGCCGCTTGACGGTAACGCAAAATAGCCTTTTGATAGTTCTGAGGAACTCCTTGTCCCCGTTCGTCCATTACACCGAGATTAAACTGTGCGACCGCATCGCCCTTGGCCGCGAGCGGCATAAATTCTTTCAAGGCGGCACGGTAGTTTCCGCTGCGGTATGCATTAATCCCCTCTTCCAGGCCCGCCTGCGCTCCAGCGTTGGCCATTAAAAGAATCACCGTTAAAATCAACCTGAAAAAAAAGTTTGTGTAAGTCAAGGCAGTAACACCTCCGAATTTTGGTAAAAAAAACACCCAACTGCCTTAATCAACGGGGAATTATACCCGTAGTAGGGCTGGCGTTTTAAATTGTGCTTTGAGTAAAAGGATCGTTTATGTTGTCGGCGTACGGGTGGAAAGAAGACATCCTTGCTTCCGTTTGGCCTAACCGAATTGAGTATCATCCTTGAAAAATATTACATTTTTGTGAGTAAGGGTGAGAGAAGTTGGGAAGTATCTACGAAACTTGGTGCAGGCCAGCCGGAATGCATTAGCAAAGACGAATGCAATGATGAAGGATTAAAATTGAGTATCGTGGCGAACCAAACCCCCTCTAACTCCCCCTTGTCAGGGCGAGAACCGGATAGCGGCTCCTCCCCTGTTAAGTGGAGGCTGGGAGGCGTTTGTTTTTATTTACGGGGGTGAAGGAGATGCCCATTTTTCACCAAAAAAACAATGCTTACTGTAGCACTACTGTGCTACAGTAAGCATGTTCTTAATTCTTGGAGACGGCCATGCCCACGACCACCATACGTTTACCGGAAGACCTGAAAGTCCGAGTTGCAGCGGCAGCAAAACGTTCCGGCACAACCACGCACGGTTACATTCTTGAGGCCATTGCTGAAAAAGCGAAGCAGGATGATCAGCGTGCTAATTTAGATGCTGTTGCCGAGGATCGCTATGCCGGTATCGTTGCCGCCGGCAAGACAATTCCGTGGCAGGAAATGCGCGGATATCTGGAAAAGCGGCTTGTCGGTAAAGCGGTCAAACGCCCGGTAGCTCGCAAACTGGCGCGCTGAAAATGTCTCGCATCGAATTGGCATCGGAAGTAGGTGATGATTTTGATCGCATCCTCGATCACCTTGCCCAATGTCAGGTTGAAAATCATGCGTTGCGCATTCGAGAGATCATCGAGGCGATTAACGTGCTGGAACACAACCCCATGATTGGACGCCCTGCGAATAACGATAAGCGGGAATTGGTGATTGGTCGTCGCTCACACGGCTATGTGGCTCTATACCGTTACGTTGTCGAAATCGATACCGCTTTTGTTCTTGCTGCGCGCAGCCAACAGGAGGCTGGCTATTCTGATTTTTGAACGTCGAAAGCAAAGAAGCAGAACGGGCTCCCGTTTCCATGCCTCCTATTTCCAAGATGAGCAGAAATAGAAAAAACTTGCAACGGGCAAATAATTTTGGCTAAATTAAAAGCAATTAATGGAGAGATAATACTTTCCGAGTTTGTCTAGCCGCGAGGCAGACGAGTTTTAGTAGGCAGCTCTCCTGCCTTGATGACCAATTGTGCTTGGTCGGGGTGAGAGGATTCGAACCTCCGACTCCTGCGTCCCGAACGCAGTACTCTACCAGGCTGAGCTACACCCCGAATCTTGAAAATGCAGAATCGGTTTTAAAACGCAGCGAGCGCAGCCAGTTTTGCGCGCGGAGCACAGGAACCGGAATGTACTTTAGTACATGAGGATTCCGAGCACCGCGCAAGCCCGAAATGGCAAGCGCATAACCAATGACTTAGTTGGCGTAGTTTGCCAACACAGTCAGATGGCTAGTTGCTCCATCAGTAGTTTTAAAACCGATTCTAAAATTGCCGCGTGGCGGCAAAGCTAGCTAATTGTAACAGGGATTGTTTGTAATTCGTATCCGGCAATGCATCCAGCACTGCACATGCCACATCCGATTCGTGTTGCGCCTGTTGTCGGGTGTATTCCAGCGCGCCGGTTTGCTTGATAACCTGCAACACTTCGGCAAAACGTGTGATGTCGCCCTGCTCAATGGATTCGCGCACTACCGCAGCCTGTCTTGCATCTCCATGCTGCATGGCATAAATCAGCGGCAGGGTTGGTTTGCCTTCCGCCAGATCATCGCCAAGATTTTTGCCGGTTTCATGCTCGTCGCCGGAATAGTCCAGCACGTCGTCAACCAACTGGAACGCCGTTCCCAGATGCATGCCATATTTTGCCGCAGCCAGTTCACTAGCTTCGTCCACGCCAACCAGAATCGCGCCCAAACGCATTGCCGCCTCGAACAGCTTGGCGGTCTTGCAATGGATCACGTGCAGATAATTCGCCGCATCCACATTCGCGTCATGACAATTCAGCAATTGCAACACCTCGCCCTCGGCGATTGTATTCGTGGCATCTGCAAGCGTCTGCATCACGCGCATGTCGCCCACTTCCACCATCATCTGGAAGGCGCGCGAATACAGGAAGTCGCCAACCAGCACGCTGGCTGCATTCCCAAACAGGGAGCTGGCGGTAGCGCGCCCACGACGCAGTTCGGATTCATCTACCACGTCGTCATGCAGCAGCGTTGCGGTATGGATGAATTCGACCACGGCTGCCAGATCGTGATGATGTTTTCCCGTGTAACCGAACGCCTTTGCGGACAGCACTACCAACGCGGGTCGCAAGCGCTTGCCGCCGCTGTTGACGATATACTCGCCAACCTGATTGACCAACGCGACTTCGGAATGCAAACGGGCGCGGATCACCTCGTCCACGGCGGACATATCTGAAGCGAGCAACTGCTTGATGGTTTCGAACGACACTGAAGATTCCCGAAAAAGGCGGTGATGTTATGAATTATGCAGACACAGTGTCAAGTAAACGAAATATTAGGTAGCATTGTCGCATAAACTTACAAAAACTATTTAGCCACAGATAAACACGGATAAAAACAACCTTCAAAATTTTGGTTATTTGATTTTTGAGGGGGCAAATAAAGTGTTTATCCCACATCGGATTTCCCGTGTAGATCCGTGTTCATCCATGGCTAACTTACTGTTTTAATAATTGGTACTGCCATTAATGGATAACAAAATTCTTTCTGCTTTCATCTGGATCGCCATCGCCCTTCTCGGTGCCACCGCACTCGGCGGGATCGCCCTCAATCGCGGCGAACCCATCAACGCGCTTTGGTTCATTGCTGCCGCGCTGTGCGTCTATGCCATCGCTTACCGATTCTATGCGGCATGGATCGCCAGCAAGGTTTTGCTTATCGACCCCACGCGCGCCACGCCCGCAGAGCGGCTCAACAACGGCCATGACTTCATACCTACTAACCGGTGGATCGTGTTCGGCCACCATTTTGCGGCTATTGCCGGGCCGGGGCCGCTGGTCGGACCGACGCTGGCCGCGCAGTTTGGCTACCTGCCCGGTACGCTGTGGATACTTATCGGCGCAGTTCTGGGCGGCGGGGTGCAGGACATGGTTACTTTATTCTTTTCCACGCGGCGCAATGGACGCAGTCTGGGTCAAATGGCGCGCGACGAATTAGGGGCGGTCGGCGGTGTCGCAGCATTGATCGCCACGCTGCTCATCATGATTATCCTCATCGCCGTGCTCGGTCTGGTGGTGGTGAACGCCATGAAACACAGCCCGTGGGCAACTTCCACCGTAGCAGCAACCATCCCCATCGCTATGCTGGTCGGGCTGTATATGCGCAACATTCGCCCCGGTCGTGTGCTGGAAGGCTCGCTGCTCGGCGTCATCCTGTTGCTGCTGGCCGTGGCGGGCGGCGGCTGGGTTGACCACCAGCCGGGCCTGCGCGACCTGTTCGATCATCCCGGCCTGCCGCTGGCTTGGGCAGTGATCGCCTACGGCTTCGCCGCCGCCATCCTGCCGGTGTGGCTGCTGCTGGCGCCGCGCGACTACCTCTCCACCTATATGAAACTCGGTACCGTGATTTTGCTGACGCTCGCTATCGTGTGGATGCAACCCCATGTAAAAATGCCCGCACTCACCCAGTTCATTGACGGCAGCGGACCGATTTTCGGCGGAAAATTATTCCCTTTCGTATTCATCACTATCGCCTGCGGAGCGATTTCCGGCTTCCACGCGCTGATCTCTTCTGGCACTACGCCCAAGCTGCTTTCTAATGAACGCGATATTCGCATGATCGGTTACGGCGGCATGGCGCTGGAATCCTTCGTTGCGATCATGGCGATGATCGCCGCCACCGTGCTCGATCCCGGCGTATTCTTCGCCATCAACTCGCCCGCAGGCGTGGTTGGCAAGGAAGCGGCGGATGCGGTGGCAAAAATTTCCAGTTGGGGCTTCCCGGTCACCACAGAGCAAATGGCGCTGCTAGCGCAACAAATGGGCGAGGCTACGCTATTCGCGCGCACCGGAGGCGCGCCCTCGCTGGCGGTGGGCATGGCCAGCATTTTCGGCAGCGCTTTCGGGCAAGGCATGCTCGCATTGTGGTACCACTTCGCCATCATGTTCGAGGCAATTTTCATCCTCACCACACTGGACGCAGGCACCCGCGTGGGACGATTCATGCTGCAAGACATGCTCGGCAACATCTGGCCCATGCTGGGCGAAACCTCGTGGTACCCCTCGGTACTGCTGTCCAGCGGATTGATAGTCGCGGCGTGGGGTTATTTTCTCTACATCGGCGTGATTGATCCCAACGGCGGCGTCAACATCCTGTGGCCGCTGTTCGGCATCTCCAACCAGATACTCGCGGCAATTGCACTGAGCGTCGCCACCGGCATCCTGGTCAAGTCCGGCAAACTCAAATACGCCTGGATTACCGCCTTGCCGCTGGCTTGGCTGACGCTGCTAACCAGTGTGGCGGTGTGGGAAAAAATAACCAGCCCGGACGTGCGCATCGGTTTTCTTGCCGCTGCCAACGACCTTTCCGCAAAGCTTGCAAACGGAATCCTTCCGCCGGAAAAAGCTGCCGTTGCGCCGACGCTGATATTCAACCAGCAACTCGACGCTGTGCTGGCGATATTTTTCGCCTTCCTGTTGTGGGTCATCGTGCTCGACATGTTGCGCGTCTGCGCCCGTCACCTCAACAACCAGCCCGTGCCACCGCTATCCGAAGCGCCGCATCAAGTCACTCAATTGGAGGAAGCATGGCAACGGGATTAAGAATCTGGCTGCGGCGCTGCTGGAAAAGAATTCGCGAACTCAGCGGCGACGATGCGTATGAACGCTATCTTGCCCATCATAACGCTTGTCACACCGACACCGCGCTGCTGTCGCGCAAGGAATTTTTCCAGCGCGACCAACAGCAGAAATGGAATAGCATCAAGCGCTGCTGCTAAAGAACGTCGGCTGCGAGGCCTATTAAAACCCTCCGGCTGATGCGCAAATCCTGCTAACCTTAGACAAATCATCTTTTCAGAAAATGAACATGCACAGTTATTTGAAACGTATCCTCACCGCCCGCGTCTATGACGTGGCCATCGAAAGTCCGCTGGAAGTTGCGCCCAACCTGTCCGCGCGCATCGGCAACCAGGTGCTGCTTAAACGCGAAGACATGCAACCCGTCTTTTCGTTTAAGCTGCGCGGCGCTTACAACAAGATGGCGCAACTTACTCCAGCACAACTCAAGCGCGGCGTGATCGCCGCTTCGGCGGGCAACCATGCGCAGGGCGTGGCGTTGTCCGCGCAGAAGCTGGGCTGCAAGGCCATTATCGTGATGCCCGCCACCACGCCGCAAATCAAGTTGCAGGCGGTCGCCAGCCGAGGTGCAGAAGTCGTGCTGCACGGCGATTCCTATTCCGACGCCTACGCTCATGCACTGGAACTTGAGAAAAAACATAAACTCACTTTCGTACATCCTTATGACGATCCGGATGTAATCGCCGGACAAGGCACCATCGGCATGGAAATCCTGCGTCAGCACAACCAACCCATCCATGCTATTTTCTGCGCCATCGGCGGCGGTGGCCTGATCTCCGGCGTGGCGGCTTATTTCAAACAAGTGCGCCCAGAGATCAAGATCATCGGTGTGCAGCCGGTTGATTCCGATGCCATGTACCAATCTCTCAAGCATAAGAAGCGCATGGTGCTGGAACATGTCGGCCTGTTCGCCGACGGCGTGGCGGTGAAGCAAGTCGGGCAAGAAACTTTCCGTCTGTGCCGCGAACTGGTGGATGAAGTCATCTTGGTGGATACCGACGCCACCTGCGCCGCGATTAAGGATGTGTTCGAGGACACCCGCTCCATCCTCGAACCGGCGGGCGCGCTCGCCATCGCCGGAGCCAAGCTGTATGCGGCACGCGAAAAGCTCAAGGACAAGACTCTGGTTGCCGTCGCCAGCGGCGCCAACATGAATTTCGACCGCCTGCGCTTTGTCTCCGAAAGCGCCGAAATCGGCGAAAAACGTGAAGCGATCCTTGCAGTCACCATCCCTGAAACACCAGGAAGCTTCCGTGAGTTCTGTACTTTGCTGGGAAACCGCAATATCACCGAATTCAACTACCGCTACGCCGATTCCAAAGAAGCGCAGGTATTCGTCGGCGTGCAAGTGCGCGACCCATCGGAAACAGCCAAGCTACTCGCCAGCCTGAAAAAGCACAAGCTGCGCACACTGGACTTCACCGACAACGAAATGGCCAAGCTGCATGTGCGCCATCTGGTCGGCGGGCACGCTGCCGGGGTCAAGGACGAGATCATGTTCCGCTTCGAATTCCCGGAACGCCCCGGCGCGCTAATGAATTTCCTCAACAGCATGGACCACAACTGGAACATCAGCCTGTTTCACTACCGCAACCACGGCGCGGACTACGGGCGCGTGCTGGTCGGCATGCAAGTGCCGCACCACGACAAGAAAGCGCTACGAACCTTCCTCGACACCCTCGGCTACCGCTACTGGGACGAGAGCGACAATCCGGCGTACCGGCTGTTCCTGGGATAAAATTCAAGTAATGTTTGGTTTTGTAGTTGAGTAGGCTGGGTTAGCAGTTTCACTGCGGAGCGTGTGTTGTTGGGGCTTTAGCCCCTTACAACCACGGCCTACTCCTTGCGGGTGTAACCCAACGTAGACTCAGGGGAGAAACGATGCGTAAAGATGAAGTATTAAAATTGCTGATCCAGCACAAACCAGAATTGATCCGACGTTTCGGCATCACCGATTTGGCATTGTTCGGCTCCACAGTACGTGACGAGGCACGCCCGGATAGCGATATTGATGTGCTGGTCAGTTTCGATGGCCCGTCCACATCGAAACGTTATTTTGGGGTGCAGTTTTATCTGGAAGATCTATTAGGGCACCCGGTCGATTTGGTGACAGACAAAGCGTTGCGTCCACAGTTAAGACCTTACGTCGAAGCGAGTGCGATTCATGTCTGAACAAACTCAAGGTGATCATAACGGGCGCGACTGGCGCTTGTATGTGGACGATATGATTTCGTTTGCCGAGAAAGTGTTGACCTATACACATGGCTTGGAGCGCCCGCAGTTTGAAGCAAGCGGATTAACTTACGATGCCACAGTCCGCAATCTCGAACTGATAGGAGAAGCAGCGACACGCATTCCTGCCTCTATTCGAGAGCAAGCGCCGCACATCCAGTGGCGTGAGATCATTTCCCTGCGCAACCGTTTGATACATGGTTACCTCTCGCAGTCTGTATAGGTTTACGCCATGCCGAACAGCTCTTTCCGTGATTTCGTTCTGGAACAGCTCGCCGCCCTCGACGGCCTGCGCTGCAAGCGTATGTTCGGCGGCCACGGGTTGTATTGGGTCGAACAATTTTTCGGCATCGTGTATGACGGCAGGCTGTATTTCAAAACGCACCCTAATACCTTGCCGGATTATTTGAGCCAACATGCCGCCGTGTTCGCGCCTTCCGAAAAACAGGTCTTGAAGAATTACCGCGAGGTTCCGGTAGATATTCTGGAAGATGCGGAACAGTTAGCCTCATGGGCAAGAAAGGCCGCGCGACCATGACAACACAAGTGCTGAAACAATCCATCCGGCAACGTATACTCTCCGAACGCGAGCAGTTGTCCGCCGGGTTGCGGGCGCAGTTCAGCACCGCGATTGTCAGGCGCATCGTGCAGATGCCGGAATATCAGAAGGCGCGCATGGTGTTGGGCTACATGAATTTCGGTGCGGAATTCGAAAGCGAACTCTGGGTGCGGCAGGCACTAGCGGATGGCAAGCAGCTACTGCTGCCCAAAGTGAACCGTACCACGAATGCGCTGGATGTATACCGGGTGGCAGACTTGCAGAATGATCTGGCACCCGGACTGTGGAATATCCACGAGCCGTTGCCTGAACGCTGTACCAAAATGGATGCGCTGGAACAAGTGGATTTTATTCTGTTGCCCGGCGTGGCCTTCGGACGTGATGGCGCGCGACTGGGTTATGGCGGCGGTTTTTATGACAGGCTACTTGCAAATTGTGGGGTAGCGCACAGTCTTGCGCTGGTCGCTGCGGCATATTCCATGCAACTCGTCGAGGGCATTCCGCAGGAAGCCACTGATCGCAAAGTACAGTGGTTGGTGATGGAAAACGAAACGATAGATTGTGCGGCAGGTATGAAGCTTCCGTAGGTTGGGTTAGCAGTTTCATCGCGTAACCCAACATCAATTTAAAAAGGCTGTTGGGTTACGCGATGAAACTGCTAACCCAACCTACAAAAACTATTGCCAGCTTGAGGTTCATGGGTTGTGAGTAAAACTTGAAGACCAGAGAGTAGAACCATGGAAAACAATACACCCGATCCCGACCCGCTGGAAACCCAAGAGTGGCTGGACGCGCTCGATTCCGTGCTGCATCACGAAGGCACGGAACGCGCCCAATTTCTGATCAGTTTGTTGATCGACAAGGCACATCTGGTCAGCACCGACTTGCAGGTCTGCGCGATGTCGCCTTATATGAACACTATCCCGCACGATCAGGAAGAACGCTCCAGCGGAAGCCATGAGTTGGAACATCGTATCTGCGCTTTGATGCGCTGGAATGCGATGGCGCTGGTGATGAACGCCAACCGCGAATCGTCCGAACTCGGCGGCCACATTGCCACTTTCGCTTCGGCGGCCAAGCTGTACGACGTGGGCTTCAACCATTTTTTTCACGGCAAGACTGACACGCATGGTGGCGACCTGGTATATTTTCAGGGACACTCCTCGCCCGGCATGTATGCGCGCGCCTTCCTCGAAGGACGCATCAGCGAAGAGCAGATGTACAAGTTCCGTCAGGAAGTGGACGGCGGCGGCCTGTCTTCCTACCCCCATCCCTGGCTGATGCCGGGCTTCTGGCAGTTTCCCACCGTGTCCATGGGACTTGGCCCGCTAATGGCGATTTATCAGGCGCGTTTCATGCGCTACCTGCAACATCGCGACATCGTCAATACTGATGGGCGCAAGGTGTGGGCTTTTCTCGGCGACGGCGAGACCGATGAGCCGGAATCACTGGGCGCGATATCCATGGCCGGACGCGAGAAACTCGACAACCTGATTTTCGTGGTCAACTGCAATTTACAGCGGCTGGATGGCCCGGTGCGCGGCAACGGCAAGATCATTCAGGAGCTGGAAGGCGTGTTTCGCGGCGCAGGCTGGAACGTGATCAAGTTGGTTTGGGGCGGCAAATGGGATCGCCTGCTGGCCAAGGACAAGAGCGGCCTGCTGCTCAAGCGCATGGATGAAGTGGTGGACGGCGAATACCAGACTTACAAGGCCAAGGACGGCGCGTACGTACGCCAGCATTTTTTCGGTAAATATCCCGAATTGCTGGATCTGGTCGCCGACATGTCGGACGATGAAATATGGCACCTCAATCGTGGCGGTCACGATCCATATAAAGTTTACGCGGCTTACGCGGCGGCGGTAAAGCATACCGGCCAGCCTACCGTCATTCTGGCCAAGACGGTCAAGGGTTATGGCATGGGCGCTTCCGGTGAGGCGCAGAACCCGGCTCATCAACAAAAGAAGATGGATGTGGAATCATTGCGCAGCTTCCGCGATCGCTTCAACATTCCGGTGACCGATGAACAACTGCCGCAACTGCCCTTCTGCCGTCCGGCAGAAGACAGTCAGGAAATGAAATACCTGCGCGAGCGCATGGCTGCAATGGGTACGCTGCCGTTACGCAAGCCGACCGCACAGCCTTTGCAGATACCGGGAATAGAGGCTTTCGAGGTATTGTTGAAAGGCACGGACGAGCGCGAAATTTCCACCACCATGGCTTTCGTGCGCATGCTCGGCATTCTGGTGAAGGACAAGAACATCGGTAAACAGATTGTACCCATCGTGCCGGACGAATCGCGCACCTTCGGCATGGAAGGTATGTTCCGCCAACTCGGCATTTTCTCGCAGGTGGGCCAGCTCTATACACCGGAAGATGCCGACCAGTTGATGTTTTACAAGGAGTCTTCGACCGGACAGATTTTGCAGGAAGGCATCAACGAAGCGGGCGGCATGGCCGACTGGATGGCCGCCGCCACTTCCTACGCCAATCACGGCACGGCAATGATTCCCTTCTTCATTTACTACTCGATGTTTGGCTTCCAGCGCGTCGGCGACCTCGCCTGGGCGGCGGGCGATATGCGCTCGCGCGGCTTCCTGATGGGCGGCACCGCCGGACGCACGACGCTGAACGGTGAAGGCTTGCAGCATCAGGACGGCCACAGCCACATCCAGGCTTCGCTGATTCCCAACTGCGTGTCTTACGATCCCACTTTCGCCTACGAAGTGGCGGTCATCATCCATGACGGTATGCGCCGCATGTATGTCGAACAGGAAGATGTGTTTTATTACATCACCGTGATGAATGAAAACTATGCCCACCCGGCCATGCCAAAAGGTATGGAGGCCGGGATTATCAAGGGGATGTATCTGTTGAGTGAGGGAACACGCAGGGGACAAGGCGCGAGGGGTAAGGGGCAAGGGGAAAAACCGGCGGTGCAGTTGATGGGCAGTGGGACGATATTGCGCGAGGTGACTGCGGCGGCAGAGTTGCTGGAGAAGGATTTTGGCGTGGCTGCCGACGTGTGGAGCGTGACCAGCTTCAACGAATTGCGCCGCGAGGGGCTGGACTGTGAGCGCTGGAACATGCTGCACCCGGAAGCGCCGCGCCGCGCGAGTTATGTCGAGCAATGTCTGACTGAGCGAAACGGCCCGGTGATTGCCACGACCGATTACATCAAAGCCTATGCCGACCAGATTCGTCCCTACATTCCGGGCCGCTACAAGGTGCTGGGTACGGATGGTTTCGGGCGTTCCGACACACGCAAAAAACTGCGTCATTTCTTCGAGGTGGATCGCTTTTACGTCGCGGTCGCCGCGTTGAAAGCATTGGTGGATGAGGGTGCGATAGACGCAAAAGTGGTCAGCCGCGCGATCAAGTTATACAACATCAATCCTGACAAACCCAATCCGGTAACGGTTTAAGGGAGCGCAACGTGACAACTACCAAGCAAGTGCTGGTGCCTGACATCGGCAACTTCAAGGACGTGGAGATCATCGAAGTGATGGTCAAGGCGGGCGACACAGTGCAGGCGGAAGATTCGCTCATCACCATAGAAACTGACAAAGCCACCATGGACGTGCCTTCGCCTTTTTCCGGTGTAGTTAAAGAGCTAAAGATAAAGAAGGGTGACAAGGTTTCGGAAGGTGTGCTGATTGCGTTGATTGAAGCAAGCGACGAAGCAGCGGCAAGCGTCAGCGCTCCCGCCGCTATCGCACCTGTCGCAGCAATAGTGACTGCGCCAAAACCGGAAGCTGTTCCTGCTACTAAAACCTCCAACCCCTCCCAGCCTCCCCTTGTCAGAGGAGGAGCGGATGTTGCTCCCTCCCTTGACAACTGGAGGGCTGGCGAGGGGTTAACACATGCCAGCCCCTCCATCCGCCGCTTCGCGCGAGAACTGGGCGTCAATCTGCCCCAAGTAAAGGGCAGCGGCGAAAAAGGCCGCGTCACCAAAGACGATGTGCAGAATTTCGTGAAGACCGCTTTAGCCCAGCCGCGCGGCACAGGCGGCCTACAGGTCGCGGAAATGCCGGTAATCGACTTTGCAAAATTCGGCGCAGTGGAAAGCAAGCCTCTGTCGCGCATCAAGAAGCTTTCCGGCGCCTACCTGCACCGCAACTGGGTTTCTATTCCGCACATCACCCAGCACGATGAGGCCGACATCACGGAGATGGAAGCCTTCCGCAAGCAACTTGGAGCGGAATACGCTACGCAGGGCATCAAGATTACTCCTTTGGCCTTCCTGCTCAAGGCGGTGATGGAGGCCTTGCAGCAATTCCCGGATTTCAACGCTTCGCTAGATGCGAGCGGCGAAAACCTGATCCTGAAAAAATATTTCCACATCGGTGTGGCGGTGGATACCCCGGACGGTTTGGTGGTGCCGGTGCTGCGCGACGTGAACCAGAAGGGCATCGTGCAACTGGCCAAAGAACTTGGCGAGATCAGCGCCAGGGCACGCGAGAAAAAAATCTCCGCTGCCGAGATGCAGGGAGGCTGCTTCACCATTTCCAGCCTGGGCGGTATCGGCGGCACGGCTTTCACGCCGATTATCAATGCGCCGGAAGTTGCGATTCTGGGCGTATCCAGGTCGAGCATGAAACCGGTGTGGCAGGACGGCAAATTCGAACCACGTTTGATACTGCCGCTGTCATTGTCCTATGATCATCGCGTGATAGACGGCGCGGCGGGAGTGCGCTTCACGACCTATCTGGCACAGGTACTGGCTGACGTACGCAGGCTGGCGTTGTAAGCTTTTTGCCGATAGTAGAACGACGAAGTTGCCTTGTTATCGCACGAAATTTGTTGTCTCCCCGTGATGCACATGGGAAAATCCGCCTCAATCAACAATTTCCCGATTCCCTGCATAGTGAGCATCGCACCCATCGGCATTCTCGGCGGCACCTTCGACCCGATCCACAACGGACATTTGCGTCTGGCGCAGGAAGCGCTGGAGCAATGCGGTCTGGCCGCCGTGCATTTCATTCCCAGCGGCACCCCGCCGCACCGCAATGCGCCGCACGCCAGCGCGCAACAACGGCTGGACATGGTGCGCTTGGCGCTGCAAGGCAATTCCGCTTTCATTCTGGATGAGCGTGAAGTTTATCGCACTGCCCCCTGCTACACGGTGGACGCGCTCACCGAGTTGCGCACCGAACTGGGCGTTAACCGGCCACTGTGCCTGTTGATGGGCGGCGATGCTTTCCTGATGCTGCACACATGGCATAAATGGCAGCGCCTGTTCGAATTGGCGCACATCGTGGTTATGCAACGCGCGGGAGGCCGTCCGCTGGGCAATGCCGTGAATGAAGCTGACGCAGCCTTGCGTAGCGAGTATCATGCGCGCCTTGCTCCGGGGCCTCGTGCTCTGCGTGATGCTCCTGCCGGGGGAATTTTGGTGGTGGCCATGCCCGCGCTGGAGATTTCCGCCACCGATATCCGTAGACGTTGCTCCGAAGAAAAATCCACCCGTTACTTGCTGCCAGGCGCAGTGAGTCGCTATATCCAATCCCATCACCTATATACATGACATGCTGACTACTGAAGAAAAAACCCAGGCCGTCGTGGCCGCGCTGGAAGACATCAAGGCCTCCGACATTACCGTAATCAACACCAGCAAGCTTAGTTCGCTGTTTGACCGCATGGTGATCGCCAGCGGCAAATCCAACCGGCAGACCCGCGCTCTGGCCGACAGCGTAGTGGTCAAGCTCAAGGAACTTGGCGAAGAAGTTCATGGTCGCGAAGGCGAAGAGACCGGCGACTGGGTGCTGATCGACTTGGGCGAAGTGATCGTGCACATCATGGTTCCTGCCGTAAGAGCCTATTACAATCTGGAAGAATTGTGGAATGTAAAGCACCTGCCGGGGAGCGCAGGAACCAAACCTAAAATCGCTGGTTGAGCCCAATTTTTTCGGGACAAGTCTAAAATGAGACTCTGGTTGGTAACGGTCGGGCACAAGATGCCGGACTGGATTACCGCAGGCTTTAACGAATATGCCAAACGCATGCCGCGCGAGGCGAAGATCGAGTTGCTGGAGATCAAGCCGGAGCCGCGCACCACGGGCAAGAGCATTCCGCAGATGATGGAAGCGGAAGCACAGCGCATCCTCTCCGCGCTGCCGTCGAATTGTTTACGCATTGCGCTTGACGAGCGAGGCGCCGCATTGACGACGCGCCAACTGGCGGACAAGATGCAACTATGGATGGGCGAGGGACGCGACGTGGCTTTCATTGTCGGCGGCGCGGATGGTTTGCACGAGTCGGTAAAAAATGGCGCGCAGCAACTGCTGGCGCTGTCTGCCATGACGCTGCCGCACGGCATGGTGCGCGTGCTGCTGGCGGAGCAGTTGTATCGAGCGTACAGTCTGTTGCACAATCACCCCTATCATCGCGAATAGGATCGTAGGTCGTAGGATGGCTGGAGGGAGCGTAGCGATGATACCCATCGCCACAATAACGATTGATGGGTATCGCTACGCTCCACTACGAAAATTTAATTAGGATAAAAAGTTTTTTATGAGTACCATCCAACCGCGCATTTACCTCGCCTCGCAAAGCCCGCGCCGTCGCGAATTGCTGAAGCAAATCGGGATCAACTTTGACATGTTGCTGCTGCGCAATGATCCGCGTCGTAATATAGACGTGGATGAAACACCGCAAGAGAACGAAGCACCTGTCGATTACGTACAACGCATCAGTCGCGCCAAGGCCGTTGCCGGGTGGGATGCAACGCTGTCGCGCAACTTGCGTCCATTCCCGGTGCTGGCTGCCGACACTACTGTGACGCTGGATAACAAAATCTTCGGCAAGCCGTGCGACCGGGAGGATGCCACTACCATGCTGCGCCAGCTTTCCGGACAGCAACATCAGGTGTTAAGCGCGGTCGCCATTGCTTTTGGCGAGCGTATTGAAACCCGGCTGAGCACCACCACCGTCACCTTTGCAGCACTAAGCGAAGAACGTATCCACCGTTATGTACTAACCAACGAGGGACATGACAAGGCCGGCGCCTACGGCATACAGGGTCTGGCGGGTGCTTTCGTACAGCGTATCGAAGGCAGTTATTCCGGCGTGATGGGGCTGCCGCTGTGCGAAACCGTCGAAATCTTGCGCAGTTTCGGACACCCGGTTCCATGAGCGAAGAAATTCTCATCAATGTCACTCCGCAGGAGACTCGTGTCGCAGTGATGCAGCAGGGGGTGGCGCAGGAGTTGCACATCGAGCGTGGCAGCCATCTCGGAATCGTCAGCAATGTGTATGTCGGACGCGTGAAGCGTGTGTTGCCCGGCATGCAATCCGCCTTCATCGACATCGGCATGGATCGTTCCGCCTTTTTGCATGTCGCCGACATTTGGGAAAACCGCCACAACGGCGATGCCGCCAAGCCTATTGAAAAAGTGCTGTCCGAGGGACAGAGCCTGTTGGTGCAGGTCGTCAAGGAGCCTATCGGCACCAAGGGCGCCAGACTTTCCACTCAGATCAGCATAGCTGGGCGTCTGGTGGTGTACCTGCCGCAGGAATCGCATATCGGCGTGTCACAACGCATCGAGAACGAGGCCGAGCGCGAAGCGCTGCGCACGAGGCTGCAACAGTTGCTGCCTCCTGACCACAACGGCGGCTACATCATCCGCACCATGGCTGAAACCGCATCGGACAAGGAATTGCTCGCCGACACCGAATACCTCAGCAAGCTGTGGCACAACCTTCAAGAACGGTCACTGATTTCGCCCGCGCCATCTCTGCTGTATCAGGAACTCGACATCAGCCTGCGTGTGCTGCGCGACTTCGTCAATGAGGACACCAGCCGCATTCTGGTGGATTCTCGCGAAACCCATCAGCGCATGGACGCCTTCGCGCAGGACTACATCTCTGGCGCGCTGTCTCGGCTGGAGCTTTATGCCGGTACGCGCCCGCTGTTCGACTTGTACAACGTGGAAGAGGAAATTGAGCGCGCGCTATCGCGCCGCGTAGACTTGAAATCCGGCGGTTATCTCATCATCGACCAGACCGAAGCGCTCACCACCGTAGATGTAAACACTGGAGGCTTTGTCGGCGGGCGCAATTTTGACGACACTATTTTCAAGACCAATCTGGAAGCCGCACATGTAACCGCGCGCCAGTTGCGCTTACGCAACCTCGGCGGAATTATCATTTGCGATTTCATCGACATGGAATCGGCGGAACACCGCAACGCGGTACTGGACGAATTCAAAAAGGCGCTGGCACGCGACCGCACCCGAATCACGGTGAACGGTTTCTCCGCGTTGGGCCTGGTGGAAATGACGCGCAAGCGTACGCGCGAAAGCCTTGCGCATGTGCTGTGCGAATCCTGTCCCACCTGTCAAGGGCGCGGCGAAGTAAAAACCGCGCAGACCGTGTGCTACGAAATACTGCGCGAAATCGTACGCGAAGCACGCCAATTCAACGCACGCGAATACCGCATCCTCGCCTCGCAGCAGGTCATCGACCTGTTTCTCGATGAAGAGTCGCAAAGTCTGGCACAGCTCTCCGACTTCATCGGCAAACCGGTGTCGTTGCAGGTCGAGACGCTGTACAACCAGGAGCAATACGACGTTATCCTGATGTAACTTGGTTTGCCCTTAACCTGGATTCGGTAGCAAACTCTCTGGTTCTACCTTGCTTCCCGTCACTTTCACCATCTTATGGCGCGATTGTGCGCCGCGCAGCAGTTCAACTTGACGCAATGGCACATCGAAGCTGTCCGCGAAGAAGCGCAGCAGCGCTTCGTTGGCACGCCCTTCGATAGGAGGGGCGGCGAGACGGATTTTCAGCGCGTCGCCATGCAGACCCGCCACTTCGCTACGTTTGGCGCCGGGCTGGACATGCAACGTCAGCGTAATGCTGTCTCCGTCGCGGCGATACCACATTTAAAGCAGTCTTACGGCCATGCTTTCCAGCCAGCCCATTGGCACGATGTTGATGAGTTGGCACGCGATGATAAGCACCAGCACGGTGAGGTCGATGTTACCCATCGGTGGGATACGCCGCCGTAGCGGGGCGAGGAAGGGGTGTGTTACGACGTTCAACAGCCCCTCTATCGGTGAGTGCGG
Organism: uncultured Gallionellaceae bacterium; assembly: GCA_964480365.1. Classification (GTDB taxonomy): domain Bacteria; phylum Pseudomonadota; class Gammaproteobacteria; order Burkholderiales; family Gallionellaceae; genus CAIQPV01. Next base: position 184,572 of record CAYZPM010000001.1, read on the forward strand.
GTTAACCCACGACAATATCGCTTGGGCAAACAGCGCCCCCATAAGCAGGTACACACTGAGCTTGAGCAGCTTGACTGCTGTCCAGGCGAGCAGGCCAATCAATGGGAATCCGACGAAAGGAAATCCCTGCGCCCATAGCATGGCAGTAAGGTAAATCGCCTCAAACACAAATGCCAGCAACAAAGTGGCGGCATCGAAGCCCCATGCGGGGGGAATAAAGCGGCGCGCGCGCAACACCAGAAAATTGGTAAGCGTCATGATGAATTCGCCGAGCGGGTTGCGCAGTGGGGCGCGCAGCCATTGCAGATGGAAGCGCAACAACAACAAGGCAGCAAATGGCTGCAACAGGGCGTCAAGCAGGAACAGCAGGGCTTCGTTCAGCATCTCAGTTCGCACCGCCCAATTCGTCGCCCATTTCCATGGCACGCACGGCGGCGGCCTTGGCCGCTGTGATGATGTGCTGCTTCACATTATTGGCCTCCATGCTGAGCAGGGCGCGTTCGGTAGTGCCGTTTTTGGAAGTAACGCGAGCACGCAGCAAGCTCACGTCGTCCTCGCTTGCATCGGCCAACTTGGCCGCACCGAGAAAAGTGTCGATGGACAGGCGACGCGCATCTTGATCATTAAATCCAAACTCGCGCGCAGCCTGCTGCATGGCTTCAATGAAATAAAATACATAGGCCGGGCCGCTGCCGGAAATAGCGGTCACCGCATCCAGCATGACTTCGTCTTGCACCCATAGAGTTTCTCCCACCGCCACCAAAATACTTTGCGCTTGTTGGCGTTGCGCTTTGCTAACAGTAGGCATGGCGTACAAACCCGTCATTCCGCTCTGAATTAAGGCCGGGGTATTGGGCATGGCGCGTACCACGTTTTGAGTACCCAGCCAGCGCGCCAAGTCGGCGGCACGGATACCCGCCGCGATGGAGAGAATAAGCTGTCCAGACAAAAATGGAGCCATCTGCGTCGCGATCTCGCGCAACTGCTGCGGCTTCACCGCGAGTAAGATAACATCGCTGCCCACCACGCCCGCCGCCAACTCCGCCGTAACCTGCACGCCGAATTCCTGTTGCAGCCTAGCACGGTTGTCTGCGTTAATTTCTACTACGCGCATATCTTCCGGTTTCGCGTGTATATCTCCCGGTTTATCGCTAGGTTTGAGCAATCCGCCGATGAGCGCGGTCGCCATGTTGCCGCCGCCAATAAAACAGATGTTCATTTATTTTTCTCCATAATCCCGCTGCCCGAAAATCGCCGAGCCGACGCGCACAATAGTCGCGCCTTCCAGCACCGCCGCCTCAAGGTCGTGCGACATGCCCATTGATAAAGTATCCAGTTCCAGTCCTTGCGCGTTAAGCTGCTGCATCAGTTCGCGCAACTGGGCGAACGGAAGGCGTTGCGCCTCCATTTTCTCCATTGGCGCGGGGATCGCCATCAGTCCGCGCAGCTTGATCTGCGGCAGCTGCGCCACGGTCTGTGCCAGCGCCAACACTTCACCGGGTGCTACGCCACTTTTGCTATCCTCGCCGCTTACGTTTACCTGAATGCATACATTCAGCGGCGGCAGGTTTTGCGGGCGTTGCGCGGACAAACGTTCGGCGATTTTCAGCCTATCCACGCTGTGCACCCAAGCAAAATTTTCCGCAATGGCGCGCGTCTTGTTGCTCTGGATTGGCCCGATGAAATGCCACTCCAACGGCAAGTCGCTTAGCGCGGCGATTTTATCCAGCGCTTCCTGCACATAGCTCTCGCCAAAGGCATATTGCCCGGCCTCATACGCTACCCGCACCATAGCAGCAGGAAAAGTCTTACTTACCGCCAACAGCTTAATGTTTTCTGCACGCCGTTGTACTATATGCGCTGCTTTGGCAATGGCGCGGTTAACGGCTTGCAAGTTGGAAGCAATTGCGGTCATAATCTACGCATTAACTGTTCATGCACTGTGGTCGCGCGTTTGCGCGGTCTGCGAATCAGCGAGGATTATAATGGATATTACCGAACTGCTTGCTTTTGGTGTCAAAAACAAAGCTTCCGATTTGCATCTTTCTGCTGGTTTGCCGCCGATGATTCGCGTGCACGGCGACATCCGCAGAATCAACCTGCCGCCGATGGAACACAAGGAAGTGCATGCCCTGGTGTATGACATCATGAATGACGGGCAGCGCAAATTTTACGAAGAGAACAAGGAAATTGACTTTTCTTTCGAAGTTCCGGGACTGGCACGTTTCCGCGTCAACGCCTTCGTGCATAACCGGGGAGCAGGCGCAGTTATGCGCACCATTCCTTCCAAGATTTTGACACTGGAAGATCTCAAGGCCCCAAAGATTTTCGAGCCCATCTCCGAATATCCGCGCGGCTTGGTGTTGGTAACCGGCCCTACTGGCTCCGGTAAATCCACCACACTGGCGGCGATGGTGAACCACCGCAACGAAAACGAAATGGGGCACATCCTGACCGTGGAAGACCCGATCGAATTCGTGCATGAAAGCAAGAAATGCCTGATCAACCAGCGCGAAGTCGGCCCGCACACCCTGTCATTCCAGAACGCCTTGCGTAGCGCCCTGCGTGAAGATCCTGACGTGATCCTGGTGGGCGAAATGCGTGACTTGGAAACCATCCGCCTGGCGATGACCGCCGCCGAAACCGGCCACTTGGTATTCGGTACACTGCACACCAGTTCGGCTGCCAAAACCATCGACCGTATCATCGACGTATTCCCCGCCGACGAAAAAGAAATGGTGCGCGCCATGCTGTCTGAATCGCTGCGCGCGGTGATCTCGCAGACCCTGCTCAAGACCAAGGATGGGGCGGGCCGTGTGGCGGCCCATGAAATCATGATCTGCACCTCGGCCATCCGCAACCTGATCCGCGAAGCCAAAGTGCCGCAGATGTATTCTTCCATCCAGACCGGCGGAAGTCTCGGGATGCAAACGCTGGATCAGTGCCTGTTAAACCTGGTCAAGAGTAACGCTGTGTCTTCTGCGGAAGCGCGCAGCAAGGCGGTAAACAAAGACTTGTTCCCAGCCTAATTTCAGGAGTTCACCATGGAAAGAGCACAGGCCACCGAGCTGATCCACAATTTACTGCGCGGCATGCTTAGCAAGAAAGCATCCGACCTGTTTATTACCGCCGGTTTTCCGCCCGCATTCAAGGTGGATGGCAAGATGACACCGGTATCCCCGCAAGCGCTGTCCGCCCAGCATACGCAAGAGCTGGCGCGCAGTATCATGAATGATCGCCAAGCCGCCGAATTCGAGGCCACGCACGAATGTAACTTCGCCATCAGTCCGCCCGGCATCGGGCGTTTCCGCGTCAACATTTTCATGCAACAACAGCACGTCGGCATGGTGATGCGCACTATCACCACCCAAATCCCTGACTTCGACGCGATGGGATTGCCGCCGGTGCTGAAGGATGTGGTAATGACCAAGCGCGGGCTGGTCATCCTTGTCGGCGGCACAGGTTCCGGCAAATCCACCACGCTGGCTTCCATGATTGGCTACCGCAATAAAAACAGTCATGGTCACATCATCACCATCGAAGACCCGGTGGAATACGTGCATGACCACATCAATTGCATCATTACCCACCGCGAAGTCGGGGTCGATACCGACTCTTGGCAAGCCGCTCTGAAGAACACCTTGCGCCAAGCGCCGGACGTGATCCTTATCGGCGAAATCCGCGACCGCGAAACCATGGAACATGCTGTGGCCTTCGCCGAAACCGGGCACCTGTGCCTGGCCACCCTGCACGCCAATAGCGCTAATCAGGCGCTTGACCGCATCATCAACTTTTTCCCGGAAGAGCGCCGCGCGCAGTTGCTAATGGATCTGTCGCTTAACGTCAAAGCGCTCATCTCGCAACGCCTGATCCCGAAAAAGGGCGGCGCGGGACGCACGGTAGCAATCGAAATCCTGCTCAACTCACCGTTGATCGCCGACCTCATCTTCAAAGGCGAGGTCAACGAAATTAAAAGCGTCATGGCCAAATCGCGCGAGATCGGCATGCAAACTTTCGACCAGGCGCTGTTCGACCTGTTCGAGTCAGACGCCATCAGTTATGAAGAAGCGCTGAAAAATGCCGACTCACTCAATGACCTGCGTCTGAACATCAAACTGCATAGCCAACATTCCAGGGACACCAATGTGATGTCGGGGATTGAGCATTTGAAGATGACTTGATCCGGTCGTAAACGGCGGAACCGCAATGCGTTCCGCCCTACGTTGACTGAATAGTTGGCGGCGGAATAACGGCAGGAAGCCGTTGGGGTGCGATGATACGCAGTTGCTTGTTGACGTTATACACCCCGAACACTACCACTATCGCGCTCTTGGGAACCTGAAACTCCTCCGCCAAAAATTGTACAAGATGTGCCGTGGCCTTCCCTCGCACCGGATTCTCGGAGACATAAATCTCCAATTGTTTGCCGATGACTTTGCCGATCACGGTTTTTTTCGCGCGTGGTCGTCCCAGGATATTCAGCACCAAGGTGTCACCGTCCCAATAGCAGAACGACACTTAGGCGCGCCGCCAAGTCGTACCGGACGCGCTGTCTTCCAGAACAATTCCCGCTTCCAGCAATTCCTTGCGGATGCGATCGGCTTCTGCGAAGTTTTTGGCTTGTTTGGCGGCGGTACGCGCTCCGATTTGAGCGTTTATCGCTGCATCGTCCAGCCCACTCGCCGTTGCTCCACTTTGCAAAAAATCCGTCGGGTCGCGCTGCAACAAACCGAGGTAGCCCGCCAACCCTTTGAGCTGGGCAGCCAAATCGGGACGCTTCGTTGTATTTACGTCCTTCGCAAGAAGAAACAGCACTGCCATTGCATCTGGTGTACTGAAATCTTCGTTCATCGCAAACTTGAAATTTCGAGCGTGATATTCGTTCCAGTCGACTTCTTGCGTAGCGGGAGGCACTAACTTTAGTGCCGTATAGAACTTCGTCAGATCACTCTTCGCAAGTTCCAAATGCACATCGGAATAATTAAGCGGACTGCGGTAGTGCGCACGCAGGATGAAGAAGCGAACCACTTCTGGATCATATTTTTTCAACACTTCGCGAATAGTAAAAAAATTGCCCAGCGACTTGGACATTTTTTCATCATCCACGCGCACGAAGCCGTTGTGCATCCAGTAGTTCACATATGGACACCGGTGCGCACCTTCGCTCTGCGCGATCTCGTTTTCGTGGTGCGGAAACTGCAAGTCCGCGCCGCCGCCGTGGATGTCGAAATGCTCGCCCAGTAATTCCGAACCCATCGCCGAACATTCGATGTGCCAGCCGGGACGCCCCTTGCCCCACGGCGAAGGCCATTTCACTTCTTCCGGCTCGTCGTCCTTGGCATGTTTCCACAACACGAAGTCGAGCGGATCGGTCTTGCCATCATTCACATTCACACGCTCGCCTGCGCGCAAATCCTCCAGCGATTTGCCGGACAATTTTCCGTAGCCATCAAACTTGCGCACCGCATAGTTCACGTCGCCATCGGCAGCGAGATAGGCTAATCCATTGGCTTCCAGCTTGGCGATCATTTCCAGCATCTGCGGGACGTACTGCGTGGCGCGCGGCTCATGATCCGGCGGCAAGATGCCCAGCGCGCGCTCATCTTCATGCATCGCATCAATGAAACGCTGGGTCAGCACGTGAATGGATTCCTTGTTCTCCGCCGCACGCTTGATGATCTTGTCGTCGATGTCGGTGATGTTGCGCACGTAGGTCACATCGAAACTGGATGCCTTGAGCCAGCGATACACCATGTCGAACACTACCATCACGCGCGCATGGCCAAGGTGGCAGTAGTCGTACACCGTCATGCCGCACACATACATGCGCACCTTGTTTGGTTCGATGGGAATGAAGTCCTGCTTGTCGCGGGTGAGGGTATTATAGATTTTCAGCATTTTTAAACCTTACCAATGCCGTCATTCCGGCCTGCGCCGAAATAACGATTAAGCCTGATCTTTCGTGCGCACCAGCAGTACCGGCATCGATGCGGTACGGATCACGCCCTCTGCCACACTGCCCATCAGCAAATGCTCAAAGCCTCTGCGTCCGTGCGTACCCACCACCAGCAGGTCGGCATTCCATTTCTGTGCCTCCTCAGAAACAATAGCCCCCATGCGACCGCCAACAGACTCTACCAACTTCGTTTCCACCGTAACGCCTTGGCTTGCCACCCGTTCCTTGCACTTTCCCAGCAGTGCTTTACCTGCATCCGCGATCACCTTCATGATGTCCTGTACCGGCACCACAATCATGCCATCCGGTTCCCACATAATGGGCAGTTCCTCGCACACATGGAGCAGCAAGAGGGTTGAGTTCATTTCGCTGGACAGTTTGATAGCTTCGTCCAGCGCCGTATCCGAGGTCTTGCTTCCATCAATTGCCACTGCAATACGCTTGTACATAGCGATCTCCTTAGCCTTGCTCTTTTGCCCACGAATCCCTTAGGGTCACGGTGCGATTGAACACCAGCTTTCCGCTTGGCTGATGCTCGCGTCGGTCAGCGCAAAAATAGCCGAGGCGTTCGAACTGGTAGTGAGTTTCCGGCGCGGCGTCCCGCACGGCAGCCTCGACCCAGCCTTGCACCACGGTGAGCGAAGTCGGATTGAGATGCGTGCAGAAGTCCACATCCTTGTCGGCATCCGGTTCCGGCACGGTGAATAAACGGTCGTATAGACGAATTTCGGCAGGCAGGGCGTGTTCGCACGACAGAAAGTGGATTACGCCTTTCACCTTGCGTCCTTCAGGATTCTTGCCCAAGGTGTCGTGGTCGATGCTGCAACGCAGTTCGACAACTTTTCCCGCCGCATCTTTCACCGCTTCGTCGCAACGCATCACATAGCTGTGGCGCAGGCGCACTTCGCCGCCAAGGGTAAGGCGCTTCCAGCCTGAAGGCGGGACTTCGGCGAAGTCGTCGGCTTCGATGAACAGCTCGCGGCTGATCGGCACAAAACGTTTGCCGAACTCTGGATGATTGGGGTGGAAGTCCGCCTCGCGCGCTTGTGCGCCGTCGAAGTTGGTAATAGTCACCTTGAGCGGATTGATGATCGCCATCACGCGCGGAACACGCAATTCCAAGTCTTCTCGGATCGCACCTTCCATCACCGCCATATCGACGATATTATCACTCTTGGAAACGCCAATCCTGCGCGCGAATTCGCGGATGCCTTCCGGGGTGTAACCTCTGCGGCGCATGCCGCTGATGGTAGGCATGCGCGGATCGTCCCAACCGCTCACATGTTTCTCGTTTACCAGTTGCAACAACTTGCGCTTGCTGGTGATGGTGTAGTGCAGCTCCAGCCGTGAGAATTCGATCTGTTGCGGATGGCAGGGTATGGTGATGTTGTCCAGTACCCAGTCGTACAGCGGCCTGTGGTCTTCGAATTCCAGTGTACATATGGAATGCGTGATGCCTTCAAGGGCATCGGAAATACAATGGGTATAGTCATACATCGGGTAAATGCACCACTGGTCGCCAGTGCGGATATGGTGTGCGCGGCGAATGCGGTAGATGGCCGGGTCGCGCATGTTAATGTTGGGTGAAGTCATGTCTATTTTTGCGCGCAGCACCATACTGCCGTCGGCGAACTCGCCATTTTTCATGCGCGTAAACAAGTCGAGGTTTTCTTCCGCGCTACGCTCGCGATGCGGGCTGTTTTTGCCCGCTTGCGTCAGTGTGCCGCGATACTCGCGCATCTGTTCAGGCGTGAGTTCGTCCACATAGGCCTTGCCCTGCTTGATTAACTCGACCGCATAGTCGTAAAGCTGCTGAAAATAGTCAGATGCCCAGCGCACTTCACCATCCCATTGAAAACCGAGCCAGCGCACATCATCCTGTATGGATTGCGCATATTCATCGCTCTCCTTTTCCGGGTTGGTGTCGTCGAAACGCAGGTTGCACTTGCCTTTGTAGTCCAGCGCCAGACCAAAATTCAGGCAAATGGATTTTGCGTGTCCGACGTGCAGATAGCCGTTCGGCTCGGGCGGAAAGCGGGTGACGATGCTGCGGTGCTTACCACTTGCCAGATCGGCCTCGACGATGGTGCGAATGAAGTGCGAAACGGGCGCTTGTACGTTGCTGCTCATTGTTCGAAGGTTCTTTCGGTAAGAGAATCACAGGAATGCAGCTACAGGAGCCACAATGGTGCGGATTTTACCCGAAAACCTGCACACCCAAGCGGGCAAAACACGGGTTAAGTGAGGTTGGCCACGATAAGCCGTGAAATCTACGAACTTATTTGGTAGAATCCAGTCCACTGGGGTGTCACTACCAATGACGCCCTGCATGAGTAATGTTCGCTTCTTTGGATAGGCTGCGCAAAGCGCGGCACCGAGGCGAACCAAAAACGAACCAGAATTGTCGAAGCTTCGGTAGACGGTCAAGGTGCCGAGTCGTGCTTTGCGTTAATTAAGCCATAACCATTTCGGGGAAACACAACACCATGAATATGCTTAACCGTTTCAGCCAACTGGCCACACTGTGCGGATGCGCGCTGTTGCTGTGTTTCAGCCTCGCCGCAGGCGCGGATGAGCTTCAGGATATCAGCAAGCTGCTCAAACAAGGAAAACAAGATCAAGCGCTGGTGCGCGTTAACGCCTATCTGGTTTCCAAACCCAAAGACGCACAGGGACGCTTCCTTAAAGGCCTGATTCTCACCGAACAGGACAAGACCGATGACGCTATCCGGGTATTTTCCGGCCTGACCGAGGATTACCCTGAACTGCCAGAGCCTTACAATAACCTCGCGGTGCTATATGCCAGCCAAGGCCAATATGACAAGGCCAGAATCTCACTGGAAATGGCAATTCGCACCCATCCCAGCTATGCCACCGCGCATGAGAACCTGGGTGACATCTATGCCAAGATGGCAAGCCAGGCCTATGACCGCGCATTGCAACTGGATCACGGCAACACCAGCACGCAAACCAAGCTGGCAATGATTAAAGATATATTTGCCACTAGCCCCACCAAGGGCGGAAAGTCCGGCAAAGCCACCCACAAGGCAGGAGTGGCAGCTCCCGATGCGGATGCAGCGGCTCCAGCCCTGACGGTAGCGGCAGCTACACCGCCTGCAACCACAATTACCTCCACGCCTGAACCTGCCGCAGCATCGGCGAAGCAAGCCGACGCGCAGAAGTCCACTGCCACCCGCAGCAGCGCTGATGTGCTGAAGAGTGTGCATGAATGGGCCGCTGCGTGGTCGGACAAAAATGTAAAGGGTTATCTCGCGTTTTATGCAGAGGATTTCAAAATTCCGGGTGGCCTCAGTCGTGCCGACTGGGAAGCGCAACGCAATGATCGCATCAGCAAACCCAAGTCCATCAAGGTCGTCATTAGTAACGCCAAGGTCAATTTCATTGACGACAGCCACGCCAGCGTATTCTTCAAACAATCCTATCGCGCCAGCCACTTGCATACATCTTCCGGCAAAACGCTGGCACTGGTGAAATCCGGCGATAACTGGCTGATACAGGAAGAACGTACTGGAAAGTAGTCGTATGCGCATCTCCCTCGCATTGCTTGCGTTTTTGTTTACATCGGCGCTCGCGCTCAATCCTGCATACGCCGAAGAACGCGTTGGCGCATCTGATTCGCACAGCATGGAAGCGCTGTTGGTGGAAAGCATGTTGTCGATATCCAACAACAAACTGGATGTGGCGCTGAACGAAGTAGACTCACTGCTCAAGATCAACCCCAACTTCAAGCTTGCACAACTGATCAGGGGCGACTTGCTGCTGGCGCGGGCGCGTCCACTTAGCGATTTCGGCAATGCGCCGGACGCCACGGCGCGCATGGAAGATTTTCGCGATGAAGCGCGTGTGCGCCTGCACCGTTTTCAGGAACAATCGCCCGTCACACTCATACCAAAATTCCTGTGGCAGCTCGATCCACAGCAACACCACGTCATTGTGGTAGACATCGGCAAGTCAACACTGTATTTGTACGAAAACATTGATGGTGAACCGCGTTATGTAGCGGATTACTACATCACTTCCGGCAAAAAAGGCTCCGAAAAACTATCCGAAGGCGACCAGAAGACCCCGCTCGGCGTATATTTCATCAAGTCCAGTCTGCCCAAAAACCAACTCACTGATCTTTACGGCAGCGCCGCCTACCCGCTGAGCTACCCCAACGAATGGGATCGCAGGCAAGGCCGCGACGGACACGGCATCTGGCTGCACGGCACCCCGCGCGACACTTACAGCCGTCCGCCGCGCGCCAGCAACGGCTGCGTGGTGCTGCCCAATGAAGACCTGGACAATATCGGCAAGGTATTGCAGATAGGCATCACCCCGGTAATCATCACCAACCAGATGGACTGGAGCGACGAGCAGAGCAAGTCCGACCGCGCCGCATTGTTGAAAGAAATCGAGCAATGGCGCGCCGACTGGGCCAGCCGCGACACCGACACCTATCTCAAGCACTATGCACGCGACTTCTCTAACAGCGAGGCAAATTTCTCCGACTGGGCGCGGCAGAAAAAACAGGTGAACGCGGGCAAATCATGGATCAAGGTTAATCTTTCCAACCTCAGCGTGTTTGCCTACCCCAACCAGCCCGACTTGGTAGTAGTCAACTTCGAGCAGGATTATGAAAGCAACAACTTGAATAATCACATGAAGAAACGCCAATACTGGATGAAGCGCGACAACCGCTGGCAAATCATTTACGAGGGCGCAGCGTAAATTACCGCCATAGCCCATTTTCAACCCCACGTAAAAGGGAAATACCGTATGAATATATTGAAAGGCCTTTCCGCATTATTGCTCGGCGGAATGCTGTGCTTTAACACCCTGGCCGCAACCACTTCACAAACTCCCGCACACAAAGGAAAACATAGCATGGTAAAACTGCACACCAACCACGGCGACATCACTATCGAACTTAACGCCGAAAAAGCTCCCGAAACGGTCAAGAATTTCCTCGGTTATGCGAGCAGCGGTTTTTACGACGGCACTATTTTCCACCGCGTGATTGATGGCTTCATGATTCAGGGCGGCGGTTTCGAACCCGGCCTGAAGCAGAAGAAAGTGAATGCCCCGATCAAAAATGAAGCGGCAAACGGTCTGACGAACGACAACTACACCGTCGCCATGGCCCGTACCGGCGACCCCCATTCTGCCACGGCGCAATTCTTCATCAACGTGAAGGACAACGACTTCCTCAACTACACCTCGCCCGACCCCCAGGGCTACGGCTACTGCGTATTCGGTAAAGTGGTGGAAGGCAAGGACGTGGTCGACGCCATCCGTAAAGTCGAAACCGGCAACCGTAGCGGCTTCCAGAACGTGCCCGTGGAAGATGTCATCATCACCAAAGCAGAAGTGCTTAAATAACAAAAACGGTGCCCAAGGAAACGGCGCCACGTGCGCCGTTTTTAATTGTAGCCATGCCCCACACCCTTTTTATCTCCGACCTGCACCTCTGCGCAAAACAGCCGCACTGCGCGCGAGTGTTCCTGCACTTCATGCAACACACCGCGCCCAAGGCGGAAGCGCTGTATATCCTCGGCGACCTGTTCGAATACTGGGCGGGAGATGACGACATCGACGATCCCTTCCATCAGCAAGTCACCCATGCCATGCATACACTGGCGGCAAGCGGCACCCGCCTGTTCATCATGCACGGCAACCGCGACCTGCTGATGGGCAAGGCGTTGGAACAAGCCAGCGGAGCCACGCTGCTGCACGACCCTACGCTGCTCGACCTGTATGGCACACCGACGCTGCTCAGCCACGGCGATGTCCTATGCACGGACGATGTTGCCTATCAAACTTACCGCAATCAGGTGCACGATGTGGGTTGGCAGCAACTGTTCCTCGCCCAACCGTTGGCGCAACGCAAAACGCAAATCGAACAGCTGCGCACACGCAGCGAAAACGAGAAGCAATCCAAAAGCAGCGCGATCATGGATGTGAATGCTGATGCAGTAGCGGAGCTTTTGCGTGAGCAGGGCTACCCGCGCCTGATCCACGGTCATACCCACCGCCCCATGCATATCCTGCATCATCTGGACGGTTACACCTGTGAACGCTGGGTGCTAGGGGACTGGCACGAAACCGGGAATGCTTTGCGTTGTGGGCCGGAGGGATGCGAGTGTCTGACGGTTACATTGCCGGTTACGCAGTAGCTCCAATGCTGCTCACTTAACCGTTCGTGGTGAGCCTGTTGAACCACCAGCCACTCAACTTCGCCGGGGGTAGCCCGGCAAACGCACAAAGGCGCCTCCACGCTCTACAACAAAACGCTTTTTACCAGCGCCAGGCACAACAGCGTATAACCCGCCGCAAGGATGTCATCGAACATTACGCCGAGGCCGCCGTGCCATGTCCGGTCGAAATGACGGATGGGCGGCGGCTTGACGATGTCGAAGAAACGGAATAGCGAAAACGCGAGCAGGTTCCAGAATAGACCATCCGGGGTGAAGAACAGCACCAGCAGGAAGGCTACGATTTCGTCCCACACGATGCCGCCGTAGTCCGCTACACCCAGCGCGCGTCCTGTCTTGCCGCATACCCATACACCGAAGGCGAACAACCACACCAGCATCACGATAAACATGGCATCGGTGAAACGCGGTGCGAGATACCAGTAGAGCGGAAAGGCGACCAGCGTGCCTATCGTTCCGGGCGAACCGGGAAACAAGCCGCTGCCGAAACCGAAGGAAATAAAATGCGCGGGATGGCTGAAAATAAAATGCCACGAAGGTTGTATGCGCAACTCAGCGGAAGTGGTCATAGCCCGATTCCCCAATATTGATGATGCTGCCATCTGCGGCGCGCACTGTGCAGCCGCTGCCTGCCACGATAGCGCCGATGCGAGTCAGTGGCAAGTTCATTCGATGGGATAACCCTTCCACCGCAATGCGGTGCGCAATGGGCGCGGTAAAGCATAGCTCGTAATCGTCGCCTCCTGCCAAGGCGCAGCGATGGATCAACAAATCTTCTAAACAACCGTCATTCCCGCGAAGGCGGGAATCCAGCGTTTTTATTAAACTGGATTCCCGCCTTCGCGGGAATGACAAACTTGGGTCTTGCCCTGAATAGGAACGCAACATATCTGAAATCGGCAACGCGTCAAACTGAATCTCCGCCCCCAGCTTCGAACACTCCAGAATATGTCCAAGATCGGCCAGCAGCCCATCCGAAACATCTATCGCGCTGTGCGCCACGCCTCGCAAAGCCAGTCCAAGCTCAATGCGCGGTGTCGGCTGGTGCAAGGCGATAGCACACATGGCAAAATCCGCAGCGGACAGCTCTACCTTGCCTTGGAGATGCGCTAGCGCCAACGCGGCATCGCCCAATCTTCCCGATACCCAGATGTCATCTCCAAGCTGCGCCCCGCTCCGCCGTAGCGCCGCGCCCTGCGGCACTTCGCCCATGATGGTGACGCACAGATTGAGCGGGCCGCGCGTCGTATCGCCGCCGACAAGCTCCACGCCATGCTGATCCGCCAACACAAAAAATCCCGCGCTGAATTTTTGCAGCCACGCTTCATCCGCTTGTGGTAAAGACGCTGACAGCAGCGCCCAGCGCGGTTGCGCGCCCATCGCCGCCAAGTCGGAAAGATTCACCGCCAGCGTCTTGTGTCCCAACAGGAATGGATCGGCATCAGGCAGAAAGTGCGTGCCGCTCACCAGCATGTCGGTGGATACCGCCAACACCATGCCGCTACCGACACGCAACAGCGCGGCATCGTCGCCCACACCCAACTCCGCTCCGGGAGTGGCGCGAGTGAAATAACGCTGGATCAGGTCGAATTCCGACATTGGTCAAAACCCTTTACCACAGAGACACAGAGGCACACAGGCACAGAGAAAATCTAAAAATACCGTCCTCTGTAGTGAAACAGTTGGAGATTATTTTGCGGCCATTTCGACCGCTCGTACTTGCGCGGCCAGCTTGTCTAGCACGCCATTGACGAACTTGTGACCGTCGGTGCCACCGAAGGTCTTGGCGAGTTCCACTGCTTCGTTGATGACCACGCGATAGGGAATTTCAGGATGATGCGACAACTCGTATGCGCCCAGCAGCAACACGGCAAACTCTACCGGACTGAGTTCTGAGAGCTTGCGGTCGAGGTGCGGCGTCACCGCTGTTTCAAGTTCGGCATGCTGCGCCAGCACACCGCGCAACAGACCGCTGAAAAATTCGGCGTCAAAGCGCCCCATACCTTTTTCTTCGCGTATTTGTTTTTCGATCTGCTCAATATCACCACCGGTCAGCCGCCACTGGTAGATGCCCTGCAATGCCAGTTCGCGTGCACGGCGGCGCGAGCTTTTGGCCGGGGCCTTAGTCTTGGCGGCCTGATCGTTCATGCAAGCTCCCGCAGCAGGTTAATCATCTCAATTGCCACAAGCGCAGACTCCGCACCTTTGACGTTCATGCGTTCCTCGGCCTGCTTATCGGTGTCAGTGGTCAGAATAGCATTGGCAATAGGCACGCCACAATGTAGTTGAACCTCGCCCACGCCGCGCGAAGACTCATTCGACACCACCTCAAAATGATAGGTATCGCCGCGTATCACCGCACCCAGCGCAATGAGCGCATCGAACTTTTTGCTCATTGCCATCTGTTGCAACACCAGCGGGATTTCCAGCGCGCCCGGCACCGTCGCCAGCGTGATGTTCGCATCGCTAACACCCTGTTGGGTAAGCTGTGCACGGCAAGCTGACAGCAGGCCTTCGCAGACCACTTCATTGAAGCGGCTCTGCACAATGCCAATGCGCATTCCAGCGCCGTTCAGGTTTTTTTCGATTTCTTTCATTTATAATTTCTCCTATGCCAAAGCAATTAGTCGTTAGTAGCTAGTCGTTAGTTGGTTTTGTCCGGTATGTGGGTTTGTTTTAACTGGTGACTAAAGACTAACGTCTAACGACTAGGTTTTTACGATTTAGCATTGCAATAACCCACTACTTCCAACCCGAAACCGGTCATGCTCGGCAGTTTGCGCGGGGTGGCAATCAAGCACATCTTGCCGACATTGAGATCGCGCAAAATCTGTGCACCGATACCATAACTGCGCGGGTCCCATTGTGCAGCATGATGCGCTTCCGGCATTGCGGCGGCGCGCGCCAACAAGTCCTGCGAAGTTTCGTTGTGGTGCATCATAACCAGCACACCGGCGGACGCGCCACTAATTCTCTTCAGTGCATCATGCACGCTGGTGGACTGCGGATAATGCGCCTGTTCCAGAAAATCCATCACCGACAACGGCTCATGCACGCGCACCAATGTTTCTTCTTGCGGCAGAATATTACCTTTCGCCAAAGCAAGGTGGGTTTGTTGCGTCGTTTTGTCCACATAAGTTACCAAGTCAAACTCGCCGTATGCAGTCTGCACTTTGCGGCTGGCAACGCGCTCTACCAACGTCTCGTTATGGATACGATATTCGATGAGGTCGGTGATGGCGCCGATCTTCAAACCATGCAACTTGGCAAATTCGACAAGATCCGGCAGTCGTGCCATCTCGCCATCTTCCTTGATGATCTCGCAGATCACGGCTGCCGGCATCATCCCTGCCATGTGCGCCAGATCGCACCCTGCTTCGGTATGTCCAGCACGCACCAGCACACCTCCCTGCCGTGCCATGATTGGAAAGACGTGCCCAGGCTGAACAATGTCCGAGGGCTTGGCATTCTTTTTCACCGCCGCCCTGATGGTGGCCGCCCGGTCGGAAGCAGAAATGCCGGTGGTGACCCCTTCTGCCGCCTCAATGGAGACAGTGAAATTGGTGCCGAGCGGACTCTTGTTTTCTCGCGCCATGTGTGAAATGCCAAGCTGGCGGCAACGCTCCTCGGTCAGCGTCAGACAGACCAGGCCACGCGCGTGGCGGATCATGAAGTTGATGGCTTCCGGCGTAACGAACTCGGCGGCGAACACCAGATCGCCCTCGTTCTCGCGGTCTTCTTCATCCACCAGCACCACCATCCTACCGGCGCGGATTTCGGCAATGATGTCGTGTATAGGTGCTATATCGGTCATTTCAATTCCTCTCTCTCTGCATGCATCATGCGCTCAACATAGCGCGCAATTAAATCAATCTCCAGGTTTACCTTTGCACCCGCGCGCAATTCTTTCAGCGTGGTGACCAACAGGGTGTGTGGAATCAGGTTGACGTTGAACACCGCACCCGATACCTCATTCACGGTAAGGCTTACTCCGTTAATGGTGATGGAGCCTTTCACTGCGATATATTTTGCCAACGCTTGCGGCGCACGCACGGTAAGCGTCCAGCTTTCTTCAAGGTCGATAAACGAAATTACCTCGCCCACGCCATCCACATGGCCGCTGACCAGATGCCCACCCAGTCTGTCCGCGAGGCGTAACGCCTTTTCCAAATTGACGTGTGCGCCCTGTGCTTCCAACCCGATGGTGCAATTCAATGTCTCGCGCGACACGTCTACGGTGAAAACATCACCCTCTTTTTTTACCACGGTGAGGCAAACGCCACTCACCGCGATGCTGTCGCCGAGTTGCACGTCGTCCATGCCAAGGGCGTGCGACTCAACAGAAAGACGCAAGCCGCCGTCACGATCCTCGGCACGGGTGATGGTTCCTACATCTGCAACGATTCCGCTGAACATTATTAACTCCTGAACCATGTAAGATCACTGCAAAATCTCTTCCCCTTTTCAGGGGGAGGGCACTATTTTTTCACTCGCGCCACGATGCGCAAGTCCTTGCCGACGTGGCGTACATCCTGCCATTCCAAATTTATGCGCTGATCCAGGCTGGTCAACTCGCCCAACCGCGCCATGCCACGCGCCATGTCACCCAGAAACTGCGATGCGAGGTACAACACCAACTCATCTACCAATCCCGTCTTCAATAAAGCGCCATTCAGCTTGCTGCCCGCCTCCACCAGCACTTCGTTGCAGCCGCGCGTAGCGAGATCGCGCAAAACGGCTGCGGCATCCACTTGGCCGTTCGCATCCGTTAACACGACGACGCGCGCACCAGCTTGTTCCAATGCGGCGATTTTCTGCGCGTCCGGCGTGGAGGTATAAACCACCACACCACTTTGCTGCAACAGCCGCGCATCCAGCGGCAGGCGCAATGCGTTATCAACCACTGCGCGCAACGGTTGGCGAGTGGTTGCCAACTCACGTACATTGAGTTGAGGATCATCCGCCAGCACAGTGCCGATGCCGGTGAGCACGGCGCAGGAACGTGCGCGCCAGTGTTGCACGTCCTGCCTCGCCGCCGCGCCGGTGATCCATTTGCTTTCGCCGTTCACCAGCGCGGTACGCCCGTCCAGACTCGCCGCAATCTTGCTGCGCACCCACGGCATGCCACGCGTCATGCGCGAAAAAAATCCGATGTTGAGTTCGCGCGCCGCCGCTTCCATCAGGCCGCATTCGACTTCGATTCCTGCCTCACGCAATTTGGCGATGCCCTGCCCTGCGACCTGCGGATTGGGGTCTTGTACCGCCACTACCACGCGCGCCACTCCGGTCTCTATCAGAGCATCGGCGCAGGGCGGGGTGCGCCCATGGTGGCTGCATGGTTCCAGCGTGACGTAAGCAGTTGCACCACGCGCCGCCTCACCTGCTGCACGCAGGGCGTGAATTTCGGCATGGAGTTCGCCGGTGCGTTCGTGCCAGCCTTCGCCAACGACAATGCCATCGCGCACCAGCACGCAACCTACGCGAGGGTTCGGGCTAGTGGTGTAAAGGCCGCGTTCCGCCAAGCGCAGAGCCTGAGCCATCCACACACTGTCCTGTGCTGCAATCATAATTATTTTGCTTGCTGCTTCCGGCGTGCGGGCGACTTGCGTACTGCCTCCACCGCCTCAGTGAAATCACCCACGTCCTGAAAACTCTTGTATACCGAAGCGAAGCGGATATAGGCCACCTTATCCAGCTTCAGCAGTTCCTTCATCACCATCTCGCCAACCTGGCGCGAACCGATTTCACGTTCGCCGAGCGCAAATACTTTCTGCGTTACACTATGAATTGCCGCGTCCACCAGTTCGGTTGGCACGGGACGTTTGTGCAGGGCGCGGGTGAAGCTGGTGCGCAGCTTTTCTTCATCGAACTCGCTGCGCATCCCATTTTGCTTGACCACTTGCGGCATGCGCAACTCAACCGTTTCAAAGGTGGTAAAGCGCTTCTCGCACGACAGGCAACGGCGGCGGCGGCGAATGCTATCGCCTTCCTCGTTCTCCCGCGTGTCCACCACTTGGGTGTCAGGACCTTTACAGAATGGACATTTCATAGTGAGTTGTTAGTTGGAAGACGTAAGTTGGTAGTTAAGGCAAAACCAACTTCCTACTTACGTCTAATAACTTACGTCTATGCCCCATAAACCGGAAACTGCGCAGTCAACTTCTTCACTTCGACTACTACGCGCGCGATGACCGCTTCGTCGTTCGGCGCGTCCAGCACGTCGGCTATCAGGTTGGCGAGCTTTTCGGCTTCAAGTTCCTTGAAGCCGCGCGTGGTCATTGCGGGGCTGCCGATGCGGATGCCGCTGGTGACGAAGGGTTTCTGCGGATCATTCGGGATGGCGTTCTTATTCACCGTAATGTGGGCGCGTCCCAACGCGGCCTCAGCTTCCTTGCCGGTAATATGCTTGGGTTGCAGATCTACCAGAAATAGGTGGCTGTCGGTGCGGCCAGACACGATGCGCAGTCCACGTTCCTGCAGCACCTTAGTCATCACGCGCGCATTATCCACCACTTGCGTTTGATAAACTTTGAATTCTTTACTTGCCGCCTCCTTGAACGCCACTGCCTTGGCCGCGATCACATGCATCAACGGGCCACCTTGCAGGCAGGGGAAAATCGCCGAGTTCAACACCTTCTCGAATTCCGCCTTGGCAAGAATCAACCCTCCGCGCGGGCCGCGTAGCGTCTTGTGGGTAGTGGTGGTAACGAAATCCGCGATGCCGACCGGCGAAGGATAAACACCCGCCGCAATCAAACCCGCGTAATGCGCCATGTCCACGAACAGATATGCACCAACGCTGTCCGCAATCTCGCGGAAACGTTTCCAGTCAATCACCAACGCATAAGCGGAAGCGCCCGCCACGATCATCTTGGGTTTGTGTTCAAGCGCCAATGCTTGCACTTGGTCGTAGTCGATTTCTTCCTTGTCGTTCAGGCCGTACTGGACGGCCTTATACAACTTGCCGCTGATGTTCACCGATGCGCCGTGGGTCAGGTGCCCACCGTGCGCCAGGCTCATGCCCAAAATCGTATCGCCCGGACTAAGCACCGAAACATATACCGCCTGATTGGCCTGCGAACCGGAATGCGGCTGCACATTGGCGTATTCCGCGCCGAACAGCGCCTTGGCGCGGTCAATGGCAAGTTGCTCCGCCACATCCACATACTCGCAGCCGCCGTAGTAGCGCTTGCCGGGATAGCCCTCGGCATATTTGTTGGTAAGCTTGCTGCCCTGCGCCTCCATCACCGCCGGACTGGTATAATTTTCCGACGCGATCAACTCGATGTGATCTTCCTGGCGGCGGTTTTCATCCTGAATCGCGGCCCACAATTCCGGGTCAGTAAGGGCAATAGTATTTTTGCTGGAGAACATGGCAAGCCTTCTAAATTATCGATAAATCGGAAAAGCGCGCATTTTAACACGTTGCAGGGGATGGGCGGAAATGCGGTGCAGTGGCATATGTTGGGCGTATGAAAATTGGTGACTTTTTGGTAGGGGCATTGCAAATATCAAGCAAAACAGCTTAAACTGGCACAAAGGAAATGGAATGAAGACGAAATATAGGCAACACGCGGTCAAGAGAATGCATGAAAGGGGCATTACGGAAGAAGAGGTTGAGCACGCCATCAAAAATGGCGCAATCATTGAAAACCATCCGAATGACACACCTTACACCAACTTTCTGATGTTTGGCCACACTGGAACGAAAGCCGTACATGTTGTCTGCGCAGATGATGCTGCGGAAAAAATACGAATTATTATCACGATTTATGAGCCCGCCCCAAAAGTCTGGTGCGAAGACTTAAAGACCAGGAGAGAAGCATGAAATGCCCAATTTGCAAAAACGGCAATACCCATGCAGGTGAATCCAGCATTATGCTGGAAAGAGGGCACACCACATTGATGTTCAAACGAGTTCCCGCAGAAATATGCGAGAACTGCGGCGAGGTCTACCATGATGCGAAAGTAACTCGGTCTTTGCTACAGCAAGCTGATATGGCGGCTTCGAGAGGCGTAGAGATTGACGTAAGGCGATACGCGACGACTTAATCTTGTTGCTGGGAAGGTGAATAACCTTTTGATAGGTTAACGCCCCCCGCGATTCTTCCAGGTTAATCGAATCCGGCTTCTATATTTCTCGCGCAGCATGAAGCCGGAGGTGCGCCAAAAACCCCAACGTTCTGAAGCGCTAGCGTTTTTTCTTCGGCATAAACAAGTCGGTAATACTGCCCTCCGCTATCTCAGCTGCAAAACCCACGGTTTCCGACAGCGTGGGGTGCGGGTGAATGGTCAGTCCGATGTCTTCCATGTCAGCACCCGTTTCCAGCGCCAATACGGTTTCGGCGATCAACTCACCCGCATTAGTACCGACGATGCCTGCGCCCAAAATGCGCATGGTGATTGGATCGTAGAGCAGCTTGGTCAGCCCTTCATCACATCCCATGGAAAGCGCGCGCCCTGATGCCGCCCACGGAAAACTGGCTTTCTCGTAAGCTATGCCCTTGGCCTTGGCTTGCGTTTCGGTCAGACCCATCCAAGAAATTTCCGGGTCGGTGTATGCGACCGAAGGAATGGTCAACGCCTCGAATGCGGACTTGTGCCCGGCGATAACTTCCGCCGCCACCTTGCCTTCATGCACCGCCTTGTGCGCCAGCATCGGGTCGCCGACAATATCGCCGATGGCGAAGATGTGCGGCACATTGGTGCGCTGCTGGTTGTTGACGGGAATGAAGCCTCGCTCATTCACGATCAGCCCTGCCGCTTCCGCATTAATCTCGTGTCCGTTGGGACGGCGTCCAACGGCGAGCAGCACACGCTCATACAGTTGCGGCTCGGGCGCTTGTTCACCTTCAAAGGTGACTTGCAAACCCGTTTTTTTCGCTTCGATTTTGGTGACTTTAGTTTTCAGGTAGATGGCTTCGTAGCGTTGCTCAATGCGCTTCGCCAGCGGACGCACGAGGTCGCGGTCGGCGCCGGGAATCAGCCCATCGGCCAGTTCCACCACGGAAATTTTACTGCCCAGCGCGTCGTACACCGTCGCCATTTCCAGACCGATGATGCCGCCGCCGATAATCAACAAGCGCTTCGGTACATCCTGCAACGCCAGTGCGCCGGTAGAATCCATCAGGCGCGGGTCGTCATAGGGAAAGCCGGGAATGCGCACGACGCTGGAGCCAGCCGCGACGACGGCATGGTCGAAGGTGATGGTCTTCTCGCCATCGGCGGTCTGCACTACGAGGCTGTTGGGCGAGGTGAATTTAGCCAACCCGCGCACTACCTGCACCTTGCGCTGCTTTGCCAATCCGGCAAGTCCGCCGGTAAGCTTGGCAACGACGCTTTCTTTCCAGGCTCTGATTTTTTCAATATCAATTTTCGGCTTGCCGAAGGTCACGCCGTGATGCGTAATCTCTTCAGCTTCAGTGATGACCTTGGCGACATGCAGCAGCGCCTTGGAGGGAATGCAGCCGACGTTCAGACACACGCCGCCGAGCGTGGCATGCTTCTCGATCAGCACCACTTGTTTGCCGAGGTCGGCGGCGCGGAATGCAGCAGTGTAGCCGCCGGGGCCGGCGCCGAGAACGACGACTTCGGTGTGGATTATGGATTGAGATGCAAACCCCTCCCCAGCCCTCCCCTTGTCAGGGGAAGGAGTTGACTCCTCCCCTGACAAGGAGAGGTTGGGAGGGGTTTGTGCCTCTGCTTCCAACATCAAAATCACAGAGCCTTCCGAAACCTTGTCCCCGACCTTGACCTTCAACTCTTTCACCACGCCCGCAACAGACGAAGGCACGTCCATAGTGGCCTTGTCGGTTTCCAGCGTGATGAGGGATTGCTCCGGTGCTACGGTATCACCAGCTTTCACAAGCACCTCGATGATGGCGATGTCCTTGAAATTGCCAATGTCCGGCACTTTGACTGCGGTGATTGGACTCATGAGTTCTCCAGCTTTTTACTCGTCATTCCCGCGCAGGCAGGAATCCAATTAATGTAAAGCCCTCCGCAATGCGGGGACAAACCCCAGATGCACATTGAATAAAATCGCTGGATTCCCGCCTGCGCGGGAATGACGAGCTTAGGTTCTGACTTGCCCATTGCCAAGCACGATGTATTTCTGCGAGGTCAGCCCCTCCAGCCCCACCGGGCCACGCGCGTGGATCTTGTCGGTGGAGATGCCGATCTCCGCGCCGAGGCCGTACTCGAAGCCATCGGCGAGGCGCGTCGAAGCGTTCACCATCACGCTGCTCGAATCCACTTCGCGCAGGAAGCGCATTGCCTTGGTGTAATTTTCCGTTACGATGCTGTCGGTATGCTGCGAGCTGTAGGTGTTGATGTGCGCAATGGCTTCGTCCAGCCCGTCAACCACACGAACGCTAAGGATGGGTGCAAGATATTCGGTGTGCCAGTCTTCGTCGGTGGCGACCTTCATCTGCACAATGATAGCGCGTGCCGCATCGTCACCGCGCAACTCCACATTTTTATCGAGATAGATTTTGCACAGCTCCGGCAACACCTTCGCCGCCACGCTTTGTGCGACCAGCAAGGTTTCCATGGCGTTACATACACCGTAGCGATGGGTCTTGGCGTTGTCGGCGATGCGGATGGCTTTTTCCAGATCGGCCTCATCGTCGATATACACATGGCAGATGCCATCGAGATGTTTGATGACCGGAACCTTGGCTTCTTCCGAGATGCGCGCGATCAGGCTCTTGCCGCCGCGCGGCACGATCACGTCCACATATTCCTTCATGGTAATCAGTTCGCCCACGGCGGCGCGGTCTGTGGTGCTCACAACTTGCACCGCAGTCTCCGGCAACCCGGCTGCATGCAATCCGGCATGGACGCAGGCGGCGATGGCCTGATTGGAATGAATCGCTTCCGAACCGCCGCGCAGGATGGCGGCATTGCCGGATTTCAGGCACAGACCTGCGGCATCCGCCGTAACGTTGGGGCGTGATTCGTAGATGATACCGACCACGCCCAGCGGTACGCGCATCCTGCCGACTTGAATGCCGGTGGGACGGTATTTCATCTCGCTGATTTCACCGATCAAGTCGGGCAATTGCGCGATCTGGCGCAAGCCTTCCGCCATGCTGCGGATCGTTTTATCGGTCAGCGTAAGGCGGTCTATCGAGGCGGCGTCCAGACCGTTGGCTTTCGCGGCAACTACATCCTTGGCGTTCTCCGCGATAAGCTGTGCGGCGCTATCCAGAATGGTTTGAGCGATGGCTTCCAGCGCACGGTTCTTCGCGGCGGTATCCGCCAGCGCCATCTGACGTGACGCGGCGCGTGCCTGCTTCCCGATTTGCTGCATGTATGCTTTGATATTTTCCATTGCACTTCTCTATATTAAGCGTTGGCTGCACATTTTACCGCAAGCGCGGTGGTAAAATGCTCGCTCATGTTTTTGTCATTCCCGCGAACGCGGGAATCCAGCAATAAAACATGCATTTTTAAACCCTACTGGATTCCCGCGTTCGCGGGAATGACAACTGAAAGTATTGAAATGTCCGACATCCTGAAAAAAATTCTCGCCGTCAAAGCGCAAGAAGTGGCTGCTGCACTGGCCGCAAAACCGTTGGCGCAAATCCGCAGCGAGGCGGCACAAGCCGTGCCCCCACGCAATTTCGTGGATGCAATCCGCAATAAAATCGCGGCAGGGCAACCAGCGGTAATCGCCGAAATCAAGAAGGCCAGCCCGAGCAAAGGCGTGCTGCGCGCAGATTTCAAACCAGCGGAGATTGCAGCCAGTTATGCCTTACATGGCGCAGCCTGTTTGTCGGTGCTGACCGACGCACAGTTTTTTCAGGGCAATTCGGAATGTCTCAAACAAGCGCGCGCCGCTTGTTCCATTCCCGTATTGCGCAAAGATTTCATGGTGGATGGCTATCAAATTTACCAGGCACGGGCGATGGGGGCGGATGCTATTCTGCTGATTGCCGCCGCGCTGAATCTGGAGCAGATGAAAGAGTTTGAAACATTGGCGCACAGCTTGGGCATGGCCGTGTTGGTGGAAGTGCATGATGGCGCAGAATTGGATGTCGCCTTGCAACTCGAAACCCCGCTCATCGGCATCAATAACCGCAACCTACGCACTTTCGAAGTGAGCTTGCAAACTACGCTGGATTTGTTGCCACGCGTGCTTTCATCTGAGAAGGGGCAAGGGCGCATCGTGGTGACGGAAAGCGGTATTTTAAACACAGAGGATGTACGACTGATGCGCCAACATCAAGTACAAACGTTTCTGGTAGGCGAAGCGTTCATGCGCGCCGATGATCCGGGCGCGGAACTGGCGAAAGTGTTTGGTTAATATCGGGCAGGAGGCAGGATCACTCCTGCCGTCCTCCCATACCACCGGACGTGCGGTTTCGCATCCGGCGGTTCATTGAACACACTGGAGTCGTCGCATTGTATCAAGCAGCGACACCATTTCTAAACGATCTTTGAACACCGGGCAGTGTACAACGGGGGTTTTTAGGTGCCCTCACCGCCCGCTGCGAACCAACCTGACTGCTGCAACAAAATTGCGATAGGCGCTGTAAGCGACATAACCGTCACTGAATCTGATGTACCAACCCTGAGCATCAAAAGGCACGTCAGTCCAGTACAACAGTTGATTCTCGTCTATGTCCGGGAAGGCAACCTCGTCAATTAAAGGTTTTGGGGGGTTGTCCGCCCGCTTAGGGGCAAGCAGTGTTCGCAGTTCCGCTTTTGTCGGAACTCGCCATTCTCCTCGCGCTTGTCGCTGGGCTTCAGTAAAGGTAAATGTCTTGATGACGCCGACACATCCCCCTTCTTCCCGCCAGTGTTGTCCGACACTGCAACGCTGCCAAGTTAGATTCGTCTCCTTGTCATAAACTTCACCGCCCTTAATCACGTATCGGGGATTGGCTTTAGGAGAATCGTCCTCCTGATTTTTTTGGTCGGCGAATGCTGGATTGACGGCAAAAGCCAAGACCAGTGCGACGATTGATGTGGCATAGGTGTGTAAGATTTTCATTTCTCGGATCTCCGATTTAGTATGGGTGCACCAAAAAACAACCGCAACCCCATCGCACCACAGTGGGTTTGCTGTTCCAAATACTGTTTGGTCAGTCCGCACGGATTAGAATATAAAACGTACGCCGACCGCAGTAATGCTGTTTGACTGATAATAAAGCGCCGAAGGATTCGCATTTCCGGAGTAGGTGCTGTACATCAAACCGGCGTATGCATCAAGAGACTTGGTAAAATGGTAATCAGCAAGCAACGACAGATAATTCTGACTCCCGCTCGCCTGTCCGGTTTTCGCTACTGGATTACTCGCCGATGTCGGAGTGTAGTCAGCAGACTGTTGAAGACTTATATTGTATAGCCCCGCAGCCAGGTTAAATTTCTCTGTGAAATTATAGTCGCCGCCAATAAATACGATATTAGTTTTTTGTGGCGCTATAGCGGTAGCACCAAAATTACTTGTCACCTTACTGACGCTTTGACCGTAATAATTTGTAGCTGCCAGAGTAATTAGGTCGGATGGCGCACTGAGGGTGTACGTCTCATAGCCGATCTTCGCTTTAAACTCATCATTGAATTTATACTTGGCAGCGATCATAAAAGCCTTGGTGTCGTAAGCCGATACTGCAACGGTATTAGGGGTGGTTGTAGAAAGCCCCCCCTTTAGCGCATCTGTGAATGTTTGATATGCAGCCTGAATTCCGAGATTTCCTTCTACGTATCCAGCGTTAAGTGCAAAAGCCGATTTTGCCGAAGTATCACCGGCTGCACCTCTATATTTGGTCAATGCGCCAAAATTAAACGACCCGATCGTGTTGGAGTACTTTATGCTGTTTTGAACACGGGCATCTTCGGAAACACCTCCGCCGCCGCTGTAGGTGTTTGAAAAACCTAACGGCGAGAACAGTTGTGCGAATTGAACCGGATCATACGCCGATGCGACGTCATATATCGGCGCGTAGTTACGACCCACCGCTACGGAACCCAACTTGTCAGAAGACAGACCGACAAATGCTTGGCGGTTAAATAATTGGCCATTTAGCGAACCGCCGGTTGCAGCCGTTGTGGATGTTTTGCCATTTTCTGCCAAGGCGGCAGCGGAATTGTTGACTTGTCCCGTGGTCAGATCGACGCCTTCTTCAAAAGTGAAGAAGGCATTCAAGCCGTTACTTAAATCATAGCCACCTTTTAAACCAAAGCGCGGGTCTTGGAGACCACCGTTCAACAAACCGGAGACGGTAGAAGGCGCTGTAGAAGTAGCGGTCGATTTTGCTATGGCTGTTGGACTAACTGCATTAATCGATTGAGCATACTGAGGATTAATACCCAACGAATGCGCTACTGTTCCATAAGCAACATCAAGAATACCATAAACATCGACATTAACTTTTTCATCGCTAACAACGCTGACATCAGCATGTGCCGCCCCCCCATAGGCGACTATGAATGCAGCGACACTTGCCGCTGCCCGAATTTTATTGCGCTTCATTGCGATCTCCCAAGTTGAAATTGATCGTGTACACAAATTCACGATGAACACATCTTAAGTCGCCGCATTGAGCGGGTACACCAATTAGTTCTGCTTTGCTTATCTGTTTTTTGAATATATGGATGAGCGAGCAACAGCTCGAAGAAATAGAGTAAGTAACCCTCGGCAAAGCCGGGGGGTTACATTTTCAATTAGAACTTGAAACGCAGACCAACACCATACATAGCATTACTGGAATAAGCTATGATGGGTGCCTTTTTGTCCAACCCTTCGCCACTGTATTTCATCAGCATAACCCCTCCATAGGTATCAAAGTATTTGTTAAAGGTGTAATCCGCCAAAATAGAATAGGCATTCGCTATGTAATTCTTGCCCGCATCTGGGTTGTTAGTGGTGTCTATATTGTAATAACCAACGGCTAAATCAAACGCTGGGGTAAACTTATAATCACCGCCGATCCAGAATGTTCCGAAATCCTGTTCAGGAGTCGCATTTACTGATGAGTTTGGCAATGTTAAGCCATAATAACTCACGATATTCAGGTTTAGATTGGATGGGGCGGTAATTGTTGAGTGTTCGTAACCTGCCTTTACAGTGGCATCAGCGTTTATCTGATACTTACCACTGAGCATATAACCCGAGGTATTTTCAATTTGTAAATTGCTATCCGGTGTAACAACGTTGGAATATTGTGTTGCCCACGCAACCGTGTTACGGGTTTGCGAAACCGTTCCCTTGAGGCTTAATGGGCCATTGCTATAACCCAGCATCGCTACATAAGCAGAACCCGCCGACTGATCATTCTGAGAGCCGGCGAATTTATATTGCAAACCAAAATCTACGTCACCCACTTTATTTTCGTATTTAATACTGTCATCAAGACGGGTATTTTCTGTTGCGCCTAAACCACCTCCAATGCCACCAGAAAAACCAAGTGGAGAAAATAATAGGGAATTTTGAACGGGATCATATTCTGCTACTTGATCATAGGAGAAGTTAGTTGTACGCCCAACCTCTACCGAGCCGAGTTTGGAATCTGACAAACCAACATAAGCGGCGCGCGAGAACAACTGACCATCAATTGCACTGGCTCCATTGGCTGTTTTAAGACCACCATTTACTTTTAGATCATTATAAATTGACTGGCCGTTATTGCTGGTTTGCCCTGAATTAACATCAATAGCAGATTCAAATTTGAAGAATGCCTTCACGCCACTGCCCAGATCGGCCTCTCCTTTAACGCCCCAGCGCGACATGGATATCCCACCAGAAAAAACACCGTTGAAGCTACCGGATGAACTATTCAAATTATATGGATTGACGGTTGAAGCAAAAATCGGGCTGCCGCCATACGAATGCTCAAGCGAGCCAACGCCCGCATCCAAAACGCCATATACCTCCACACTTAAGCCGTCCTTGCTATATCCAATATCAGCCTGTGCTAATTGTGACAACGAGGCTAACACTGCTGCAAAGCCCACCGCTAAAGTTTGCTTCTTTCCAATAAAGTCCATTTTGAATCCCCTTAATTTATGTTGTTTTACGTTGATGTCAGAATTACAACGCGCTCTAACCGTGGTTCAATTGAAGCTAAAACGACAAAAGCTGTTACCGCCAGTACCGGCTGATGCGCCAAGTTGGAGCAGCCCCGGTCAATTTTCGATGGAAAATACAGCAATATATCCGTCGTCATATAATTAGCAAATGCCATGCCATAGAATTAAGCGGTGGCCGATTGCTCTGAAAAACAATACGTAATGCATTGCTTTAATGTAATAACTTATTTTGTTCTGGAAGTTGCAGAATTCTTCGTTACAGTGCGTTGTATATACTACTACATAGCGATGTATGATATACGACATACCGATATAGGCGTAACTATCGTATCGCGCTTGATGGATTATTGGATAAAAGTCCCTTCCCCCTTGCAGGGGGAAGGTTAGGATGGGGGTAGAAAAGTGGTAAGGTTAAGATTCAACCCCCTGATGTAACTACTAGCCATCTAACTAAGCTGCAAAAACGCAGCAAGTGATTGGTTATCCCTATGGCAATACGGGCCGTTCGATATGATTGAGCCTTTCATCCGTCAGGCTTTTGATGAATGAAACGAGATCGGCCTGTTCCTTGGCACTGAGTTTAAGCGGCATGATCAAAGCATCCTGATTCGGATCTTTTGGATTGCCCCCGTTGTTGTAATGCCCAATGACTTCTTGAAGCGTCGAGAACGCGCCGTCGTGCATAAAAAATGCCAACGAGGCGGAGTTATATAGCGTTGGTGTCTTGAACTTGCCATTGTCCGCGACATCCTTGGTTACGTCGGCTCTTCCCAAATCCTGCTTAAGCGGCCCCACTTGCGGCGTTCCGATGTTGTGAAAACCATTGTCGGTCATCAACGGCGGGGTGTGGCAGGTGGTGCAGAGAGCTTTGCTCCGAAAAACTTCAAAACCCCGTTTCGCTGATGCAGACAGCGCCTTCTTGTCGCCACTCACATAGCGCTGGAATGGGGAATGGTCGGCGACTAAAGTTCTTTCAAATGCGGCGATTGCCTTGGCAATATTTTCCGGTGTGGCGTCGGCTCCAAATGCCTTGTTGAACTGCTTCTTATATTCCGGAATGGCATTCAGCCTTGAGACTACCTTGCTGACATCGCCACCCATCTCGCCGGGAGCGGATATCGGCCCCATATGTCCGGGAAGCGCGCCCGTCTGTTCTTCCAGCGAAGCAGCCCGTCCATCCCAGAATAAAGAAGTGGAATAGGCAGAGTTATCCCATGTTGGCGCCCAGCGTCCGAGTTCGCCTCCTTGACCAAATGCACGGGGGGTCGGCCCGGCCCCGCCGACGGACGGCGCGTGACAAAGGGCGCAACTCAAGGCATCATTTTTGGATAAACGCGTGTCGAAAGCCAACTGGCGTCCCAATGCAATTTTTGCCTCGGACTGCGGGTTATCGCCCGGTACGGGTATGGCGGGAAGTTTCCAATCGGAAAGGTCTTCCGCATAACTGGTCGAGAAAGTTCCGGCCAGTGCAAGGGCAATAACTGCGACGCTGAATTTCTGGATTTTCATGGGATGGCTCCTTTTGTTGTTGAAGGGATTCATGGCGGGTGCTCTCGAAAATTTGTTCTTGGTTTGATCGTTCCCACGCAGAGCGTGGGAACGATATGAAAATTACGCTGCTTTTCTCAAGTTCATTTCAACCTGGATTTCTGCCGCTGCAAGCATGTTGAGCAGCATATCAATGGAAAAAACATCCACCTTGCCACGCATTAAATCAGAAATGCGGGGCTGGGTGACACCAAGTGTTTTTGCGGCTTCCGCTTGCGTCAACCCACTGTCTCGGATATGCCCGGCAATCGCACGCATCAATTCGGCGCGTGCTTTCATGTTGGCCGCTTCACCGGGCGTATTTTCAATGGCATCCCATACACTTTTGAATCGTTGCTTGCTCATTTCACACCTCGCATAAGTTCGTTAAATCGTTTGCTTGCAAGAGCTATATCCTGCGCAGAAGTTTTTGGCGTTTTTTTCTGGAAGCAGTGGAGCACATAAACCGCATCTTTCAGCTTGGTGAGATAGATTATCCGAAATGCGCCCGCCTCATCCTGCACCCTGATTTCCTGCACGCCTGCCCCGATAGTCTTCATCGGCTTCCAGTCATCCGGATCTTCGCCGTGCTGCACTTTATCAATCTGATACCCGGCTTCACGGCGCGCAGAAGGTGGAAAATCGCGCAGATCGTCCAGCGCGCTGCCAAGGAAATCAACAGGTTTAGAATGTGCATGCATGTGTTGATTATACATAATTTTGTATAACAAAAGGCGGTGGCGTTTCATCGCCGTCTGCACAATCAATAAAACCGGGCGAAAAAACGGGCACCCTAAGGTGCCCGTTTAAGCTTCTTCTTGTTTTACGCCCTTGCGGACGCGAACAATTAGAATGCGTGCTTCATGCCCAACGAGAAGACCGAAGGATCAGCACCTATGCCGCCATTTGAGCTGATATTGCTGGTAGCATCAGCGTTACCCAGAGCGTAACCAGCATTAGTATCGTTGGTCAGCTTGGAGTACAGGGCGTACACCGTGGTGTGCTTGCTCAGGTTATGGTCATAGCCGATGGAGAACTGCTTGGCACCGGAGTTGGCCTGCGCTGCAACATTGCCAGCAGATGTGTACGCAGCCTTGATAGCGTCGTTGGGAGTAACGTTGAACTTGCCTGACAGGTACCAGGATGCACGATCCAGAACATTTCCACCATCGATACCAGCAAATCCAACCTCAGAAGTAGAAGCGGCTTCTTTTTCATAAACTAGATTCACTGCGAACTGATCCACTGTATAGCCGCCGCCGACTTTCCAATCTGTTGCTGTGTCGTTTGCTGCCAAACCGAGTAAGCCGCCCAGAGTACCGTTTCCTGCTGAACCAATGGTAATTTTCTGGTAACCAAAGTCCGCATTCCATGGGCCGTTACCGTACAAGGCAGCCAGCGACCAAGCACTACCTTTGGTGCCGTTGGATTGAGGAATTTCGGCGCCGGAAATGGTGGCTATAGCCAAGGTCAGTCCGCTGAATGCCGGGGCAATGTAGGCCACCACGTTGTTCAGGCGGAGGTCGCCGGTAGTAACAGCGGCACCGAGATTCGGCTGAAAGTTTGTGCCCATAATGCTGCGGTTGTCAGCGATGGTATCAGCGAACACATCCGCGCCACGGGTTGCCATCTTGTAAGGGGTGTCATGAATACCCATAATCAAGGTACCGATGGTGCCGCTGCTCAGGCCGGCAAAGGTGTCGCGAGCGGTGAAATTGGTTGTGCCGTTGGTAGGACCAGCTCCAGCATTAGTATTATTAATACCACCGCTTGAAGCGAAGTTGATTTGTTCTTCGATTTGCCAAATGGCGGCCAAGCCGTCACCCAGATCTTCCGAACCCTTGAAACCGAGGCGTGAGGCATTGCTTGCCACGGCGTTAGCGCTGGCGCTAGCGGGACTCAACGGAACCGCAGTGTTTTGTCCGCCATTGCTGACGGCGTCAAAAGAAACGTTAGCTGAACCGTAGATGGTTGTACCGTCAGCCATTGCAGACTGGGCTGTGAATGCACCAATAACTGCCAAAGCGATTAGACTTTTTTTCATGCAGATTCTCCTTGAATTATAATCGGGACTACCCAGAAACCCTCTCAAGCCACATGTGCATTGCGAGAAGTCAGGGCGCATTATGGCAGCGGGGTTATTTTGAATGCAAGGCGGGTGTGGTATTTTTGCAACAATGCCGATTATTATGAGTTCCTGGCTAAACTTCGAAAGGCGAAGCTGCGCGATTGCGCAAGCGCAGTTTTTCGTCGCCGATGTGGAAAAATAATTGTTGCGAAAAAGATACACTTATATTAATTTTTTATTACAACCCGTGTTGTATGCCTTTTTTATGGGATATTTGCATCAAGTTCCCCAATGGGGAATTTTTGCTTTGTCTGGACATTGGTCGGCTTGTGCCGGTTGAGGTCAGGAAATTATTTATTTAAAACTATAGGGGAATTCACAAATGAAATTGAAAAAATCGCTTTTGGCTCTAGCAGTATTGGGCGCATTTGCCGGTACAGCCTATGCTGATGAAGGTTTGTTTCACATGACTAACGGTAACACCACTTTAGATTTGTACGGCATATTGGACGCTGCTGAAGTGACACAGAATCATGGTTACTCTTTTAACAGCGCATTTCCTAACAACTCGTATTCCTATAACAAGGTATACGCTAACGCACCTTCGCAAACTGGCGCCGTTAACGCCGGCTTGTCCGATTCTCGTTTGGGCCTTAAAGGTTCAACAGGCTTGCCTGGCGACATGAAAGCCATATTTGATTTGGAATCCGGTTTTGATATTACGACCTTGCAACTAAACAATGCGGCACAAACTCTGGCGAATAATCCGGGCCGAAATAATACACTCAACGGCCCAAAATATCCGGTCTCTGTAAATGCGGACTCGTCTTTGAACGGACAAATATTTGCCCGCGCTGAATGGGCTGGAGTGGAGGCAAGCTGGGGAAGATTGACTTATGGTACGCAAAACAATCCGGCAAAAGATGCGCTTATTGCGTACGATCCGGTCAAATCTGACACTTTTTCACCATTGGGTGAAAGCGGTACAGTAGGTGGCGGTCTTGGCTCTTCCGAAGAATCGCGTATGCACCACAGTATTAAGTACACAACCAAGTTTGGCAACGGATTTGATGCGAGCGTTGCCTACCAGTTTGGTAACGACTGGAGCACTACCTATGGCGACACAGTTGCCGCTAGAGTGGGTTATGAAGTGGGTAATTTGGGATTGACAGCCGCTTACAGCCGATCCAAAGATGCGATTGTGGCGGGAACTGGTGCGAACCTCAACCAAATTTCAATCAGTCTTTATGATATTGATGGTTATTTACTCGCCGCCAAGTACAAGGCAACTAACGAATTGCACTTGTCGGGTGGTTATGAGCACTTTGTACGGAAAAATCCTGGCGATGCGGCTTCGGTCCAACAAATTGGATCAATTTGGAACATAGCGGTGTCATCCACAGCGGCGGGTTTTGGTGCTCTAGCAGCTAACTCAGGTGCGTCACAAACTTATAACATCTACTTCGCAGGCGGCGATTATGACTTTACGCCCCAGTTAAATCTGGCTGCGGGTTATTACAATACCAGCGTAGGTGCAAACACTTCCACTACTGGTACTAACACTGACTATACCGTCGGCACGTTCTCATCTGTCTTAGACTATAAGTATACTAAGGCTCTTGATTTCTATGCAGCGGTATCTGCCAATAATTTTGGTGGCGGTGTTTTCTCGTCAGTGGCGGCAAATCCAGCAAAAGCTTTAGCTACCAATGAAACAGTCTACGGTGTCGGTGCTCGTTTCAAGTTTTAATCTCACGCTGGCCTAGCCAGTTAGTGTTGAAACAAAAACCCCACTGTGGAAACACAGTGGGGTTTTTTACGCGCCTCTAACCACGCAGAACCAAAACACACTTGTCATTGAGACGATATTTGTGTTGAACTCCATCCGCCGCCAAGTGCGCGAATGAGATCCACGCTGGTTCGCAGTTGCTGGGTATGCAAATCCAGTGCGCTACGTTGAGCCGACAAGGCCTCAGTCTGTGCTGTTACCACTTCAAGATAGTTGACCGCCCCTTCACGATAGCGATTAAAAGCGAGGGTCAGTGTTTTAGTCGCCGATTTGACTGCGGCATCCTGCTCCAGTTCTTCTTCACGACTATATTTCAAGTGTGAGAGATCGTCTTCGACTTGCTGAAAAGCGGCCAGCACCGTGGCGCGATATTCCGCACCCGCCTGCTCCAGCGCCGCACGCGCCTGTGCAACCTTGGCGTCACGCAGTCCTCCATCGAAGAGATTGAAAATAACGCCGGGTCCAAGGCTCCAGAAACTGTTGGGGGCTGTCAACAAATCACCCATCCCGGAGTAATTCTTTCCGGGAGAATAGTTGCCGGGTTGACCGGTGTCTTGATTTCCGTAAGCAGCGCTAATCGTAAAATCAGGGTAATAAGCAGCACGGGCGACGCCGATTGTCGAGTTTGCTGCCGCAGTTCGGCGCTCTGCCGCCGCAATATCAGGTCTGCGTTGCAGTAATGTCGACGGCAGTCCGGTTGGAATTTCAGGAACGGTCAAATATCTCTCGGCAACAGGTAGGGAAAAACTCATCGCAGGCTGACCGATGAGGCTGGCAATGGCATGTTCATATAGCGCCCGCTGCGAAGCAATATTTGCGGCTTGCGCCCGAACCGTACTGAGTTGTGTTTCCGCACGCGAAACATCCAACCCCGAGGCGATCCCCCCGGCATGGCGATTTTGCGTAAGTGCCAAGGCGCGGGTATAAGCATTCACGGTATCGTCAAGCAATTTTGCCTGTGCTTCGACCCCGCGCAATCTTATATAATTGTCGGCCAATTGCGCATGCAGGCTGAGGCGAACGCTTTCAACGTCGGCGGCACTGGCCTGTGCCGAAGCCAGACCCGCAGCAACCAGATTGCGTACTCGCCCCCATACATCTAAAGTGTAACTTGCGTTGATTCCAACGGTAGCGGCATCGTAGTCATTCGGTAGATTCGAGCCCCGCAGAACGCGATTGTCTGACTCCCTGTTACGGTTAAGCGATGCACTCCCATCCACCGATGGAAAAAGCTCCGAACGCAATTGGCCGGTAAAGGCGGTTGCCTGATCGTAATGCGCCAATGCCGCAGCCAGGTTCGGGTTTCCTTGGTCTATCTTGGATTCAAGCTCATCAAGAGTCGGGTCGCCATATATCTTCCACCAATTGCCATGAGGCAAATCATCTGATGGCTTGGCAGGTTGCCACGGAATGTCTTTCCATGTGTCGACCTGAGTGTTAACGGTTGGCGGGTGATAAACAGGCGCTAACGAGCAGCCCATCAGTAACGTCACACACAGCATAGACGATGCGAGCCGAAAAGTGCTCATGGCTCCGTTCCAGGATTCTGGTCAATTGATTTATGGTCAAGGTGTGGCGATTCCGTATTCTGGATTCGTACGACATCGCCTTGCACAATGGAATCCGCAGGGCTATCAATTACCCGGTCTGTTCTGTCGATCCCGCTTCCCACTTCCACCACACGCCCCAAGTCACGCGTAATGGTGATGGGTTTAAGAACTACGCGGTTATCCACTCCTACTGTTGCTACCTCAAGCCCTTCTTTGCGGAACAACAACGCACTGACCGGCAAGCGTAATACTTTTGCATTGGAAGGTAAATCAAAGTGCACTTCCGCATAACTACCGGAGAACATCCTGCCGTCCTTGTTCTCCATCAGCAACTCGACCGTTGAGGTACGTGAGGATTCGCGGATAGCGTTCGAGGTACTCAGAACAGTAGCCGCAAAATGCTGCCCGGGAAGTTCGGGGAAATAAATTTGCACTGTCATTTTCGGTTTGATCAAGTAGGCGAAATTCTGCGGCACCTCCGTGTATATCCGCAATCTCCGGTTATCGACAACCCGGAACAACGCCTGTCCGTTGCTGCTACCTGGAGTAATCAATTTGCCGATATCGGTGTTTCGTTCGGTGACCACTCCATCAAAAGGCGCTACGATATGCTGGAACGATTGATCTGCCAGCAAGCTTTCCATGTTGGCTCGCGCCGCATTCCACATGTCATGCTTGGCTTTGGCACTCGCCGCCTTCTCATCGTTTTCCTGCTGGGAAACAGAGTCCGTAGCCAGCAGGTTTTTCCAGCGTTTGGCCGTGATCTCGGCAATTTCCCAGTTAGACTCAGCGGTTGCCAGGTCAGCCTTCGCCCGTAGTATTTGCTGGTCAAGCTCCGGAGTTTCTATTTCTCCAAGCACCTGCCCTTTTTTGACCTGCGCGCCAATGTCGGTATTCCAGGACTTGAGATAGCCGCTCACTCTGGCGTAAATCGGTGCATCAAGATCAGCTCGCACGTTTCCTGGCAAGATCAGCGGTTGTTCGCCTGGGCCAAGTTGTGGAGACACGACTTTAACCGTAACGTGCTGTGAATCGACCTCTTTCTGTAAATCATTGGCATGACTGATGCGAAATAAAATACCGGCAGTCGCCACGGCAATTCCGACTACTGCCAGAATTAATCCTGCGAGCTTAAGGGGCTTGGGTGAAGGGGAGTTAGGGATATGGTCAGACATTATGCTTGCTCCACGATTAAAGGGTTATGCCCGGTAGGGTTATCTGACTCGTGAACTCGTTTATCGATCCCGTGAGCTCTATGCACGAGACTGAATATCACAGGCACAAAAAGCAGCGTTGAGATTGTTGCGAATACGAGTCCGCCTATTACCGCCCTGCCCAATGGTGCGTTTTGTTCTCCGCCCTCGCCGAAGCTCAATGCCATGGGCGCCATGCCAATAATCATGGCGAGTGCCGTCATCAAGACTGGACGAAAACGGATGAAGCCGGCTTCCAAAGCAGCGGTAAAGCCGCTATCTCCTTCTCGCAGCCTTTCTCGCGCAAAGCTGACCACCAGAATGCTGTTGGCGGTAGCCACACCCATGCACATGATTGAGCCGATGAGCGCCGGAACCGATAAAGTGGTATTGGTCACGAATAGCATCCAGACAATTCCCGCCAAGGCGGCGGGCAATGCCGTGATGATTACGAATGGATCCAGCCAGGACTGGAAGTTAACCACGATCAGCAAGTAGATCAGCACGATCGCCCCCAGCAAACCGTACAGTAGACCGCTGTAGGATTCGTTCATGGCTTGCACTTGTCCG
Source organism: uncultured Gallionellaceae bacterium (assembly GCA_964480365.1). GTDB lineage: Bacteria > Pseudomonadota > Gammaproteobacteria > Burkholderiales > Gallionellaceae > CAIQPV01. The sequence continues at coordinate 221,478 of CAYZPM010000001.1, forward strand.
CGCATGACCACGAACGATCCCTTGGGAACATCCTTGGCGGTATCCTGCAATATCTGCTCTATGTCGTGCGCCACGTTGCCCAAGTCACGCTCTTGCGTGGAACCAAAAATATCGATGGTCGGCTGCACGTCGTAATGCGATACTACGGCTTCACCCTGACCCCTGCTGATGCTGGCCACATCGCCCAGCAACTGTGACGGTGATGCCGGATCCTGCCCGGATGCGACCGGAATATTCTGCAGGTCGTTGAGTGTATCGTTCCGGTACTGAGGCACTTGCACTACCAGTGGATAGGATACATTGTTGCCTGGATTTACCCAGAAATTGGGTGCCGTCTGCAAACTGCCAGATAACGATATCAGCAGGTTGTTGGCCACGTCGCGCTGGGTTATGCCCAACTCCCGTGTGCGCGTGCGGTTCACGTTCACATACAGTTCTGGCTGGTTGAATGCCTGCTGGATGCGCACGTCGGCCAGTCCGGGAACTTTCTTGATCCGGCTCAAGATGGCCGCAGCGTATTCCTGATTTTCCTTGCGTTTAAACCCGACCACCTGAACGTCGATCGGCGCGGGCATGCCGAAGTTCAATATCTGGCTCACGATATCGGCAGGCAAGAACGCGAAGGATACCCCCGGGAAATTGTCTTTCAGGTGCTCACGCAATGCCTTCACATATTGATCCGTGGGACGATGTCCTTCATTCAGGGAAATCAGAATATCCGCATCGCCGGGGCCGATGGGTGAAGAGTTGCTGTAGGTCAGGTTGATCCCGCTAACCGGCAAGCCGATGTTGTCCACGATATTTTTGAGCTCATCGACGGGGATCTCATTCCTTATCTGATGTTCGATCTCGTCGCAGAGACGTGCCGTTTCTTCAATTCTTGTGCCGGTCTGCGCCCGGATATGTAGCTTCATCTGTCCGGCATCCACTGCAGGGAAGAAGTTTCGACCCAGCCAGGGTACCAGCGCGAAAGTGATCAGCACAAACCCGAGGAACCCGATGATGAAAGTGCGCCGGTGGGAAAGCGCGATCAGCAGAAGCTCCCTATATTTATCGCGAACATGACTGAAACCTTTTTCAAATCCCTGTTGAAACCTGACCAGTGGATTTTTCGACGGGGGTGGCAAATGCTGGCCGTCCGCCGTTCCCTCATGGTGTTCCTGGATGTGGCGACGCAGCAGATATTTTGCCAGTGTCGGCACCAAGGTGCGAGACAGGATGAATGAGGCGATCATCGAAAACATAACCGCCTCGGCCAGCGGAACGAAGAGATATTTCGCCACGCCGTTGAGAAAAAACATCGGGATGAACACAATACAGATACACAACAAGGATACGAAGGCGGGAACCACAATCTGGTGCGCTCCATCCATGATGGATTCCTCCACATGTTTGCCTTTCTCCAGATGCCAGTTCATGTTCTCGATAGTCACCGTGGCATCGTCAACCAATATCCCCACCGCCAGCGCCAATCCCCCTAACGTCATGATGTTCAATGACTGGCCGAAAGCGGATAGAGCCATGATCGCCGACAATACTGCTAAGGGAATGGATATCGTAATGATCAGGGTGGAACGCCAACTGCCGAGGAACAGCAAAATCATCAGGCCGGTGAGCGAAGCTGCCATCACGCCCTCGCGGATTACGCTGTTTACAGCCGCCTTGACGAACACCGACTGGTCTCCGACTATTTTGAGGATAAGTCCGGGCGGGGCGCCCGCCTCGATACGGGGCAATAGCGCCTTGACGTGATCTATGATATCCAGCGTGGAAATATTGCCATTTTTCTGGATGGTGGTCAGTACCGAGTGCTGGCCGTTTACCCGCACCATGTTCTGCTGGGGTGAAAAGCCATCGCGCACATGCGCCACATCGCGCAGCAAAATAGTCGCCCCGTTAACCGACTTGATCGGCAGATCGTTCAGTTCGTCCAGCGCGTTCGGACTCGCGTTGAGCATGACGTTGTACTCAAATAATCCTATTTTTTCTGTCCCCGCTGGAAGGATCAGGTTCTGTATCAGGATTGCGTTACTCACATCCTGCGGCGTAAGCCCCTTGGAACGTAGCGCCTCCATATCGAGGTCAACTGATATCTGCCTGTTCTTTCCGCCATAGGGCGATGGAACGGCTGCGCCTTGCACTTGCGCCAACTGTGGACGAATAAAATTGTTTGAGATATCGAACAACTGGTTGTCGAGCAGGGTGTCGCTGGAAAGTGCCAATTGCATAACGGGCACGCTCGACGCGTTGTAACTCACGATAAGCGGCGGCGTAATGCCGGGCGGCAACCGCTTCAACACCGTCTGGGAAAGTGCGGTTACCTGACTGACGGCGGCATTGATGTCGACACTGGGCTGAAAGAAAATCTTGACAACGGCTACGCCGGGAAGTGACTGGGATTCAATGTGCTCGATATCGTTGACTGATGTCGAAAGTTGCCTTTCATAGTACGTGATAATGCGGTTGGACATATCCGCCGGTGGCATGCCGTTGTAGTTCCAAACCGCACTGACAACCGGCACCTTGACGTCCGGAAAAATATCCGTTCGCATGTTCACATACACCAGCGGGCCGAGAATCAAAATCAGCAGCGCCAGCACTATAAAAGTATAGGGACGGCTTAATGCAACACGGACAATCCATAACATATAAGACTAACTCCATTCGAAGAACATTATTTCTTCAGCGAATTAACCACCACAAGCGCAGGTCGAACTCAAGACCGCAGAATTGTATCTAAAAGGCAATGGGTAGAACCCAACATGAGTGATTCAATATACCAGATGGTTGTAGAAATTCATGTACCGACTGCAACTTATACGCTATGTGGTCAGCAAAATATTGCTGCACGACCACCAAGATTGGTATCATCGAACTCAAATCCAAACCGTGCAGGCTGAATATTCCAATGACTATGCTCAGTCTCAATCCAACACCATGGGTTTGCAACTCAATCCCCACCACGGACAAAATTGAGTACAACCTCGTTGTGTGAAAGTATGCCCACCTAGCGAATGTCTCTCTGTTGCAACTTATCGGGGGTTCAATGCACCACGAAAACTGGATTACCACTTTAACAATACGAACTTCGTTCGTCCGAGCAGGATGTCGTTCGTTCTCCAGCGGGTTCAAGCTGCTGATAAGCAGCCAACATTTAGTAGCGATTTTCGCTATCACTTTTTCCAGAAAAGTGCGGCTATCTACGTTTCCAATACATTAGCTTTCCAACATAACTACTTACATCTAAACTCAAACATTTGACACCATTGCAAATCGTGAGTCTATACCTCTATTAGGGAGGAGACGACATAACCCTTATGGGGGGTATGATATCTGATATGAATAGCAAGATGGCACTGGAGGAGATTTGCAAAATCCATTCTAAAAAGACTGCTATTGATGTGAATCTCAGCGTTAAGGCAAAAAATGCTCAAATGGCGCTGAAAAAACATCCAAAAGATAAGGGCAACACCTTTTCCAGTCATGTAGGATACATTCCATAACAGGGCGAGGAGGAGAATTAATTGGCAACGTATGCCGTAGGCGACATTCAGGGCTGTGGCACCGAGTTTCGGCAGTTGCTGGAACGGATACCCTTCGACCCGGTGGTAGACAAACTGTGGCTGGTGGGCGACCTAGTTAACCGGGGACCGGATTCGTTGGGAGTGTTGCGGCAGGTGAAGTCGCTGGGGGATTCCGCCATTACGGTGCTGGGAAATCACGACTTGCATCTGCTCGCGATTGCGGAAGGTGCCGTCAAGTTGCACCGCAGCGATACGCTGAATGACGTTCTTCAGGCGCCGGATCGCGATGAACTGCTGGCCTGGTTGCGTGCGCAGCGCCTTATGCATATGGAAGGCGATTGGGTGCTGGTACATGCCGGGTTGTTGCCGCAGTGGAGCGTGGCGAAAGCGCAGGAACTGGCGCATGAAGCCGAAGCTGCTCTGCGCGGCAAGCATTACCAGGAATTTCTCACGCGCATGTACGGCAACCAGCCCGACCATTGGGATGAGAATCTCACCGGCTACAAACGGCTGCGCGTCATCACCAATACGTTCACACGGATGCGTATCTGCTCTACTCACGGCGAGATGGAATTCAAGTTCAAGGGCGAGGTGCGGGATATTCCCCAAGGCTACTTGCCGTGGTTCGAGGTGCCGGGCCGCGCCAGCGCTGATGCGGTCATGGTATGCGGACATTGGTCTGCATTGGGGCTGAAGGTTACGCCAAACATTATCGCGTTGGATACCGGCTGCCTGTGGGGCGGGCCGCTAACCGCGATCCGTCTGGAAGACCGCAAGCTGTTTCAAGTGCCTTGTTCAACAGCACCCGTTGCGCAGGACTGGTAATTCTTGTCCCCTCCCCTGCAAGGGGGAAGGAACAGCTTGGCTCTCCGGGAAGTGCTTACAACTTGATCGAATAAGCAAAATGCCTTTTGAATAACTCACACAACTCATCGCGCGTCGGTTTGTGGTTCTGCCCGCCACGGCTGGCGATTTTGAGTGCGCCCATCAGCGAGGCCAACCGCCCTGTGGTGTCCCAATCCCAACCCTGCTGGATACCATGCAATAGCCCTGCGCGGTAGGCGTCACCGCATCCGGTGGGGTCAAGCACTGCGGTGGGTGCCGCAGCCGGAATATTGATTTCCTTGCCCTCGGTGTAGATGACCGAGCCCTGTGCGCCCAGCGTCACGATGAAGGCGCGCGTGCGTTTGGCAAGTTCCTCAATGGTCTTGCCAGTTTTGTCTTGCAACAGCTTGGCCTCGTAGTCGTTCACCGTAACGTAATCGGCCTGTTCGACGAAATTCAGCAGGTCTTCGCCACCGAACATCGGCATGCCTTGGCCCGGATCGAACACAAACGGGATACCCGTCTCATGGAATTCGCGCGCATGCTGCAACATGCCGCTACGCCCATCGGGCGAAACGATACCCAGCGTGACCTCCTGGGCATCGGCAACACTATTCTGTTCCGAAAAACTCATCGCGCCCGGATGAAATGCGGTGATCTGATTATCGTCCAGATCGGTGGTGATGAAGGCCTGTCCGGTGAAACTATCCGGTATGTGGCGAATATGTTTTTGCGATAAATAAAGCTTGTCCAGACGTGCGGCATAAACTCCGAAATCGTCGCCGACGGTCGCCATAATCAGCGGATCGCCGCCGAGCAATTGCAGGTTATAAGCAATATTGCCCGCGCAGCCGCCGAACTCGCGCCGCATATGCGGCACCAGAAAAGCGACGTTCAAAATATGGATTTGGTCAGGCAGGATGTGATTCTTGAACTGATCCTGAAACACCATTATGGTGTCGTAGGCCATGGAACCGCAGATGAGAGTATTCATGCTGTTGAATGCTTGAGTTGGATAATGGGAGCAGCAATTATAGCAGGAGGGTGTTCACACGACGGCAACGATGGGTATGGCTTGCTCCACCGGGTGCCCGGCTATATGTTTCACAGACATCCTGCGGCTTCTACCGCAATTTCGGCGTCCCACAAACCACATCCCCATTCTGCCCCCGATGCCGCAACGCATGATCCATCAGCACCAGCGCCAGCATTGCTTCGGCAATCGGGGTGGCGCGGATGCCGACGCAGGGATCGTGGCGGCCTTCGGTGAAGACCGTAACCGCTTCGCCTGCCTTATTGATCGAGCGGCGCGGGATGCGGATGCTGGAGGTGGGCTTGATGGCGTAGTGCGCGACGATGTTCTGCCCGGTGGATATGCCGCCGAGGATGCCGCCTGCGTTGTTGGATAGAAAACCATCCGGGGTGAGTTCGTCGCCGTGCTCGCTGCCCTTTTGCGTAACGCAATTGAAGCCCGCGCCGATTTCTACGGCTTTCACCGCGTTGATGCTCATCAGCGCGTAAGCAATTTCGGCATCGAGGCGGTCGAACACCGGCTCGCCCCAGCCCACGGGAACGTTTTCCGCTACCACGGTAAGTCTTGCGCCGATGGAATCGCCGGACTTGCGCAGTGCGTCCATGTAGTCTTCCAGTTGTGCGATATAGCTCGCATCGGCGACGAAGAAGCAGTTGCCTTCCTCGGTTAGGTCTCCCCAGCTCTTGAACGGTATCTCGATCTCGCCGAGTTGTGCGAGGTAGCCGCGCACAATGACGCCGTATGTTTCATGCAGCCATTTCCTGGCGATCGCTCCCGCTGCTACGCGTCCCGCCGTTTCTCTTGCCGACGCGCGACCGCCGCCTCTATGGTCGCGGATGCCGTATTTTTGCCAGTAGGTGTAGTCGGCGTGGCCGGGGCGGAAAGTCTCCGCGATGTTGCCGTAATCCTTGCTGCGCTGGTCTTCGTTGCGGATCAGCAAGGCGATAGGCGTGCCGGTGGTCTTGCCTTCGAACACGCCGGAGAGAATTTCCACGCGGTCTTCTTCGCGCCGCTGGGTGACATGGCGCGAGGTGCCGGGCTTGCGCCGGTCCAGATCATGCTGGATGTAATCTTCGCTCAACTCCATCCCCGGCGGGCAGCCATCCACTATGCAGCCGATGGCCGCACCGTGCGATTCGCCGAACGAAGTTACCGTAAACAAAGTGCCGAGTGTATTTCCAGACATGACCGTCCTCTAAAAATGTAATGGCTTCTCGCAAAAACGATGCGCAGAGTTTAACATACCACGCACCGTCATTAACCGTAGGGTGGGCTAGCTTTGCATAGCCATTCGACTAAATCACCAAAATACGGTGATGTAAGTCGCTGGTTAAGCCCGACCTACATTTCGCACCGGTTCGTCCGGCTTAGGACTAACGTGTTCATAGACACCCATTGCCATCTCGACGCCGCCGAATTTAACGGTCAGCAGGATGCTATCGTGCGCGAAGCGCAGGCGGTGGGTGTTTCTGCGCTGGTGTTGCCCGCGATAGAACGCGCCAACTTCGCCACGGTGCAAACCCTCTGCGCGCAATACCCCAACTGCGCGCCCGCTTATGGCGTCCATCCCATGTATGCGGATCGCGCCACTCCCGCCGACCTCGACGTGCTACGCAATTATTTGGCACAACCGAATACAGTAGCAGTCGGCGAGATTGGGCTGGATTTTTTCATTCAACATTACGACCAAGTGCGACAGGAATACTTCTTCGTCGAACAATTGAAACTAGCACGCGATTTCGACTTGCCGGTACTTCTGCATATTCGCCGCGCGCAGGACACCGTGCTCAAGCACCTGCGCCAGCATAAAGTTTGCGGCGGCATCGCGCATGCCTTCAACGGCAGCGCGCAACAGGCGGCGGAATTCATCAAGCTCGGTTTCAAACTCGGCTTCGGCGGTGCAATGACTTACTCGCGCGCCACTCGCTTGCGCGAACTCGCCACTACCTTACCCTTGGAAAGCATCGTTCTGGAAACCGATGCGCCGGACATCCCGCCGGATTTTCTGGATCGTGGACGGCCCAACAAACCGGAATATTTGCCGCGCATCGCGCAGACGCTGGCAGAATTGCGCGGTGTTCCACTGGAAGAAATCGCGCGGGTGACGATGGCGAATGCGCTGAGTGTGCTGCCAAAAATAATTTCGTTCCACTCGACTCCTTCCCCCTGACAGGGGGAAGGTTGGGATGGGGGTGTATACGCCGATTCTACCCCCACCCTAACCCTCCCCCTGCATGGGGGAGGGAATTTTTGATGCGTTATAATTCGTTCATGAATATCCCACCCCAATTCACCCGCACCCACATTCTGCTTGGCGACGAGGGGCTGCAATGTTTGAAAAGCAAGCATGTCTTCGTCGCCGGACTCGGCGGCGTCGGTTCGTATTGCGCGGAAGCGCTGGCGCGCGCAGGGATCGGCAGACTGACTCTGCTCGATCACGACAATGTCGTTGTCAGCAATATCAACCGCCAATTGCCCGCGCTGCTCTCCACCGTCGGGCAATCCAAAGCAGAACTCATGCGCGCGCGCATCGCCGATATTAATCCGGATTGTGGGGTCACCATCCTGCGCACCTTCCTTACCATCGACAACGTGAACGAACTCGTGCCGGGCGATAGCGATTACGTGATGGACTGTATTGATTCGTTGTCGTGCAAAGTGGCGCTGGTGGTGGAAAGTTACAAACGCGGACTGAAGGTTGCCTCCAGCATGGGGGCGGGCAATCGTCTCGATCCCACGCGCATCCGCATCGTGGACATCAGCAAAACCGAGGTGTGCCCGCTGGCGCGGGTAATGCGCAAACGCTTGCGCAAGGAACAGGTTTACAAAGGGGTATTGACGGTGTTCTCGGACGAATTTCCGCGTGCGCCGCTCCCGCCCGAGCCTACCGGGCAAGGCCGCCCGCGTGCCGTGAACGGCACCATCAGCCACATGCCGCCGCTGTTCGGCTACATGCTGGCGGGAGCGGTGATTAAGCAGTTATTGGAAGAAGGCTAATGGATGAATCGCCTCTTTGCCTCAGATGAACTGATGCAAATTTGCTGCGGTTTGTTCAAGCAGCGCTACATCAAGGGTGCCGATACATTGTTCGGCCATGTCGATCCCGCTGAGGATTGAGGGACGCTCGCTTTCGGTTATTTCCCACACCCCGGTTTGATCGCCTTTTCTCCTGACTGTCACCAAGGTTCCGATGGCTGCGTCCAGCGTTTCGATGGCGAGGGGAATCTTTGTATGGCGTTGTTCGAGTGCGGTGCGGATAACACAGAGAGCCATCGCCAAACGGGCAAAGGCATCCACGTTAAACTGCCCGGCACAGGCAGCCAGATACGCGGCATGCATGTTCATCCCATAAAAGTCCTTTACACCGTTGGTAACCGGAACTCGAAGCGGGGGTTTTTGAGTCATTATTATTTCTCTTTAATATCAAGCTCTAATTATAGGCTGTCCGGTCCGAATTTGACCCGTCCTCATGGCACCCTGCTAGTGCAAACTGACTATCGGCTTAAACCCCAAACGTAACTGTAATTTTTCCGCCGTAGCGTGCGCCTCGTCCAGACTGGCATATGGGCCGATGTGAACGCGCAACAGTTCATCCTTTTGATACAACACGATCTGCTTGCCGCTGCCGTCAAATTCGGTGCGCATTTTCGCGAGGAAGCTTTCCGCTCCTTGCTGTGATTTGAAAGCGCCGATTTGCAAGTAAATATTGCCCCCGGCAGGTTGTGCGTTCGTTGCGACTGGCACCGTTGCAGGCGCAGGCGCCAAGGGTTCACTGGTGACCGGATCGGCTATGGCGATGGGTGTGGCGACAGCGGTATCTGGTGCGATGCTTACTACCTCCACTTCGCTGCTGCCATTGCCGATGATGCCGATCTTGTGTGCGGCAACATAGGAAAGATCCATGATGCGGTCATGCAAAAAGGGACCTCGGTCATTGATGCGCACCACCACCGATTTATTGTTGGCGAGGTTGGTAACGCGGGCGTAGCTGGGTATCGGCAAGGTGGGATGCGCGGCGGTCATGCCATACATGTCGTAGGTCTCACCGCTGGCGGTGCGCTGGCCGTGAAATTTTTTACCGTACCATGAGGCAATGCCGCGTTCCTTGTAGTCGCCCGGCGCAGTCAATGGAGTGTAAGTCTGGCCCAAGGCGACATACGGGCGATTGGCGTAACGGTGCAGAGGTTCGGCCTTGGGTACCGCATCCGGCGTGGCATCAAGATTGGCAGGCACGTCTGTGCCAGGGCCATCGCCTTCCAGATAACCGCCGCGCCCAGGCTGAGCCGCTTGGGCGGCGGGGTGACCTGTTGCGGGAGCTGTCGAACCTGGAGTCGCAGATTCAAGCTGCGTGGATTGTGCTTCGACCACCGAAACAGCGGGTTGTGTTCCTACCTGATGAGTCGGTATGCTGGAGCAAGCGCTGAGGGTAATTGCCGTAAACAATATCAGTAGTTTATTCATATGCAAGCTCCATAAAGCAGTTAAAAACAGTCGTTAGACGTTGGTCGTTAGTTGGCTTTAGTCCGCAACGCGGGTTTGGTTGTAACTAGCAACTAACGGCTACCAAAGTAACGTCTTACGTTTGTACCAGCGTTTTATGCGTGTGAATACTCATCAGCATACCAAATCCCAGCAACAATGTGACCATGGATGTGCCACCGTAGCTGACCAGCGGCAGTGGGACGCCCACCACTGGCAGAATGCCGCTGACCATGCCCATGTTGACAAAGGCGTAGGTGAAGAAGGTAAGCGTGATGCTTCCCGCCATCAGCCGCGTAAAATAAGTTGAAGCGTTGGCGGTTATGATGAAGCCGCGCCCGATGACGAACAGGAACATGCTCAGCAGGATGAGATTGCCGAGCAGGCCAAATTCCTCCGAATACACTGCAAATATAAAATCGGTGGTGCGTTCCGGCAGAAAGTCGAGGTGGGTCTGCGTACCGTTGAGGTAGCCTTTGCCCAACGCCCCGCCGGAGCCGACCGCGATCATGCCCTGTATGGTGTGATAGCCCTTGCCCAGCGCATCCTGTGACGGGTCGAGCAGCATCATGATGCGGTGCTTCTGGTAGTCATGCAGCATCGACCACAGAAACGGTGCGCTGGCCGCCGCCGCGACGAACATGCCTCCCATCACGCGCCAACTCAGGCCGGCGAGGAACAGCACATAAAATCCGCTGGCCGAAATCAGCACGGCGGTGCCGAGGTCAGGCTGGCGCGCAATCAATGCCACCGGCAGTAGCAACAACAAGGCTGCGAAAAAATAATTTTTCAATGTCAGCGTGGCCTCGTTTTTTTCGAAATACCAGGCCATCATCAGAGGCACGGCAATTTTCATTAACTCGGAAGGCTGGATTGTCGCCACGCCGATATTCAACCAGCGCCGCGCGCCGTGACTGACTTCGCCGAACAGCGCCACGCCGATCAGCAAGACCATGCCGAAGAGATATATCGGCAAGGCGGTGCGCATCAGGTAATGCAGCGGGATATTGGCCACCAGCCACATGCACACCAACGCGACCAGAATGTTCGCCGCCTGCGTCATCACGCGCCCCCAGTTACCGTCGGTGGCGCTGTACAACACCACCAGTCCGGCCATCAGCAACAAACCTAGCGCGAGCAGCAATATAGGGTCGAGATGCAGGATGAGACGCCGCTTCAAGCGCGGCCACAGCGGCTGTTTAATCATGCTCCACCTCCTCGACAGCGCTTGCTGAACCTGTCCCCGCAGCAGCCACGCCGCTCTGTGCTTTTGCTGACGAAGGAGCAGGGGCGGGCACCTTGCCGAGCAGGTAGTAGTCCAACATCTTGCGTGCGATGGGCGCAGCGACAGCGCCACCGTGTCCGCCGTTTTCCACCAACACTGCCAGTGCGATCTTCGGTTTGTCGGCTGGCGCGAAGGCGATGAACCAGGCGTGGTCGCGGTTACGCTCCGACAATTGGCTAGCGTTGTAGTTTTCACCCTGCTTTATTCCGACCACCTGCGCCGTGCCGGTCTTGCCCGCAAAAGCGTAGGGCGCACCCGCGCTGGCACCGGCGGCGGTACCGCCGGGCTGGGTCACCGCCACCATGGCGCGCTTTACCAAGGCGACATGTTCCGGGTTGAGATTGATGTTGAATTCCGGCTTTATTACCGGTATGGCTGTATCTTTGTTGCCGTTACGCTGCACCTGTCGCACCAGATGCGGGAGGTAGCCCACGCCGTCGTTAGCCAGCACCGCTGTGGCAAAAGCCAGTTGCATCGGCGTGGTCAGGTCATAACCCTGTCCGATCCCAGCCGACACGGTATCGCCCGCATACCATTTTTGCTTGTAGCGCTTCATTTTCCATTCCTGCGACGGCATCAATCCGGATGTTTCGCCTTGCAGGTCGATACCTGTTTGCTTGCCGAAGCCGAACTGCGACAGGAAATTGTACATGTTGTCGATGCCCAACTCGACGGCCAGCCCGTAATAATAGGTGTCGCACGACACCACGATGGATTTGAACATGTCTACCATGCCGTGCCCGCCCTTCTTCCAGTCGCGGTAGTGGTGGCTGCTGCCCGGCAAGGTGTAGTAACCTGGATCGCTAATGGTGTAACTGGGTGACCGTACTCCGTAATACAGCCCCGCCAACGCCATGAATGGCTTGATGGTGGAACCGAGCGGGTACTGGCCGCGCAAGGCGCGGTTGTTGAGCGGCACATCGGGCGAATTGTTCAGCTCGTTCCAGCTATCTTCATCTATGCCGTCGATAAACAGATTGGGGTCATAACCGGGCTTGCTGATGAAGGCCAGCACCTCGCCGTTGGTCGGGTCTATTGCCACCAATGCGCCACGGTAATTGCCGAACGCCTGCCACGCTATTTCTTGCAGTTTGGCGTCCAGCGTCAGCACCAAAGTGTTGCCCGACACCGGCGGAGTGCGCGACAGCACCCGCACGCCGCGCCCGCCCGCATCCACCTCCATCTGTTCGATGCCGGTGGTGCCGTGTAATTCGCTTTCGTAACTCTGCTCAATGCCGGTTTTGCCGATGTAGTCGGTACCCCGATAATTGCCTACCGTTTCATCATCCTCAAGTTGCTGAATATCGGTGTCGTTGATACGCCCGATGTAGCCGATCAGGTGCGAGGTCTGCTCGTTAAAAGGATATTCGCGAAACAGGCGGGCCTTGATTTCCACGCCGGGGAAGCGATAGCTTTGCGCGGCGAAGCGCGCCACCTCTTCATCGCTGAGGCGATTGCGGATCGGCAGACTCTCAAAATTGTGGCTCTCCGCTAGCAGCTTCTTGAAACGCTTACGGTCTTTGAGTTGGATATCCACCAGTTGCGCCAACTGGTCTATCGTAGTCTCCAGATCGGTCACCTTGCTCGGAACAATTTCCAGTGTGTAGCCCGAATAATTGTGCGCCAGTATCACGCCGTTGCGGTCAAGGATCAGGCCACGGTTGGGCACGATAGGTACGACCGAGATGCGGTTGTTTTCCGCCAGCGTCTGGTAGTGGCTATGTTTCACTACCTGCAAATAAACGAAGCGGGCCAGAAGCAGGAACAGCAGCACCAGCACAAAGCCTATGCTCAGCATCAGCCGCAGCCGGAAATAATAGATTTCGCGCTGGGAGTTCTTGAGTTCGACGCGACGTTTCATGACCATCTTATAGCTTGCCGCTCATAAATCATCTGGATCGAGACGGGGCAAGCGCATAACTTGCAACAGCAGGGTCAATGGAATCCACAGCAAGGCCGATGTCGCGCTGCCAAGAAAATAGGCCCAGGCAACATAACCGTGCAATTGCCAATGCACCAAGGCATACACCACGTAAGCCAGCAGCAACACGGGAAAAACCTGCAAGGTCTGCTGGCGCAAGTCGAACATCTGCATACGCTGGTGCAGCACAACGCCGCCGTATGCCAACACGGTATATGCCAGCGCGTGCTGCCCGAACAGACTGGCATCGGCCACATCGGCAAAGACGCCCATCATCCAGGCCATACCAATGCCGACGCGGAACGGCTTGTGGGTACACCAGTAGAGCAGCACCAGCGCCACGAAATCCGGATGCAGCGCTTGCAAAACACCGTACCATGGCAGCCAATTGAGTAGCAATGCGGCTAGCAGGCTCAACACGATAAACGCGTTACTGGCGGGCAACAAGAATTCCTGGTCTTTCGGGAAGTCGCTCATGGCTTCCTTTTCCTGCCCCGCTTGGACTGGTCGGCACCACTTTCCACTGTAGCTTCGGGACGCTCTGGCAACTTTGGCAGGCCGGACAGAATCAACAGTTGGCGATGCCGATCCACCCCTGCCAGCGGAGAGCATAGGATGCGCGCAAACGGGTAGGCCGGATCGCGCTCAATGTGACCAACCTTGGCCACCGGCAAGCCAGGCGGATAAGTGCCGTCGATGCCCGAGGTTACCAGTATGTCACCCTCCTGAATGTCTGCACTGTTCGGCATATAGCGCAACGTCAGATCGCCGGTATCGCCGGAACCGAATACCACCGTGCGCAGGCCGTTGCGCAGAGCTTGCACCGGTACTGAGTGATCCTTGTCAGTGATTAGCGTGACTTCGCTCAACCAAGGATAGACGCGGGTGACCTGCCCCACCACTCCGATGTCATCCATCACCACTTGCCCCGCCTGCACGTTGGCCTGGGCACCCTTGTCCAAAAATAATTTGCGCTTGAAAATGTCGCGTTCTACATAAACGATCTCGGCCAGTTGCATCGGGTAATTTGCACGCTGCTGTATTGCAAACAGTTCGCGCAAATGCTGGTTCTCCGCCTGCAACACCTGCAATTGCTGCAACTGCACGGCATCTACAGTGTGCTGCTGGCGCATCTGGGCGTTGTCGCGGAGCAAGTTACCCTGGAGGGTGAAGAAAGAATCAGCTTGTTGCCACAGCGCACCCGGTGCCGCAACCACACGTTGCAAGGGATAAGTCAAAATGGAAAGTGCGCTGCGCACGGATTCCAGATAGCGGTAACGCGCATCCACGAACAGCAGCAGCAACGAAAGCAGGGAGAAGAACGCCAGCCGGGCGGCTGGGCTGGGGCCTCGATTGAAAAAGCGAAAGGATTGGGTCTGTTCCATAAGTCAGGGATCGGGAATCAGAAATCAGGGACAGTAACAAACCCGAACATACGCCGCATCTGATCCCTGAGTCCTGATCCCCGAGTCCTGTTAATCTGTGGTGAAAATGCTGCTGAACTTATCCATGCGTTCGAGCGCCTTACCGGAGCCGCGCACCACACAGGTGAGCGGATCATCAGCGATCAATACCGGCAAGCCGGTTTCTTCCATCAACAGGCGGTCAATATCACGCAGCAATGCACCTCCGCCGGTCAGCACCATGCCCTTGCTGGCAATGTCCGCGCCCAGTTCCGGCGGGGTCTGTTCCAGCGCTGTCTTCACCGCGCTCACGATGCTGTTGAGCGGGTCGGTGAGCGCTTCCAGGATTTCGTTGCTGGAGATGGTGAAGCTGCGCGGTACGCCTTCCGCCAGATTGCGCCCCTTCACTTCCATTTCGCGCACCTCGGAGCCGGGGAAGGCAGAGCCGATTTCTTTCTTGATCATTTCTGCGGTGGTTTCGCCGATCAGCATGCCGTAGTTACGACGGATGTAATTGATGATAGCCTCGTCGAACTTGTCGCCTCCAACGCGCACCGAGCCGGAATACACCGCACCGCCCAGCGAAATCACGCCCACTTCCGTGGTACCGCCACCGATGTCCACTACCATCGACCCAGTCGCGTCCTCCACCGGCATGTCGGCACCAATCGCTGCCGCCATCGGTTCTTCGATCAGCTCCACACGGCGCGCCCCTGCGCCGTAAGCGGACTCGCGGATGGCGCGGCGCTCCACCTGAGTGGAACCGCACGGAACGCAGATCACGATGCGTGGGCTTGGAGTGAAGATGCCGGACTTGTGTACGCGGCGGATGAACTGCTTGAGCATCTGCTCGGTGACGGTAAAGTCTGCGATCACGCCGTCCTTCATCGGACGAATAGCGGTGATGTTGCCCGGCGTGCGGCCCAGCATCTGCTTGGCGGCCAAGCCAACCTGCTGGATCACTTTTTTGCCGTTTGGTCCGCCTTCCTGGCGAATTGCCACAACTGATGGTTCATTCAATACAATGCCTTGCCCGCGCGCCCAAATCAAAGTATTTGCGGTGCCCAGATCAATCGCCAGGTCATTGGAAAAATAGCCGTTCAAGAAACCAAACATGTCATTGCCTCAAGTGTCGTGAAAGAACGCGTAAGGAGTGCGCCCTTAAAGATGTTTATGATACCCTATTAAGCTAGTTTCGATAAAGCCTAAATCAAAATGTCCTTGACCATAGATGATGTAAAAAAAGTCGCCCGGCTAGCCCGGCTGGCAGTAAGTGCACAGGAAGCGCAAACAGCGCATGTCCAATTATCCAACATCTTCGGCTTGATCGCCGAAATGCAGGCGGTCGATACCGTCGGCATAGCGCCCATGTCGCACGCTCAGGACGTCACCCAGCGCCTGCGTGAAGATAAAGTCACGGAGGACAATCAGCGCGAACTGTTTCAGTCCATTGCGCCGCAAGTCGAGGCCGGGCTGTATCTCGTTCCCCAAGTCATCGAATAATCAATATGCTTAATTCCAGTTTGCAGCAACTCAGCGCCGCTTTGCACAGCAAGAGGATTTCCAGCGTCGAACTGACGCAACTTTATCTTGACCGCATCGCCGCACTCAACCCTGAACTCAATGCCTTCATCACGGTAAACCCGGACATGTCGCTGGCACAGGCACGCGAGGCCGATGCCCTGTTGGCGCAAGGTTCACCACAGCCCTTGACAGGCATCCCCATCGCGCAGAAAGATATTTTTTGCGCCAAGGGTTGGCGTACCACCTGCGGCTCGAAAATGCTGCACAACTTCATCTCGCCTTACGATGCACACGTCATCGCGCAATTCAATAATGCAGGCGCGGTGAATCTCGGCAAGACCAATATGGATGAATTTGCCATGGGATCGTCGAACGAAACATCTTACTTTGGTGCGGTGAAAAATCCGTGGGACAGAGCGCGCGTACCGGGCGGTTCATCCGGCGGCACGGCAGCGGCGGTCGCGGCGCGGTTGTGCGCGGCGGCCACCGGCACCGACACCGGCGGCTCTATCCGCCAACCAGCAGCACTCTGCGGCATCTCCGGTTTGAAACCGACTTACGGCGTGGTATCGCGCTACGGCATGATCGCCTTCGCCTCCAGCCTGGATCAGGCCGGGCCGATGGCGCGTAGCGCGGAAGATTTGGCGCTGCTGCTTAACACCATGGCCGGATTCGATGAACGCGATTCCACCAGCCTGCAACGCGAGAAAGAAGATTACGCGCGCGACTTGAATAAGCCGTTGGCTGGCTTGCGTATCGGCTTGCCAAAAGAATTCTTTGCCGAAGGTTTGAATAACGATGTCGCGCAAGCAGTTGAAGCCTCCATCGCCGAATATAAAAAACTCGGCGCCTCCGTAGTGGACATCAGCTTGCCCAACTCGCGCCTGTCCATCCCGGTATATTACGTGCTTGCACCGGCTGAAGCATCGAGCAACCTGTCGCGCTTCGACGGCGTGCGCTACGGCTACCGCGCGCCGGAGTACACCGACTTGGCGGACATGTACGAGAAATCCCGCGCGCAGGGATTCGGCGCAGAGGTGAAGCGCCGCATCATGATCGGCACCTATGTACTGAGCCACGGCTATTACGACGCCTACTATTTGCAGGCGCAAAAGATTCGCCGCCTGATCGCGCAGGATTTTGTCGAGGCCTTCAAACAATGCGATGTCATCATGGGGCCAACCAGCCCCACCACCGCATTCAAGCTGGGCGAGAAAGGCGACGATCCGGTGCAGATGTACCTGTCCGACATTTACACCATCGCGGTGAATTTGGCCGGACTGCCCGGCATGTCCATACCCTGCGGCTTTGGTGCGAACGCTATGCCGGTCGGTTTGCAGATCATCGGCAATTATTTTGACGAGGCGAAGATGCTGAATGTTGCGCATCAATATCAACTGGCCACAGATTGGCATGGGCAGACTCCAAATGGGATATGAAAAATCAATTAACCACAGAGACACAGAGACACAGAGAAAGCACAGAGAAAAATCTCTGTGTCTCTGTGTCTCTGTGGTGAAAAGGTCTTAATTTATGACTTGGGAAATCGTCATCGGTCTGGAAGTGCATGCGCAGCTTTCGACCAGCAGCAAAATCTTCTCCGGCGCTGCGACCGCATTCGGCGCGGAGCCAAATACGCAAGCGGATGCGGTGAGCATCGCGCTGCCCGGCGTGCTGCCGGTATTGAACAAAGGCGCGGTGGAACGCGCGATCAAGTTTGGCTTGGCTACTGGTGCGCACATCGCGCCGCGTTCAGTGTTCGCGCGCAAAAATTATTTTTATCCAGATTTGCCCAAGGGCTACCAGATCAGCCAATTCGATTTGCCGGTGGTGGGGCAAGGTGCGCTGACCATTCAAGTCGAACCGCTATCCGGCAATGCAAAACCCTACGAAAAAGTGGTGCGCATCACCCGCGCCCATCTGGAAGAAGACGCTGGAAAATCGGTGCATGGAGAGTCTCAGGGCGTAACCGGCATTGACCTGAACCGCGCTGGAACCCCGCTGCTGGAAATCGTGTCCGAACCGGATATGCGCTCCGCCGCCGAAGCGGTGGCCTACGCCAAGACATTGCACACACTGGTGCGCTGGATCGGCATCTGCGATGGCAACATGCAGGAAGGCTCGTTCCGTTGCGACGTGAATGTATCGGTGCGCCGCCCCGGTGCAGAACTGGGTACGCGCCGCGAGATCAAGAATCTCAACTCGTTCAAATTCATGCAGCAGGCCATCGACTACGAGGTGCAATGGCAAATCGACACGCTGGAGAGTGGCGGCAAAATTCAGCAAGCGACCATTTTGTTCGACCCAGACAAAGGCACAACGCATGCCATGCGCAGCAAGGAAGATGCGCACGATTATCGCTACTTCCCCGATCCCGATTTACTGCCGCTGGAAATCTCTTCGCAGTGGATAGAGGAAGTGCGTGCCACACTACCTGAGTTGCCGGAAGCAAAGCGGGCGCGGTATGTGAATGATCTTGGTTTGTCTGCTTACGATGCCGGGTTGTTGACTGTATCAAGGGATATAACAACATATTTCGAAGAGTGTTTAGCAATCGCAGGTAATGACAAAGCAAAACTTTGCGCCAACTGGATTGTAGGGGATGTATCTAGTCACATGAACTCTGGTGGCATAGACCTTTATTTGAACCTTATGGGTTCGGTTGGTGTAGAAATATGCCCTGTTGATCCAAAGCAGCTGGCCAATCTAATTTGCCGAATTGCCGACAACACGATTTCAAACTCGGGTGCAAAATCGATATTCAGAACTATCTGGCTTTGGGATAAAGTTAGGAACAACCCCCCAGAGAATATAGTTGATCACATAATTGATCGCGACAACCTTAAACAAGTTTCTGACACTGGCGCAATCGAGATGATCGTAGATGCAATCATCGCCGCCAATCCGGCTCAAGTAGCCGAGTATCGCAGCGGCAAGGATAAGGTGTTCGGCTTTTTCGTCGGCCTCGCGATGAAGGCGAGCAAAGGCAAGGCGAATCCCGCACAGTTGAATGAGGTTCTGAAACGTAAACTCACAGCCTAAGGGTACTCCTGAAATTCAGGAGCCGCTTGCAGGCGCTAATGCTGGCGCGGTTTGCGCGGTGCACGGGCAAACAGCCTGTCATATAACCAGCGAGGCAATAATTTAAGCACCCGCCCAATCAACCCCATTTGCCACGGGATGACGGTGAACGCAGTTTGGCGTTCGATGGCGCGTGCCATTCTCGCTGCCGCTGCGTCGGCGTCGATGATGAACGGCATCGGGTAAGGGTTGAGGGCAGTCATCGGCGTCTTGATGTAACCTGGACATATCGTGACTACCTTCACGCCGCCGTCATGCAACTCGACGCGCAAGGATTCAAGATAGGAGATCGCCGCAGCCTTGGAAGCAGAGTAGGCACTTGCTCCCGGCAAGCCGCGAAAGCCAGCCACACTGGCAATGCCAACCAGTGTACCTTTCTGTTTGGCACGCATTGCCGCCAAAAAAGGCTGAAAGGTATGCACTATGCCCAGCACGTTGATGTCCATTATCTGTTGAAAGGCTGCGATATCCTCGGCATATTCGGTGAACGTGCCGACACTCACTCCGGCATTGGCGATCACAATGTCCGGCACACCTACTCGCCCGATAAAGTCCTGCGCCGCTGCCCCCGTGGCAGCCGCATCGCGCACATCCAGCGGGTAACAAAAAACTTGTTTGGGATATTTTTCGGAGAGGGCTTGCAGCAATTCGGCACGGCGGGCTACTGCCCCGACCATTGCGCCTTGTTTAAGATAATGTTGCGCCAGCGCCAAGCCCAAGCCGCTGGATGCGCCTGTAATGACAACGCGAAGACAGGATTTAGGGGGCAGAATCAAGGATTGAGGAACAAGGTACAAGTATTAAGAAAAACCAGCGGCTCCTTTTTGCTTGGCCCTTGTCCCTTGAGCCTGAATTAACGCTTACGTTCCTTGCGTGCCTTGTCTACCAAGGCGTTCAGCACTTGTATGGTTTCTGCCGGAGGCAAGCCGGTGATCAGATATTTACCGTCTACGATTAAGGACGGGGTTCCGTGTATGCGGTAGATTTGCTCCATCTGTTTGGCACGCACCACCTTGCTCTGCATGGAGAAGGAGTTGTATGCGTCACTGAATTTCTTGCGATCTACGCCGTGCTTGGCGAGAAAATCGGTGGTACTGGCCTCGTCCACTAACTCGATGTTGTCGTTCCAGGCGCTGAACAAAACATCATGCAACTGTGCCTGCTGTCCTAGAGCTTCGAGTGCGTAGAAAGTGCGCGCGCTCACCTCCCAGGTGGGGCGGTCGAATATAGCCGGGACATAGGTGAACTTGATATCCTTGGGCATCTTCTTTTCCCATGCGCTTATCTGTGGGTTCAGGTTATAACAATGCGAACAGCCGTAAAAGAAAAATTCCAGCACTTCAATCTTATTACCGCTTTGCGTAGGCTGCGCCGGATTAAGTATTTGGTAGTCTTTTCCTGCTTCTGGTTCGGCAAATGCATGGGTAGCGCACAACAAGGCCAGCACCATGAAAAGTTGTTTGATGAGTCTCACGTTTTCTCCTTGGCTAAAGTAACGGGCATGGCAAATGTGCCGCCCTGAATAATAAAATTTGTGATGCCCATTTCCCCCTCTCCATCTCTCCCACAAAGGTGGAGAAGGACAAGGCTCGCTACGCGAGTTTCACGATATAGTTTATTGCGCACGCATTGGAGTGGCACTCACCCCATTTTGCTTCAACACTTCCGAAGCTTTGTTCATTTCATCCTTGCTCTTGTATGGCCCAAGGCGCACACGATGCCACACCGCCTTATCAGGAAGGGTCGCGGCCTGCACGCTGGCTTCCATACCCAGCATGGCAAGCTTGGCTTTCAATTTGTCTGCGTCATCGGCATTGGCAAACGCACCTGCTTGCAGGAAGTAAGTCTCTTTCTCTTTTGCGACTGTCTTGTCCGCTGGCTTCGCGGTAGCCTTGGCTGACACCGCCGCGTCTGGTTTATCAGTCAGCACTTTGTAGAATTCGAAGCGCGGTTTGCCTTCACTCACAGCCGACGCTGCGCCCGACGCCACACCCGAAGCGGCGGCTGCCGCAGAAGCATCTTCCGGCACAACCTTGGCGACAGGTGCCGGAGCAGGTTTAACGATATCCGGCTCAAGTTTGACCGTCTCGTGCGGCGCATTATTCACATACGGGCTGGGTCTATTCAAGATGTACCACGCCACTCCGCCTGCGAGAGCCAGCCCCAGCACCATGCCGACCAGAATAGCCGCCAGCATTGAAGAACCGCCTTTACGCGGGGGTGCGGCGCGGGAATTGCTATTTTTACTCATTCCATATCCTTCAGAAATCCTTGTGGACAAAGAGTGTCCAATTTACATCTTCTCTGGCGCCGATACACCCAGCAGCGCCAAGCCATTGCGCATCACCTGCGCCACTGCGGCAATCAATGCCAGCCGCGCAAGTTTGACACCCTTATCCTCGACCAGAAAACGCGAGGCATTATAGTAGCTGTGAAAATCCGCTGCCAAGTCTTTCAGATAGAACGCGATCAGGTGCGGCGCCAAATCTTCCGCCGCGTTCTCGATCACTTGAGGATAGTCGATCAGCCGTTGCAGCAGCGTTTTTTCGTATTCGCTCTCCAGCGCATCCACCTTGGCATCGCGCAATGTGACTACGTCGCCGCCCCATTGTTCCAGCACGCTGCAAATTCGCGCATGGGCATACTGGATGTAATATACCGGGTTCTCGTTGCTCTGCGATTTCGCCAGATCCATATCGAAGTCCAGATGCTGGTCGCTCTTGCGCAACACGTAGAAAAGTCGCGTTGCGTCATTGCCCACCTCATTACGCAATTCGCGCAAGGTGACGAATTCTCCACTGCGAGTGGACATCGCCGCCTTCTGCCCGTTGCGGTACAGCACCGCGAATTGCACCAGCGCGATAGTCAACTTGCCGCTGTCCTGCCCCAGCGCAGTCAGCGCACCGTTCACCCGTGCGATGTAACCGTGATGGTCCGCGCCCCAGATATTGATTACGCGATCGAATCCGCGCCCGAATTTGTTGACGTGGTAGGCGATGTCCGAGGCAAAATAGGTATAAAGGCCGTTCTCGCGCTGCACCACGCGGTCCTTCTCATCGCCGAAGGCGGTGGAACGAAACCACAGTGCTCCGTCCTGTTCGTAAAGGTGACCAGCCGCCTTTAATTGCGCTACCACTTGTGCCACAAGCCCGCTGTCGAACAGCGACTGTTCGGAAAACCACTCGTCAAAACGCACGCCGAACTCGGCCAGATCGTTGCGGCAATCCCCCAACTGTTCGGTCAGTGCGTAGTTATGAATATATGCATAATCCTCGCCCAACAAACGTTTGGCATCGGCGATCAAGGCATCCAGATAGGCATCGGCGCTATCTCCGGCTACCAGCAGGTCGCCCACCAGCCCGGCGTTCAGCGTCTCGCTTAATGTGCGTACAAATTTTGCTCCGTGCGCCACACGGATTTGCAGCGCCATGCCACCCACGTAGTCACCTTGATAGGCGTTCGATGGAAACGGAATATTTACGCCATGCAATTCGAGATAGCGCAACCAGGTGGACAGCGCCAGAATATCCATCTGCCGCCCGGCATCGTTTACATAGTATTCGCGGGATACTTTATAACCCGCCGCATCCAGCACATTGGACAAGCTTGCGCCGTAAGCCGCGCCGCGTCCATGCCCCACATGCAAAGGTCCGGTAGGATTGGCGGAAACAAACTCCACCTGCACCTTACGCCCTGCGCCAAGTTGAATGTGTCCGTAACTGGTACCCGCCTGCAACACGCCTTGCACGACGCCCTGTTTTGCGGCAGTCGTCAAAAACACATTGATGAAACCCGCCCCGGCGATCTCGACTTTTTCCACCACCGGAGATGCGGGCAACGCGGCGACCAAGGCTTGCGCTATTTCGCGCGGACTGCGCTTCAACGGCTTGGCCAGTTGCATTGCCAAGTTGCAGGCGTAATCGCCATGCGATGCCTGTTTGGGGCGCTCAATAGATAATCCAGCCGCTAGCAAAGCGCTAGCTTGATCCAGATTTTCTTCCTTGAGAACAACACGCAAGGCTTGCGCAAACAAATCGAAAAGGTGAAGTTTAAAATTGGAAATGGTAACAGTCATTACACAACACCCACAAAAGAGGCACGGATTATAACATCGGATGAAGCCACGCCCAATGACAGGCACTTCAAACTCTTCAATCGACGCTCGCTTTCAAAAAGGTTGGCTTGCGCTATTCGGTTAAGGAGGCAAGCTAAGATTATAATAATTACATCTGCTTTCTTTTGTGACAATTTCTGAAGGGGCTATTTGTGCAAACTACAAACGATGTCATATCTGTTGCTCATGTGATTCAGCAGTCCGTCGCTCCGGTCTTTCTCCTTACCGGCGTGGGCGCAATTCTAAGCGTACTTTCAGGTCGTTTAGGTCGGGTAATTGACCGTTTCCGTACTCTGGACACGATGGATGACGACAAGCGTATTGCTCACAAATCTGAAATAGCGATCCTGCTGCGGAGATCACGCTGGATTCATTGGGCAATCAGTCTTTGTACTGCCTGTGCTTTGTTCATCTGCATCGTAATTGCGGCGCTATTCGTTGGCGCAGAATTGAACAAAGACCCATCCAGTATGATATCAATGTTCTTCATTGCGGCAATGCTGGCTTTAACTGCCGGATTATTGTGTTTCCTTCGTGAAATTGCCTTGTCCACGAACAGTATAAAGCTCCGTTAACACGCAGCCGTAACCGCTCGTCAAACAGCATACTGACAGAAGGCGCTGGCATGACAGCGCTGCCACATCATAATTGAGTAAATCAAAGCGACGTCATGCCACCGCACTGCACATCAACTCCCGCTCATCTCCAGCATTAGCTGATTTACCCGTTTGACGAAACTGGCCGGGTCGTCGAGCTGGCCACCTTCGGCCAGTAGTGCCTGATCAAACAGCACCGAAGCCCAGTCGTCGAACCGCTTTTCTTCTGCTTTCAGACGCAGTACCACCGGATGGTTAGGGTTGATTTCCAGTATGGGCCGCGATATCGGCGCTTTCTGACCTGATGCCTTGAGCAGGCGCGCCAGATTCGCGCTCATGTCGTGTTCGTCGGCCACCAGACAAGCGGGCGAATCGGTCAGGCGATGCGTTACGCGTACTTCCTTGACGCGCTCGGCGAGACTGACGCTGATCTTGTCAGTTAAGTCTTTCATCTCGTTGGCGACATTTTCCTGTTCCTTTTTCTCTGCCTCATCTTCCAGTTTGCCGAGGTCGAGCCCGCCTTTAGCGACAGATACCAGCGGCTTGTCCTGAAATTCGGACAGGTTGCTCACCACCCACTCGTCCACGCGGTCGGACAGCAGCAACACTTCGATGCCCTTTTTGCGGAACACTTCCAGATGCGGGCTGTTCTTCGCGGCATTGAAGCTGTCGGCGGTGATGTAATAAATCTTGTCCTGACCTTCTTTCATGCGACCAATGTAATCCGCCAGCGACGCAGTTTCGTCGGTCGTGTCGGCATGGGTCGAGGCCAGGCGCAGCAAACCGGCGATTTTGTCCTTGTTGGCGAAGTCCTCGCCGATGCCTTCTTTCAGCACGCGACCAAACTCGCCCCAGAACTTGGTGTATTTTTCCTGATCGTTCTTGGCCAAGTCTTCCAGCAGGCTGAGCACTTTCTTGGTGCAACCGGAACGGATCGCCTCGATGTCTTTCGACTCCTGCAGGATTTCGCGCGACACATTCAGCGGCAAATCGCTTGAGTCCACCACGCCGCGCACGAAGCGCATATAGCGCGGCATTAGCTGCTCTGCATCGTCCATGATGAACACGCGGCGCACGTACAGCTTCACGCCATGAATCGCATCGCGTTCCCACATATCGAACGGCGCACGTGAAGGGACGTAAAGCAACTGCGTATACTCCTGCCGACCCTCGACACGCGCATGAGTCCATGTCAGCGGGTCTTGGAAATCATGGCCGACGTGTTTGTAGAATTCCTTGTACTCTTCATCCGTGATCTCGTTCTTGGGGCGTGCCCATAGCGCGAAAGCCTGATTGACGGTTTCATCTTCGTCCAGCACTTGCTGCGCGCCATCTTTCCATTCTTCCTTTTTCATCAGGATAGGCTGGACGATGTGATCCGAATACTTGCGGATGATGGAACGAATTTTTTGGCCGCTGAGCAAATCGTCTTGCCCTTCGCGCAGATGCAGGACGATTTCCGTGCCGCGCGCGGCCTTGTCCACCATCTCGATGGCGAATTCACCGCCGCCGTCAGATTCCCAGCGCACGCCCTGATCGATCTTCTCCCCGGCACGGCGGGTCGTCACTATCACCTTGTCGGCAACGATAAAGGCTGAATAAAAGCCCACGCCGAACTGCCCGATCAGGTTTGCATCCTTTTGCTGGTCGCCGGAAAGACGCGAGAAAAATTCGCGCGTACCGGACTTGGCGATAGTTCCAAGATTGGTGATAACTTCGTCGCGGCTCATGCCGATGCCGTTATCGTTGATGGTCAGCGTGCGCGCCGCCTTGTCGTAGCTGATGCGGATGTTCAGTTCGGAATCGTTTTCGAACAGGCTGGCGTTATGCAGCGCCTCGAAGCGTAGTTTGTCGCTGGCATCCGCCGCATTGGAAATCAGTTCGCGCAGGAAAATCTCGCGGTTCGAATACAGCGAATGGATCATCAATTGCAGAAGTTGTTTCACTTCGGCTTGGAAGCCCAAGGTTTCGCGGTTGCTAGTTACATTATCGGTCATGGTTTTCTCCAAATTTACAGACAGGACGTGCGGGTAGATGGGGACGGTCTTGCAGGTTTCAAGAGGGGCCGTTTCAAGAATCGCAGATTTTAACCCAGATCATTCAATTGACCCGAAAACCCCGTCAGTCCCGCGCAGGGGGGAATGACGGGCCGACTATTCGCGTTCAATAACTTAATCGCATTGTCAATATGGTTATGGCAGAACAAGTCGCGTCACTGGGGCGTTATGTTATCCTTGACCACAGTTGATTACATGCCTTTCCCGATGAAGTTTTTATTGTTTGCATTGCTGTTGATCCCCCTTGTTGCTGTAGCGGATCAGGACGCAGATTTCCTCGCCGCGCGCGATGCATTTCGCGCTGGTGATGCCGCGCGCTTTGATCGCATCGCCGTGCGCCTGAAGCATTCCCCATTAGAGCCATACCTAGCCTATTACCGCTTGCGCCTGCAACTGGAGACGGTGGATGCGTCTGCCATTCAGGCATTTTTGGCGCGCCCTGACGTCACCCCGGTAATTGACCGCCTGCGCGGAGAATGGCTTAAGCTACTGGGCAAAAAACAGCAATGGGATGCCTTCGCAGCAGAATATCCTCACTTGGTGAACGAAGATACTGAGTTGAGTTGTTATTCGCTGCAAGCGCGTCGCCGCACGCAGGAGAACGAGGTGTTGCAGGAGGCGCGCAGGCTGTGGTTGTCCGGCAACGATGATCTGCCGGAGAGTTGCACCCCACTGTTCGATGCGGCGCTCGCCAACGGCGTTATCAGCGAGGCCGATGTGTGGCTGCGCGTACGTCTGGCACTGGAAGCGGGCAACGTGTCGCTGGCCCGACAATTGTCCGCAAATCTGCCGCTGGAACGGCGGCTGTCTGCTACCGCGCTGAACAGCGCAGCAGCCGATCCGCAGCGTTATCTCGGCAAGGCCAAACTGGATAACATTTCCGAAGCGGAGCGCAGGGTGGCGTTGTTCGCGCTGCAACGTCTCGCCAAACAGTTGCCGCAATTGGCCTTTGCGCAGTGGGAGAAAATTGCGGCGCATTTCAATGCGGAGGATCAGCATTATTTTTACGCCTGGTTGGGTTACGAAGCGGCGCTGCGGCAGGATGCGCGTGCGCTGGAATGGTTCAAAGCGGCTGATGATGCACCGCTTTCGGATCAGCAGCACGCCTGGCGCGCCCGCGCAGCGTTGCGCGCAATGGATTGGCAGGAAGTGCGGGCGAGTATTGCCTCCATGTCGCCGCCGCAGCAGCAGGAAGGCGTATGGCGCTACTGGAACGCGCGCGCGCTAAAACATCTGAAACAGGCAGACGAATCGGCCAAAATATTTTTGGCCATGAGCTCTGAATACAATTTTTACGGGCAACTTGCCGCTGATGAACTGGGTATGCCCATTGCATCCAACGCCATGTCAGTTGGCTATCAGCCGAGCAAGGAAGAATTGGATGCCATGCTGGCGCAACCCTCCATTCAGCGCACGCTGGCGTTATACCGAATGGATTTGCGCACCGATGCGCTCAGGGAGTGGGCGTGGGCGATTCTTAAATTCAATGACAAACAATTGCTGACCGCAGCGGAAATTGCGCGCCGCAACCAAATGTATGACCGCGCCATCAACACTGCCGACCGCACCGTGCAACTGCATGATTTCAGCTTGCGTTACCTCGCGCCCTATCGCGAAGCTTTGCGCGGGCATATCCAGCAGAACCATCTGGAAGAAGCCTGGGTGTATGGCTTGATGCGGCAGGAAAGCCGTTTTGTGACACAAGCGAAATCGAATGTCGGTGCGGCTGGTCTAATGCAGGTCATGCCTGCGACTGCACGCTGGATTGCGCGCAAACTTGGCATGAGGGATTATCGTAAGAAACAGGTCGGCGATATGGAAACCAATCTCATCCTCGGCACGTATTACATGAAGACTGTGCTGGGATGGTTCGACAACAATCCGGTGCTTGCCTCCGCCGCATATAATGCAGGACCTTCGCGCGCGCGCCAGTGGCGCGGCGATATACCGCTGGAAGGCGCGATTTATACCGAGACCATTCCATTCAACGAGACGCGTGATTACGTCAAGAAAGTGATGAGCAACACCGTGTACTACGCCCAACAATTCGGCCAGCCGCCGCTTTCGCTCAAGCAGCGGTTGGGCATAATTGCGGCGAAGAATCCTGCTAACCAGACACCTATCCCCGATGAAAAATAATATCGACATCCAGTGTACTGTCGCGCTAACTCCCTCTCCCTCCGGGGGAGGGCTGGGGTGGGGGAACGCATGATGAACAAGCCGCCATTTTCCGTTTATTGCGTCGGCGGTGCGGTGCGCGACCGCCTGCTCGGCCTGCCGGTGCAGGATCACGATTGGGTGGTAGTGGGCGGCACACCGGAAGACATGGCTGCGCGCGGCTACCGCCCGGTAGGCAAGGATTTTCCGGTATTCCTGCACCCCGACACGCACGAAGAATATGCGCTGGCGCGCACCGAGCGCAAGACCGCGCCGGGCTACAAAGGCTTCGTCATTCATGCCTCACCGGACGTGACGCTGGAACAGGATTTACTGCGGCGCGACTTCACCATCAACGCCATCGCTCAGGATGCAGATGGTAAGTTGATTGATCCCTACGGCGGCGAGACCGACCTGCGCGCGGGCATCCTGCGCCATGTCAGCCCGGCGTTCAATGAAGACCCGGTACGCATCCTACGCGCGGCGCGTTTCGTGGCGCGTTTCGGTTTCTCCATCGCCCCAGAGACACTGGAACTGATGCGTGCGATGGCGAACAACGGCGAGGTGGATGCGCTGGTGGCGGAACGTGTGTGGCAGGAACTGGCGCGCGGCTTGATGGAAAAATCGCCCTCGCGCTTTTTCACTACGCTGCGCGAGTGCGGCGCATTGACAAAAATTCTGCCGGAAGTGGATGCATTATTCGGCGTGCCACAACCACCGCAATACCATCCGGAAGGCGACTGCGGCACCCACACCATGATGGTGCTGGACGATGCGGCGCAACATGGCTATGCGCTGGAAACGCGCTTCGCCGCACTCACCCACGACCTCGGCAAGGGCAATACCCCGCCGGATATTCTGCCGCGTCACATCGGTCACGAGACGCGGAGTGTGGACTTGTTGCATGTGTTGTGCGAACGCCTGCGCGTACCAAGCGATTGTCGCGACCTTGGCCTGTTGGTCGCGCGCCACCACGGCAACGTACACCGCGCACGGGAACTGCGTCCCGACACTATCGTGCGTTTATTTCAGAGCTGCGACGTATGGCGCAGACCGGA
This sequence comes from uncultured Gallionellaceae bacterium, assembly GCA_964480365.1. Taxonomy (GTDB): domain Bacteria; phylum Pseudomonadota; class Gammaproteobacteria; order Burkholderiales; family Gallionellaceae; genus CAIQPV01. The sequence continues at coordinate 250,535 of CAYZPM010000001.1, forward strand.
ACGTTTCACACAACTGTTGCAGGCCTGCGCCTCGGATGCGCGCGGACGCACCGGACACGAACACGATGCCTACCCGCAGGCGGATTATCTGTTGCACGCCATGCAAGCCGCACAGGCGGTGAATGCGGGTGAAATTGCGCAACGATGCGCAGATAAAAATCTGATTGCGGAAAAAGTGCGTGAAGCGCGTGTGGCGGCGGTGGCAGAGGCCATCAAGAATTTTTCGAGCAGTTTGAATAGTTGACATTCGAAGTATTGACAAAGTAAATACTTTATATAGAATGCACGCATGGACATTCACTTTGAACTGAACGGCGATTTGTTCGTTTGGAACTCTGGTAAGGCAGACAAAAACTGGCGCAAGCATGGAGTTCGTTTCGAGGAAGCCGCCAGTGTTTTTTCAGATCCTTTGTTTGTCCTGGTGGATGCTTCGCGTAACGACGAAACACGCGAAGCTGCTATTGGTTTCGACTCAACCGCTCGATTGCTTTATGTGGTGCACATTGAAGTTGAAGCTTCGTTTATTCGAATTATTTCTGCTCGGCGTGCCGAGCTGGAAGAGGAGCTAAATTATGCTAACTGATCGACTTAAAAAACGTCTTGTTAAAGACCGCCCTATGACTACGATCACCCTGCGCATCCCGGTTGACGTAGTGGCATCGCTCAAAGAAATTGCCCCACACAAGGGGCTTGCGGGATACCAAACGCTACTGAAGTCATATATCAGCGAAGGACTGCGCAAAGACGAAGCACAGTTTTCCAGCGCCCCTTCAGCACGACTAATTGAAGCATTAAGGAAGCATGGCGTTCCAGATGCCGTTCTGGATGAAGCAGTCAAAGAACTGGAAGCTGCATAATCCAACTACAGTCGGCATAAAGTCCGATGGCTGCTTGCAAGAGAAAAGCGAACGCACCTCTTCTGGCGCATCCCGCTCGAATACAAAATTAAGCCGGATGCGTGATTGATTGACCCCGCGAAAAATCTTCGAGGAGCCGTTTATGTCACACCATCAAGAACACTGTAATTATGTCGAAAAGTTTCGTGCCGAACTTGAATCTCTGGAAAATCAAGCGGGGATCAGAGACGAAATCGCTTCTTCCTCGGAATACCATGGGTCAGATGTTTTTCGTCGTGTGTATTTCGGGGTTGCAGACAAAACCCTTCGAAAGGCATTGATTGCGAAAGTAAGAGAGCTGACACAAGAAGTCAATCTTGAACACTTTCCATCAAATATCGCAGATGCAAAAGAGTCTCTTGAGGCTGTAAGAAATAGAGAGACCGCTAAAAAGACATTGTTTGCTGCGCTTAGTGCTAGTACCTTGCCTAGTCCGTTGCCAAACGGTGTAGAAAGCAAGTACGAAAACTCAATTAAGTTTTTCGACCATTGCATGGCAACCCTATAAGCCTCAACTTTTCCGCGCGTTCCGTGTTTTCGAATTGCGGATTTCTTGGATCAAAGCCCTATAGCAACTCGCCATGCCTGCAACTTATCTTCATAGCACATTCCGGCATGGGCCGGGCTGGTCGAAGGAAGCAGACAAAACTTGAGCGGCGGCAATACTTGTTTGTCCTGCACAAATTTTCTGAAGCATTGCTCGGCCTTGCTGCCATTGAAAAATACCTGCGTGATATGCGGATGCTGCTCGAAGAAAGATTTGAAATCGTTTGCGGATTCTTTCTTGATATGAGAATCCAGACTGGTTTTGCGCTCGCACGAGGCAAGCACATCCCATAACGCGATACCGGAAGATTTCAGAAATCGAAGCCTCTCCATGTAGGGAGTTTCTGGTTTTGCACCAAACAGTTCGCCCATGATTTTCCAGAAGGCGTTCTGCGGATTAGCGTAATACTGGTTTTGTTCCAGCGATTTCTTTCCAGGCATACTGCCCAGAATCAACGTTCTTGCGTCAGCGTTACTTACCGGCAGGAAGCTGTGGATAGGCGACATTTCTGAGTTGAAAATCGAGTGTAATTACAGCAGACGCGACTGGTCGCCGCGCGCAAAGCCGCGTAACGGTTGTTCCATGCCTTTACCCAATGCGATCACCTTGAACAATTCGCCCATTTCAGCCGGGCTGGTGAGCTTTTGCAACTGCGTGGACAGCGGCAGATAGTCGCGCAGTTTTTCCGGGTCGCTCTCTGCCAGGAAATCGGCAATGCCGCAGTTGATTAAAAAATGTGCCTGCGTGGTGTAGCCGAGCAAATGCGCGCCGTTGTCTATGGCGCTCTCGGCGGCGGCGGTGAAATCCACATGCGCGGTGATGTCCTGCAAGCCCGGCAGAAAGAAAGGATCGTCGTGCGCGTGGTGGCGGTAGTGGCACATCAGGGTGCCTTGGCTGCGCTGCGGATGATAATACTCGCCGGCCCCGAAGCCATAGTCGATGAACAGCAGCACGCCTTGTTGCAAGTACCCGCAAAGGCTGGCGACCAAGCCACGCGCAGCGAGGGAGATTTCGCTCAGATAATTGTCCGGCACACGGATGCTTTGCGCGACTTCAAGCAATGCGGGATTTTCTGGCTGACGTTCCTGCCACACGAATTCCCCCCCTTCGCTCGCTACGCCGCGTTCCGCGATGCCCGCAACTTTCCAACGCAGCAAATGCACCGGCAGTGCATCCAGCACTTCGTTGGCGATGACAGCACCGGAAATCTTTTCGGGTAGCGCATCAAGCCAATGCACTCGTACAGACAGGTGCGGCACACGCTGCAGTAAGAATTCTTGCTGGCGTTCGCGCAAGTCGGCGCTTACTTCTAGTATGTCATAGCGCTCCGGCAGGCAATCCAACCGTTCCAGTTCGCCTAATACATCGGCGGCAAGCTTGCCGCTGCCCGCGCCTAGTTCGAGAATATACGGCGCGCTTTGCGCCATGATGTCGGCCACTTGCCGTGCCAGCGTGCGCCCGAACAATGGCGAGATTTCAGGTGCGGTAACGAAGTCCCCGGCTGCACCGAACTTGCGCGCGCCGGCGCTGTAGTAGCCCAGCCCCGGCGCATACAACGCCAGCTCCATGAAGCGCGAAAACGGAACCCAGCCGCCTTGTGCGGCGATGTCATGATGGATGAGAGCGCACAACTTATTGCTGTGCATCTGGGCTTCGGCAGTGGGTTGGGGCAGAGTTGCGGGCATGGTCAGGTATAATCTATAAGAAATGGAAGTGTAGTGGAGAGTGCGATGCAAGGCAAAGTCGTATTGGTAACAGGAGGGGCAAAGCGCGTGGGCGCGGCGATTTGCCGCAGGCTGCATGCGACGGGGTCGAACATCGCGTTGCATTATCGTTCATCCGGGCAGGAAGCACTGGAGTTGCAAACCGAGTTGCAGGCGCTGCGGCCTAACTCGGTGTTGGCGGTGCAGGCCGATTTGCTCAATTCTCATGACCTGTCCAAGCTGGTGGATGAAACCATACAACATTTCGGGCGGCTGGACGCACTGGTCAACAATGCCTCCAGTTTTTTTCCAAAATCTTTGGACGAAACGGATGAACAGGTGTGGAATAACCTGATCGGCACTAACCTGAAAGCACCGCTGTTGCTGGCAAAGTCGGCGGCGACTGAGTTGCGCCGCAATCGCGGCGCCATCGTCAACATCGTGGATATCCATGCCAACCGCCCGATGCATGGCCATCTGTTGTACAGCGTTGCCAAGGCAGGGCTGCTTGGACTTACGCGCGCGCTGGCCCAGGAACTGGCCCCTCATGTGCGTGTCAATGGAGTGTCTCCCGGCGTCATCGTCTGGCCGGAACATGCTGATTGGGACGATGAGTTGCGCCGAAAAAAAATCGTGGATCATACGCTGCTCAAGCGTGAAGGCGAACCCGACGACATTGCCAAGACCGTGCAGTTTCTTTTGAATGATGCGCCTTATATCACCGGGCAGATTATTGCGGTAGATGGTGGAAGAAGCATTAATCTTTAAATCGAGAATATGAACGCAATTACTCAACCCATTCATTTAGAGCATCACTCTGGCAACTTCAATCGTCTGCGCGGACGCTTGGAGCATCAGGTCGGCAAGGCAATCGGCGATTTCAACATGATCGAAGAAGGCGACACGGTGATGGTGTGCATGTCTGGCGGCAAGGATTCTTACACCATGCTGGAAATCCTGCGCGCACTGCAACGGCGTGCGCCGATCAATTTCAAATTGATCGCCATGAATCTGGACCAAAAGCAGCCGGGCTTCCCCGACCATGTGCTGCCGGAATACCTGAAATCCATCGGTGTGGAATTCCACATCGAAACACAGGATACCTATTCCATCGTCAAGGAAAAAATTCCCGAAGGAAAAACCACCTGTTCACTGTGCTCGCGCCTGCGTCGCGGCGTTATTTACCGAGTGGCGGGTGAGCTGGGTGCCAACAAGATCGCGCTGGGACATCACCGCGACGATATGGTAGAAACGCTGTTCCTGAACATGTTTTTCGGCGGCAAGCTGAAGGCCATGCCGCCCAAGCTGGTCACCGACAAGGGCGACCACATCGTCATTCGTCCGCTGGCTTATTGCCCCGAGAAAGACATCGCCCGCTTTGCGCGCGTCATGGAGTTCCCCATCATCCCCTGCAACCTGTGCGGCTCGCAAGAAAACCTGCAACGCCAGAACATCAAGGAAATGCTTACCCAATGGGAGCATCAATATCCGGGCCGCAGCCAAACCATCTTTACCGCCATGCAAAACGTCAAACCTTCGCATTTGCTCGACGCGAGTCTGTTCGACTTCAAGGGGTTGAAACTAGGCGATGTGGTGGAAGAAGGGGATGTGGTGTTTGATGAGTAGCCTAGTCACCATGCTCAAATCGTATCTTGCCATATCGTGTGTGCTTTGCGCTGCGCTGTTGAGCGGCTGCGGAACATTACATAAAATTGAGCAAGAACAGACTATCACTGTCTCCAAGCCTATCAAGAATGTTCCGATCGTCGTCAGTTATCAGGGTGGCGTGTTTTATCGCGTGCAAGTAAACAATACCCTGCCATCCTCAATCCACTTGGTGTGGGATGAAAGCACCTATGTCACCACCACAGGAGAGTCTATCCGGCTGCTTCACTTAAATAGCAAATACTTCCTTCCAGAATATGCGCCCGCGCAACAAGCTTCTTCTCTTATTTCTCCCGATTCACAATTTGAGGCCGACTTTACCGGGGACGACTGGCTTGATTGTGCGAGAAGAAACTGCACACCGAGACCCAAAAACAGCGTCAATAACGCAAGGATATTTCTGACGTTCAACATCAAAGGCAAGATTGTCAGATGGCAAGGTGACATTGCTTTTGTGCCGCCCAAGAAACCTTGAGCAAATGATGTTCAGGTGTCAATACTAAAAGTTCCGTTCGCCCTGAGCTTGTCGAAGGGTTTTGATTGCGTGGCTGGTGGTTCGACAAGCTCACCACGAACGTCCTAGTGGATTTTTTCTAAGCCTGACTACGTTTGGGCTACCGCGATCTTGAAGATCGCCTTGCGGATATTCCCCGTGGCAACCAGCGGCGCATGCGCATCCTCCGGGAAGAAAATGCAGAACGCACCGGGGGGCGTGGCGATCCAGCTTGCCGGGACATCGCGAAAAAACTGGATATCCTTCTCTGCGCTGTAATCAGCCACCGGCTCGCGGCAATCTGGCAGCGGCTTCCAACCCATCTCGTCCACGCCTTCCAGCACCAGTTGAATGTCGATGTACCTGCGATGGCATTCCAGCTTCGCCTGTTCGCGGCTGCGCCCGGCGACACTTTCCACGATGACGAACAAATCATCACCTACGATGGGATAACGCCCCGGCGTTAGCGCGAGCAGGTCGGTGTTGCGGATAAATTCGAAGGCACGCGGGAACAGCGGATGAAGGGCGGCGTAGCGGTCAGATTGGGAGAGGGTGGAGAGAATCATTCTGAATTTCCTTTAGTCGGTGACGTTGCTTTTTCCCAGATTACAGCTTGAGCACAAGGTTTGTAGATTTTCAAAAGTTGTTTCACCACCCTTACTCCAAGGAATGATGTGATCGATGTGTAACTCAACTCCGAGTTGTCTGGCTGGACTTGCTCCACAACGTTGACATGTGAAGTTATCTCTAAGCATGATCTTGAACCGAAGGCGTAATGATGGATCGCGACCTGTTTGTTTTGCACCACGAGAAGAAATTATTTTTGGGGCTGGCGAATCGTTAGCATTCGCATACTCAATAAAATGCTCAAGTGCGCTTACCCAAGATGAAAACCTGCGGTTGTAAGCGCTTTGGGAAATCGTTGAAGGTGGGAACGCTAATTCAGCTCGCCGAGGTTGGCGTCCATAGTGTTGCCAAAGTATCAAGATGTTCTCGAACAACTTTTCGTCGGCAATATTGCTTTCATTTGAAACCGTCAGTTCGGCATGCTCCAGAGCTTTATTCCATGTGGCAAAGCGCCGTAAAACGGTGCTTGCATTGTGCTTCCCATATTCGCCGTATATTTTCTGCGTAACCTTTTTTGTCTGAGCGATTTCAGAAACGCGTTTGAGATCAGCTAGCAACTCCTCATCGCTGACCGGCGCATTTTTTATCCTAGCAAGCTCAAACTTATTGTTAAACATAAACCAGTTATATGTAATCCGAGTTATCCAACAAGCTATCCGTGGTGAATTTGTTGAACCACACTCACTGTCGCTCCACTCCCTTCGACAAGCTCAGGGCGAACGGTTTGAGGTGTGTCGGGATTTGCAAAATCGAAACACGATGCCTTTCGCCATATCACCCCGCAATGGTATCTGCACGCGATAGATAAGCTCAGAATTTATATCCCCGATGCACCGCCACCACCCCGCCCGTCATGTTGAAGTATTCGACGCGTTCCAATCCTGCGTCTTCCATCATCTTCTTCAACTCTTCCTGTCCCGGATGCATGCGGATGGATTCGGCGAGGTAGCGATAACTCTCCGCATCGTTGGCGATAAGCTCGCCCATCTTGGGCAGCAGTTTGAACGAGTAGGCATCGTAAATTTTTTCCAGTGGTTTGGCTACTTTGGAAAACTCCAGCACGATCACTCTTCCTCCGGGTTTGATCACACGGCGCATTTCGCGCAGCGCGGCATCCTTGTGTGTGACGTTGCGCAAGCCGAAGGCGATGCTGACGCAGTCGAAGTAATTGTCGGGGAAGGGCAAGTGTTCTGCATCGCATTGCGTGATCGGGGTGGCGATGCCTGCGTCGAGGAGGCGGTCGCGCCCCACGCGCAGCATGGCGTTGTTGATGTCGGTGAGTACGACTTGTCCGCTGCTGCCGACCTTTTTGAGAAACAAGCGCGACAAATCTGCCGAGCCGCCCGCCACGTCCAGCACGCGCTGCCCTGCTCTCACGCCGCTAATTTCGATGGCGAAACGCTTCCACAGGCGATGCAGGCCCGCCGACATCAGATCGTTCATCACGTCGTATTTGCTGGCGACGGAAGTGAATACGCTTGCAACGTGCTTGGCTTTTTCTTCTTCGGCAACGGTTTTAAAACCAAAATGGGTTGTTTTACTCATGGTTGTTCCTTGATCCAAAAAAATCAGATTGCACGGAGGAGTGGATATTATCGCAGTTCGCCACTTTAATTCACTTACAAAAGTTGCACTTCAGGGTTGAATCCGGTTAAATCCACGCCCTCTTGAACTGGAACACGCTTTAAACCTGAATACGACTAGGGATTATCATGCCAAACGAAGAACAAGCTGTCCTGGAATTTTTTGCACAGGAAGAAAATTTGCCATTGGCGCTTGCCGTGGCGGAGCAGGTGGATGGAATACGTCTGCGCATGAACAATACATTTTGGCGAGCCTTGCATGAAAGGGTCGCGGCGCTGATTGAGACGCGCGGTTTGCCGTGGGCCGTGGAAATGACCGAGGATCGCAACACGCCGGATTGTGTAGTCGGGCTGCATCTACAACCCTTGTCGGATCAAGCGTTGTTTCTGCGCCTGATGATGGAGCAACAATATATGGGCGAAACTTTGCGCATCTATTATGGCGTGATGTGGAACACTACGCCCGCACCGGACAAGACCCGGCTTGCGGAAATAACGGCGTTGCGCGATGCATTACAGGGCGAAGGTTTGAAAAACAATGAAAATTTTTTGGCCTGGAACTGGACGCCCTACCATCCGCGCCGCAGGGATTTTCTTCAGCGTTATTCCATTGCCGCCGATGCGCTGGTGAATGAGGTAAGCGGATTATTGAGCCACTTGTTGCTGGATCACGGCGATGCCTTGAATGCCGCCAATGCGGCTTTATGTGATGCGCCGCGTAGCGTGACGGTTTCGCTCGACCAGTTGCGCGTCAATATCGCAAAGCACTCTGAATAACAACTTTAACGTGAAGCTCGCGAAGCGAAACCTTGTCGCCCTCTCCCGCTTGCGGGGGAGGGATGGGGAGGGGGAAACGGGCATTGCGAGTTTCAAAATCAGGGGCAGCATTTCTGCCATGCCCGTTAGAGAGAAACCATCTGCGTGTAGGCCGCTATACCGCCCGCTGCATTATTGCCTATGTTCGCGGTTTGCTGCTGGACGGTATTTTGTGAATTGGCTGCGAGTTTCTGTTGTCCTGTTGCCCTGGTTCCCGGATTTTTGGTGCGGGCACTCAATGTATTGCCTGCGCCACCGACGTTGCCGGTACTGGATAATTCTGTCTGGGAAGCTTGCACGGCCAGTGCGCCGACTTTGGCGAGTGTGTCCTGAACTGAACCCGGATTGGCCTGCATTGCGCTTTGCAGCACCTTGGCATCGACAGATATTGTTCCGTCCTGATTCACGCTGACGCCAATAGCCTTCAGATCAGCCGCATTGCTTCCGCTCGTCACAACATTTTTCAGGTTAATACTCGCCGAATTGGCCTGTCCATTACCGGCAAGCGTGCCGGTTGAACTGCTGGCTGTGTTAACTATTTTGGTAGCGTTGTTGTAGGAGTTGGCAAAAGATTGTATGGCTTTGGTGGCATCCTCGACTGTGCTGGTCTTCGCCGGGGTGGTCAAAGTTCTTCCCGCTGACTGCACATCGACATAACTGGACTTGACTTGACCGAAGGGCGATAACTGCACGTTGGTCGCATCCACCTGCTGCCCAACGCTCTTGCTGGCGAGATCGTAAGCACCCGTCGCCAAGTCGGCCTTGGTCGACGCCGGAACGCCAGCCTTCTGGCCCGCTGTTACATTGCGAACCATACTATCAAGAGCTATAGCCATGACAACCTCATGTAACCGTTAACAGCGTCAACGCGACACTTACGAACACATAATTAATTGTTTGTTTTATATAACATTTTATGTTATTTGTCAATGCATATTTGATGCCGATTATGACGCTAAACCGGATTATCCTGATCGAAGAATCGGTGTTCCACGCCACAGAGGGTTGCTAGGTGTTCGCCTAGTGCCTGCACGCCGTAGCGCTCGGTTGCATGATGGCCCGCTGCGATGAATGCCACGCTGGTTTCGCGCGCTACATGCACGCACCGTTCGGAGATTTCGCCGGTCAGAAAAGCATCTGCTCCCAAGGCTATTGCCGCCTCGAAATAGTCCTGTGCCGCACCGGTACACCATGCAATACGGCGAATAAGGCGGTCGCTTTCCCCGATCACTTGCGGTGTGCGCCGCAAAGCGGCGGCAATGTGCGCGGATAATTGATCCAGCGTTTGCGCTTGAGCCAACTCACCGTAGCAGGCGATGTTCTGTTCGCCGAAGCGCCCTTGTTCCACAAACTCCAAGTTGTGCCCGATTTGCGCATTGTTGCCCAAAATGGAGTGGGCATCCAGCGGCAAATGGTAGGCAAGCAGGCTCACATCGTGTTGCAACAGATGCGCAATGCGGCGCTTCTTGATGCCGGTGATAGTCGCGTCTTCGTTGCGCCAGAAATAGCCGTGATGCACCAGAATGGCATCTGCGCCCCATGCGGTGGCTGCGTCCAGAAGGCTTTGCGAGGCGGTTACGCCGGTTGCGAGACGGCGCACTTCCGCTTTTCCTTCCACTTGCAACCCATTTGGACAATAATCACGAAAACGGTCAACCTCCAGCATGCTTCCGATATAATCACATAATTCGTTCAGCAACATGTAGTCCCTAACCTTTAACCAAGTGATTTCATCATACCATGCGTAAGTTCTGGCTCCTTTTCGCACAAGCCACCACCATCGGGTTGGCTATGTTATTCATCGTCCACACGCTCAAGCCGGGGCTGCTGCCCAATGCGGCGCGTAGCGGCGTGGTGACGCTGTACGAAAATGCTCCGGACAACGGCAGCAGAATGCCGCCAATGGGATTCAGCGCTGCGGCGAAAAAGGTCATGCCGGCAGTGGTGAATATTTTTACCACCAGCACGGTGAAAGTTCCCACCACCCCCTTCACAGACGACCCGCGCTTCCGTTTCTTCTTCGGTGAACCGGGTGATAACGGTGCGACCGAGCAGAACTCCAGCTTGGGTTCCGGCGTCATTGTCAGCCACGACGGCTACATTCTCACCAATCACCATGTAGTCGAGGCCGCCGACCAGATTGAAGTGGCGCTGGCCGACGGGCGCACCGCCAAGGGCCATGTCATCGGTTCCGACCCTGAAACCGACTTGGCGGTCATCAAGATAGAGCTGCCCGGCGGCGATCTTCCCGCCATTACCTTCGGCCATGCCGACCAAGCGCAAGTGGGCGACATCGTGCTGGCAGTCGGCAACCCGTTCGGCGTGGGCCAGACCGTGACCATGGGCATCGTCAGCGCCTTGAAGCGTAATCATCTCGGCCTGAACACTTTCGAAAATTTCATCCAGACCGATGCGGCGATCAATCCCGGCAACTCCGGCGGTGCGCTGGTGGATGTTAACGGCAACCTGATTGGCATCAACAGCGCGATCTATTCCCCCAACGGCGGCTCGCTCGGCATCGGCTTCGCCATCCCCGTCAGCACGGCAAAAAAGATTATGGAGCAGATCATCCAGAGCGGCTCGGTGACGCGCGGCTGGGTGGGTGTGGCGGTGCAGGACCTGACGCCGGAACTGGCGGAATCGTTCAAGCTCGGCAATGTGCAAGGCGTGCTGATTTCCGAAGTAGTGCGCGGCAGCCCGGCGGATCAGGCCGGCATCAAGGCGGGAGACATTCTCACCACAGTGGAAAACAAGTCGCTAACCGATTCCAACGTCATGCTGGAAACTATTTCTGCCCTGCCACCCGGCAAGGTCGCTGTGCTTAAACTGCTACGCAATCAGCGCGAAGTGGTGGTGCAGGTCAAGGTGGGCAAGCGGCCTAAACCGAAACCACAGGAATAGGACAATTGCCAAGGGCAGTTTGGTAGCACATGCTTGCCGTGCATTTTGTCGAGCAACTTGCGAGGTTTACCGTGGTGTATTTATCCGGAAAATTAGGGTGTCTACTTAACATTGGGCAATCAATACCTCTGTCTCACGTTAGTCCAATAGATTTTTCAAACTAGCTCACCAGCCAGATTGCTACCCGCAGTCTGTCGACTTATGGTCATCATTATTCGATAATTCCAACATGTTTAGCCAAGGTTAGAGCATGGTCAGAAAATCGAGCGATTCCCTCCGCGAAACACTTGCGGAAAATATAAAGTCATTTCGGAAAGACAAAGGACTTTCGCAAGAAGAACTGGCTGAGCTTTGCGGCTTACATCGCACATACATTGGCTCTGTGGAACGGCAAGAACGGAATGTAACTCTCAGCACCCTAGAGGTATTGTCGGAAACCTTGATGGTCAGCGTTCCAAACCTTCTCACTAGTCGCAAAAGCGCATTGTAAATTTTGACGTATGGAACGCACAGAGTGAGCCAAAGCGATAACGAATTAGAGGGGCTTGTTGACGCACTGCGTCGTCTAACACCTGGACAGCAACAGTGGATCAGAGCAGCAATCTTTGCTTTTGACATGCCCCGCTTTTTTTGGAGAGCGCCAGATTCCGATTTTGTTAGCCAAGATTTACTTGATAATCTGGGTGATCGATTGTTAAGTCACCATGCAAATAGCCATCAAGCTCTTAGCAAAGATCGGTTTGAGTTTGCACTTGAAACGGCGCTAAATCATTCTGGGATATCCTCTCAGCTTGTAACAAGCAGGACTAATCGCGGGCATGATATTACTATTGCAGGAATTCCTGTCAGCCTCAAAACAGAGGCTGCTGCTAACATTCGTGAGGAAATCATCCATGTGAGCAAGTGGATGGAACTCGGCAGAGGAGCATGGGAACTGCCATTGCTACGCGACTTGTTTCTTGAGCATATGCGTAGCTACGAACGCATCTTCACCCTGCGGTGTTTAAGCGCCGACCCGGCTAGAGTTCGGTATGAGTTAGTCGAGATTCCAAAGGCGTTGCTATTGGAGGTATCGAATTGCGAACTGGAGGTTCGCGAGGACAGTCGACAGAACCCCAAGCCGGGCTACGGTTATGTCAAGGACGCAGCCAACCAACTCAAGTTCTCGCTGTACTTCGACGGCGGGTCGGAGCGCAAGCTCCAGATTAAAGGGCTACGCAAAGACCTGTGCAAGGTACATGCTACTTGGATATTTGGATCAGCGGCCACTGCGTAGACGTTGGCGTGCAAGATCAGCGTAGTCAGCGTTTAGCTCAATTCCAATACAGTCGCGGTTAAGTTCGTTGCAAACCACCCCGGTTGTCCCTGAACCTATGAATGGGTCCAACACTCTACCATTCTCGCGAGAGCCTGCTGCTACGCAAAGACGCACAAGCGCTCGTGGATACACGGCAAAGTGACTGCCAGAATAAGGCTCCGTATTAATGTTCCAGACAGTACGTCGGTTTTTTGACTTTTGTTTCGGGTCTACCGCTGGCTCTATGATCTTCTGCCAATCGTAGTAGTATTTCTCAGATTTCGAGAATAGGAACACGTACTCATGTGATCGCGTCGGACGATCCTTAACGCTTTCTGGCTGGCAATTCGGTTTGTTCCAAATCATATCGGAGCGCAGATACCAGCCATCACCTTGAAGGGCAAACGCAAGTTTCCATGGAACCCCGATTAGGTCTTTAGGCTTGAGACCTTCTGGCGTCGGCGCTCGGTAGTCCATCGCTCGGCCCTTGTTCTTTGCATCAGCGCCACGCCAAGTGCGCCCTCCAGACGTATAGCTATCCCCAATATTCAGCCAAAGGGTGCCATCGTCAGCCAGCGTTCGACGAACCTCACGAAAAAGACGTACTAGGTCAGCTATGTACTCATCAACTGTAGTTTCTGCGCCTATCTGACCTTCGATGCCATAGTCACGTAGCCCCCAATAGGGCGGCGAGGTCACAACACAGTTAAAGTACCCTTCTGGGAAGTCGAGGAGAGTTTGGCGGGCATCACCCAGAAGTATTTCGCAACGGTTTAGTGAGTTATTATCCGACCTCTCATTGTGACTATTGTCCGCCACTTCAAAAAGATCAAGTTCTCGCGTCCTCGCAATAAGAGACCGATCCTCATCCATGATGCTAGATCCAAAATTTTGGTTACGTACTGACATTGACAAGATGTGCGATCATTAGCTGAATGCTACTTATAGTATTCATATATCGTATGAATGTCAAGGGGCACGAATTACACAAGCTAGGTAGGATGGGTAGAGCAAAGCGATACCTATCATTATTGATGTTGCCGGAAATTTGCGATGGGTATCGCTTTGCTCCACCCATCCTACAAAAGTTTGCCGAGGTTGTGTAAATTTCGACTGATGCGAATTGTATTACGTCCCTTTCACCGTCCACCCCGCTACCACGATCCCCGCCTCATACAACAGCCACAACGGCATGGCGAGCATGCACTGCGATACCACATCCGGAGGGGTGAAGATGGCACCTACGACGAATGCGCCGACTATCACGTAAGGGCGGATTTCCCGGAGCTTAGCGGTGGACACCATGCCCATGCGAACCAGCACTACAACTGCCACCGGCACCTGAAAAGTCACGCCGAAGGCGACAAACATTGTCAGCACGAAACTCAGGTATTTTTCGATGTCGGTCATCACCGCCACGCCCTGCGGCGCGCTGGCGGTGATGAAGCCGAACACGATTGGAAACACGGCGAAATAGGCAAACGCCATGCCGCAGTAGAACAATATGGTGCTGGCCGCAATCAGCGGCACCACCATGCGTTTCTCATGCGCGTACAGGCCGGGGGCGACAAAGCGCCAGAGTTGATACAGGATGTAAGGCAAGGCGATCATGAGCGAGGTCATCAGCGCCACTTTAAGCGGCACGAAAAACGGCGTGGTCACATCGGTGGCGATCATCTGCCCGCCCTTGGGCAGCTTGGCGAGCAGCGGCAGTGCGAGCAGTGCATATAACTTGGATGCCCAAGGGAACAGGCAAAGGAATACCAAAAGCAGCGCCACGATAGAGTGCAGCAGGCGTGTGCGCAACTCGACCAAGTGGGCAATAAAGCTTTCGCTGGTATTCATCAATCGACGGGAAATTTATGCTGTGCTGCGGGTGGCTGCAATTCCAACTGGGTTTGTTGTTGAATCGTTGTCGCGGGTTGTGAAATATCCGAGGCCGCCTGATCTATGGTCTGCGCGGGTCGAGCTACGGAGTCGTTAAGTTGTTGCACTTGTTGGTCGATGGTCTGGGTGACTTGCGTCATCGCCAGTTCCGCACTGCGGGCTTCCTGCTGCACCCTTTCAGTCAACTGGCGGAATTCATCTATAGCCATGTCACGTGCGATGTCAGCTTTGACGCCGTTAACGTAGCGCTGCGCACGACCCCACAGAAAACCGAGGGTGCGTGCCACCTTGGGCAGTCGCTCCGGACCGATAACGACAAGAGCCACCACCATGATGACCATCAACTCTGAGAAATCGATCCCAAACATGGAAATGTGAGCGGGTTATATGTTGGTGTGGGTCTTGTCTTTCACTTCACCTTCGATGGTGTGTCCGCCCTGCTGCACTTGTTTGGGTGCGTCTTTGGGAGTGTCTTCCTCGCTCCTCATGCCTTCCTTGAAGCCTTTCACCGCCCCGCCCAGATCGCTGCCCAAGTTGCGTAGCTTTTTGGTGCCGAAAATCATTACGACGACCAACAACACAATCAACCAATGCCAAATGCTGAGTCCACCCATTTTATTTCTCCTAGAGTTAATCGCGCCGCACCATGGGGGGAATGTTACCACCACCGATGATGTGAATATGCAAATGAAACACTTCCTGCCCGCCGCCCTTGCCAGTGTTAATGACCGTGCGGAAACCGTTGTCCAGCCCCTGCTCTTTCGCCAACCTGGGTACCAGCAACAACATTTTTCCAAGCAGCGCGGCGTGGCTGTCATCGGCTTCCATCAGCGATGCCACATGCAATTTCGGGATTAGCATGAAATGCACTGGTGCAACTGGATGGATGTCGTGGAAGGCGAATAGTTCGTCGTCCTCATACACTTTTTTGCTCGGAATTTCGCCGCGCGCGATTTTACAGAAAATACAATCTGTCATTCGATGCTCCTTGATACCTTCAATCGCCTAAGCTCGACTAGCTGGAGCCAAATGTAGGTCGGGCTTAACCAGCGACTTATGTCACCGTATTTTGGTGACTTAGTCGAATGGCTATGCAAAGCTCGCCCGACATGGTGGGCAGAACCCACCCAACGGTTATTCTTTCCGACTAGCCTTTTCAGCTATCCCCGACAAACCCTCACGCCGTGCCAGTTCATTCAGCACATCGTCTGCACTCAAGTCGTGTTGCGCCAACAGCACCATGCAATGAAACCATAGGTCGGCTGTTTCATACACCAGCTGGGTTTTGTCGCCGCCCTTGCTTGCCAGAATAACCTCGGTCGCTTCCTCGCCGACTTTTTTCAGGATGGCGTCTTCGCCCTTGCTGAACAACTTGGCGACATAGGAGGTCTCAGGCGATGCCTGTTTGCGCGCCTGTAGCGTTTCCGTCAACCGTTGCAAAATGTCATTGCTCATGTTTGTAAATCTCTTCCGGGTTCTTGATTACTGCATCGGTTTCCAGCCACTGGCCGTTTTCCAGCTTGCTGAAAAAACAACTCGCGCGTCCGGTGTGGCAGGCGATCCCACCGCCCTGATCCACTTGCAACAGCACCACATCGTTATCGCAGTCGAGGCGAATTTCCTTCACTTTCTGAATGTGGCCGGATTCTTCGCCTTTATGCCACAACTTTTTGCGCGAACGCGACCAGTATACCGCCTCGCCGGATTCGGCAGTGCGCTTGAGCGCTTCACGGTTCATCCAGGCCACCATCAGGACGCGTCCGCTGTTCGCGTCTTGCGCGATGGCAGGCACCAGTCCGTCTGCCGCCCAGTTAACCTTGTTCAGCCAGCTTTCGCTCATAAAATCCTCCGTGCAACGTCACGAGCGCAGGTCAGACAAGGAGAAATGCGGCGAGAAACCGGAATGTATGTTCGGATACATGAGGATTTCGAGCCGCTTTTCGACAAAGTATCACCAAGCGTAGTAGTTGCACGGAGGATTTTCACAATCTCACCTCAATCCCCTGCTGCACCATGAACTGCTTGGCTTGCTGCACGGTATATTCGCCATAGTGAAAAATACTCGCCGCCAGCACCGCATCTGCGCCACCGAGTTTCACTCCATCCACCAAGTGCTGCAGGTTGCCCACGCCACCGCTGGCGATTACCGGAATTTCCAGCGCATCCGTCACCGCGCGCGTCAGATGAAGGTCGAAACCTGTTTTTTGTCCATCGCGATCCATACTGGTCAGCAGGATTTCTCCCGCGCCCAAGCCTTGCATTTTTCTCGCCCACTCCACCGCATCAAGGCCAGTAGCCTTGCGTCCGCCGTGAGTGAATACTTCCCAACGTCCCGGCTCCATTTGCTTGGCGTCTATCGCTACCACGATGCACTGCGAACCGTAGCGCGCCGCCGCATCCGCCACCAGTTGCGGATTGAGCACGGCTGCGGTGTTGATGCTCACCTTGTCGGCACCCGCGTTGAGCAAATTGCGCACGTCCTGCACCTCGCGCACACCGCCGCCGACAGTGAGCGGAATAAACACCTGCTCGGCCACCTGTTCGATGATGCGGAACAGGATGCCTCTATCGTCGGAACTGGCGGTGATGTCGAGAAAAGTCAGTTCGTCTGCACCCTGTTCGTCGTAACGGCGCGCGATTTCCACAGGATCGCCAGCATCGCGCAATTCGACGAAGCTGACGCCTTTGACGACACGACCGGCAGTCACGTCCAGACAGGGAATGATGCGTTTGGCGAGCATTTCAATCCACCACAGAGACACAGAGACACAGAGAAAAACCCATGTCCTGTTTGTCGCCGTGGCATTCCTGAATAAATTTCGCTGAATCACGACGACACAAACTTCCCTCTGTGTCTCTGTGTCTCTGTGGTTCAGGTTTTTTTGACATTGCTCAATTCATCCGCCAATTTTTGTGCTGGGGCAAACTCCAGCGTGCCTTCATAGATAGCGCGTCCGGTAATCGCGCCGGTAATGCCCTCGCCCTGCACTTCGCACAGCGCGCGCACATCGTCGAGGTTGGTGATGCCCCCGCTGGCGATGACCGGCACCGTCAGTTCGCACGCCAACTCCACCGTGGCGGGAATGTTTACTCCGGACATCATTCCATCGCGCCCAATATCGGTATAGATGATCGCTTCCACGCCATAGCCTTCAAAGCGCTTGGCCAGGTCGAGCACATCATGCCCGGTCAATTTGGACCAGCCATCCACCGCAACTTTGCCTGCCTTGGCATCCAGCCCCACCATGATGTGGCCGGGGAATGCATCGCAAGCCTCGTGCAAGAAGCCTGGCACCTTGACCGCAGCCGTTCCGATAATAATGTAAGTCACGCCAATGTCGAGATAGCGCTCTATAGTTTCCATGTCGCGGATTCCGCCGCCGAGTTGTATCGGCACATCCAGCCCCACCGCTTCCACGATGCTACGCACAGCGGCTTCGTTCTTGGGTTTTCCGGCAAAGGCGCCGTTCAAGTCAACCAGATGCAGGCGGCGTGCACCCTCTCCCAGCCAGCGCAATGCCATTGCGGCAGGGTCTTCGGAAAACACCGTGGCGCCTTCCATCACGCCTTGGCGCAGGCGTACACAATGTCCATCTTTCAAGTCAATCGCAGGAATAATTAGCATGGCAGCACGTCAATGTTAATCAATGAAATAAAAAATAAAACCCAAAATCAGGCTGGATTCCAGCCCACAAAATTTCGCAGTAAGGTCAGCCCGGCGCTCTGGCTCTTTTCCGGGTGGAACTGCACGGCGAACAAATTATCGCGCGCCACGGCACAAACGAAAGGCTGCGGATAACTGCTGGTAGCCTGCACCAGCGCATCATCCTGAGGCTGCACATAGTAACTATGCACGAAATAAAAGCGTGCGTCTTGTGCAATGCCATTCCATAAAGGGTGGTCAGAAGCGCTCCCCCCTTCCAACTTCCCCCCGGTGGGAGGAAGAGCAGCCGTCTCAGCCCCTTGCGGGTGCTGAGGATTAACCCCTTGATGCACCTGGTTCCATCCCATGTGCGGCACTTTCAGCTTGTTGCCCTGTTCATCACGCAGATTGCTGGCGAAACGCACGACCGAGCCCTTCAGAATACCCAGCCCCGGAATATCGCCTTCTGCACTGTGTTCGAACAGCATTTGCAGGCCAATGCAGATACCCAGAAACGGCTTGTTACTCGCCGCCTCCAACACCGCTGCACGTAGTCCGCGCGCATCCATTTCGCGCATGCAATCCGGCATCGCGCCTTGACCGGGAAATACTACACGCGCCGCCAATCCGACTTCGCGCGGGTCGCCGGTCACCACAACAGACGCGTTTGGCGCAACCGTGCGCAGGGCCTGCTGCACCGAGCGCAGGTTGCCCATGCCGTAGTCTACAATTGCAATATCCGCCATGCCTGTCCTGAGTTTACCGAAGGGATGTGAAGGTCGTTACAGAGCGCCCTTGGTGGAGGGCATTATGCCAACCATGCGCGGATCGACTTCCAGCGCCATGCGCAAGGCACGCCCGAATGCCTTGAATACGGTTTCTGCCTGATGGTGCGCGTTATCGCCCGCCAGATTGTCGATGTGCAGCGTCACCAGCGCGTGGTTAACGAAACCCTGGAAAAATTCGCGCACCAGATCCACATCAAACTCGCCCACATTGGATCGAACAAAATTCACATGAAACGCCAAACCGGGGCGTCCGGAAATATCCAGCACCACACGCGACAACGATTCGTCGAGAGGCACATAGGCGTGACCGTAGCGGCGCAAGCCCTTCTTGTCCCCCACGGCCTGGTTGAATGCCTGACCCAAGGTTATGCCGATGTCTTCAACGGTATGGTGCCCGTCTATGTGCAGATCACCCTTGGCGAGTATCTCCAGATCAACCATGCCGTGACGTGCAACCTGATCGAGCATGTGGTCGAGAAAGGGCAGGCCGGTATCGAATGTGGTTTTGCCATTTCCGTCCAGATTCAGCTGGACGCTGATTTTGGTTTCCAGGGTGTTGCGGGTAACTTGCGCACTACGCATGATTCGTCCTAAACAAATTAATTCCGAGGCTAAATATCATTTTTAGATTGATGAATACTTTCCTGCAATGTCCGGATGAATAACTCGTTTTCATCAGGAGTACCCACTGTGACACGCAGGCAGTCGGTCAATGCCGTGTGTGCAGCATTCATGTTTTTAATTAAAACACCGCGTTGCTTCAGCCCCTCAAAAACCTTAGTGGCGTGAGCCACATGAAACAAAATAAAATTAGCTTCACTCGGATACGCACGCACATCCACCGTTCCGACCAGACGACCATACAGCCATGTCCGATCCTGTTTGATCTGCTCCGCCTGCTGCAACAGTATATCGTGGTGCTGCAATAGTTTTTCTGCCACCAGTTGCGTCAGTACGCCAACATTATACGGCAAGCGCAGCTTTTCCAACTGTTCCAGCCATGCTTTGCTGCCTGCCAGAAACCCTAAGCGTAAACCGGCCATTCCGAGCTTGGAGAAGGTGCGCATCACCAACAGATTGGAATAGCGCGCCAGCATGGGAATAAAGCTGGCGCTGGCAAAAACGTAATAGGCTTCATCCACCACCACCAAGCCTGGCGCGGCGGCAATAATTTGCGCGATGGCCTCGGCATCGAACAAGTTGCCCGTGGGATTGTTTGGATAGGCCAGGAATACCAGCGCAGGCTGGTGGCGCTGTATTGCATTCAACATAGCAGGCAAATCCAGCGAAAAATTTTCCGTCAGCGGTACCCCGATATAATTCATGCCGACGAAAGCCGCGATCATCTTGTACATCACAAATGACGGCTCGACGCCCAACAGTGTAGCGCCCGGCTTGGCCACCGCCAAGGCGAGCAACTGGATGATCTCGTCCGAGCCGTTGCCGAGCAGCACTTCCATGCCCTGTGGCAAACCGGTCACGGCGCGGATTTTTTCTTTCAGATGCTGGGCGCTGGCATCGGGATAGCGGTTGATGGCCGCATCTGCTGCCAGCTTGGCTATCTCGTCGCGCAATTGCGGTGGCAACGCATAGGGATTTTCCATCGCATCGAGTTTTGCCATGCCAGTGCAGGGCGGCACATGGTAAGCATGCAGGGCGAGCACTTCCTGGCGAAGCAGGTGTTCAGGCGTTACGGTAATGCGAGCGGAGGACATGGCTTATCGGCACGAGAAGATGACGGTATTTTAACCCAGACACGAAAAAAAGCTGGGGCATTTTCCCTTTACATTGCGATACTATTTGCCCAGCCCAGCGCTTCCAATTGCGCCTTGTTGAGCATATCAACGGTCAAACCGGGACGGGCGCGCAACTTTTCTTGTATAGCGGCGATGTCGCCAGCTTCGATTTTCTCGCACAGGGTCAACAACTCACCCAGGCTTCCTTCATGCAACAGCAGCGCATTTTCGACCTCTTCCTGCAAACTCATGCGCGTCAAAATTTCCGGCAGAGGCTCGCCCAGCAAGGCATCGAGCAATGACAGCATTCCCACCATAAAAGCGAGATCGGCGTAATCAGGATCGCTCGGGTGTTCCCGCTGCGCGACCAATTCCAGCATCTTGCCGCGTGTGGCGGCCAACTGCATCAGCGGGCTAACCGTTACATTCCCTTTGTTGGAAGCATACAACAACAATTGCACCCAACGCCTTAATGGCTGGCGCCCCAGCACAATTAACGCATGCTTGAGCGAACTGACTTTGGTCACCAAGCCGACGCCTACCGAATTAACCAAGCGCATCAGGTTGTAAGTCAAGTCTGCATGCTGTTTGAATGCCTCCACAATTTTGTCGTTTTCAGCTTCGCTCAACAACATTGAGAGCAGATGTATCAGCACCATCTTTGATGGATCAGTGCGTTTGCCGGAAAGCATCTCCGGCCGCGCAAAGTGATATCCCTGAAACAGGTCGAAGCCCATTTCCATACAGCGCCGGGCTTGCTCGCGGTCTTCCACCTTTTCCGCCAGCAGCTTAACCGGATAGCGTTTGAGTTCTTTAACCAATGCAGGCAAGCGGGCCGGATCGATCAGCATCAAGTCCAGCTTGACCACCTCCACCACGCCGAGCAAGGGTTTGATGTCGTCGCTCAATTCCACCACGTCGTCCAGCGCCAGGCTGAATCCTTTGACTTTTAATTCATGGCAGCGTGCGATGATCGCGGCGTCGATAGTGATGGTTTCCAGCAGTTCGAGCATGACTTGCTGCTTGGGCAGCAATTCGATCAGGTCGCTATGCAGAAGTTCGGTATTCAGGTTAATGAATCCCCTGTGCGCGCCGAGCACGTCCGCAATGCCCATCTCCCCAAATGCATTCACCAGCACCTGTGCGGTGGCATGGGTATCGTCCACCACACCCGAGGTAGTTGCACTATGGGTTGAGCGAAATAATAGCTCGAAAGCGACCAGGTTTTCTTTGCGGTCAACAATGGGCTGGCGCGCGATAAAAATATCCTGCATGCGTGAAAATCCTCTTTAAATCTGGCCGACACTTGCGAACTGTACCATCTGCAAGTTAGAAACTGTGGCGAAATTCAGGCTGACTTCGTTCTGTTGCCGCCTGCCACCATCTTGTACTCGAACAGCCTGCATTCAATCGCGCCATTGAACAGAGGAGTACGGCGTGAGACGGAAAGGCGAATAAATTTTGGCATGCGCAAGTCAGCGGTAAACAGGTAGGCATTCCAGCCGCCGAATTTTTTCTTCAGCACGTCGCCCAGTTGGGGATAAAGCACTTCCAATTCCGCCAGTTCACCCATACGTTCGCCATAGGGCAGGTTTGCCACCAGCACGCCGTGGTCGGCGGGTGCGGAAATTTCCAGCACGTTTGCCTGTTTCAGTTCCACGGTTTCGCGGATGCCGGCATTATCCAGATTAAGGTGCGCTGCCTTGAGTTCTTCACCATACAGGTCGCTGCCAAAAATCGGTAGTTCAGTTACAGGGAGTTGCGCGGCTTGCGCCTCGGCTCGAATTTTTTGCCACGCATCGGCATCGAAATTAAGCAATTTCTCGAAAGCAAAGTGGCGACCGATGCCGGGGGCGATGTTGAGCGACATCTGTGCGGCCTCAATCAAAAACGTGCCGCTGCCGCACATCGGATCGAGCAGCGGCGTACCAGGCTGCCAACCGGCCAGAAGCAATATCCCCGCCGCGAGGTTTTCACGCAGCGGCGCGATGTTGGTGTACTGGCGCACGCCGCGTTTGAACAGCGCATCGCCGGAGGTGTCCACGTACAGCATCATGTGGTTATGTTCGAGAAAAACGTGGATGCGAATATCCGGCTTGTGGGTATCCACGCTGGGACGTTCGCCGCACAGCTTGCGAAACTTGTCGCACACCGCATCCTTGATTTTAA
Source organism: uncultured Gallionellaceae bacterium (assembly GCA_964480365.1). Classification (GTDB taxonomy): domain Bacteria; phylum Pseudomonadota; class Gammaproteobacteria; order Burkholderiales; family Gallionellaceae; genus CAIQPV01. Next base: position 273,286 of record CAYZPM010000001.1, read on the forward strand.
GCGTGGCGAAATCCAGGCTCTTCAACGGGCATTTGATTGCCGCCATGTTGACGCGGATCGTGCGCGACACGTCGAACCAGTCGCCCCACGGCAGCGCAAATGCGGTGTCGTAGATGTCCTGCTCGCTGTAGTAATCCGTCTTCGCCACGCGCCACAACACGCGGCTGGCTATGCGGCTGTGCAAATTTACACGGTAGCTCAGCAACCATTCGCCGGAAAAGTGCACGCCGCCATCGGTGCTACGCACATCCTGTGCGCCCAGAGTGGTTAATTCATTATTCAGTACCGCTTCCAGGCCGCGCGGACAGGGTGCAAAAAAATCTAGCATAAGTTTAGAAGGGCTTTACGGTAACGAGAATGACCACAGCGGTCAGGATAAGCACGGGAATTTCATTAAACCAGCGATAGAAAACATGGCTGTGAGTATTCTGGTCGGCAGCAAACTGTTTGACCAGTCTGCCGCAATAGTAGTGATAACCGATCAGCAGCAACACCAGAAAAAGTTTAGCGTGCAACCAGCCACCACCGGCGACACTATATCCCAGCCATAGCCACATCCCAAAACCCAATGCCAGCACGGCAATCGGCGTGACGAAGCGATACAGTTTGTCTTCCATCAGCTTTAACCGCGCAATCTCGGCAGGCTCCGTCGCCATCGCATGATTCACAAAAATGCGCGGCAGGTAGAACAAGCCCGCAAACCAGCTCACCACGAAAATGATATGAAACGATTTAACCCACAACATAACAGTTTCCTATTGGGACAAACGCCGTCTAAATAATACCAGCGACACATAAAATCCAGTTGCGGCATAAGCCAGCAGCACCGCGATATGCAGTAACGCGCCGGGCGGAACCACGCCATTCATCAACGGCCGCGCGATGTCCACCGCGTGCGTCAGCGGCAGGATGGACGAGACGTTCTGCCACAGCGGCGGCAGTTGCGTAGCCGGAAAAAACACGCCACATAATAACATCATGGGGGTGACCACCAACGTGAAGTAGTACATGAAAAAGTCATAGCTCGGCGCCAAAGCGGTCATGATTAAACCGATGGAAGCGAAGCACAGTCCGATCAACAGCGCCAGCGGAATCAGCCACAGCGCCAGCGCGGAATGCGTCAGCCCGAGCAGCCATGCCACTGCCAGCACCGCTATACCGGACATCAGGCTCTTGCTTGCCGCCCATAAAGCTTCCGCAAAAACCACATCGTCCAGCGTGACCGGCGTATTGAGAATGGCCTCCCACGTGCGCTGCTCGTGCATTCGAGAAAAGCCGGAATACAGCGCCTCGAAACTGGCACTGTTCATGGTGCTGTAACACACCGTCCCGGCGGCGAGGAACACCATGTAGGACGTGCCGCCCATCTGCGGCAACAAACTGCCGAGTCCATAGCCCAGCCCCAGCAGGTAGATCATCGGGTCGGCGATGTGGCCGATAATGGAAGTGGCCGCGACCTTCCTCCATACCAGCATGTGGCGACGCCAGATCGGGAAAAAGCGGAGGCTCAGGCGCGGCGGGGAAAAATGATGAGCGGCCATCCCTAACCTCCCGTCATTCCCGCGCAGGCGGGAATCCAGTCCGTCAATAATTCCGCGTGGTGGACAAAACCAATCGGCTGCCCCGCTTCGCGGGTGTTGTTTAACATGCTGGATTCCCGCCTGCGCGGGAATGACGAAGTAGAAATCATTCGCGCATCTCCCTGCCGGTCAATTTAAGAAACACATCTTCCAGATTCGCCGGACGATATAAATAGCGCAACTCGGTATGTCCTTGCAGGTGCGCCAGCAACGGCTGCGCATCGTCCACGTAGCAGAACGCGGTCTCGCCGCTCACCTCGAAGCGCTTCGAGTATTGCGCCCCATACTCATCTGCCCATTTCGTGACGCCTTCGCCAAATACTTCCACCACCTGCGGTTCGATGTGCTGTGCAATCAGGGCGCGCGGCGTATCCTCCGCCACCATTCGCCCATGATCGAGTATGGCGAGACGGTGGCACAGGCGCTCGGCCTCGTCCATAAAATGCGTGGTGAGCAATAGTGTCTTGCCTTGCGCGGTGAGTTCGCGCAGACGTTGCCAGATCAGGTGGCGCGCCTGCGGGTCGAGACCGGTGGTCGGCTCGTCGAGGAATATGATATCCGGATCGTTCACCAACGCGCGAGCCAGCGTTAGACGACGCTTCATACCGCCGGACAGGGTAGGAATTTTTACATCTCGCTTTTGCGTAAGGTTGGCGAATTCCAGCAGCATGGGAATGCGCGCTGTAATCTCGCTATCTTTCATGCCGAAGTAGCGCCCGTACACCAGCAAGTTTTCCGCCACGGTGAAATCCGGGTCAAGATTATCCACCTGCGGCACCACCCCCACGCGCAACCGTGCCTCGCGCGCATGCTGCGGCACGGCATAGCCGAGCAAACTGAGACTGCCGCTTTCCGGTTCGATCAGGCCGAGCATCAAACGCAGCGTAGTGGTTTTCCCCGCGCCGTTGGGGCCGAGCAGGCCGTAGCATTCCCCTTTGTTGAGAGCAATGCTGATGCCATCCACCACCGCTTGCCCGGCGTAGGATTTGTGCAGGTTTTGCGCGGATAGGACGATGGTCATCTCAAGTAGTCCATTCGTGCAAATTTTCGTCATTCCCGCGAAGGCGGGAATCCAGCAAAAACAAACATCCTGCGTAGCAGACAAAACCGCAATGTTGCCCCACTTTGTGGGCAATCATTTTATCAACTGGATTCCCGCCTTCGCGGGAATGACGGGCTAACGGATTATTTGAGTTCATAGTCGCTGCCCGTTAAATTCGCGCAACACAATTTCCTTGATTTGCCCCAGCCGCCCATGGAAAAAATGTTCCGCCCCCGGCAACACCACGATAGGCAATTGTTGCGGGCGCGCCCAGTGCAGCACGTCGATGAGCGGCACCACCTCATCCAAGTCGCCATGAATCAACAGCGTGTTGTGCGGCACAGGCGGCATAGAAAAACGCCCCACCGCAGGCGCAACCAACACCAGTTGCTGCGGATGCAATTGCTGCGCTGCGCAGGCCTGCACATAGCCGCCGAAAGAAAAACCGGAAAGGATCAGCGGCAGATCGCCATACTCCTGCCGAGCATGGCGCACCACCGCCAGCACATCATCCACCTCGCCGACTCCGTCATCGAATTCGCCCTCGCTGCCGCCTACACCGCGAAAATTGAAACGCAACACAACGAAGCCCAGTTCCACAAATGTTTTTGCCAGCGTCGTAACCACCTTGTTTTCCATAGTGCCGCCCATAGTGGGCAGCGGATGCGTCACGACGACGATGGCGCGCGGCAAGCCCTCTGGCAAGTGAGTGATGCCTTCGAGAATTCCGGCTGCGCCTGCTATGGCAAATTTATTCAGGGTAGGCATTTAAGTTGGGGTTTCAGAAATCCAGTGGGAAGGTTCAAAAGTTGGTGCGGTATGAATGGCTATTTTTAACCCCATAACTGCCAGATCGCTCTACAAAAGCTGGCATGGACAATATGGTTTTGTTTCTTCCAGCAAACATTCGGAATAGCTTCTATTTCTTATCGAAAAGCGGTCTCATTTCTTCTGGCATAAATATTCAATAACTCTTCAAGATTTTTGGCTTTGCTATAAAGAAGCGAATATATCTTCCGGGTTTCCGGATCATAAACTTCCTGTATCTCTAACACATTCACCATGGTTCCCTTGAAATCAACAAGGGCTGTCCATGAGTTATCCATACCAACGGTTGAGTAAAACACCTTCACGTCATCAACCGGATTGTCTGAAACTTCAAAAGAAAGGCCATTGTAGATAAATTGTGTTTTCTTCATGTCTTTTATGCGGCCATCCGCATTTTTGTATGCTCTTTCTCTATAAAACGGGAACTGAACAAATGTATCTTCGCGGCCGCTTACCGGAGGAGCTTCCCCGACCTTCGCTATTGCTATCGACGATATCTGGCCAAAATAAATGCGGCTTTGTTCAGAGGTAGCCCATATATCATGGGGAATAATTCTTGCAGTAATACTTTGGAATTGGTGGCTTTGCTCTGCCAGCACAGACTTTGTGTATTGAGCGATTTCTTTCGTAGGTCCTACAACACCAGGCACGGAATCGACAGGATCAAGATGGATTCGTTTAACGGAAAGCGAAAACGAAGGAATATTCAGGTCTTTCCTGACAATGTAAAGCTTGGACAGCGAGCCAACCGTCTCCAACAGGCTGACTGGAAGCGCCAAGTCGCGCGGCGCGGAATTCAGGCAATCTGATTGCACTGGAAAAATCAGGGTGCGACTGGAATCAATTCTGGTTGCAACCCATGAGCCACCTGTGCTTTGAGTTCTAAGGTAAAGCGGCCCTTCTGGTCCTTCACTAATCTGTAACGCCTTGTAGCACTGGATGTATTGGCTGTACGAATAAGGCTGACCGTTGATTTCCATATCGATCGAGTATTTGAAATAACCAGTACCGCCATCATCTGCAAACGCACTTTGAAAAATGGACCATGCCATTAAAATAGTCGCCTTAAACAAACCATACATGAATCTCATTTTTCTGAATTCCTAGATTAAACAGTAATAGAACAAGTTGGATTGTTTAAATGACCACTATTGGCTGTAACGGACAGAGCGACTTCTCCAAAGCAGTCGTTATTCCGCAATGTACTTACCAACGAAAACATTTGCCGAAACTTTTGTACGGAATCATATTAGAGCCTGGACCTTCACCATATCTGCCTAATTCGTATTGCTGATATGAAAAAATAACTCCTTGGGCATCTAATGAAACATCTGAATCGCCAAGTAAATCGTCTGGACCGGTTGTACCTTGTTCCAGGCTGCTTAACAACATTGGTTTAAGTTTCCTGTAAATCAAGCTCCCAATCAGCTTTTGGCATTTGTCAGATGAATCAAAAAGCTCATCAGACTTGATTAAACGCCAATTCTGTTCTCTTTTCCTGTACAAAAAAGTATGGTCTTCACCGTAACCATGAGCAGCACCAGTATGATATTCAGAGCTTGAAAAATTTAGCGTCATTAGGTTCTTATTTATAATTTTTGCGGAAACCATTCTTACGCATTCTCCCTCATCGTTTCCCTCTGCATCTTTTCCCTCATCAGTCTCGTAACAATCCGTTACAAACTTGGAAATTTGTGCTGAGATTGCAGGGGTTTTAATCTCAGGATATTCGAGCTTAGTTACCCATTTCTCTCCATGAGGGATGTCCTTTTTAACTACAGGAAATGGCGAGACAATGACACTTACCTTGGACAATGCTTCGGAAAATCCGTCATCAGGTTTAACGCCAAGGGTATCCTTCAACGGGGACAGGTTTATAAAAATACTGTCTCGTTTACATTCCAGCAATTTTGTAGGCTGGTCGGGCAAAGTTACTCCAACACCAGTAGAGTACAACCATCTAACAAATTCATTTTTATCCGGGGTTATCACATCATAGCCAACATTGCCGCGAGAAAAACCAATGGTCTCTAATGGAAAGGGGCGGGAAGTTGACGAAAACGAGAAAGCTTCTTCCAATGGTCTTTCTTGGTTTGAGTAATCTAATTCAGGCGCTTTCCCATAAAGGCCAAATCTGTAACTCAATTTCTGAATTTTCATGGATTCCGGATTTAGAGAGGCACACAACGATATTGTTTTAGATTCAATCACGCATGAGAACAAGGCAGTTTCGTTACCAACACAAAGGGTGTTGGATGGTGGTGGAAAATCAGCTTTGGGAGCATCTACAGCAAAGATGGACACGGAAAATGTTAGAGCACCGGCAAGAAAAACAATCGCTCTTATCAAGCCCGAAGGTAAATATTTAAACTGGATTTTCATTCTTACCCTCTGATGTAAATTCACCCGCAAGCATAAGTTGAAATGGAGAATACCCGCGACTGTCCACAAAGTGGCTGCGAAACCTGCCTCTCACCTATTTTCACTTCTTTTTGTAACGGCTTGCGAATTTGCTTGCCACTGCATAAATCAGCCTCCGTCAGCCGCTGGCAAGTGAATAGTGTACTGGCCTGATTTTTCGTCACGCACTACAACGAGCAGTTTGTGCTTCTGAGCGTCTTCAACCAATTCCTTGAATGAGCGATAGCCGTAGGAAGATTCGGTAAAGCCGGGTCTGCGTCGTTGCATGGTGGGCTTGACCATCGAACCCCATATTTTTTCGTCAGAGCCGCGCTCGGCGATCAATGCCTCGACTGTTTCGACGATGAAATCAAGCGCTTCTTGACGTTTATCATCCTCGCCCTTGGCTGTTGCCTGTCCTTTGCTGACCGTGGTTTTCACCGGGACTTTTCTTTGGTTGCGCTTTTGTTTCGCTTCCTGTTCGCGCACCAGATCGTCGTAGAAAATAAACTCGTCGCAGTTGGCGCTGAGCAGATCAGACGTCGAATCCTTCACGCCGATGCCGATAACGTATTTATTGTTCTCCCGCAGCTTCGACACCAGCGGCGAGAAATCCGAATCGCCGCTGATGATGACGAAGGTGTCCACATGGGCTTTGGTATAGCAAAGATCGAGTGCATCGACCACCATACGGATGTCGGCCGAGTTCTTGCCCGACTGGCGCACATGCGGAATCTCGATCAGCTCGAAGGCTGCTTCGTGCATCGTCGCCTTGAATTCTTTGTAGCGATCCCAGTCACAATAAGCTTTCTTGACCACGATGCTGCCTTTTAGCAGCAAACGTTCCAGCACTTTCTTGATATCAAACTGCGCATACTTGGCATCCCGCACACCCAGCGCAACGTTCTCGAAATCGCAGAACAGCGCCATGTTGGTTATTTCCGGTTGACTTGCCATTTATCTTCCTCCCGTATCAATTATTTTAAAATCGACTGGCCCACAAAAAGCACGAAAGACACGAAATAAGTGAACAACTTATACCGGTTCAGTCATTCACCTATTTGGTAACAATATACAAGCTTGGCATCTCTTGTAATATTTCGTGCTTTTCGTGTTTTTCGTGGACAAAGCTTTTGCCAAGATTAACAACCTACAACACTTTACCCGGATTCATCAGTCCCTGCGGGTCAAGTGTTTGCTTGATGTTGCGCATCAGTTCCAGTTCCAGCGCGCTCTTGTAGTGAGTGATCTCGTCGCGCTTAAGCTGGCCCAGTCCGTGTTCGGCACTGATGCTGCCGTTGAGTTGCGCCACGACCTCATACACGAGGCGATTCACTTCACGTTCGGAACGTGCAATGAAGCCACTATTCTGATTTTGATCCTGCATGGAAACATTGTAGTGGATGTTGCCGTCGCCGATGTGTCCAAAAGCGACGATACGGATTCCGCTGAATGCGGTGCGCAGCGCAATACCCGCTCGGGTGATGAACTCCGCCATGTTGCTGACCGGCACCGACACGTCGTGTTTGACGCTGATGCCTTCGTGCTTTTGCGCCTCGCTGATACTTTTGCGCAGCTTCCACCAGGAAAACGCGCAATCCTTGTCGGTGGTTACCGTGCTTTCGATGACACCTTCGCCGAACGTCTGAAGCGAATCACGCAAAGGCGCATCCAGCGGCGAGTGAAGCACATCATCTAGTTCAATCAGCACGATCCATTCATGGCGCGCGGCGAACGGCTCCTGCGATCCCGAAATGTGCTGTAGCACGAGGTCGAGGCATGAGCGCGAGATGAACTCGAAGGCGCTGATCCTGTCACCGCAAGTGGCGCGCAAGTGCGCCAATAATTCCACTGCCGTTGCCGGATCTCGTACTGCCACATACGCCGTTGCCACAGATTGCGGCAGCGGGAACAGTTTCAGCACGGCGGCGGTGATGATGCCCAGCGTGCCTTCGGCACCGATGAATAAATGTTTGAGGTCGTAGCCAGTGTTGTCCTTGCGCAAACCGCGCAGGCCATCCCAGATGCGCCCGTCCGGCAGCACCACTTCCAGTCCCAGCACAAGGCTGCGGGCGGTGCCATAGCGCAGCACGGCGATACCGCCCGCGTTGGTGGAAAGGTTGCCGCCGATCTCGCTCTGCGGCGCATCGTCACCGAGACCTAGCGCGAGCGGAAACAAACGGTTCGCTTGCACTGCCGCTTTGCGCACGAAATCCAGCGCACAGCCCGCTTCTGCGATCATGGTGTAGTTGGTGGCATCCAGAGCGCGAATACGGTTCATGCGCGAAAGATTCAGCACGATCTGTTTGCCTTGCGGCAACGGCACCGATCCGCCACATTGGCTGGTATTGCCACCTTGGGGAACAATCGCGATGTTATTTTTTGCGCATAGCTTCACCACATCGGCGGCTTGTTGCGTATCGGATGGGAATACCACTGCCAGTGCCTTGCCGGAATAACGTCCGCGCCAGTCGGTGCAATGCGGTGCGGCGGCTTCGCCGGTCAGAACGTTGCCCGTTCCTACTATGGCGCAAAGAAGATTTATCATTTCATTTGGCATCTCATCTGTTCCGTAATGTCCTTTCTGTGGTCAATTATATTCTCATTCGATATCCGCTTCTCACGCATTGCCTTGGTGCGCCATGCAAGTTTCGCGTTAAAACTCCAGCGGGTCTATATCTAGCAACCAGCGTAATTTCTGCGCGGGAAGTGCATCCAGCAAAGGCTTCCAAGCGCGCAAAAATTGCTGCAACAGTTTACGCGATTCGCATTGCACTAATATTTGTGCGCGGCTGTGGTTGGCGCGGCGCGGCATGGCGGCGGGAACCACACCATATACCTCGACCGCTATCGCCAATGCCACGGCAGCCTCGCGCGCCTGTTGCAAAAACACATACACACCAGCCTCCTGCTTGCCTTCGGCGCGCAGCAACACCTGATAGACAAAAGGCGGAAATCCGGCAGATTGGCGTTCCGCCAGCAGAATTTTTGCCCAAGTGTTGTAGTCGTGTTCGCGCAATGCGCGGAATAAGGGATGATCGGGGAAGGCGGTCTGGATCAGCACCTCGCCCGGTTTGTCGGCACGCCCGGCGCGGCCCGCCACTTGCGCGAGTTGCGCAAATAATTTTTCCGAAGCGCGAAAATCGCTGCTGTACAGCGCGCCGTCCGGGTTAAGCACACCTACAAGGGTCAGGTTTGGGAAATCGTGTCCCTTCGCCAGTATCTGTGTACCCACCAAAATGTCTACCTCGTCATCGTGTATCTGTCGACGCATGGCATTCCACGTTCCCTTATTGCGTGTGCTGTCGCGGTCAACCCGCAGGATACGCGCCTCGGGGAAGCGTTCCTGCAATGCGCTCTCCACGCGTTGCGTGCCGATGCCGACCGGTTGCAGATCGGCGTTGCCGCAGCTCGGGCAGGCATGCGGTACGCGCGCCTGATGACCGCAGTGGTGGCAGCGCAAACGCCTGTCCTGCAAATGCAGCACCAGCTTGCCCGCGCAATTCGGGCAATCGGACAACCAACCGCAAGCGGTACACATCAATACCGGCGCATAACCGCGCCGGTTGATGAACACAAGACTCTGTTCGCCGCGTTGCAGATTCTGCTCCAAGGCGGTGAGCAACTGCTCACTTACTCCGTGTTGCATAAAGGCGTTGCTGGTGTTGATGCAGCGTAGCGTCGGCAGTTTTGCCGCCGCCAATGCACGCTTGGTGAGTGGCAGCAGGCGATAACGCCCGCTCTGTGCATTGTAATAACTTTCCAGTGAAGGCGTGGCTGAACCCAGCACAATCGGGACGCCGCGCTGGTTGGCGCGGAAAATCGCCACATCGCGCGCCGAGTAGCGCAAACTATCCTGCTGTTTGAACGAAGCATCGTGCTCCTCATCCACAATCACCAACGCCAATTGCGGCAAGGGTGTAAACACCGCCAGACGTGTGCCGAGCACGATGCGCGCCGACCCGGATTGTGCGCGCAACCAGTTTTGCGTGCGCTCGCTATCACCCAAACCACTGTGCAGGCTGACCAGCTCGGCATCGGGAAAGCGGCTACGGAAATAATTTTCCAGTTGCGGAGTTAAGTTAATTTCCGGCACCAGCAGCAGTACCTGCCCACCCTCCCTTCGACCAAGCTCAGGACAGGACTGCAACATGCGATGCATCAGGTGCACATAAATTTCGGTCTTGCCGCTACCGGTGACGCCGTGCAGCAGGAAGCAACCATAGCCGTGCGATTGCGTGACCGCATCCACCGCCTGCTGCTGTGCGGCGGTCAATGTATGCGCGTTGTTGAAAGTAAGTCCCTGCTTACTTAGGGTGAGGGACGGCTTTAGAGAAACACTCTCCACCCACCCCGCCTGCAACAGCGCCTTAAGCGCAGTCGGCGCGCTCGACGACAGCGCGCGCAATTGTGCGGCGCTCAACGCACCCGCTTGCAAAGCAGTGAGGATGCGTTGCTGCACCACCTTGCGCTTGGGCAACAGGCTCAAATCGAGCGCCCGCCCGCTGGCGCTGAGTGTGTAGTGCAGCGCCTCCTTGAACGTGACCGGTTCGCAGGAACGCAACCGCACTGGCAAGGCTGACAACACAGTGGCTCCGAGCGGGTGATGGTAATAGTCGCTACAGAATCGCAGCAGGGTGAGCAGTTCGGCAGGCAACGGCGGAATCTCATCCAGCACCCGTACCACAGGTTTGATCCGTTCTACCGCCAATTCGGAGTCCTCTACGCATTCCATCACCACGCCAACCACCTGCTTGCGCCCAAACGGCACGATCACCCTCTGCCCTGGCACGACCGCAATGCCATCCGCCAACACGTAATCGAATAGTGTTGACAACGGCATATCCAGCGCGACGCGAACTATCGACATTTAGTGAGTTTTCCTCCGGCAAATTCTACAAAACCGCGCTAAGCAGCTTGACTTATTTGCATATTTTTTATTATCCACACAAGCTGTGGATAATGTTGTGAATAACACTGCAACAACTCTGTTAAGTGCAAATTATATATACGGTTTTATCTACCTGCTCATTTTGAGGGCATATAAATATACCAACAAAAACAATATATTAAAAATAATCGCAAAGTCCTTACTAAAAACCCATCGCCGTCTTTGGTTTAACAATTGGCTGTGCACAACCCGGCAATTGTCAAGCATTTTTCAACAGTCAAGGGCGGATTCAACAAAGTTAGGTAACCCACTATACGGCAAGCCGGATGTGGCAATAATACAGCGCAATCTGCCACATGATTCCACCTGGCATATTGGCAACCAGAAAACGACTTTGGCGTTTCAAATTTCAGTCGTTCCATCAGTCTCTTCGCTTTTCCCCTCCGGCGGATAGGGTCTGCAGCCCATCTGCCAGTGGGTTGCCATTGGATAAAGTTAGCTTGCAAACTTGGCGGCGTTGTTTAGAATGGGGAAACGGAAATGTCCTGCAAGTTTTATAAATCTACAATAGAGAGGAAAAATAATTATGAAACCTATCATCGTTAGCATGTTTGCAGCAGCGGGACTAATGGCAGCAGGCAGTGTTCTGGCAGTTGATATGCCTGATATTGCCAAGAAAAATGGTTGTCCCACTTGCCATGCCATTGACCACAAAGTAGTTGGCCCGTCATGGATGGATGTGTCCAAATTCTACAACGGCAAAATGGCAAAATCGGTTGCCGGCCTAACTGTGAATGAAGCAACCGGTGGCAAAGCGCCTGAAGAGTTTTTGGTCCAAAAAGTCTCCAAGGGAGGGCACGGAAATTGGGGTAGTGCATCTATGATTGCTAACGATGATGTGTATCACCAACCATCCGAAGCCAAGCAAGGAGACATCAAGGAGCTAGTAGAGTTCATCTTGGGTCTGGCTAAGTAAGACCCAGCGCCCACTAACCACCGTTGTTTGGTGGCTTAGTGGATTGGCTAGCAGCATCAGTCGTTTCATCAATAGTTGTGCAGAGATTTTTAGTGGTACTTGCGGCTCAGCTCGTGAACCGCCGCAACTAATGCCGCAGCGCTGTCCGGGTTGGTAAACTGGGAGATGCCGTGGCCCAGATTGAATACGTGGCCGCTGCCATAGCCGTAGCTGGCGAGGACTTTTTCCACTTCGTTATGAATAACTTCCGGTGTAGCGAACAAAACGGTCGGGTCTAGGTTGCCTTGCAGCGCAACTTTGTCGCCAACTTTCTGGCGTGCCACGCCGATATCCATGGTCCAGTCCAGGCCCACCGCATCGCAGCCAATGTTGGCGATGCTGTCGATCCACAGGCCGCCGCCTTTGGTGAACACGATATTCGGAATCCTGACGCCGTCTTTTTCCTTGATTAAACCGGCCACGATGCGCTGTATATAGGGCAGCGAGAACTCGTGGTAGGCGGCATGTGACAGCGCTCCACCCCAGGAATCGAAAATCATCACGGATTGCGCGCCCGCCTCGATCTGCGCGTTGAGGTAAGCGATCACCGCTTGCGCGGTTACGTCGAGGATGTGGTGCATCAGCTTGGGTTCTTTGTACATCAAGGTCTTCACCTTGGCGTAGTCGTCGCTACCGCCGCCTTCCACCATGTAGCAGGACAGCGTCCACGGACTGCCGGAAAAACCAATCAGCGGCACGCGTCCGTCCAGTGCCTTGCGGATCTGCGAAACGGCGTCAGTCACATATTTCAGGTCGGTGCCAATGTCCGGTACGCGCAAGGCCTTGATCGCGGCTTCGTCACGCAAGGGGCGTTCGAACTTGGGGCCTTCGCCCTCTGCAAAATACAGGCCGAGGCCCATCGCATCCGGCACGGTCAAAATATCGGAAAACAGAATCGCGGCATCCAGCGGGAAACGATCCAGCGGCTGCAACGTTACTTCCGTTGCCATGTCCGGACTCTTGCACAGATTGAGGAAACTGCCCGCGCGCTTGCGCGTGGCGCAATATTCCGGCAGGTAACGTCCGGCTTGACGCATCATCCACAACGGCGTGTATTCGGTCGGCTGGCGCAACAAGGCGCGCAGGAAGGTGTCGTTTTTCAGTTTGAAATTCATGGTGATTCCTGGTTAATTTTGCTGGCAGGTTTTGATTTTTTAGCGGGGTAATACGGAACTGCCCATCAAATATTCGTCCACCGCTCGCGCGGCTTGGCGTCCTTCGCGTATGGCCCATACCACCAGCGATTGACCCCGGCGCATGTCGCCTGCGGCAAACACTTTGTCTACACTGGTCTTGTAGCAACCCACTCCATCGGTCACGGCCTTGGCGTTACCGCGTGGATCTTTTTCCACGCCGAATGCATCCAGCACTTGTTGCAACGGGCTGGTGAAGCCCATTGCCAGTAACACCAGGTCGGCCTTGATCTCAAATTCGCTGCCCGGCACTTCGTTCATCTTGCCATCGTTGAATTCGACGCGCACCGCCTTGAGTCCGGTGAGCTTGCCGTTCTTGCCGATAAATTCCTTGGTCGCAATCGCCCAGTCGCGCTGGCAACCTTCATCGTGCGAGCTGGAAGTGCGCAGCTTGAGCGGCCAGTTCGGCCAGGTCAGCGGTCGATTTTCCTGATCCGGTGCGCGCGGCATCACTTCGATCTGGGTGATTGAGGCCGCGCCGTGGCGGTTGGAGGTGCCCACGCAATCGGAGCCAGTATCGCCTCCGCCGATCACCACCACATGTTTGCCCTTGGCGTTAATCAGATTCTTGCCCTCGCCCGCCACTTCCTTGTTCTGCGGGATAAGGAGTTCCAGCGCATAGTGTACGCCGACCAGTTGGCGTCCCGGCACCGGCAAGTCGCGCGGTTGTTCCGCACCGCCCGCCAGAATCACCGCATCGAATTTCTTCAGCAACTCTTTCGGTTTGACGGTCTTGGTGGAATCATTGGTCACGCCTTTGCCCGGAGCCGCATCGCCAATAAATACATTGGTCTGGAATTTAACGCCCTCGGCTTGCATCTGTGCCATGCGCCAATCGATCAGGCGCTTGTCCAGCTTGAAGTCTGGGATTCCGTAGCGCAACAAGCCGCCGATGCGGCTGTTCTTCTCGAACACCGTCACGCTGTGGCCGACGCGCGCCAGTTGCTGTGCCGCTGCCAGACCTGCGGGACCGGAACCGACTACAGCGACTTTCTTGCCAGTCTTGTGTGCTGCCGGTTGCGGCACTACCCAGCCATTTTCGCCGCCCTTGTCGATGATGGCGTGTTCGATTGACTTGATGCCAACCGCATCGTTGTTAATATTTAGCGTACATGCCGCTTCGCACGGCGCGGGGCAGATACGCCCGGTCACTTCCGGAAAATTGTTGGTGGAATGCAATACGTCCAGCGCCTCTTTCCAGTTGCCGCGATACACCAGATCATTCCAGTCGGGGATGATGTTGTTGACCGGACAACCGCTGGTGCAGAACGGAATGCCGCAATCCATGCAGCGCGCGCCTTGTATCTTGGCTTTATCATCGGTCAGGTGCAACACGAACTCCTGATAATTTTTTACCCGATTGGCAACCGGCAAATAGCCTTCGCTCAGGCGCGCAAATTCCATAAACCCGGTAGGCTTACCCATTTACTCAACCTCCATAGCTTGTTGCGCCGCGATTTCCTGCAAGGCGCGGCGATATTCTGTCGGCATCACCTTGACGAATTTCGGCAGGAAGAGCGCCCAGTTGTCGAGCAGGGTTCTGGCGCGGACACTTCCGGTATGACGCAAGTGGTTCTCGATGAATTCGCGCAGCAGGTATTCGTCAGCTCTGCCGAGATGGTTAAAGTGCACGCGACCATGCGTTTCAACCTCACCTATTTCGCTGGCATCGGACTCGGCCGGTATCGCCTCCAGTTGCACCATCGCCAGATTGCAGCGCCGCTCGAAACTGCCGTCCTCATCCAGTACGTAAGCCACGCCGCCAGACATGCCCGCCGCGAAGTTGCGCCCGGTCTGCCCCAGCACGATCACCAGGCCGCCGGTCATGTATTCGCAGCCGTGGTCGCCCACGCCTTCCACCACTGCGACCGCGCCGGAATTGCGCACCGCGAAGCGCTCTCCAGCCACGCCACGGAAGTAGCATTCGCCGCTGGTCGCGCCGTACAAAACGGTGTTGCCGACGATGATGTTGTCTTCTGCCGTGATCGGGCAATCCTTGGGCGGCAGCACCGATATACGTCCGCCGCACAGACCCTTGCCGACATAATCGTTGCCTTCTCCAGTCAGTTCGAAGGTCACACCGTGTGCGAGGAAAGCGCCGAAACTCTGTCCAGCCGTGCCTTTAAGCTTCACCGTGATGGTGTCGGTCGGCAGCCCGCCATGGCCGTAACGCTTGACAACTTCATGCGACAGCATGGTGCCGACGGTGCGGTTTGAGTTGCCGATGGTGGTCTTGATGATGACCGGATGCTTGTTGTCCAGCGCGGCCTTGGCTTCCGCGATCAACTGGTTGTCCAGTGCTTTTTCCAATTCGTGATCCTGCACCTCCGCATGGCGACGCGCCACGCTGGCGGGCATATCGGGCTGATGAAAAATCCTGGAGAAATCCAATCCCCGCGCCTTCCAGTGTTCGACGCCGTGTTTCATGTCGAGCAAATCGCTGCGTCCGATCAGTTCACTCAACTTGCGCACGCCCATCTGCGCCATGTATTCGCGCAACTCTTCGGCGAGGAAGAAAAAGTAATTCACCACATGTTCCGGCTGGCCGGTGAATTTCTTGCGCAACTCGGGGTCTTGCGTCGCCACGCCCACCGGACAAGTGTTGAGATGACACTTGCGCATCATGATGCAGCCTTCCACCACCAGCGGTGCCGTGGCGAAGCCGAACTCGTCGGCGCCGAGCAGGGCGCCGATCAGCACATCACGCCCGGTCTTGAGCTGGCCGTCCACTTGCAACACAATGCGCCCGCGCAATTTGTTCAGAACCAGCGTTTGCTGGGCTTCCGCCAGACCTAACTCCCAAGGCGTACCGGCATGCTTGATGGAGGAAATGGGCGAAGCGCCAGTGCCGCCGTCATAGCCGGATACCACGATGTGGTCGGCCTTGGCCTTGGATACCCCCGCCGCCACCGTGCCTACGCCGACTTCCGACACCAGCTTCACGGAAATGGAAGCCTTCGGATTGGAATTCTTCAGGTCGTGAATCAACTGCGCCAAGTCTTCAATCGAGTATATATCGTGGTGCGGCGGCGGCGAAATCAGGCCCACGCCCGGCACCGAGAAACGCAGCTTGGCGATATATTCGGACACCTTGCCGCCCGGCAACTGGCCGCCTTCGCCCGGCTTCGCACCTTGCGCCATCTTGATCTGAATCTGGTCGGCGCTGCTCAGGTATTCAGCCGTCACGCCAAAGCGGCCCGAGGCAACTTGCTTGATGCGCGAGCGCAACGAATCACCTTCCTGCATCACCAGATCGGCCGCAATACGTTTTTTTCCAATGATCTCGGACAGCTTCTCGCCCGCCTTGAGCACGCGGAAGCGGTTTGCATCCTCACCGCCCTCGCCGGTATTGGACTTGCCGCCGATGCGGTTCATGGCGATTGCCAGCGTGGTGTGCGCTTCGGTGGAAATCGAACCGAGCGACATCGCGCCAGTGACGAAGCGCTTGACGATTTCCTTGGCGGGTTCAACTTCCACCAGCGGCACCGGCGCGCCCACCGGTTTGATCTCGAACAGTCCGCGCAAGGTCTTCATGCGCGATCCCTGATCGTTAATCAGCTTGGCGTATTCCTTGTAGGTCGCAAAATTATTGGTGCGCGTGGAGTGCTGCAATTTCGCGATGGTATCGGTCGTCCACATGTGCTCTTCGCCGCGCACACGATAAGCATATTCGCCGCCCGCTTCGAGCGCATTGGCGAGTACCGGATCATTGCCGAATGCGCTGCGGTGAGTAAGTACGGATTCCTCGGCCACCACACTCAAACCAACTCCCTCGATCTGGGTGGACGTGCCGGTGAAATATTTTTCAATAAATTCGGCATTCAGGCCGACCGCCTCGAAAATCTGTGCGCCGCAATAAGACTGGTACGTGGAGATACCCATCTTGGACATCACCTTGTGTAACCCCTTGTTGACGGCCTTGACGAAACGCTTGTTGGCGTCCTTGGCAGTCAGCCCCTCGGGCAAATAGTCGGACATGGTGGCAATGGTTTCGTACGCCAGCCACGGACATACCGCTTCGGCACCGTAACCGGCGAGCAGGGCGAAGTGATGTACTTCGCGTGCGGAACCGGTATCCACCACCAGACCAGTGCTGGTGCGCAGCCCCACATTCACCAGATAGTGATGCATAGCCGCACAGGCCAACAACGCCGGGATGGCAACGCGCTTGCTGGAAACTGCGCGGTCGGACAGGATCAACACGTTATAGCCATCCGCCACCGCTTTTTTGGCAGCAGTGCACAGTGCCTTGATCGCGGCCTCGCAGCCCGCAGCACCCTTGCTGGCAGGGTAGGTTATGTCCAGCACCAGAGACTTATATTGCTTGCCTGTCAGCTTTCCAATGTCGCGCAGCTTGGCCATATCCTCATTCGACAGCACCGGCTGTTCCACTTCCAGGCGCAATGGCGGATTGGTCTCGTTTATGCCGAGCAGGTTGGGCCTGGGACCGATGAACGAGGTGAGCGACATCACGATCTCTTCGCGGATCGGGTCTATCGGCGGGTTGGTCACTTGCGCGAACAACTGCTGGAAATAATCGTAGAGCGAGCGATTCTTGTTCGACAACACCGGCAGCGCGGCATCGAAACCCATGGAACCGACCGCCTCTTTGGCCGACGCAGCCATCGGGGCGAGGATAAACTTGATATCTTCCTGCGAATAGCCGAAAGCTTGTTGGGTATCCAGCAGTGATCCTTGCAGCGCCGACTTATCCTTGACCGCAGGCAAATCCGCGAGGAAGTAGCGCGACTCTTCGATCCACTTGCGGTAGGGCTTGGCGGTGGCGAGTTGCTGCTTTAATTCGGCATCGTCGATGATCCGCCCCGCCTGCAAATCGATCAGGAACATTTTCCCCGGCTGCAAGCGCCACTTCTTCACGATCTTGTGTTGTGGAATATCCAGCACACCCATTTCCGATGCCATCAACACCATGTCGTCGTCGGTGATCAGATAGCGCGCCGGGCGCAGGCCGTTGCGATCCAGCGTCGCGCCAATCATGCGGCCATCGGTGAAAGCCACGGCGGCTGGGCCGTCCCACGGTTCCATCAGCGCGGCATGGTATTCGTAGAACGCGCGGCGCTCCTCGTCCATCAGCGGGTTGCCCGCCCAGGCTTCAGGGATCAGCAGCATCATCGCGTGTGGAAGCGAATAACCGCCAGCCACCAGCAGTTCCAGCGCATTGTCGAAACAGGCGGAGTCAGACTGGCCTTCCACGATCAGCGGCCACAGTTTTTCCAAATCTTCGCCCAGCAGTTCGGACGACATCGCCGCATGGCGCGCCGCCATCCAGTTCACGTTGCCGCGCAAAGTATTGATCTCGCCGTTGTGCGCGATCATGCGGAATGGGTGCGCCAGATTCCAGGTCGGAAAAGTATTGGTGGAAAAGCGCTGATGCACCAGCGCCAGTGCGGTAACGACACTGTTGTCCTTCAAGTCTGGATAATATTTGCCAACCTGATCCGCCAGCAACATGCCTTTGTAAACCAGCGTGCGCGCCGACAGCGAGGGGATATAGAAACCGCGCCCTTGTTCATTTGGCAGGTCATGCACCGCATGTTCAGCGGTCTTGCGGATGACAAACAGTTTGCGCTCGAAACTGTCGGCATCTTTACAATTTTTGCCGCGACCGATGAACACCTGACGCACCACCGGCTCCACCGCTTTGACACCTTCGCCCAAGCTGCTGTTGTCCACCGGCACATTGCGCCAGCCAAGCAATTTCTGTCCTTCCGCCGCGATCTTGTCGGCGATCACTTTCTCGCAGGTAGCACGCGCAAAAACATCGCGCGGCAAGAACAGCATGCCGACACCGTATTCGCCCGCCGCCGGCAAAGTCATGCCCTGCACCGCGCAAGACTTGCGTAAAAACGCATCGGGAACCTGGATCAAAATTCCCGCGCCATCGCCCGCCAACGGGTCGGCGCCCACCGCGCCGCGATGGGTGAGATTTTCCAGTATCTGCAAACCCTGACGCACCATGTCATGGCTCTGTTTGCCCTTGATGTGCGCGACAAAGCCCACACCACACGCATCGCGCTCTTGGCGCGGATCATACAAACCCTGCTGGACTGGCAACCCCGACTGTACGGACAACGAAGGACGGCTCACGTAATTCCTCATCAAAATCATTTAAAACAAAAATGGCAGCACAAAACGCCAAAGTAAAAGCAAAAGGGCGGGAATGTTACCCTGTCTGAGCGTGCAGGGCAATTGGGAGGTGAAGAAAATGTTACCCAAAAGTTGTAATGTCCATGAGTGGTAACGGCCTTTGCTTATTCTGGATCAGAATAATTGGTCTTTGGCCGTTTCGCTTTGCGATTTTTCGGGCGACGTGGCGGACTGCTCATGGGGCAATTTTTCCTGGTAAAAATATTCCACTAGCCCACCATCGGGATCCCGCAAGCCGCGATTGTTGATACGCGCTGCCACCATGTTATCCGGCATGGTGTAGACCGCTTTCGGCACGTCTTTTAGTACCGCACCCATGTAGCCCATCCAAATTGGTAATGCAGCTCGCGCGCCGGTTTCTTTGTCACCCAAGCTGCGCGGGGTGTCAAAGCCGATCCAGGAGATGCCCACCACCGTGGGCTGAAAACCGCAGAACCATGCGTCCACGAAGTCGCTGGTGGTGCCGGTCTTGCCCGCCAGATCCGATCGGCCAAGCTGCATAGCACGGATAGCGGTACCGTGTCTCACTACATCCTGCATCATGCTGACCATGGTAAAGGCATTGCGCACGTCGATCACTTGCTCGGCATTCTCTCCCGCAATCACTGGTTCGGCCTTGTTCAATATATGGCCTTTGGCGTCTTCGATGCGCTGGATGAAATAGGGCGCGACGCGGAAACCGCCGTTGGCGAACACGGAATAGCCCTCCAGCATTTGCATCGGCGTGACCGAGCCCGCACCCAAGGCCATGGTGAGGTAGGCCGGATGCTTGGCGGCATCGAATCCGAACTTGGTGATGTAGTCCTGCGCATATCGAGGGGTAATGGCTTGCAGGATGCGGATGGAGACCAGGTTTTTGGATTTGATGAGTCCCTCTCTCATGCGCATCGGCCCTTCAAATTTGCCTTCGTAGTTTTTCGGTATCCAGGCTTCGCCGCCGGTTTGAGTCGCACTAAACACCAGAGGCGCATCATTGATGATAGTGGCGGGGGTAAATCCTTTTTCGAGTGCCGAAGAGTAGATGAACGGCTTGAAGCTGGAACCGGGTTGCCGCCACGCTTGCGTGATATGGTTGAACTGGTTGCGGTTAAAGTCAAAGCCGCCAACCAAAGCGTAGATTGCACCATCGTGCGGGCTTCCGGAAACAAATGCGGATTCCACTTGCGGAAGCTGGACGATTTGCCAAGCGCCCTTTTCATTTTGTTGTACCCGAATGATCGAGCCCGTGCGTATGCGCTGATTCAGCGCAACCTTGTCCCCCAGCGCACGTTGCGCGAATTTCAGCCCTTCTTCGCCGATCTCGACAGTTTGTCCGCCCTTGCAGTAGGCGCGGACGGCGTTGGGGCTGGCTTGCTGCACCACGGCGGGAATCAGGTCATCGCTGTCGGCAACATCTTGCAGCACATCTTCCAAGTCTTCGTCGCCGCTGCCCGCGCCCAAGTCAGCGTAACCTTCCGGGCCACGGTAGCCGTGGCGCTGGTCATAATCCAGCACGCCCTTGCGCAACGCTTTGTAGGCCGCCGCCTGATCCTGCTGGCGGATGGTGGTATAGACCTTGATGCCTTGCGTGTAGGCGTCTTCCTGATAGCGATCGTACACTTCCTGCCTGACCATCTCCGCCAGAAAATCGGCTTTGACCGGAAATTCCTGATTGCCGTGCTTGGCGGTCATGGGATACTGCTGGGCGGCCTCGAACTGCTTGGCATCGATGAAGTTGAGTTCGTGCATGCGGTGCAGCACGTACATCTGGCGCAGTTTGGCCCGCTTGGGGTTGACCACCGGATTATAGGCGGAGGGCGCCTTGGGCAGGCCGGCCAGCATGGCCATTTCGGCAACATTGAGTTGGTTGAGGTTCTTGCCGAAATAAATTTGCGCGGCAGCAGCGAAGCCATAGGCGCGTTGGCCGAGGTAAATCTGGTTGATGTAGAGCTGGAGAATTTCGTCCTTGCCCAGGCTGTGTTCGATCTTTAGCGCGAGCAGCACCTCGTTGAATTTGCGCGTCAGGGTCTTTTCATTGGACAGAAAAAAATTGCGTGCCACCTGCATGGTGATGGTGCTGGCTCCCTGCTTGACATCGCCAGATGTAAAATCGGAATAAGCAGCACGCACCATCCCTAAATAATCCACGCCGCCGTGCTCATAGAAACGGTCATCTTCGGCTGCGAGTATGGCCTTCTTCATCATATCGGGCACTTCGCCTATCTTGACCAGCGCACGCCGCTCTATGCCAAATTCGCCAAGCAGGGCGCCTTCTGCGCTGTATACGCGCAGAGGAATTTTAGGCTGATAATCGGTTAGCACCTCCAGTGAAGGTAGCGAGGGATAGACTAACATCATCGCAAACACCAGCAACAGCAATGGAAGGAGAGCGAAAGCAAGCGCGGCGAGAGTCGTGGAGAACCACCAGCGTTGAGTCATGTCCCGCAGAGTGGTAAGAAATATTTTAAGGGAAGCCATACCTGATGGTCGTACTTGCGCTCGTCGTGCAGTTAAACTTCCGCTTCCAAATCGGCCTATCGATATCCACCGAATGAGACGTGGAATTTACCGGCTTGCGCAACTTTTTTGCGGGTGTACCTTTTGTGGTCTGCTGTGGCACTGTTGCTAGCATACACCAAGAGAGACCGACTGGAAGCTAAAGCCGCCACCGAAAGCATTTCAACTCCTACGGATCATCCACCATACAAATTGCTTCGCTCGCCCTACGCCTATCCCCGAGGCAAGACCTCGGGGTATTACGACGTAGAAAACAAAACCGGCGTGCCGCGTTTAAGTCAAAACCGCAAAACGGTGTTGCTCCCGTACCGAGAGCACGGGGAATACAAGATCAGCAATTGAATATCTATTGCCTGGCAAGACTCGGGAAAAAGTAACTGTGCTATTCTCCCTATTAACAACAGGGAACAGGGCCGCAATATTATGGGCATCCGCAATTCGTAGTTGATTTTGGTCAAGAACTGTTTTGCATAAAAATTGCAGTGTTGAATTGCTATGATTATAACTGTCTCAGTTGTGCCAGTACCAGACCCTAAGGCAGAAGCCGTTGTAGTCAACCAAA
>CAYZPM010000002.1:0-159947 GCA_964480365.1 uncultured Gallionellaceae bacterium
GCCGGGTGGGATTTGCACCCACTGGAAAAGCGCCGCCTTTTCACGGCGCACACCCTTAGCGGTCATGGCGCCTTCCAGATAACGGTCACCCGTTAAGTTGAGGGGCTGACGCGGGCTGCTTCGCAGCAGTCCCTCTCGAACGAAAGGTTAGAACTTTTCACGGCCACCTCTTTTTAATTAACTCCAAGACCCTAGCTCCAGTGTCACCAGATTTCTTTAGTTGCACCAGCTCTAAGCCAGCCATAGCCCCAAACAGTTCTGCACAATTTAGGCATTCTTCAAGTTCTTCTTCATCAAATTTTGGTTCGACTGCATCGTGTGATTGCCATCGTTGGAGATGTAGACCGCCAGTGTGAGTGAACTCGCACATAGTGTTCCAGTTTTTGCTTTTAATGCGAGATAAAACACTATCAGAGAAATCTGGGGTTGCTTCTATTTCCGCGACCATCGTTTTCGGCGGTTCAGTGCCTTGGAAAAATTCGTTTGCCTGATCCTCTGTTGCACAATGCTTTAACCATAGGCCGCGCAAGTAAGCTTCAAAAATCGAGCGCAGTAAAGCGAAACTGGACGAATGAAAAGTGTTCTTCATCAGCAACACCATCGCGGCGTGATGATCTTGGGCAATGACGAAACAGGTCGAGGCCGCTCTGTTTTTCATTGTTTCCAACATTTCTATTTCGTTCGTTAGGCCGTGAAGCTCAACATAAAACGACTCTGCATTAGAAATTCTTTCTGGCGTCATGATGAGTTCTAACTTTGAGGTAAGGAGCTGCGCGAGGGTGTATGGCACATAGCTGCCCTCATGCCGTGTTGGCCCTTGCGGGTCAAGTCGAGCTTCATGTTGTTCGCTTATCTTGTGCCATATGAAAGCTGTTTACCTTGCGCCGATTTTACTGGCTAATTTCCTGTATTCACTACCGCGCCATTTGCATCCCTAGTTTGAAAATTGTCGTGGCTGTTTACAACGGCCCCACTTAAATCTCTGGTCTGGTAGTTGTCCTGACTATTTACGATGGCACCATTCACATCCCTTGTTTGATAGTTGCTTAGACTGTTCACCACGGCCCCATTTGCATCACGTGTTTGATAGCCTTGCTTTGGTTGATATGTTGGAGTTACCCCGTAGCTTGGAACTTTCGCAATACCGGCACCTGGTAGAGGTGCGTAGGATGTCTCTCCATGGCTGCTGTTGTAACCACTCAGGATGCTTAAGAACAACATTGTCCCGAAGCCAGGCTCATTATCTTTCTGTTGCTGTTGTCGCTGTTGCTGCTGCAAGAGGTCTGGCTCTGGAACTGTCCAACCTTTGTAAGTTAGATTTGCAATCGCTTTAGGCTCTCCATATCTAGCCGCCAGCGTAAACCAACTTTTAGCATGATCTATATTGCCTAAATTATAAGCCGCTATTCCTGCTAAATTCATACATTCTGGATTCCTTGTTTCGTCAGCGCACTTCTTGGATTTCTTGAAATCCTCGGCTGCCTTTTGATTCGCAGCAACCTTTGCCGCCTTTTGAGCAGCAGCACTCTTTTCTGCGGCGATTCGCTGTTGCTCTGCTACTTGCTTGGCCCGGACAATCTCACTACGACAATTGATATACCCCCGTGAACTTGGTCGATTGCCTTTGCCCTTGCAGGTAATATCATCCGCCGAGCCGTCGCCTTCTTTAGCTATCCGCCTTTCCTCTGCCAGCCTGATTTTCTCTTGTCTCTTTTCCTCGCGTTCAGCCTTGATAGCATCGAGGCGGTCTTGCTTAGCCTGCCGTTCAGCTTCACGCTTAGCATCGTCCGCATCGATCCTTGCTTGTTTTTCTTGCTTCGCCAGGTCTGCTTGATAATATCGCTCAGTTTTCTTTAGATTTTTCGCAACTTCTGGATGCTGCGACTTTTGTTCATCCGATGCTTTCGCAAGGAAGTATTGATATGCATCGCGGATGGATTGCCAATGTTGATCAATATTTCCTTCTGCTATCCACAGGTTTCCTTCTTCAACTGCCCCATTAACGTTGGAGTAGTGCCAAGAATTATTGAAATGGCTAATGGCATCCGGTAAGTTTTGTTTGGGCCCAGAGTTGGCTAAGACTTTCCCTAATAGATATTCGTATTCACCTCTATCTGCTTGACTTAGATTGATTGGGTTTCTGACTTTTATTTCATTGAGTGCATGTTCCGTAGCGGTGACATCGCCAGTTTCAAATAGTTTTTGTGCTGCCTCGATTCTTTCATGGAGTGGCACATAAACTATATGGTTGCTATGCGCGTACACATCACAATTTGATGCGCCTTTAGGTTTAACATTCTCACAGGATTCGATAGCCCTCTTGTCAGTGTCCTCCCAAGTGCCGACTTTGCGCGCCCAGCCACAATACTGTTGGGAATTAAACTTGCCTATAGCGAACACGCCTTCCTTCAATATTGAAGAGGACGCTGGTTGATAACCATTCACACCCTGCTTCCCTTCTTTAAGAAACGCATCAAGGCAAAGACCTTCCAAATCCGCTTGTGCCCGCTTCTTAACATCATCTGTTAGGAAAGCCGCTTGAAACATGGGCTGCTTTACATCGACCGTTTTCAGGATCGGCATAAACTGCGCAATATTGTTCTGAATCGCCCTATTAGCTGACTCTCTAATACAAGCCACACCATTCAATGAATAGCTAACACCGGCCACACCAATCGAAGTTATGTTTTGTGTGAATATTAAGTCTCCAGTTTTTCGATCAGTAAGCTCATAACGAGCTTCGGTCGTCGATGTCTTGTCAGGAAAACCCGCCACTGTAACTTCCAGCTTAAGAATTTTGACGGATAAATTAACTTTCGTGGCTGCATCGTCTTGGAACACCGACATATTGCCGATGGATTCTTGCAGCCCTGTTTGCCAGTTTTGCGGGATGTCCTTCTTCGCACGCTCCTCGTTGTTGTGAAGGAATTCTAGCTCTGCATTCCGGAAATCTAACCGACCTGTTCTTTCATCATCACTGGCAATTGTTACTGATATAGATTCCAGCGCGGCAGGAATTTTCTCTTGCGCAAGTGCGATGGCGGGCACTGACAGCAGGGCTGCCGCTATAGCAATAATGAAGAGACGCGAAACTTTCATGGCAAACCTCACTGAAAGTAGGTTTAATCAGCGGGAAAATCTTGAGCGCAGGCTACGCCGATACTACCCGGCAAGCAATAGGCCGAATTATCTAGGCAATCTCATGGAGCCTATTGGCGACCGTCCGCTATTGGCACATTTCAGACTATCAACACACGTAAATGAGGTTTCCTGAGCACTCTGCGGCGGAAGGCGCTACGCTTTTCCGCCTACCACTTACAACCCCAACTCCCCCCACATCGCATCCACCTTAGCCTTCACCGCCGCGTCCATCACGATAGGCGTACCCCATTCGCGTTGCGTTTCGCCCGGCCATTTGTTGGTCGCGTCCAGGCCCATCTTGCCGCCCAGCCCTGATACCGGGCTGGCGAAATCGAGATAGTCTATCGGCGTGTTCTCTACCAACAGCGTGTCTCGCACCGGGTCGACGCGGGTGGTGATCGCCCAGATGACTTCCTGCCAATTGCGGATGTCGATGTCGTCGTCCACCACGATGATGAACTTGGTGTACATGAACTGGCGCAGGTAGGACCAGATGCCGAACATCACGCGCTTGGCGTGGCCGGGGTATTGCTTCTTGATGCTGACCACCGCCATGCGGTAGCTGCATCCTTCCGGCGGCAAATAAAAATCCACGATCTCGGGAAACTGCTTTTGCAGCAGCGGCACGAATACTTCGTTCAACGCCACACCCAGCATCGCCGGTTCGTCGGGCGGCTTGCCAGTGTAGGTGGAGTGGTAGATCGGATCATGGCGCATGGTGATACGCTGAATGCTGAATACCGGAAACTTGTCTTGTTCGTTGTAATAACCGGTATGGTCGCCGTATGGGCCTTCGAGCGCGGTTTCGTTCGGATGGATCACGCCCTCCAACACGATCTCGGCGGAAGCGGGCACTTGCAGATCGCTGCCCAGACATTTCACCAGTTCGGTTTTGGCACCGCGCAGCAATCCGGCAAACTGGTATTCGGAAAGCGAATCCGGCACTGGCGTTACCGCGCCCAAAATGGTCGCCGGATCGGCACCAATCACCACCGCGACCGGGAAAGGTTGCCCCGGATTTTTTTCGCAGTGATCGCGGTAATCCAGCGCGCCGCCTCGATGTGCCAGCCAGCGCATAATCACTTTGTTTGGAGCAATCACCTGCTGGCGGTAAATGCCGAGATTTTGGCGCGGTTTGTTCGGCCCGCGTGTGACCACCAATCCCCAAGTGATGAGCGGCGCAACGTCACCGGGCCAGCAATGCTGGATGGGCAACCTGCCCAAGTCCACGTCGCTGCCCTCCCAAACAATTTCCTGGCAGGGCGCGCTGGACACCACTTTGGGCGACATGGTCAGCACTTGCTTCAGTATCGGCCATTTCTCCCATGCGTCTTTCAGGCCCTTGGGCGGCTCCGGCTCTTTCAAATAAGCGAGCAGTTTGCCCACTTCGCGCAACGTGCTGACAGATTCCTCGCCCATGCCTAACGCCACGCGGCGCGGCGTGCCGAACAGGTTAGCCAGCACGGGCATGTTATGTCCAATTGGATTCTCGAACAGCACCGCAGGGCCTTGCGCGCGCAACACGCGGTCGCAGATTTCCGTCATTTCCAAATGCGGCGAAACCGGTGTGGAAACGCGCTTAAGTTCGCCAAGTTTTTCCAGTTGTGCGATGAAATCGCGCAAGTCGTGATATTTCATCAGTAGAACCTCGCTTCGCCTTCCGGTCTGGTTTTAAACCGTTTATGCAGCCAGAAATATTGTTCCGGCATTTCACGCACGCGCTGTTCGATGAATTCGTTCATGCGGCGCGTATCCGCAATGTCATCCCCGGTCGGATAATTCTCCCAAGCCGGATAGAAGGTCAGCACGTAGCCTGCTGCGTCTGGCAGTATGCGGGTAATGCAAGGCACGACAGCCGCACCCGTCATCTGTGCAATACGCGGGACCGAAGTCATAGTAGCAGCAGGCACGCCAAAAAATGGAATGAACGCGCCGTCTTTGATGCCTTGGTCCTGATCCGGTGGATAGATGAACGGCATGCCTTCGCGCATCCCTTTGAGGATGGGACGCAGCCCTTGCTGGCGCGAATAGAGGCGCTGGCTACCGAATCGGGCGCGCTTCTTCAAGAGCAATTCGGTCAGGTAGAGGTCCTTCTGGTTCGCATACATGCATACCGTATCAATGTGCTGCGCGACCCACTGTCCGCCGACATCCATCCCGACAAAGTGCGGCGTCAACAAGATGACCGGTTTACCTTTCACCGCATTAAAATGCTCTATCCCCTCGATGCGGATCAGGCTCAAGATGCGCGCCCCACTCGACCACCACAAAATAGTGCGTTCAATTAGGCCGCGCGCGAACATTTTAAAATGTTCGCGCACCAAGCGTGCGCGCTGAATATCGCTCAACTCGGGAAAACACAAGCGCAAATTGATGGTTGACACGCGCCGCCGCTCCGCAGCAAATATGTAAAGTAGCAAACCTAATGTATTGCCGATCCACACCAACACGCGAAACGGCAGAAAATGCAATAACCACAGCAGAAAAATTCCCAGACGCGTCATCCTTGATCCTTAATATTGAGCGTAGCGGTCGTAGCTTCAGCCACGGGAACCGCAGTGTCAATTCCGTCCAGCCTTTGGCTGGGTACGGATTGCCTACTTTTAGTGCTGCCTACCCCTTGCGGGTGCAATCCTTGTTCTTCTCCAAATGGCGCAACCCCGGCGAGCACTTTGTAACGGTTATAGCTCCACAGGTATTGCGCGGGGCAAGCGCGCACCACCGCTTCCAGCGCCGCATTCATCTGTCCGGTGACGGACAAGCCCGGCATGAATTCCAGCGGAGTAATGCGAATAACATAGCCCGCTCCCTCAGGTAGCCGCTCGGCATAAGCCATCAGCATCGCCGCTCCGCTGGACTCAACTAGCCGCCCGACCAGCGTCATGGTGTAAGCGGGACGACCAAAAAAATCGGCCCATTCTCCCTCGCCCTTGCCGGGCACCTGATCTGGCAACAGACCGATAGCTTCGCCACGCTTGAGCGCCTTGTACAACAAACGCACCCCGCCCACGTCGGTGCGCGCCAAACGCAACTGGGCGCGCTCACGTCCGCTACGCATTACTTCTTCCAGCCAGGCCAACTTGGGTGGACGATACAACACGGTAATTGGCATACGCTCTGCCGCGTACAGGGCGGACACTTCAAAGCAACCCAGATGCGGCGTCAAAAATATAATTCCTCGTCCTTTTGATCGTGCCGCTTCGACGTGTTCCCAACCGTGACATGCGCGCACGCTGCCTGTCACCTCCGCCAGCGGCCTGCACCACACCCAGGGAATCTCGGCCAGGCTCTTGCCGGTTTCTTCAATGTTGGCGTTTAAAACCTTGCGGAACTCTGCGAAGGGATACCCCTCCAATCCGTAGCCGAGATTTTTGCGCAAGCGCGCAGCGTATTTGCCGGACAGCAGATACGTCGCCCAGCCCATTACGCTGCCGACGCGATGCAGCACGCTTAACGGTAAGCGTGCCGCCAAATTGAATAACCAGACAATCATGGAAGAACTCATGCGTAGAAAAACCGGGTTTTTGTTATAATGCGCGCCCTTTTGCCTAATCTTAATGCGAGCGCGACAACATGAGCGAATATTATTTCACGTCTGAATCTGTTTCAGAAGGTCATCCGGACAAAGTCGCCGATCAAATTTCCGATGCCATTCTGGACGCCATTCTAGCCCAAGACCCGCATGCACGGGTAGCGGCGGAAACACTGGTGACCACAGGTTTGACCGTTTTGGCGGGCGAGATCACCACCAGCGCACAAGTGAATTACGCCAAGGTTGCGCGTGAGACCATACGCCGCATCGGCTATAACGACCCAAGCCTGCGCTTCGATGCCGACGGTTGCTCGGTGCATGTGTGCTATGGCACGCAAAGCCCAAATATCGCGCAAGGCGTGGATCACGCTTCCGACGATTACCTCAACCTGGGGGCTGGTGACCAAGGCTTGATGTTCGGCTATGCCTGCAACGAAACTGACACTTTGATGCCGCTGCCGATCTACCTGTCGCACCGCATCGTCGAACGTCAGGCATTGCTGCGCAAAGATGGTCGTTTGCCTTGGCTGCGCCCTGATGCCAAGAGCCAGGTCACCGTCAGGTATCTCCACGGCAAGCCGCACAGCATTGATACCGTGGTGCTGTCCACCCAACACACCCCGGAGTTTTCTCCACCCGAAAAGCAAAAAGCACTGCATGAGGCGGTAATTGAAGACATCATTAAACCGATGCTGCCCAAGGAGCTCATCAAGGGCGAGATCAAGTATCTGGTCAACCCCACTGGCTGCTTCGAGATCGGCGGCCCGCACGGTGATGCGGGTTTAACCGGACGCAAGATCATCGTCGATACCTACGGCGGCGCAGCCCCGCACGGCGGCGGTGCGTTCTCCGGTAAAGACCCATCGAAAGTTGACCGCTCTGCTGCTTATGCCGGACGCTATGTGGCAAAGAACATCGTTGCCGCAGGCTTGGCGGACAAATGCCTGGTGCAAATCAGTTACGCTATCGGCGTTGCGCACCCTACCAGCATCATGGTCACTACTTACGGCACGGGCAAGATATCCGATGAGAAGATCACCGAACTGGTGAAAACACATTTCGACCTGCGTCCGAAAGGCATCGTGCAAATGCTCGACCTGTTGCGCCCGATCTATGAGAAGACAGCGTCCTACGGCCATTTTGGTCGCGAGGAACCTGAGTTCACCTGGGAAGCGACGGATAAGGCGGCGGTACTGCGCGCAGACGCAGGTCTGTAATTCAAACATCACCCACCCCCCGAGGGGCGCTGCGACCGGTTCTGCCGGCCAGGCTCGGGAGAGTGGTGCAATCGTAGCAACGGCGCCCATTCATTAGCCATGAATGGAGGAAATTATGAACGCTGTTGCAAACGGATTCACAGATTACAAAGTCGCCGATATGTCTCTGGCCGCATGGGGACGCAAGGAACTCGCCATCGCCGAGATCGAGATGCCCGGCCTGATGGCAATCCGCAAGGAATTTTCTGCCAGCCAGCCGTTGAAAGGCGCGCGTATCACCGGTTCGCTGCACATGACCATCCAGACCGGCGTGCTGATTGAGACGCTGTGTGCGCTTGGTGCCGAAGTGCGCTGGGCCTCCTGCAACATCTACTCCACGCAGGATCACGCTGCCGCCGCCATCGCCGCGACTGGCACGCCGGTGTTCGCTTACAAGGGTGAAACGCTGACCGAATACTGGGATTACACCCACCGCATTTTCGAATGGACGGACGGCGGCTATTCCAACATGATCCTGGACGACGGCGGAGATGCGACCTTGTTGCTGCATCTGGGCGCACGCGCCGAAAAAGATGCTGCGTTGCTGAACAACCCAGGTTCCGAGGAAGAGACTTGTTTGTTTGCGTCGATCAAGACCAAGCTGGCCGTTGATGCGACTTGGTATTCCACCCGTCTCGCCGCAATCAAGGGCGTGACCGAAGAAACTACCACCGGTGTGCATCGCCTGTATCAAATGCATGAGCGCGGCGAACTGAAGTTCCCGGCCATCAACGTAAACGATTCCGTCACCAAGTCTAAATTCGACAACCTGTACGGCTGCCGCGAATCGCTGGTGGACGGTATCAAGCGCGCCACCGACGTGATGATCGCGGGCAAAGTTGCCGTCATTATCGGTTACGGCGACGTGGGCAAAGGGTGTTCGCAAGCCATGCGCGCACTGTCCGCCCAGGTCTGGGTGACCGAAATCGATCCTATCTGCGCGTTGCAAGCGGCGATGGAAGGCTATCGCGTAGTGACCATGGATTATGCCTGCGAACATGGCGACATTTTCGTCACCACCACCGGCAACTACCATGTGATCACCCATGACCACATGAAGAAGATGAAGAATCAGGCCATCGTGTGCAACATCGGCCACTTCGACAACGAAATCGATGTCGCCTCGCTCAAGCAATACCAGTGGGAAAACATCAAGCCGCAAGTTGACCATGTGATTTTCCCTGACGGCAAACGTATCCTGCTGCTGGCCGAAGGCCGTCTGGTGAATCTGGGCTGCGGCACCGGCCATCCGTCCTACGTGATGTCGTCGAGCTTCGCCAACCAGACCATCGCGCAGATTGAGCTATTCACCCGCACCAAGGAATATCCAATCGGCGTGTACACCTTGCCCAAGCATCTGGACGAAAAGGTTGCACGTTTGCAACTGACCACGCTGAACGCGCAGTTGAGCGTATTGACCGACCAGCAAGCAGCCTATATCGGCGTGCCCAAAGAGGGGCCGTATAAGGCGGATCACTACCGCTATTAAAAGGTCGGATCGAGGGTCGGGAAATGCCTGGTTTCGATCCTCAATCCTGACTTAAGGAGGCATCATGCGACTCATTCTGATCTGGTGTTGCAATGCGTTGGCGCTGCTGGCGGTGGCCTACCTGCTGCCGGGGGTGCGCGTGGACGGGTTCGGATCAGCGATGATTGCTGCGCTGGTGCTGGGCCTAATCAACACGCTAATTCGTCCTGTACTGATCCTGCTCACATTGCCGGTCACCGTGCTGTCGCTGGGGTTGTTCATCCTCGTCATCAATGGACTGCTGTTCTGGTTCGCCGGTTCGATGCTGCGCGGTTTCGAGGTGAGCGGGTTCTGGGTTGGAATGATGGGCGCCTTGCTATACAGTATTATTTCCTATGCGCTGTCACTGCTGATCCCGAAAAATGGGGCAAACCAGCAACCTCCGCAAGATGGGCCAATAACTATAGATCATGACAAACTCTAAATTATTCAGTTTCGAATTTTTCCCGCCGCAAACGCCGGAAGGCGTGGAAAAACTGACCTCCACGCGCAAACAACTGGCTCTGCTCAAACCGGAATTCTTCTCCGTCACCTTCGGTGCGGGCGGCTCCACGCAAGACCGCACGCTGGAAACCATACGCCAAATTCATACCGAAGGCTACAACGCCGCACCGCACTTGTCGTGCGTCGGTTCCACGCGCGAAAACATCCGCTCCATGCTGTTTGCTTACCGGGACATGGGCATCAAACGCATCGTGGCGTTGCGCGGCGACCTGCCCTCCGGCATGGGCAGCATCGGCGAGTTTCAGTATGCCAACGAGTTGGTGTCGTTCATCCGCGCCCAGACCGGCGAGCATTTCCACATCGAAGTGGCGGCTTATCCCGAGTTTCACCCGCAGGCCAGATCGCCGCGCGAAGACATCGTCAACTTCAAGCGCAAGGTTCAGGCCGGAGCGAATTCCGCAATCACGCAATATTTCTACAATGCCGATGCGTATTTCCGCTTCGTTGAAGAGTGCCGCAAGATGGGCGTCACCGCCCCCATCGTGCCCGGCATCATGCCCATCGTGAAATTCTCGCAACTGGCGCGCTTCTCCGATGCCTGTGGCGCGGAAATCCCGCGCTGGATGCGCAAGACGCTGGAAAGCTACGGCGACGACAACGTCTCGGTGCAGGCTTTTGGCCTAGATGTTGTCACTCAACTGTGCGAAAAACTGCTCGCTGGCGGTGCGCCGGGATTGCACTTCTACACGCTGAACCAAGCCGGATCGTCGCAGGAAATCTGGAAACGGCTGAGGCTAACGTGACCTCGACTTACGCTCCCTCTCCCACCGGGGTAACCAGCGACTTGGCTGGCGTAGTTGGACAGCCTAGTCGAATGGCTAGTAGTTCCATCAGAGGGCTGGGGAGGGGGAACAATCCAATGAAATCTCCCGAACTCCTTCTTCCCGCAGGCACGCTGGAAAAAATGCGCACCGCCTACGCCTTCGGGGCGGACGCGGTGTATGCCGGGCAGCCGCGCTATTCACTGCGCGCACGCAACAACGAATTCCAGCTGGAAGAACTGCAAATCGGCATACAAGAAGCACATGCGCTCGGCAAGAAATTATTCGTCGCCAGCAACCTGATGCCGCACAACGCCAAGGTGAAGACCTACATGGCGGACATGGCACCGCTCATCGCCATGCAGCCGGACGCACTGATCATGGCCGATCCCGGCCTGATCGCCATGGTGCGCGAGCGCTGGCCGGAGATGCCGATCCATCTTTCGGTACAGGCGAACACCGTCAACTACGCGGCAGTGAAATTCTGGAAATCGCTGGGCCTGTCGCGCGTGATTTTGTCGCGCGAACTGTCGCTGGACGAGGTCGAAGAAATCCGCCAGCAATGCCCGGACATTGAACTTGAAGTATTCATCCACGGCGCGCTGTGCATCGCCTATTCCGGTCGCTGCCTGCTTTCCGGTTACTTTAACCACCGCGACGCCAACCAAGGTACTTGCACCAATTCTTGCCGCTGGGATTACAAGGTGGACAGCGCGGAGGAAGATGGTACTGGCGACATCCAGAAAATCGATTTTGACTTCGATAAGGCGTTAAGTGAAAGTGCGCTGTCCGATTGCGGCAGCCAGCCGCGTCACCCGCTGGCGGACAAGGTCTACGTCATCTCACGTCAGGATCACCCCGGCGAACTGATGCCGGTGCTGGAAGACGAACACGGCACCTACATCATGAACTCCAAAGACTTGCGCGCGGTGGAACATGTCGAGCGTTTGGTGAAAATCGGCATCGATTCGCTGAAAGTCGAAGGCCGCACCAAGTCCATCTATTACGTGGCACGCACCGCGCAAGTGTATCGGCAGGCGATAGACGATGCCGTCGCAGGTCGCCCATTTAATCTAAGTCTGTTAGGCGCACTGGATGCACTCGCGAATCGCGGCTACACCGACGGCTTCTACGCGCGTCACCACACCCACGAACAGCAGAACTATATGCGCGGCCACTCCGAAAGCTTCCGCCAACAATACGTCGGCGACATCATCAGTTGTGCAAACGGCATGGCCGAGATTGATGTAAAGAATAAATTCCAGGTCGGCGATAGATTAGAAATTATCCATCCATCCGGCAACCATATTGTTGAATTGACTGAGATGCGCAATCTTGAAGGCGCAGCCGTCACCACAGCACCGGGCAGTGGGCATCATGTGCAGATACCGTTGCAGGGCGAGTTGGCGAAGGGCATGGTTGCGCGGTTTTTGTAACTCCACGATACCCACCACACCGTTCGTCCTGAGCCTGTCGAAGGATGAGAAACAACGGAGCATAAAACCATGAGCTTCTGGGTCTACATCCTGCGCTGTGCCGATAGTTCGTATTACACCGGACACACCGACAATCTCGAAAAGCGCATCGGCGAACACCAACGGGCGATTGCCCGTTGAGCTAGTGTTTAGCCAAGAATGCTCCACCCGCATAGAAGCCTTGTCCGCCGAACGACAAATCAAGGGGTGGAGCCGGAAGAAAAAAGAAGCAATGATGCACGGCGATTGGGCAGAGGTATCGCGGTTAGCAAAAGGTTCAGACAGTGACGGTGCGCCTAATCATCCTTCGACCAGCTCAGGACGAACGGGGAGCGTGTAGCTGTCCGCAAAGAATAAGGCCGCGATATACTGACAATATGGGCGTAGTGGCAGTGCATAGGGGATATTAAATTATGAGCAAAAAAAGTACCGCCGAATTTGTTAAGTGGTTTGGCCCTCTATTGGACGCACTACGTGATTTGGGTGACTCTGGAAAGCCACGAGAGGTATCTGGCCGCATAGCTGCAAATCTTAAGCTGCCCGATGATATCCTCGACCAAGCACTCAAATCCGGAAGTGGTAGATTTCATAACCAAGTAGCATGGGCCAGACAGTATTTGGTTTGGGAAGGGCTGCTTGACGCTTCGAAATATGGAACTTGGAAACTTACAGAGAAAGGACGGAAGACCGTCATTTCTCCAGAAGAAGCTCGGAAAATATTTCTAAAGTGGGTCGCTATAAACCAAGAAAATCGGAAGAATAGGGAACTACCACCCGTCTC
This sequence comes from uncultured Gallionellaceae bacterium, assembly GCA_964480365.1. Lineage (GTDB taxonomy): Bacteria > Pseudomonadota > Gammaproteobacteria > Burkholderiales > Gallionellaceae > CAIQPV01. Next base: position 12,979 of record CAYZPM010000002.1, read on the forward strand.
TGAGAAGAGCATTGTCGAGATAACTAACGAAGTTTCACCGCAAAGTACGGAGTCGACCGACAGCCCAGCTCTAATTGATGTTCTCAGAGACCTGAGCGCGGAAGGGTTTGAAAAAGTCTGTCGCGAATTACTCCGTGAATCTGGATTCGAAAACGTAGAAGTCACTGCCAGAGGTGCCGATGATGGAATTGATGGCTTCGGCACTCTCGAAATAAACCCGTTCGTAAGTTTTAGGGTCTTGTTCCAGTGCAAACGCTACAAAGAAGGCAATACCGTTTCAAGAGCGCAAGTTGGTGATTTCAGAAACGCTGTGATGGGGCGAGCAGAAAAAGGAATCATTATCACAACTTCAACTTTCAGCAATGCAGCGATCCAAGAAGCCAATCGTGATGGCGTACTCAAAATTGAATTGTTAGACGCTGACAAACTTGTTGAAATGTTCGAAAAAGTTGAACTTGGACTAAACAAACGGGCTGTTTACGACGTTGATATCTCTTTTTTCGAAAAGTATCGTTCGTAGTCACATTTCCATTAACCAATCTTCCCGACCCACATAATGCGTTATAACCAATGGGCATTGCGCTAGATAATCTTTCGTGCACCTATCAAACATTACTCAATCACAGGAGACACCATGAGCGGTTTACCAAAATGCCCGAAATGTAGTTCGGAATTTACCTACGAAGACGGAAGCAATTATGTCTGCCCTGAGTGCGCGTATGAATGGTCAAAGGATGCGCCCGTCGAGAGCGCAGAGCAGCTGCGTGTCGTGCGCGATTCTGTGGGGAATGTGCTGGCCGACGGCGATACGATCACGGTGATCAAGGACCTGAAGGTCAAGGGTTCGTCTGCGACGGTCAAGGTGGGAACCAAGGTGAAGAACATCCGTCTGGTCGAGGGCGACCATGACATCGATTGCAAGATCGACGGCATCGGCCCGATGTCGTTGAAGTCCGAGTTCGTAAAAAAGGCCTGATCCGCACTTGCCTATCCTCGCCCCGGAATTGATCTACTGCGATGACTCGCTACTGGTGGTAAACAAGCCCGCCGGGTTGCTGGCGGTGCCGGGGCGCGGGGCAGATAAGCAGGATTGTCTTTCCGCCCGTATTCAGAAAGAGTTTCCCGATGCGCTGGTCGTGCACCGGCTGGACATGGCGACTTCCGGCCTGATGGTGTTTGCACGCGGTGCGGAAATGCAGCGTCGCCTGTCGCAGATGTTCCGCGAACGCGAAGTGGAGAAGCGCTATGTGGCCGTGGTCTCTGGAAAAGTTGAGCTGTTGGCTGGCGAGGTGAACCTGCCTATCGTCGCCGATTGGCCAAACCGTCCGCTGCGCAAGATCGATGCTGAGTTGGGTAAACCTTCGCTCACACGATATCGCCTGCTGGCACATGATGCGGACACAGATACCAGCCGCGTAGAACTGGAACCTATTACCGGACGCACCCACCAGTTGCGTATACATATGGCGGCCATCGGTCATCCTATCCTCGGCGATGCGCTGTATGGAGGCCGTGCGGCGGAGCGCTTGCTGTTGCATGCCAGCATGCTGAGCTTTGCCCATCCGCTCAGCGGTAAACCGCTGACTCTGGTAAGCGCAGCGCCGTTTTGACAATCCGCAAAAGGCGTAGATACTGTTGCTTCTGCAGAAACTTACGGAGGTGGCGAAATGGCAAAAAAATCCTTTCCCTTGTCCAAGGTCTATGGTCTGCTTGAGCCGGGGCCGGTGGTACTGGTCACGACCGCCAGCAAAGGCCGCGCAAATATCATGACCATGTCGTGGCACACCATGCTCGAATTCGAGCCGCCGCAGGTGGGGTGCGTAATCAGTAACCGCAATTACTCCTTCGATACGCTGAAGGCGACCAAGGAATGTGTGATCAACGTCCCCACAGTTGAACTAGCAAAACAGGTAGTGGGTTGCGGGAACTGCTCTGGTCAGAAGGTGGACAAGTTCAAAAAATTTGGCCTCACACCGATGGACGCTTCGTGCGTCAAGCCCCCGCTCATCGACGAATGCTATGCCAATTTGGAATGCAAGGTTGTCGATGGCAAGATGATCGCCAAATATAACCTGTTCATTCTGGAAGTGGTTAAAGCGTGGATCGACCCGGCTCAGAAACATCCGCAGACAATTCATCATCAAGGCAGAGGCACGTTCATGGTGGCGGGCGAGACGCTGCGCTTGCCTTCCAAAATGAAATAAGAAACTATTGCCGAATAATATTGCCTGACGCTGCGCAGCCATATGGTGCGGTTGCCAGTGTTATACTTCGCGCGCTTTGTTTTGCCCAACCAATGAGGAATACATGAAACGATTTTTGATGTTGTTGACGATTGCTTTGACTTGCTTGAGTTTGTTCGCCGCGACGGCAGAAGCCAAGCGTTTTGGCGGAGGCAGCAGTATCGGCAAGCAACGGACCGTGGCTCCACAGGCCCCCGCAGCCGCACCGGCTCCGACCGCAGCCCCTGCACCGCTCGGAGTACCCGCCCCTGCTGGCAACAGATGGCTTGGCCCCTTGGCGGGTTTGGCAATTGGTGCGGGCTTGGGCGCACTGTTTGCCGGAGGTGGTTTAGGTGGTGGGATGGGCGGCATTCTGATGGCGTTGGTCGCAGCCGCAGTGGTGATGTTCCTGATTTCCATGTTCCGTAACAAGCGGCCACAACCGGTGCAATATGCCGGAGCAGGTGCGCCATACGGCAATCCAGTGCAACATCCGGTGTATAGTGCCGCTCCCGCCACCGCATCCGCAGCACCATCGGGTAATATCCCGGCAGGTTTCCCGGTAGATAGCTTTCTGCGTAGCGCGAAGATTTCTTACATCCGCTTGCAGGCCGCGAATGACCGCAAGGATTTGAACGACATCCGCGAATACACCACGCCGGAAATGTTTGGGGAAATCTCGATGCAGTTGCAGGAACGCGACAATATCCCGCAAAAAACCGATGTGCTCGCGATTAACGGTGAATTGTTGCAAGTTGCTGATGAAGGCGACTTGGCGATTGCCAGCGTGCGCTTCACCGGTCAGCTGAGCGAAAACAATGGCGCGCCTGAAAACGTAGATGAAATCTGGCATGTACAAAAGAATTTGTGCGACGAAAAATCGGTATGGCTGCTGGCCGGAATCCAGCAAACCACTTTGCACTAAGTCATCATCGTGCTTGCCCGAACCGCCATTGCGACTCTCAACCACCTGCTCATCCAGAGCGGATGGGCGTCGCAGCGGCTGACTCGTTTCAGCGGCAAGACGGCGCGCTTCAACATCGCGCCATTTTCTTTTTCTTGCACCATTCAAAATGACGGCACCTTGCTTGAGGCGTTAGTTGATGCCAGCGCGGACGCAAGTTGCACAATCCCACCTTCGCTATTGCCGCGTCTTGTGCTGCATGATGAATCGGCTTTCAAACAAATCGAAAGCTCCGGCGATGCCGCCCTGCTCACCGAAATATTTTTTCTCGCCCGCAACCTGCGCTGGGATGTGGCGGAGGATTTGAGCCGTGTTACCGGTGATATCGCCGCTGAACGCATTGTGCGGTTTGCCAAAACCAAGCAACAACAGGCGCGCGACACCGCGCTCAATTTGTCGCAGGCACTGGCGGAATACTGGACGGAAGAACACCCGCTGCTGGCTAAACCGCAGCAACTCGCGGCTTTCGCGCAGGAAGTAACCCGGCTGCGCCATGAGATGGAACAACTGGAACAGCGCATCCAGCAATTATCGAAAGCGAAGTAAGATGCGTCTGTTGCGTTTGCTAAAAATAATTTTTGTGGTGTTGCGTTTCGGGCTGGACGAGTTTTTGCTCGCACACAAACGCACGCGCTGGCTGCTGGCACCGCTCAATCTGCTGCTGTTTTTTCGCAATACTTCCGCACCACGCGCAGAGCGTTTGCGTCTTGCGCTGGAAAGCCTGGGGCCGATCTTCGTCAAGTTCGGCCAGATGCTTTCAACCCGGCGCGACCTGATGCCTGCCGACATTGCCGACGAACTTGCCAGACTACAGGATCAGGTGCCGCCGTTTCCTTCTGCGCAAGCTGTGGCGTTGCTGGAGCTCACGTATAAAAGGAAACTCGGTGAAGTGTTCCGCAGCTTCGACGAGACCCCCATTGCCAGCGCCTCGGTGGCGCAGGTACATTTCGCTGTACTACCGGATGGACGCGAGGCCGCAGTAAAAATTCTGCGTCCCGGTATCGAATTCATCATCGCGCACGATGTCGCGTTGCTCGATATTTGCGCTGGCCTGATGGAGCGTTGGTGGGAAGACGGCAAGCGGCTCAAGCCCAAACTGGTCGTGGCTGAATTTGAAAAATATCTGCGCGACGAACTCGATTTGATGCGCGAGGCATCCTGCGCCAGCCAGTTGAAGCGCAACTTCGCCAACTCGAATCTGCTCACAGTGCCAGAAGTTTACTGGGACTGGTGCACCAACGAAGTAATGGTGATGGAGCGTATGAACGGCATCCCCATCAGCAAAGTGGATGCACTACGCGCGGCAGGCATGGATATTCCCAGGCTTGCAGCCAACGGCGTGGAAATTTTTTATATGCAAGTATTCCGGGACGGCTTTTTCCACGCCGACATGCACCCCGGCAATGTCCAGGTTGCGGCGGATGGCCGTTACATCGCGCTGGATTTCGGCATCATGGGTACTCTCACCGATAGTGACAAACATTACCTCGCACAGAATTTCATTGCTTTCTTCCGTCGCGACTACAAGCGCGTGGCGGAAGTTCACATCGAATCCGGTTGGGCACCCAAGGAAACGCGTGTTGATGAACTTGAATCCGCCATCCGTGCGGTGTGCGAGCCGATTTTTGACAAACCATTACGCGAAGTCTCGTTTGGTCGCGTGCTGTTGCGCCTGTTTCAGACCTCGCGACGCTTTGGAATTCAGGTGCAGCCGCAACTGGTATTGCTGCAAAAGACGCTGCTTAATGTTGAAGGGCTGGGTTTGCAACTTGATCCCGAACTGGACCTGTGGAAAACCGCCAAGCCTTGGCTGGAACGCTGGATGAGCGAACAGATTGGCTGGCGCGGTTTCCTCAAAACACTCAAGGCCGAAGCCCCGCACTATGCCACGCTGTTGCCGCAACTGCCGCGCTTGCTACATCAACGTTTGAATGAAAACCCGGCAGCGCAAATCGAGACTGCATTGCGGGAATTGGTGGAGCAACAACAGCAGAGAAACCAGTGGTTGATGCTGATTGCCATATCCATGTGGGCGGTATTGGGGGCGTTGCTGTTACCTTTGATACGGTTTTTGTAGGTCGGGCTTTGCCCTACATTGTTATATTAACTGAGGGCGGCACCAAAGGCAGGCAATCCACTACGCGACAAGTCGCGTGTGGAGTTGACACCGCACGCCCTACATTTGATTCCGACTTGTCCGGCTTAGGATTAAATTTCCTCTACCGCGAAGATGCGGCGATGTTCGCGGATCGCATAGCGATCGGTCATGCCGGCGATATAGTCGGATACGGCGCGGGCGCAGTCGGCTTCGGCCTGACGTTGAAATTGCGGCGGCAGCAAACGGTTATCTTCCATGAATGCGTTGAACAGGTCGCTGATGATACGGCGCGCCTTGGCGCTCATGCGCATGACATGGTAGTGGCGATAGAGCTGGGTGCGCAGAAAATCTTTTAACTCGCGACTCTGTTCGTGTATTTCAGCGCCGAACGCCGCGATTGGCGGTGCGTTGCGCACATCGGCAATATCGCGCACGGCATGGATGCGGATATTCTTTTCGGTTTCGCGGATGAGATCGGTCACTAGGGTGTTAATCATGCGCCGTATCGTTTCGTGTATCAGGCGACGCTCGGCAATTCCGGGATAAGCCTTGCGCACAGTGTCGAGATGTCCGGCAAATAGTTGCACCGAGGCCAACTGTTCCAGTGTAATCAGCCCGGATCGCAGACCATCATCCACGTCGTGGTTGTTGTAAGCGATCTCATCTGCGAGGTTGGCGATCTGTGCTTCCAGTGAGGTGCGCTGCTGTTTGAGAAAGCGCTCGCCCACTGCGCCCAGCTTGGCGGCGCTCTCGGACGCACAGTGTTTGAGGATACCTTCACGCGTTTCGAAGCACAGGTTCAGCCCGTCAAAAGCGGCATAGCGTTCTTCCAGCACATCCACCACACGCAACGATTGCAGGTTGTGTTCGAAGCCGCCATGCTTCTTCATGCAGGCATTGAGCGCTTCCTGTCCGGCATGACCGAAAGGCGTATGACCGAGATCATGCGCCAGCGATACCGCCTCCACCAGGTCTTCATTTAATTTCAGATGCCGCGCGATGGAACGGGCGATTTGTGCCACTTCGATGCTGTGGGTCAGGCGGGTACGGAACAGGTCACCCTCATGGTTAACAAATACCTGCGTCTTGTATTCTAGACGGCGGAATGCGGTGGAATGGATAATACGGTCGCGGTCGCGCTGGAATTCGCTGCGTCCAAACGGCGCTTCCTCGTGTACATTTCTGCCGCGTGTATTGTGTTCACTTACCGCATATGGTGCGAGTTCAGTCATTTGATTATCCTAAGCCAAAACCCATGTAGGTCGGGCTATGCCCGACATGGTGGGCTATGCCCGCCCTACGTTATTTTCGCTTGGGCTATCTCCAGCGTCTGTCGCAACAACTCCTCCGGCACATCACCGCTGACTACGGCATGGCCGATAGATTTAAGCAGCACGAAGCGCATCTTGCCACCCACCACTTTCTTGTCCAGCCCCATCAGTTGCAGATATTTTTTCGTACTCAGAACGGGTGCGACGACAGGCAATCCGGCGCGCTCAAACAAATGCCGGGTACGTGCGACATCCTGTTCTCTTATCCATCCCAGACGGCACGATAAATCGGCAGCCATAATGGTTCCTGCCGCCACGCCCTCGCCGTGCAACCACTTCCCATATCCCATTCCAGTCTCGATGGCATGGCCGAAAGTATGACCAAGGTTGAGCAGGGCGCGTTCGCCGCTCTCGCGTTCATCTACCCCCACCATTTCAGCTTTGTTCTGGCAGCAGCGTGCAATGGCGTATTGCAGCGCTTCGGTATTGCGCGTCAGCAGCTTCTCCATGTTCAGCTCAAGCCATTCGAAAAACGGCAAGTCGCGGATCAGTCCGTATTTTATAACTTCCGCAATACCTGCGCGCAACTCCTGATCCGGCAGGGTGTTCAGCGTAGCGATGTCCGCCAGCACCACCTGCGGCTGGTAGAACGCGCCTATCATGTTCTTGCCCAGCGGATGGTTGATGCCGGTCTTGCCACCGACCGAGGAATCTACCTGCGCCAGCAGCGTGGTGGGTATCTGGATAAAGGGCACGCCACGCAGATAGGTCGCGGCGGCATAGCCGGTCATGTCGCCGATGACGCCACCGCCCAAGGCAATCAGAGGCGTACTGCGTTCGCAACGATGGGTGAGCAGCGCGTCATAAATCAGCTCCAGCGTTTCTGCGTTTTTGTATTCCTCGCCATCCGGCAGAATGATGGGAATGGTGTCTACGCCATGATCTTGCAGCATGGTGCGCAGAGATTCCAGATATAGCGGGGCCACCGTAGTGTTGGTCACCACTGCCGCCCGTTTGTATGGCAAATGCGGCAACAATAAATCGGCGTGACCGAGCAGGGCGCTGCCGATATGGATGGAATAGCTGCGCTCTGCCAGCCCGACGTTTAGTGTTTGCATGATTTTGATTGCATCAATTTATTCTGAAAAGAATTTAGCCACGGATTGTCACCAATAAAATAATCTGCAAAGTGTTTTATTCATCGCAATTCCTGTAACCGGTCTAATTCCTGCTGCAACTGCGACACCAGGCTATGCACGCTTTGTTTGCCAGTAGGCATCACCAAGTCGGCCACTTGCGTGTACAGTGGGTCGCGCAGTTCATACAATTCTTTCAACCTGGCGCGCGGATCAGCGGTCTGCAACAAGGGGCGGTTGCGATCATAGCGAGTGCGCTGCCAGAGATCGTGCACCGTACTTTTCAAGTACACCACGATGCCATTGCCGCGCAATGCATCGCGACTTTGCTCGATTAATACCGCCCCTCCTCCTGTCGCCAGCACCATGTTGTCGCGCCTTGCCAAATCCTGAATTACGCCTGCTTCGCGCTGGCGAAATCCGGCCTCGCCCTCAACATCAAAAATATGCGGGATGGTCACACCGGTGCGATGTTGAATTTCTTCGTCGCTATCCATAAAAGTCTTGCCCAAATGCTGGGCGAGCAGCTTCCCGATCGTGGTTTTTCCTGCTCCCATCATGCCCACGAGGAAAATATTGCCGGATGGGCGCTTTGGCTGTGTAATGGGTGTAGTCTGCATGTTTGAATTGTAGCTAACGGGCATGGCAAATGCCACCCATGATGATGAAACTTGTTGTGCCCGTTTCCTTCTCTCCAACTCTGATGGAGCTACTAGCCATTCGACTAGGCTACCAAACAACGTCAGCCAAGTCGCTGGTTATCCCCCGGCGTGGGAGAGTGACAGGGTCTCGCTGCGCGAATTTTACGTTAAATACCACTCCGCTGTTTTCAGCAAAAACAAAAGCCCGGCTGCTGCCGGGCTTTTGTTTTGCATATCCGCTTTTTAACGCAGGTTCAAGGTGTCTTTCAGGATTTTCGGGGTTATGAATATTAACAGCTCCTTTTTGGCCTCAGTCCTAGTGTTAGTTTTAAAGAGCCAGCCAAGGACGGGTACATCGCCCAGCAATGGAACCTTGGAGGTGGCATCAGTCGCATCCAAGGTATAGATGCCACCAATCACCACGGTGCCGCCATTTTCGACTAACGCCTGGGTTGTGATTTTATTGGTGTCAATGATGGGACCCGCGCTGGTCATTGCGCCTTGAGTATCATTATCTATAACTACCTTCATGTTGATGTGATCATCCGGTGTTATCTGCGGTGTTACGTCAAGGCTCAGGTTTGCTTGTGCAAATGTTGTTGTCGGAGTCGCCCCTGCTACTGTGACTGTCGTATAAGGTATTTGCACGCCCGTGGAGATGGTGGCTTCTGTTGAGTCTGCCGTCATCACACGAGGGCTGGCTATATTCTTATTTGAGCCGTCATCTTCCGCTGCGTCAATTTCCAAATTCAGGATTTTTGTGGCCGATGCGTTGAATAACGCGAGCGACAACCCCCCATATCCGGTAATGGGAGGGACGCTCAAATTGGCAGGGGACAGCTGAGTCTGAATTCCGGTTGAAGCTGGGTTCCCAGCCGTTGGAGTTGGCCAGGTAGTACTGAGCTTTCCTCCAAGGCTTTGGCTAAAACTGGTTTGTGCGTTAACAAACCGTGCTTCAATCATTACTTGGCGTACCGGTATGTCAATCTTGCCGACCATCTTGCGCACTTCTTCCAGATTCGTTGGCGTATCTTTCACAAACAGGGTGTTAGTGCGCTGATCAACCACCACACTGCCTCGCTTGGACAGGACGCCGCTTGTTCCGACCCCCGGAACAACTACTCCGCGCAATATAACGGCTACGTCATTGCCTTTCGAGTAACTAAGCCGGAAACTTTCCGTATGGAGAGTCTCAAGTTCGGATATATCCTGGTTCGCTGTCAGTGCGAGCTTTTCCTTGGCCGCCAATTCCTCACGCGGGGCAATTTGGATCACATTGCCGTTCTTGCGCATGTCCAGATCCTTGCTTTTCAAAATGATATCCAACGCCTGATCCCATGGCACATCTTTCAAACGCAGGGTCAGGTCGCCAGTTACCGAATCGCTGATCACCATGTTCATGGGGATGTTGTTGCTATTAATGAAATCACTAATCACATACAGGGCTTCGCGTACCCCGATTTTCTGGAAATTCAGCGTCAGCTTTTCTCCCGCATAACCAATCTGATTGCCTTTTACCAATTTGTTTGGATCTTCTTCCACCGGTTTAATTTCCACGATGAACTTGCTGTCCGTCTGATAAGCGGCCTGCTCCCAATCCCCCTTGGGTTGGATGACCATGCGTACGTTGTCACCGTCCACAAAGGTATCTATCCCCTCTACCGGCGTACCGAAATCCGTCACATCCAGTTTACGTTGCAGATTTTGCGGCAAACCGGTTTTCAAGAAGTCGACGATCAAACTCTTGCCTTGTTGCTTGATGTCTATGCCCACATTGGCATCCGATAGGTCAACCTGAATACGTCCCTCACCATTCTTGCCGCGATGAAAATCGACATCGCGCAGGCTGTGTTTCTGAGAACTTGGTTTGGCTTCGGCAAAACGGGTGGCGAGTGGCGTTAGAGCGTTGCCTAGCAACGCGCTCGTATCCTGAGTTTTGCCTTGCAAGGTAATCAGCAGGGTGTTGCCGTCAATCCGGGTGTCATAAGACAGCATCTCGCTCAGATTGACCACCAGGCGGGTGCGATTACCGGCCTGTACGATGTTGGCGCTCCGCAGATCGCCTTCGCCGAATTCCTGAGTGGATTTGCCCAACCCATTTGCCGTATTAGGAAAATCAAACGCGATGCGCGGCGGTGTGTTGATGCTGAACCCGGCAGGTGGATTGGCAAGCGCGCTTTTCAGCACCACTTTAATAATCAGTGTGCCGCCTGCTGCAGTGCTGACGCTGAGCGACTGTATGCTATTTGCATCTGGATTGCTTTGCGCATGGGCAGTCAGCGCACAAACCGCAAATACTGCGACGACAAATCGAATGATGTTATTAACTGCGTTACTGACCATTCGCACGGGGCGGTTGTTTTGGCACGTAGCGAGTTGCGTGATTTTGTTGCTGAACTGTCTCATGTTTACTCCCGATCACTCCACTAATTGCAGACTGCTCATACGCTCTGACCAGTCCCCGGTGCTATCCTGAATCATTTCCTTGATTTTTACTTCGGTTTCTGTGACCTCAGTAACCAGCCCGAAATTCTGGCCCAGATAATTACCCACCCTGATGCGGTGCAGCTTACCATCAGGTGAACGAATAATGGCATGGGCGATATTGCCCTGAGATAAAAATCCAACCATTGTCAATCCATCCAACGGAAAGTCTTCCAACGCTTCCTTGCGGCGTGTCATATCAGGCTGATTAAGGCCGGGCTGACCACCGTTCTTCATTTCCGGTTTGCGCGGCTTGAAAGGGTCAGGCAAGCCTGCGGAATTATCATAGTTGAATGGCTCGTACGGTTTGATCTCGGGCGCCGCATCTACCTTGCCGCGCATATCGGCTCCGGCATTCTTGACGAAATCATGCAAGTCCTGAAATTCCTCGCCGCCGCAAGCGGCAAGCAACAGTGAAACCAACAGCAGCAAATGGACTGATCGCGTCATTTTTTCGCTCCAGCCGGTGACGCCGCTTTCTTCTGTGCAGCCAGCTCATCCTCATCCAGATAGCGGTAGGTCTTGGCCGTCGCATCCATAGCCAGTTGCCCGCCCGCAACAGGAGTGACGCTGATATCGTTCAACGCCACGATACGCGGCAATTGGGAAATGTCACTGGAAAATCTGCCAAGGTCATCATAGTTGCCCGTTACCCTGATGGTAATCGGCTGTTCGGCAAACACGCCAGTCACCACTTCGGCACCGGGTCGGAACAAATCAAATTGCAGTCCGCGCCCCAAGCCCGCCTGGTTGATATCCGTCAATAGTGCGTCCATCTCTGATTTATTGGGTAATTGCTTAAGCAATGCGCCAAACGACTGTTGGGTTTCAGTGAGTTGTTTTTTAATGATATCCAGATTGATAGCCTGCTTTTTTTTAATCAGGAATGCGTCTTTCAGTTTGACTTCTTCCTGTTCGGCATTGCTTTTCGTCTCCAGTTGTCCCTGCCAGTCAAGCACATACCCGCCGATCAGCACCACAATGAAGATTGCCACGCATGCCAGAATCTTCGCCACCCAAGGCCAGCTACCCGGGTTTTTAGGGTTGATATTTTTTAGATTTTTTAGTTCTTCCAATAAGTTCATGTGAACGCACCTATCCTTTTGCGCCACCGGCGCTGGCCGGGGCAGGGGACGCTGGGGCCTGTTTTTTCAAATTGAAACTCAGGGTGAAAGCGTTCTCTCGCGCGCCGCCCGCACCCGATGCGTGAATCTCAATCAATGACGGCGACTCCAGCCATGGAGAATCTTCAATCGCACGCATCAGGGTGGAAACCCGTGCATTCGATTGGGCAGAACCCGTCAAATTAATCTTGTTGCCGCTCTGCTTCAACGAAGTCAGATACACGCCATTCGGCAATATACGTAACATTTGATCCAGCAGATGCACCACGTCTGAGCGTGTAGTTTGCAGATTTTCGACCACGGTTTTGCGTGCCATCAGCGCATCGGTCTCCTCGCGCAATTTCTTGATTTCTTCAATCTGCTTGTCCAGAACGGCTGTTTGATCTTTGAGGTATTGGTTGCGTTTTTCCTGATAGGAAATCTGGTTGCCGATGGCGACATGCACAAAGCCAACCATTACTATCCCCAGCACCAACGAGATTCCGCTGAAAGCAATCAGCTGGATTTGGCGCGACCTGCGCTTTTCCGCACGGTGTGGCAATAAATTAACACGTATCATGATGGGTCGAACCTCCGCATTGCAAGGCCGCAAGCTATCATTAGCGCCGGTGCATCTGCCTGTAGCTGGCGCGGCTTGATACGGCTGGACAATGTCATCTGCGCAAATGGATTGGCGACCAAGGTATTCACCTGCGTCCGTGTCGCAACTGCGTCATCCAAGCCTGCCAATGCCGCACAACCTCCCGCCAAGACAATATAATTCACTTCGTTAAACGGTGTAGCGGTGAAAAAAAACTGTATGGCACGCGCCACCTCGCTTGCCACATTTTCGCGGAAAGGGGCAAGTACGTCGCTCTCGTAATTATCTGGCAACCCGCCATTGCGTTTGCCGGACTCTGCCTCTTCGGCAGACAAACCAAAAACATTCTGTATCTGCTGAGTCAACTGTTCGCCACCAATCTGCTGGTCACGCGTGTATACCGATTGGCTGTTGCGAAGCACATTCACATTCATTGTGTTTGCGCCAATATCCACCAGCGCCACGCACTGGTCCGCAGCCCCTCCCGGTAATTGCACACAAATCTGGGTTAGCGCCGCCTCGGCAGCATAAGGTTCCACGTCTACGACAATGGTTTTGAGTCCGGCTGCTTGTGCGGCCGCAACCCGGTCTTCCACATTCGCTTTGCGCGAAGCGGCCAGCAACACTTCGATTTCTTCAGCATTGCCGGGCGCAGGGCCGATTACCTGAAAATCCAGATTGACTTCGTCCATGGCAAAAGGGATATACTGATTTGCTTCAGCCTCAACCTGATACTCCAAGTCTTCTTCGCGCAGACCACTGGGCAGGAGAATTTTCTTAGTAATCACAGCGGCGGCAGGAAGCGCCAAGCTTGCATTCTTGATACGCGTTCCCATGCGTTTCATGGCTCGCTCCAAGCCATTCGCAACCGCCTCCAGATTATTGATGTTCCCATCAACCACCGCATCCTTGGGCAAGGCCTCAATGACATAGCGCTCGACCACATAACCATTTTTTTTCGGCGATTCGCTTAATTCAACCATCTTTACCGCAGCCGAACTGATATCCACCCCTATCAATGGTGGCGCGCCGATCCGTAAAAAATCCAGCGGAATATCAAAATTTCCTTTAAGCATAGGCTGGTTAGAGCTTTTCCGTATTAAAGTGGATTAAATCCTAGCAATAACTATAACTAATGTAAAGTTTTTTCTAGAGAGTTATTTTTCCCAAGTTATTTTCTCTGGCAAACAGGCAAGAGCCGATATAATTAACTATTAGTTCCGCTAATAATAATCTCGCTTATCATTCTACATGAAATAACATGACTCAACGCTGGTGGTTTTACCCGATTCTTGCCGCGCTTGCTTCCGCTCTCTTGCCATTGCTGTTGTTGGTATTTGCAGCAATGCTGGCCTATCCTACTTTGCCTTCGCTGGAGGTATTAACTGATTATCAGCCCAAAGTGCCTCTGCGCGTTTACAGCGCAGAAGGCACCCTGCTCGGTGAGTTTGGCGAAGAGCGGCGTGCACTGGTCAAGATAGGCGAAGTGCCCGACCTGATGAAGAAAGCCATACTAGCAGCCGAGGATGACCGCTTTTATGAGCACGGCGGCGTGGACTATATGGGTGTTCTGCGTGCCGCCTATTATAATTTCACCTCGGGCGGCTACAAACAGGGCTCCAGCACCATCACCATGCAGGTAGCACGCAATTTTTTTCTGTCCAATGAAAAGACCCTGACGCGCAAATTCAACGAGGTGCTGCTCGCGCTAAAGATCGAACACAGCCTGGGCAAGGACGAAATTCTCCAGCTCTACATCAACCAGATTTACCTCGGCCAACGCGCCTATGGCTTCGCTGCTGCCGCGCAAATTTATTTCGGCAAGAACCTCAACCAACTCAATGTTGCCGAAATGGCCATGCTGGCCGGCCTGCCCAAGGCGCCCTCCGCCTATAATCCGGTGGTCAACCCCAAGCGGGCCAAACTGCGCCAGATGTACGTGCTGCACCGCATGCACGAACTCAACTTCATCGATGCCAAGCAGTTCGAGGCCGCCCAGCAGTATCCCATGACCGCCAAGCACGGCAATCAGGAATTTCCGGTCAAAGCCGATTTTCTGGCGGAGATGGTCAGGCAGGAAGTGTACGATCGCTATCAGGAAGACGCCTACACGCAAGGCATCAAGGTCTATACCACCATCCGCCAGCAGGATCAGGCGGCGGCCTACAAAGCGTTGCGCAAGGGCGTGCTGGATTATGACCAGCGCCACGGCTACCGTGGCCCGGAAGGTTACGCTGACTTGGGCGCGGGCAGCGGCGACGAAGACTTGGAAGATGTGCTGCAAGATGTTGCCGACAGCGATGACCTGATTCCCGCCGTGGTGCAGCAAGCCAGCCCCAACGCCGTCCGCGCCTACTGCAAGGGCGGACAAACTGTCGAGATCGGCGAAGAAGGGCTGAAATTCGCGCAACGTGCGCTGGGGGACAAGGTTGCGCTGAATCAGCGCATACGCACGGGCTCGATCATTCGGGTACAACAAAATGAAAAGGGCGCTTGGCAAATCGTCCAGCTTCCGCAAGTGGAATCCGCATTTGTTTCCGGAAGCCCGCACGATGGTGCAATCTACGCTTTGGTTGGCGGCTTTGACTTTAACCGCAACCAGTTCAACCATATCACGCAAGCGTGGCGGCAACCCGGTTCCAGCTTCAAGCCGTTCATCTACTCTTCGGCACTCGAAAAAGGATTTACCCCCGCCTCCGTCATCAATGATGCGCCGCTATCGTTCAGCGCAGCTGAAACTGGAGGAGAACCTTGGACCCCAAAAAATTATGAGGATGATTTTGAAGGGCCAATGCGCATGAGGCAAGCGCTCATCAAATCCAAAAATCTGGTTTCCATCCGCATCCTGCAAGCCATTACCCCCCAGTATGCGCAGGACTACATCACCAAGTTCGGATTCGATGCCGCCAAGCATCCGCCCTACCTCACCATGGCCTTGGGTGCGGGCTCGGTCACGCCGATGCAAATGCTGGAGGGCTATTCCGTGTTCGCCAACGGCGGTTTCCGCGTCGCGCCCTATTTCATCCAGCGCATCGAAGACGCCAAAGGCCATATATTGAACAAGGCCGAACCAGTGATTGCGGGAGAGAATGCCGAGCAAGTGATCGACGTGCGCAATGCCTTTACCATGGTCAGCATGATGCAGGATGTAATACGGCACGGCACTGGCTTCCGCGCCATGCAGCTTGGCCGATCGGATCTGGCGGGCAAGACCGGCACCACCAGCGACTCGGTGGACGCGTGGTTCTGCGGTTTTCAGCCCACCGTGGTGGGCATCTCCTGGATCGGCTTCGACACCCCGCGCAGCCTGGGCGGCAAGGAAACAGGAGCCCAAGCTGCACTGCCCATATGGATGGGCTACATGGGTGCGGTACTAAAAGACGTGCCGGAAGCGGTCTACACCATGCCGGATAACATGGTGGCAGCGCGAATCAACAATCGCGGCTTGCTGGATCCCGACGGGGAACTGGTGGAATATTTTTACCAGGAAAAATTACCCCATGAGCAGTCCGCCACGTCGCCCAATAAATCGCAAAGCGAAACGGCCAAAGACCAATTATTCTGATCTAACGGACATGGCAAATATGCCGCCCCTGATAACGAAGCTTGCCATGCCCGTTTCCCCCTCTCCAGCTCTGGGGAAACTACTAGCCATTCGACTAGGCTATCAAAAGACAATAGCCAAGTCGCTGGTTATTCCCCGTAGGGAGAGAGTGATGAAGTATCGCTACGCAATGTTCACATTAGCATGAGCAAAGGCCACACACTGCGACGCGACCTGATGCGCGAACAACTCGCACACCACGCCGCTCGACTGATGGCCGAGGACGGTATTACCGATTACGCCTTAGCCAAACGCAAAGCAGCTAAACAAATGGGCGCGGAGGACACGCGACATCTGCCCAGCAATCAGGAAGTGGATGAAGCACTGCACAGCTACCGAGTCCTCTACCAACGCGACAGTCATCCCGATATCCTGTATCAGTTACGTGAAGAAGCACTTGACGCCATGCATCTACTGGAACCATTTCATCCCTATCTTACTGGCTCGGTGCTAAGTGGAACGGCAGGTGAACGTTCTGACATCAATCTCATGCTATTCAGCGACGACGCAAAAGCCGTACTGCTGTTCCTGCTCAAAAACAACCTCGAATTTGAAGATGGGGAATGGAGAGTGCGCGTGGGCGGACACGAAGAGACGGTGCCGAGCTACACCCTGACCGGCGAATCCGGTACACAAATACACATCATCGTCTTGCCCGAAAATGCCCGTTTCAGCGGTAGCCGCCACCCGGAAACTCATGCGGATATCGCTGCGGTAGAGGCGTTGTTGGCGGATTGATTGTGTATGTTGGGTGGAGCGTAGCGGTACTCAACAATTGAAATTACAAACGGTGGGTATCGCGTTTATCAACCCGTCCTACGCGTGCTTCAACCACCTCGCAGCATCCAGCGCAAAGTAGGTCAATATCCCATCTGCTCCTGCACGTTTAAATGCGAGCAACGCTTCCAGCACACACGCCTCTTCGTTCAGCCAGCCGTTCTGTGCTGCAGCCTTGAGCATGGCGTATTCGCCGCTGACCTGATAGACGAAGGTGGGCGCCTTGAATTCGTCCTTCACGCGGCGGACGATATCGAGGTAGGGCATGCCGGGTTTGACCATCACCATGTCCGCGCCTTCCTGCAAGTCGATGCCGACTTCCCACAACGCTTCGTCGGAATTAGCGGGATCCATTTGGTAGGTGTATTTGTTGCCTGAGCCCAAGTTGCCGCTGGAGCCGACAGCATCGCGGAATGGGCCATAAAAGCTGGAAGCATACTTGGCTGAGTAAGCCATGATTCGGGTGTGGATGTGTTTGTTAGCATCAAGTGCCTTGCGTATGGCTCCGATGCGTCCGTCCATCATGTCGGAGGGGGCGACGATGTCAGCCCCTGCGGCGGCGTGAGCCTGCGCCTGCTGTACCAACACCGCTACAGTTTCGTCGTTGAGGACGTAGCCGCTATCATCGATCAACCCGTCTTGCCCGTGGCTGGTGTAAGGGTCAAGAGCGATGTCGGTCATCACGCCGAGTTCGGGGAAGTTTTTTTTCAGCGCAGCAACCACGCGCGGCACCAAGCCGTCCGGGTTGTAGGCTTCGCGCGCATCCAGGCTCTTCAGCGACACATCGATTACTGGAAAGATCGCCATCACCGGAATGCCCAGCCTGACACACTCCTCGGCATCTTTGAACAGCAAGCCCAGAGTTTTGCGCTGCACCCCAGGCATGGATTTCACATCCTCGACTTTATTGCCGCCTTCCAGTACGAAAACCGGATAGATAAAATCTGCCGGAGTGAGCACATGCTCACGCATCAGGTCGCGCGAAAACGTATCGCGGCGCATGCGGCGCATCCTCTTGTGTGGGTATTGTCCAAGCGTTTGCATAATGCTCCTAAAAAATTTTAAGCTGTTCGGAACTCTTTCAGAATTCTCTTATCTTATCTTGCAGATGATGTGAGTCATCTCCCGTTTCTCCTCCCTGAGCGGGTAGCCTTAACTCTAGTTAAGGCAACCTTCGCCCCTAGCCTCCCCCTTTGGCTAGGGGCATTTTTTTGTCCTAAAATCCAAAATGCCGTCGGCATTTGGGATTTTAGTTTTGCTCAAACCATCCGGCAATCACCGCCTCTGCTTCATCCGTCCCAAGCTTTTTCAGGCTGGAGAACAGTTGCACCGAGCAAAAGGGATAGTGTTCAGCAAGGTGTAATTTAACACGATTCAGCGTCGTGGTCGCTTGCTGGCGGCTTAATTTGTCTGACTTGGTGAGCAGCACATGCACCGGCTTGCCGGTAAGTGCAAACCAGTTCAACATCTGTTCATCCAACTCTGTCAGCGGATGGCGCGCATCCATGATTACCACTAGGCCACAAAGGGCTTCTCGGGTTTGTAAATACTCGCTCAACAAGCCTTCCCAGTGCGCCTTTACATCCGGCGGCACTTTGGCATAACCATAGCCGGGCAAGTCCACCAAAAAACGATTTTCGCCCAAATCAAAATAATTAAGATGCTGGGTACGTCCCGGCGTCTTGCTGGTATAGGCCAGGCGAACATGGTTCGCCAGTGTGTTGATGGCGCTGGATTTGCCTGCGTTGGAACGCCCGACAAAAGCTACTTCCTTGCCGCCGTGCAGCGGCAAATCCTTGATATGATTGACGGTGGTGTAAAACGCAGCTTGAGAAAAAAGTCCCATTACTTCCAGACCGCGAAAATCTTGTCCGCAGCGGCAACAGTCGCGGCGATGTCGGCAGCGGTGTGTGCCGCCGACACGAAGCCGGCTTCGAATGCGGAAGGCGCGAGATACACGCCTGCCTCCAGCATGGCGTGGAAGAAGCGGTTGAACGCCTCTTTGTCGCACTTCATCACTTCGGTATAACTGGTCGGCAGCGCCGCGCTGAAATACAACCCGAACATGCCGCCCACGGATTGCGCACAGAACAGGACACCATGTTTCTTTGCGCTGGCAGTCAAGCCTTCGGTCAATTGCTTGGCCAATTGCGCCAAGCGTTCATAAAATCCGGGTGCCTGAATCAGCTTGAGCGTAGTCAAGCCTGCTGCCACCGCCACCGGATTGCCGGACAGCGTACCTGCCTGATACACCGCACCGAGCGGAGCCAAGCATTGCATAATGTCGCGCCGACCACCGAATGCCGCTGCGGGAAGTCCGCCGCCCATCACCTTGCCCAGCGTCACCAGATCCGGCTTGATGCCGTAATAACCCTGCGCTCCTTGCAGGCTGACGCGGAAGCCGGTCATCACTTCGTCCAGAATCAGCACCGCGCCGTGTTTTGTACACAACGCACGCAAGGCGTCGAGAAATTCGCGCTTCGGTGCGACCAGATTCATGTTGCCCGCCACCGGTTCGACGATCACGGCGGCGATCTCGTTGCCCATCTCGGCGAAGGCGCGTTCCAGCCCAGCGGCATCGTTGTAGTCCAGCACCGTGGTCAGCGCCGCAATCTCGGCAGGGACACCGGAAGAACTCGGCTGACCAAAAGTCAGCGCGCCAGAACCGGCCTTGACCAGCAGGCCATCTGAATGGCCGTGATAGCACCCTTCAAATTTGATGATGCGGCTGCGTCCGGTAAAACCGCGCGCCAGACGAATCGCGGTCATAGTGGCCTCGGTGCCTGAACTCACCAAGCGCACCATTTCCAGGCTGGGCAGCAGCTTGCACAGCAGTTCCGCCATTTCCAGTTCGCTCGCGGTAGGGGCGCCGAAACCCAAGCCCTGCCCCGCCGCAACCTGTACCGCCTTCACCACCTCGGGATGGCAGTGCCCGACGATCATTGGCCCCCACGAACCCACATAATCTATATAGCACTTGTCGTCTGCATCCCAAACATAGGCGCCCTGACCACGCTTAAAAAACAGTGGCGTGCCGCCCACCGACTTGAAAGCACGCACCGGCGAATTCACGCCGCCGGGAATGATGCGTTGTGATTGTTCGAACAATTCCTGATTGTGTGAAGTCATGAAGCAGAGTCCCGAATAAAAAGTCTTGAAAAATCCTGTGCGGCGGCCTGATTGTCCGCCACGTCAAACAAAGCCGAGATCACCGCCAGCGCATCAGCACCGGCATCTATCAGCGCTGCGGCATTCTGCACAGTGATGCCGCCGATTGCCACCAACGGCACGGTGAACTCTGTGCGCGCCTGACGTAACAATTCGACATCCGCCGTTATGGCATCGGGCTTGACCGTGGAGGGAAAAAACGCGCCGAACGCCACGTAATTCGCCCCTGTTGCGACAGCCTCTCGCGCTAGCGCCAAGCGATTATAGCAAGAGACACCGATAATTTTGCTCTTGCCCAGCATGGCACGCGCCGCTTTTAATTCGCCGTCCGTCGCGCCGAGATGCACACCGTCCGCATTCACTTGCGAAGCCAAGTGCGCATCGTCGTTCACGATAAAGGTCACGCCAAACTCGCGCGTCAATTCGCGCAACGCCGCAGCCTGAGTTAACCGTAGCACCGCATCCACAGACTTATTGCGGTATTGCAGCACGCGCGCCCCGCCTGACAACACCTGCCGCGTCCGCCGCAGCAAATCCGCCGTATCGGTACGGTCCGGCGTAACGGCATAGAGCCCTTCAATGGCTGGAATCTGATTAATGCCGGGTTTTAGACTCACTCTGTTCCGGATCATCTTCATCTCCCTCATCCCGCGCCCAGAAAAGGCGATCCGGAATGTGCTGTCCCATGCCGGGGCGGAAGCCGTATTGAAGCGCCTGCCAAGTGTATTCCTGCGCCTCTTTAATCGCCTCCTCAATCGACAAGCCGTTTGCCAGTAGCGCCGCGATGGCCGAGGCCAAGGTACAGCCTGATCCGTGATAGATGCCGGGCAGGCGCGGCCAATTATCGCTGCGCACTATGCCACGCGCACCGTACAGAGTATTGATCACCTTGGGCGTGTGTTCGTGAGTGCCGGTTACCAACACGTACTCGCAACCCAGTTGGATGATACGCTTGGCACATTCGGCCAGGTCGGGATTGTCCTCATCGTTTTCTTCGTCCTGAATCAGGCGGCGCGCCTCGATGCTGTTCGGCGTCAGGATGGTGGTCTGAGGTAGTAGCAATTCGCGCATCGCGTCACGCATGTCCTCATTGGCTAGCTCGTCGCCACGTCCTGATGTCAGGATTGGGTCAAACACCAGCGGGATGTCGGGATAATCCGAAATAATCTCCGCTATCGCCGCGATGTTCTCCACGCTGCCCAGGAGGCCGATCTTAAAAGCCGCCACCGGCATATCTTCCAGCACCGCGCGCGCTTGGTCGGCTACCCATTCGGCATCAATCGGCATCACATCATCCACACCGCTGGTGTCCTGAACCGTTACCGCCGTCACTACCGACAAGGGATGGCAACCCATGCTGGCAATGGTCAGAATGTCGGCTTGCATACCCGCGCCGCCGCTGGGATCGGTGGCTGCAAAAGTGAGGACGATGGGAGGCGTGTCAGGCAGATTGGTTGGCATCAGTGTAAAATATGGAAAACCTTAAAGGCGGCATTTTAACTGAAATCGAAGACCATGACCTTGAACCCGGAATATAAGTCTTACATGTGCCTGATTTGCGGCTGGCTGTACCACGAAGCCAGTGGCGTGCCTGATGACGGCATTCCTCCCGGCACGCGCTGGGAAGAGGTACCGATCAACTGGACCTGCCCGGAATGCGGCGCGCGCAAGGACGATTTTGAATTGGTGGAGGTGTGATGCGTATCTTACATACCATGCTGCGTGTGGTCGACCTGGAAAAATCGCTTGCCTTCTACACCGAAGTGCTCGACATGAAATTGCTGCGCCGCACCGATTATCCAGAAGGAAAATTTACCTTGGCCTTTGTCGGCTACGATGACGAAGAACGCAGTGCGGTCATCGAACTGACCCACAATTGGGGAGTAGAAAAATACGACCTCGGCAACGCCTACGGCCACGTCGCCATCGAAGTGCAAGATGCTTACGCTGCCTGTGAAAAAATAAAATTACGCGGCGGCAAAGTGGTGCGCGAAGCTGGGCCGATGAAACACGGCAGCACTGTGCTTGCTTTTGTCGAAGATCCGGATGGGTACAGGATTGAGTTGATTCAGAAAAAAACGGGGTAAAACAACTTCGCCTGGCTGCCCCGACAACTATTTCTCGGCAAGAAAATTTGCCACTTTGGCAAATTCCAACACACCGAGATTTTCCGCACGCAACTGCGCATCAATGCCCAGCATCTCAAAATCCGTTTCATTCAAATAACTACGTAATGTGTTCCGCAAAGTCTTTCGCCTTTGCCCAAACGCAGCAGCAACAACTTGCGCAAATATCTCCTCATCGCGCACCGCCACTTCACTAGCGGGCAACGGAATCAAGCGTACGATGGCGGAATCGACCTTGGGTGAAGGACGGAAGGATTCTGGCGGCACATCGAGCAGCTTTTCCATGTAAAAACGATATTGCAGCATCACGGACAAACGGCCATAAGCGGGCGTGGATGGCTCGGCCACCATGCGTTCCACCACTTCGTTTTGCAGCATGAAGTGCATGTCGGTAATGCTGTCGGCATATTCGGCGAAGTAGAACAGCAGAGGCGAGGAGATGTTGTAGGGCAGGTTGCCCACTACACGCAGCGGCGTTGGCAGCGTAACGAGGTCAAGCTTCAACGCATCACCAGCATGAATGATGAGCTTGTCTTTTGGGTAATCAGTTTCCAGACGAGCAATGATGTCGCGGTCTATCTCCACCACGTGCAGTTGCTTGAGGTACTTGATGAGAGGCCGCGTCAGCGCGCCGAGTCCGGGGCCGATCTCCACCATGTGGTCGGCAGGTTCGGGGCGGATGGCGCGGATGATGTCGGCGATGATCTGTTCATCAACGAGAAAGTTCTGACCAAAACGTTTGCGGGCTTTATGCATCATACCGTTTGCTCGTTGCGTGCCATCTCGGTCGCCATTTGAATCGCCTCCAGTAAACTTCCGACATCCGCCCGTCCGGTACCGGCCAACTCCAGCGCCGTGCCGTGATCCACCGAGGTGCGGATGATGGGCAGCCCCAGCGTCACGTTCACGCCGCGACCGAAGCTGGCATGCTTCAGCACCGGCAAGCCTTGATCGTGATATATCGCCAGCACGCAGTCGCACTGCGCCAGGCGCTGCGGTGTGAACAAGGTGTCGGCGGGCAGTGGTGCGCTGACGTTGATGCCTTCCGCGCGTAGTTTGTCCAGCACGGGTATCATCACTTCGATTTCCTCACGTCCAAGATAGCCGCCCTCGCCTGCATGAGGATTTAAACCCGCCACCAGAATGCGCGGATGTGCGATGCCGAAGCGCCGCGTGAGATCGTGCTGAATGATGCGCAACACGCTTGCCAGCAACGCAGGAGTAATCGCGTCCGGTATTGCGCGCAAGGGCAGGTGCGTGGTAGCCAACGCCACGCGCATTCCACCGCCAACCAGCATCATCACTACCTGCGCAGCATGCGTCTTCTCGGCGAGAAATTCGGTGTGCCCAGTAAAAGGAATGCCCGCATCATTGATGACACCCTTGTGTACCGGAGCTGTGACCATGCCGCTGAATTCGCCCGACTGGCAACCTTGCAGCGCACGGCTCAACAGGTCGAGAACGTAACGGCTATTGGCAGGATTC
This sequence comes from uncultured Gallionellaceae bacterium, assembly GCA_964480365.1. Taxonomy (GTDB): domain Bacteria; phylum Pseudomonadota; class Gammaproteobacteria; order Burkholderiales; family Gallionellaceae; genus CAIQPV01. The sequence continues at coordinate 36,659 of CAYZPM010000002.1, forward strand.
AGTTTGCCCGCTTGTACAGCCTGCGCCAGCGGCACATGCAGCACGCTCAGATGCCCTGCGGGAAGATGAGAAATATGTTGCACATCGTAGTCGTGGAAGTGCACGTCCAGCCCAAGCAGCGCGGCGCGTTGTTGCAGCAGCGCCTTGTCGGCCAATACTACCAACGCCTGACCATGTTCTTGTTGTGCCAATTGCAAACATAAATCAGGGCCGATGCCAGCAGGTTCACCGGTGGTAATCGCCAACACCGGGACGGGGTGCATCATGGGTTTAAACCCTTCACGATTGCACTTTCTGCCAAAGGTAGGCAATCCACTATCCAGCAAGCTGGATGTGGAGTTGACACTCCCACTTGCGGGAGAAAGTTGGATAGGGGGAGATGCGCAGCATCGGCCTAGTTTTTTTGGTCTAAGCGGTATTCAACATAGGCTCGGTCAAGCAACTGACGCAGCCAGTCCTGATAGGCTTCTTCGGATTTGAAGCCGCGTATCGCCATACGCGCCTGCTGTTTTTTCTGTTCCACGCTTACATCGGCGTTACGGCGCTCTATTACTTGAATCAGATGCCAGCCGAAACCGGATTGCACTGCGCCGCTCATCTGCCCAGGCTGCAACGCATTCATCGCGTTCTCAAATTCGGGCACTGTGTCACCGGGTGAAACCCAGCCCAGATCGCCGCCTTGCGAGGCGCTACCGTCCTCGGAATAACGTTTGGCCTGATCAGCAAAATCGGCACCTGCTTCAATGCGCTGCTTGATTTCCAGCAGACGGTTCTTGGCCTCGTTCTCCGGCACCAATTCGCTGGTCTTAATCAAGATGTGACGTACGTGGGTTTGAGTGATCACCACCGGAGTATCTTTGTTGTGCTTTGCAATCAATTTGAGGATGTGAAAACCGTTCGGGCTGCGCAACACTGGGCTAACCTCGCCGGGATGCATTTTTTGCAGCGCGTCCAAAAACAAGGCCGGTATGCGATCCGCCGAACGCAACCCCAGATTGCCGCCCTGCATGGCATCCTTGGCATCGGAAAATTCAGCCGCGACCTGTGCGAAATCAGTGCCTTCTTGCAAGCGTGCAAGTGCCTGTCCCGCACGCTGACGGCTAGCCTGGATTTTGTCGGCGCTGGCCTGTTCCGGCACCAGCACAAGAATGTGCGCCAACTGGTATTCCTCGCCCTTACCCTGTTGTTTAGCCTGTGTGGCCAGGTAGTTGTCGATCTCACCATCGCTGATCACCAGCTTGTTATCCACTTCACGTTCGCGCAGCCGGGTGGCGACGATTTCACTGCGGATTTCCTCGCGAAATTTCTTGAAATCCACGCCATCCTCTGCCAGCTTGGCGCGAAATTCGGCCATGCTAGGAAATTTATTTTCCTGCGCGATGCGCTGCAGCGCCTTATCCAGTTGCGTGTCATCTACATGCACGCCGGTTTCCTTGGCGAACTGCGCTTGCAGCATATCGATAACCATGCGTTCCAGCACTTGCTTTTCCAACACTTCCGGTGCGGGCAGTGAGGTGCCCTGCTTTTGCAATTGTTTCACCACGGTACCGAGACGGTCATCAAGTTCATGACGGGTGATTACGTCATCATTTACCACTGCAACGATCCGATCTATCGGTGCGATTTGTTTTTGCGGACTCGTCTTCTCGGGCAGGTCGGCGGCATAAACGCTGGCTGAGCAAGCCAACCATAAGAGCAACACTCGTATCATTTTGTTACGCAACATATCCTGCTTTCTTGGTCCATTAAGTTAACGGGCATGGCGTCAACGCCACCCCATATGATAAAACCCACGATGCCTGTATCCGTGCCCTCATCCTAAAGGACGAAGGAAGCAAGGCTTGTTGTGCGAGTTCAACGTTACTGCAAGCCTTGCCCCGGCTGGTCAACGGCGGAGGTATTTTTGGTATAACCGGGAATGTACTGGCGCAACAGGGACACCGGATCCCCCGAACCCACCCCCACCAGGCCTTTCAAATCAAGCTGCACAAAGAAGCCCGTGGAAGCCTGCTGTGTCGCCGTGACAAAACGTTGCGCCACCATGCGCAATGTCCAACAGCTCTGATTATACTCAAGCCCGCCCAGCGCCTCCAGAATAAGTCTATCCTGAAAAGAATAATTCCACACCGCCACTGCGTGCCAGTGAGAGGACAATGGCCATTGTGTGGAAAATTCCACTTGACGCAGGCTGTCGCGCGTAAATTGGTAGCCCAAGTTGATCACCTTGCCGATTTCTGGCTGGTAACGTGCCGACGCAGTGATTTGCTGGGTTTGCGACTGGCTGGGGGTGAATTGGTAGTTGCTGTCCAGCGACCACGCGCGCGTCAATTGGCCGGAGGCCGCAAGCACGATGTCCGATTTGGTGGTGGGCAGAGGCGCTACCGGAGTCAACACCGGGGCTACCCCCGGAATCACCGGCTGGATCACTGGTGGCAGAGTCACCTGTGGCGTATTCGCGCTGAAGCGCTCGCCGATGGCCACGCGCATCTGCTCCGCGCCGGTGTCCGGCTGAAGTAGGCGCGACGTGAGAGCCAGCGTCACCTGGTTGGCATCGCCGATGCGGTCACTGCCCAAGAATCGGTTTTCGGTGAACAGTTGGGCAAAGCTGAAGTCGGGCTGCGCCGAGTCGAAATTCGGCAACTGGCTCTGGTCACGATAGGGGATATACACATAATATGCGCGCGGCTCCAGCGTTTGAACAAAATCCTTCCCACCCAGACCCAAGTCACGCTCCATCGTCATGCCGCTGTCCACGCTAATAATTGGCAAAGTGCGCGAGGCATTAGGCAGATCTGACACATTGTTTACACCCATCGTGTAATCGGTGTAGTGCAGCCCGATTTTTGGAGTCAGATAAAACGCGGGCTGGGCAACCAGCGGATAGCTCACGCTGGGATTTAGCACCAGACGCTGCCCGTTAACCAAGGTGGGATGGCGAAAATCCGAGTATTGCCCGGCGAATGTTACATTCTCGTTGTCTATCATACGCTGCGCCCCCACAGTAACTTGCGGGAGACTGTTGTATGGCGGCGTCACTGGCGCGAGCGGATCCTGCAAGGTCTGGAAACTCTGCACCACCGTTGCGGCATTCCACCAGCCTCCTGAATACGCCAGTACACCTTGGCGCAACAGCTCGGTTTGCGAAGTAACGTTTATCGAGTTAGACAAATCGCGGAAATAAGCATCGTCTGAAGCGCGGCTAAAATCTATCGAACCGTTCAGCCCACTGCCGAAATTTTCTTTGTGGGTTAAAGTCAGGAGCGAACGGGTGTTGCCGTAAAGATGATCCCCAGGCAACACGTCCAGATTTGCTATGCCGGAATAAGTCGGTTCCAAATAACGAAACTCGTTGTTGAGCATAATGCCGCGCTTGGCCATTATTTGCGGCACGAACGTGTCGTCGCGGTTGGGTGCAATGTTCCAGTAATAGGGCAGGGCCAGTTGGCTACCGCCGCTGGATGTTTGGCCATACTCCGGGGCGAGAAAACCTGATTTGCGCTGGCTGTTAAGTGCGAAGTCCATCCACGGCGTGTACAGGATGGGCACGCCCATAAACTCTATATGCGCGTCGTGCGCCACCCCCATCTGGCTGTTTTGGTCTATCTCCAGCTCTCTTACTTTCAGCAGCCAGTCATCCTGATTCGCCGGGCAGGTAGTGTAAGTTGCATCGCGCAAGATATATTCCTGCTTGCCTGCCAGATGCAGGTTGTCTGCGGTGCCGTGCGCATGGGTGTCGCCGAATTCGAATGCAGGTTGCGTCATGTCTCCAATATTGGTATCCAGATTGAGCTTGAGATGCGGCCCCTGAAGCACATTGTTGCCTTGCTCTATGCGCACAGCACCGTCGGCCGACACGTCTTTGCTGTCTAGCAAATACAACATGTGGTCGGCATATATAACCTCTCCACGCTTGCGCAACTCGGCCTCGCCGATGGCCTCGATCTGGGTGTCTTTCTTGCCTTCTATCCGTTGTGCCGAAATGAAGATCGGTGTTTCTTCCTGATTTTCCCCCGGACGATTTTTCGGCGCATTCATGAAAGTGCGATCTAATTTCAGCGTCAACTCATCACCTTCCCCGGCATAGGCCAGCGGAGCAAAAACGCAGAGTAGGGAAAACGCAACGGGATTGAGACGAAAGCGCATGGTGCGGGATTGGCAAATTAAGGTGTTAAAATCTCACACATTCAAGATTAAAGCAATCCCGAAACCTAACTCGTCAAGAACCTGCCATGCAACGCTTACAAGAACTTAGCAAATGGCTCCACGGCCAATTCCCCGACTCCCCGTTCGATCTCGCGCCCGCCTCCGCCGATGCCAGCTTCCGTCGCTACTTCCGTGTAACCTTTGCAGATGGCCAGACGCGCATTGTGATGGACGCTCCGCCACAGCATGAGAACTGCCGCCCGTTCCTTCACATTGGCAAGTTGTTCGAGGATGCCGGAACGCATGTGCCGCATGTTTACGCGCAGGATCTGGAACAGGGCTTCCTGCTGCTGTCCGACCTGGGCAACACCACGTATTTGCAGGCGCTCGAAGAAAATTCCGACAATGCGCGCGAACTTTATGGTGCTGCCACCGATGCGCTGATCCGCATTCAACTCGCCAGCCGCGAAAATGAATTGCCACTTTACGACGAAGCCCTGTTGCGGCGTGAACTAAACCTGTTCCCCGAGTGGTATATCGCCAGACACCTCAACTACACACTGGACGAGAAACAAAGCGCCAAACTGGAAACAGTATTTCAGCGCATCATCCAGAACAACCTCGCACAGCCGCGCGTGTATGTACATCGCGACTACCATTCGCGTAATTTGATGGTGACGGAACCCAACGGGCATGCCCGTTTCCCTCATCCTAACCTTTTCCCGGTGGGGGAAGGGACGAACGAATCGCTACGCGAATTTCTTTACAACCCCGGCATCCTGGATTTTCAGGACGCTGTGTACGGCCCTATCACCTACGACCTCGCCTCGCTGTTCAAGGATGCCTACATCCGCTGGGAAGAAGAGCAAGTCATTGACTGGCTTATCCGTTATTGGGAAAAGGCGCGCAAGGCCGGGTTGCCGATGCATCAGGATTTTGCCGACCTGTACCGCGACTACGAATGGATGGGCGTACAGCGCCACATCAAGGTGCTGGGCATCTTTGCGCGCCTGTATCACCGCGACGGTAAGGAAGGATATCTGAAAGACATGCCGCTGGTAATGGACTACCTGCGGCGCGCCTGTGCGCGCTACATCGACCTCAAACCGTTGCTCAATCTGCTGGATGTGCTGGAGCAAAAGAAGCCGGAAGTCGGGTTTACATTCTGAATGAAATCCAGGGAGGGCATATGGACTACATGTTGGCAAGACTGTCCGGCGTTGATTACGCGGCGGTAAAAACCATGTTGCAGGGGCATGCCCCTATCCATGCCGAACAAGGCATGTTCCTGCAACATATTTGGCAGAATGCGGATATTTCCGATGAAGTTCAATTCCTGTTTCGGGTCGACGACCTAGCGCGTGCAAGAACGTTCATTGAAAAGAACCATACCGCTGCGCGCCAGCAGAATCCTGATTTCAATCTTCCGCAAATTACCTTCTTGAGCGAACCCTGATGGCAAAGTTACGCGCGATGGTTCTCGCGGCAGGTCGTGGTGAACGGATGCGCCCGCTTACCGACCACATACCCAAGCCTTTGCTGATGGCTGGCGGCAAGCCGCTGATCGTGTGGCACATCGAAAGGCTGGTGCGCGCAGGCATCACCGAGATCATCATCAATCACGCGCATCTTGGCGCACAGATTGAAGCCGCCTTGGGCGACGGCAGCCAGTTCGGCGCGCAGATACGCTACTCACCCGAAGGAACAGCGCTGGAAACAGCAGGCGGCATTGCCTACGCCCTGCCTATGCTGGGTGATGAACCGTTCGCCGTCGTCAACGGCGACATCTACTGCGACTACGATTTCACGCATCTGCCCGAGCGTGCGGCGGCGCTTCAGGGGCGCGGCGATGCCGCGCATCTTGTGCTGGTCAACAACCCCGCACAGCACCCCCACGGAGATTTCCATCTGCACGATGGGTGCCTACTGCCAACTAACGACCCGCGACTAACGACTAACGACTCGAAGTTAACCTTCAGCGGTATCGGCCTCTATCAGCCCGCCCTATTTGCCAACATTGCACGTGGAACCAAGGCACCACTCGCCCCCCTGTTACGGGCGCAAATCGCGCTGGGCAAGGTTAGTGGCGAGCATTTCACCGGGCGCTGGGTGGATGTCGGTACGCCGCAACGCTTGGAAGAACTCGACAAGGAGTTGCGCGCGTCGCAAAATGTCAGCCATGACTAATCCCAATATATTTGCCAGCCGCCGCGCCCGTCTCATCAGCCAGATGGGGCGCGGCATCGCCGTGATACCCACTGCGCCGGAGGTCGTGCGCAACGGGGACGCGCACTATTCCTACCGTTTCAACAGCCATTTCCATTATCTTACCGGCTTCGACGAGCCGGAAGCCGTTCTGGTGTTGGTGGCGGGCGATGCCCCACAGGCCATTTTGTTTTGTCGCGAAAAAAATATGGAACGTGAAATCTGGGACGGCTTCCGCCATGGTCCCGATGCGGCAAAAATCACCTTCGGTTTCGATGACGCCTTCCCCATCGCGCAACTGGATGAAAAACTGGTTGAACTGATGGGCAATCAGCTCGCGCTGTTTCATCCCGTCGGTCATGATGTGGCATGGGATACGCGGCTGCTCGGCCTGCGTAGCCGCGTGCAGGAAAAAGCGCGCAGCGGCATCAGCGCGCCGAACGAGATTCACGATGTACGCGTCTTGCTGGACGAGATGCGCCTGTTCAAGGATGCCGACGAACTCGCCACCATGCGCCGCGCCGCAAGCATTTCCAGCGCCGCGCACATCCGTGCCATGCGCACTACCAAACCCGGCATGATGGAATATGAAGTCGAAGCGGAGCTGCTGCACGAGTTCCGCAAGAGCGGTGCACAAGCACCCGCCTACACCAGCATCGTCGCGGGCGGAGCCAATGCCTGCGTGCTGCATTACGTCGGCAACGATGCCGTACTCAAGGATGGCGACTTGCTGCTGATCGACGCGGCCTGCGAAATGGACGGCTATGCCGCCGATATTACGCGCACCTTTCCGGTCAACGGCAAATTCAGCCCCGCACAAAAAGATGTGTACGAAATGGTGCTGGCCGCACAAGCCGCCGCCATCGCCGTAGCACGTACCGGCAACCACTGGAACGATCCGCACGATGCCGCGCTGCGCGTGATCGCGCAGGGACTGATCGACCTCAAGCTGTGCAGCGGTAGTCTGGATGCCGTGCTGGACAGCGAAAGCTACAAGCGCTTCTATATGCACCGTACCGGACACTGGCTAGGCATGGACGTACATGATGTCGGCGCTTACAAGGTGGAAGGCGAGTGGCGCTCGCTGCAACCCGGTATGGCCTTTACCGTTGAACCCGGCTGTTACATCCGCCCGGCGGACGACGTGCCGCAAGCCTTGTGGAACATCGGCATCCGCATCGAAGACAATGTAGTCATCACGGAGCAAGGCTGCGAAGTGCTGACCGAAGCCGCCCCGAAGACGGTGGCGGCGATTGAAGAATTGATGAACAACCTCCACCACAGAGACACAGAGACACAGAGAACATCTTAGAGAAAACCAAAATGCCTACATCCCATTACATTCTGTATCGGTTCAGCATTTTCAAACCAGTTTTTGGTTTGTCTTTCTCTGTGCCTCTGTGTCTCTGTGGTGAATTGTTTTGAGGTTTACATGAACAACACAACAAACTGCGACATCGCCATCATCGGCGGCGGCCCCGTTGGAGCTTCGCTGGCACTTGCGTTGCGCGACAGCGGTTTGAAGATATGTGTACTGGAAGCGCGTCCGGGGAATACTGCCAGCAACGATGCACGCGCTCTTGCTCTGTCTTATGGCAGCCGTTTGTTGCTGGAACGCATCGGCATCTGGAAGGCGCTGAGCGATGTTTCATCCATCCGCACCATCCACATTTCTCAGCGTCAAAGTATGGGACGTGCCCTGCTGCGCGCCGCCGAACTGAAAGTGCCGGAACTCGGCTACGTGCTGCCCTACCCCGTACTGCAAGACGCGCTGGATGAGGCATTGCAGCACAGCAGCATCACCGCGAATTACGGCGCGAGTGTAACCCAACTGCAAGGGGAGGCTGGCAGCGCCACCATTGAATACCAAAAGGACGGCGTGGAACAAACCCTGCACACACGCCTTGCTGTGGTTGCCGATGGCGGAAAATTATTAGCGCAACAATACCCGCCGGAAGTCCGCGACTACGGCCAAAGCGCGCTCATCACCCATCTCACTTGCAGTTTGCCGCAAGCCAATATGGCCTACGAACGTTTCACCGCACAAGGGCCAGTGGCGCTGCTGCCTTTCCAAACTGGATATGAACTGGTATGGACTGCACCGCATCAACTCGCTCAGGAAATGCTGGCGTGGAATGACGCGAAATTCCTGGGCGAACTCCAGCGCCACTTCGGTGATCGCGTCGGAGAATTTTTAACGGTAGGTAAACGTACCTGCTTCCCTCTTGGTCTGAAACGCGCTCCGAATCTTTTTCCGATGCCGCACACCGTGCTGCTTGGCAACGCCGCGCAGACCATGCATCCGGTGGCCGGGCAAGGCTTCAACATGGGGCTGCGCGATGCGTGGGAACTGGCACAGGAAATTTTGAATGCAGCACTGGAGGCGTTAGGCACGGATACGATGCTTGCCGCCTATCGCAGCCAGCGTCGCACCGACCGCGAGGCGGGGATAAGATTTACCGATGGCTTGGTGCGGCTTTTCTCCAACGATTTGCCGCTGGTCAGCGCAGGGCGTGCTGCGGCGTTGAGTGCGCTGGATTGTTTGCCGTTTGCGAAGAGATTTGTGGCGAAGAGGATGATGTTTGGGGCAAATGGTTAACGGTAATTGTTGATGGTTAGCAATTATTTAGGGGGCAAAACCTCATATGTAAACATAACGTCGTCATCATGAGTTCCAGACGCATGGAACTCCCTGCCACTTCTGATAGAGATTGCTGCAAAAACCAATTTTCCTACGTGATTGTTCTTTACTTCAAAAGTAAATGAATTTTCTTTTGTCCATTTTCCACTAAAGTCAGGGCAACCCTGATTAAAAGTACATTGGAATTGTAGTGGTTCTTCCAAAGGATCAGATGCAGTTACAACAAGTTCCAGTATATCTCCAGGCCGCAATTTCTTGCCCGCAGAAACCATGCTACCATCTCCAATTTTCCAACTACTGCCTAAGTTATCAGCAGCAAATTCTATGCGCGGGTAGTAAGAGTCAGCGGTATCTTGGGTACTTCTATATCGTGCAATCTTTGTCCTTATTTCTCCGGACACCCCAAGTATCAAATTCTTTTGATGCGGAAGTAGTTCTCTTCTGTGTGCGTCTGGGTCTCTGAGCTTTTCGAGTTCGCACAGTAAAACTTCGAATGTTTTAAGATCGCCAAATGCGCTAGAAAACAGCCCCCAGTGCTTCTTGAGAATAGTCTTAAGATCGTAAAAGTCGGCATAGTAAATTAACCGCTCATCTCTCACGCCAGATTCCTGCCTCTTATTCTCAGACTCCTTGCGTTCCTTCCATTTGTTAAGTCTATCTTCGGTGACGCCACACTTTTGTTCCCAGTCGGCGCCCAAGTTACCGCTTAGAATAAAAGCAATGAAATCCCTTAACGAGTTCTCGGTGTCTTTCAGCGCTTGCGTGGCGTCCATTATCTACTCCTTATTATTCCGCTTCTACGTGTGGCAGATAGAAAAGCGTCGGGTATTCTGACCGTGATTGGCGCATTCTGCGCCTCCATCTTTTCCACTTCGTGCTCAATGTGTTCCTTCACTCAACCTCGGCAATTTTCAAATCATTGTTCAGTTGCAGGTTCAGCCAGGACTGCGCATCGGTGTCAAAGTAACGTGCCAGTCGCAGGGCGGTATCATGGGTGACCAAGCGACGTTCTTTAACGATTTCGTGCAGCCGCGTGGCAGGTACGCGCAGCGCCTGCAACAACGCATGAATGCACATACCCATAGGCGCGAGGTATTCTTCACACAAAATTTCTCCTAGATGTACCGGGTACATTTTATTCTTCACCATGCTGGTTAACGTCGCGCCGACTTGGCAGAGCCACCCGTATGTGCTTCGGCATAAACATCCAGCAGCTTGCGTATCATGCGCTGATATTGCGTGTTCTGGCGTGCTGCTTCTTTCTTGAAAAACTCTACACTGGCTTTGCTCAAGGAGAGGGTTACCTTGGTTGATTCTTCCTTGAAAGCCAGCTATTCCGGTGAAGGCAAAAAGTCTGCAACCACTTTCACAGCGCCGATGGGTTCATCCGTGTTTTTGATTTTAGTTACGGCATAACGCTGGCCTGCGCCAGCATTAGCCGTCTCTGAAAAACCGCTACGCTGCGTTTTCTTGCTCATGGATTTATTTCCTTTGCATTCCGCCCCGAACAGCCGCAAGCAAGAGGAGATTTAGGCGAGCACCTTCAAGCCATGCTTTTCGATTACAACAAGTAATTTGAGAGCCATTCCACTGGGACGCTTTGTACCGGCTTCCCATTTTTGCACTGTCGATTCGCTGGTATTCATATAGCGGGCGAACACCGGCTGGCTGACACGGTTGATTTCCCGAAGCTGCTTGATCTGCTTCGGTTCAAACGGATGGGGGGCGAGTAAGCACGCATCGTCAAACTGGCGCATCGTAGTCTTGTCGATTGCGCCAACTTCCAGCAAGGCGCTGGCCGAGGAATGAATTGCCTCGAAAGCATCACTCTTGTATTTGCGTTTTGTCGTCATTGCATATCTCCTCAAGCTGCCGGTTCTGCATCAGTCTGGCTATCTGTTCGTCTGTAAGTCCCGCATATCCCTTTGCCAAATCACGAAAGGCTGAGAGTTCGTCAGCCTCGATGTTGTCTCGATCCTTCTTGGCGAACAGGTACTCGTACACCCAATAATGCCTGCCTTTGGCAAGGATGATAGAGCGGTGCATATTATCATTCAGACGTTTCTTGAATACGCCACCGCCCAAATCATCAGCTTTGCCCTGCATAACCTGTCTAATGGCGGTGCAGAGATCAGAATCGCTGATATTGGTTTTCCTGGCCGCCTTGGCAAACCATGAGGTCTTGAAAACTCGTGGCGAGGTTAACGTTCTTTTTGGCATGTATATTTATAGCACCTAGTCCTACCTATTGCAATGATTTTTTATTTTGCTGCCCCACTCGTAGTAGAAGCCCGGATGCCGGTCTGCCACCGGCGAATTTGATTTTAGGTAAGTGGTTCGACCAGCTCACCACGAACGGTGAAGTGGTTACCCAAAACAAAAATCCCCTGCCAGAAACGGCAGGGGATTTTTACTGATAAAACCTGAGCGACAAATATTACTTGTGTACACCCAACTTCTGTCTCCACCCCGGAAATATCTTATCCGCATCCTTAGGGAAGGATTCAAATGCGCGGGCAAATTCCTTATGCTCTTTGGCGAACTCAATCGGATCAGCCCCGGCCTTCCAGCATTCATACGACTGGCGCAATGAGATCGCACCGGCTGCTGGGCTGTCGATGTGGCCGTAGGAGCCGCCGCCTGCGGTGTTGATCACGTTGCCGTGGCCGAGGTTCTCGAAGAAGCCTGGCAAACGCAACGCGTTCATGCCGCCAGAGATGATCGGGGTGGTGGGTTTCATGCCGTACCACTTCTGGAAATAGACCGGACCTTGGCATTCGTCGCGCTCGATCATGTAAGCGATGATCTTGTCGTCGCCTTCGCCTTCCATCTTGCCGTAGCCCATGGTGCCGACGTGGATGCCGGAGGCACCTTGCAGACGGCTCATCTTGGCCAGCACGAAGGCGGTGTAGCCGCGCTTGGCAGAAGGCGAAGTCACGGCGCCGTGACCGGCGCGGTGGTAGTGCAGGTACTGGCCGGGATACTGGCGACGGGCAGTCGTCACCATGCCGGGGCCGCCGACGTAGCCGTCCACCAGGAATGCTACCTTGTCTGCATCCGGACCGAAGGTTTCCAGCGCGAAGTCGGCGCGAGCGCACATTTCATAGTGGTCGTCGGCGGTGATGTTCATGGAGAACAGCTTGGCTTGGCCGGTTTCGTCCTGCGCACGTTTCAGCGCGTCATAGACCAAGGGCAATACTTTCTTCAATGGGCAGAACACCTGATTGCCTTGTGGCTCGTCGTTTTTGATGAAGTCGCCGCCCAGCCAGAATTGGTAGGCTGCGTTGGCGAACGGCTCGGGACGCAGACCCAGCTTGGGCTTGATGATGGTGCCGGAGATGTAGCCGCCATTTACAATCGGGCGACCCAGAATACGCCACAAATCGGAGATATCCTTGGCCGGGCCGTCGAACAACTGGACGGCGCGCTCAGGCACATAGAAGTCGATCATCTTGGCGTGTTCGATGTCGCCCATTCCCTGGTTGTTACCGATGGCCAGCGTCAGGAAAGACACCAGCATCATTCGTCCGTCGATCACGTTGCGATCGAACAGTTCCAGCGGATACGCGATACGCATATCTTCGGTGGCTTCGTCGATGTAGTAAACCAGCGCGTCCACACCCTTGGTGAAATCGTCGGTGGTGCTCACTTCCACGTTGGTGCCGGTGGAAGATTCGGCGGCAAAGTGGGCAGCGGCTTCCAGATAGCCAAGGTCGCCCTTGGGCTTCATCTTGTAAGCTACCAGAATGTGCTTGCCACCCTTGATCAGGTCGGCTTCCTTGAGGTCAAGGTTGGAATAACGATTCGATTGATCCATTTGTAACTCTCCCGTTGGTTAAGTTGATTAACAATTTAATTCTGATGGATGCAACTATAAGGCCGTTAAACTATAAATAATAGTCAGACTTTTTTATTAAATCTATAAGCATTGCTTATGGTTTGATGTAAAATATCCAGATCATGTTCCATGTCACCTTGAGACAACTGCAAGTATTCGAGTCCGTCGCGCGGCTCTTGAGCCACTCGCGCGCGGCCAAGGAGCTATATCTGTCGCAGCCCGCCATCTCCATGCAGATCAAGCAACTGGAGCAGGGCGTCGGCCTGCCGCTGTTCGAGCAGGTCGGCAAGCGAATCCACCTGACCGAAGCCGGGCGTGAGATGCTACATTACAGCCGCACCATTTCACAACAATTACAGGAGTTGGAAGCGGTGTTCGCCGAAATGAAAGGGCTGGAGCACGGGCATCTGAATATTTCGGTAGTCAGTACCGCCAACTATTTCATGCCGCAATTGCTGGCAAAATTCTGCCAGCTACATCCAAAAATCCAAATTAGTCTGCATGTTGCCAACCGCGATGCCGTACTCAAGCAGCTTGCCGAAAACAGCAGCGATATTGCCATCATGGGCCAGCCTCAGGAAGGAGCCGAGATGCTGGCGCAATCGTTCATGAAAAATCCGCTGGTGGTCATCGCGCCACCCAACCACCCGCTATGCAAGCTCAAACGCGTCAAGCTGCAACGGCTTGAGCAGGAGAGCTTTCTGGTGCGCGAACAAGGTTCCGGGACGCGCAGCTCAATGGAACGTGTCTTCGCCGAGCACGGCATCCAGTTTCGTGCCGGGATGGAAATGGGCACCAATGAAGCCATCAAGCAGGCCGTGCAGGCGGGCATGGGGCTGGGCATTCTCTCGCTGCACAGCGCCGAACTGGAATTGGAGACCGGACGCCTGGTTGTGCTCAATGTGGAACATTTTCCCGTAGTACGTCACTGGTACATCGTGCACCGCCAAAATAAACGCCTGTCCACTGCGGCACAGGCATTCAAATTATTCTTGCTGACCGAAGCGGAACGGCTGGCCGCTCCGTCCATCAGCGCAAAAAAAACTAAACAACCCATCTTATAAAAACGGCCTCCAAGTTGCGAAGTTCTATCGCCTCCTAAAGGTCGTTCCCGCCCAGTATTTTTTCGAATTACTTGACGATGGCGTTCAGTTCGCCCTTGCTGTAGCGGGTTGCCATGGCGTCCAGCGAGATCGGCTTGACTTTCGCGGCTTGTCCGGCGCAACCGAAAGCTTCGTAACGCGCCTTGCAGATTTCCTTCATCGCCTTGGTGGTGGCGGCGAGGAATTTGCGCGGGTCGAAATCCTTGGGGTTTTGCGCCAGATAGCGGCGGGTCGCCCCGGTGGAAGCCATGCGCAGGTCGGTATCGATATTCACCTTGCGCACGCCGTGTTTGATGCCTTCGACAATTTCTTCGACCGGCACACCGTAGGTCTCGCCCATCGCACCGCCGAATTCGTTGATGATTTTCAACCACTCCTGCGGCACGCTCGATGAGCCGTGCATCACCAGGTGGGTGTTGGGAATGCGCGCATGGATTTCCTTGATGCGGCTAATTGCCAAGGTTTCGCCGGTAGGTGGGCGGGTGAATTTGTATGCGCCGTGCGAAGTGCCAATGGCGATGGCCAATGCATCCACGCCGGTTTGCCGCACGAACTCAGCGGCTTCTTCTGGATCGGTCAATAGCTGTGAGTGATCCAGCTTGCCTTCTGCACCATGGCCGTCTTCCTTCTCGCCCATGCCGGACTCCAAAGAACCCAGGCAACCCAATTCACCCTCTACGGAAACGCCCACTGCATGGGACATTTCCACCACGCGACGGGTAACGTCCACGTTGTATTCGAATGAGGATGGTGTCTTGGCATCTTCCTTCAGCGAGCCGTCCATCATCACGCTGGAAAAACCGGATCGGATGGCCTGAATACAGATGGACGGGGATGCGCCGTGATCCTGATGCATCACCACAGGAATGTGCGGGTACATTTCCACAGCGGCTTCGATCAGGTGGCGCAGGAACGCTTCGCCCGCGTATTTGCGTGCACCGGCAGAGCCTTGCATGATTACCGGGCTATTGGTTTCGTCCGCCGCTTCCATGATCGCCTTGACCTGTTCCAGGTTGTTGACGTTGAACGCAGGCAATCCATAGCCATTTTCCGCCGCATGATCCAGCAATTGACGTAACGATACGAGAGCCATTTTCTTTTCCTCTTAGCTAATAAAAATTCAGTTACAAAGACAGTTGTTAGTCGTAAGACGTAAGTTGGAAGTTGAAAAGCAACCTAGCGGTTTTGCTTAAGTCTTACGACTTACGTCTTCCAACTTTTGTTTTTCTTACGTCTGTTTTTTATTCTTAAATCTTGTGGTCACCCACACGTACGATTTTCATCGTATTCGTGTGGCCGCTTTTACCGATGGCTTCGCCTATGGTCAACACCATCAAGTCGCCATCTTCCACTAAACCCGATTTTACCAATTCCTCTTCCGCTTCCCGCAAGGTGGCCGATGGATCCTTGGAACTTGGATGGAACGCTATCGGATGCACCCCACTAAACAGGGTGACTTTTGTCAAGGTGGCCTTGGTCGGCGTCAGCGCGAAAATTGGAACCGCCGCATTCATGCGCGACATCCACAATGCGGTTGAGCCGGATTGGGTCAACGCTACAATCGCCTTCACTTTAAAATGGGATGCGGCATACAAGGCAGACATGGCGATGGACTGGTCAACCCGTGTGAACTTGGTCAGCAACTGGCGGTGATCCAGAGCACTTTCTTCGAGTTCTGTTTCGGCTTGGAGGCAAACACGCGCCATGGCTTGTATGGTCTCGACAGGATAATCGCCGACAGCAGTTTCTGCCGACAGCATCACCGCATCGGTGCCGTCCAGCACCGCATTCGCCACGTCCGATACTTCTGCGCGGGTGGGAATCGGATTGGTGATCATGGATTCCATCATCTGCGTGGCGGTGATGACCAGTTTGTTTTTGGCTCGCGCCATTTTAATCATGCGCTTTTGCAAACCCGGCACTGCAGCATCGCCCACTTCCACTGACAAATCGCCGCGCGCCACCATGATCGCGTCCGATGCGTCAATAACTTCACTCAACACGGCAATGGCTTCGGCACGCTCGATCTTGGCCATCAGCAGGCTCTTACCACCTGCCTCGTGCATTAACTCGCGTGCCAGTTTCATATCGTCAGCCGAACGCGGAAAAGATACCGCCAGGAAGTCGGCCTTGATTAGCGCTGCCGTCTTGATGTCTTCCTTGTCTTTGTCGGTCAGAGCTGGCGCGGTCAAGCCGCCGCCTTTACGGTTGATGCCCTTGTTGTTGGACAGAACGCCGCCGCGCACCACCTTGCAAATGATTTCTGCACCCTTGACCTCAACCACGTCGAATTCCAGCATGCCGTCATTCAGCAAAAGCACCGAGCCGCTGCTTACATCATTGGGCAGTTCCTTGTAATCCAGCCCGACGCGTTCCTGGTTGCCGAGCGCATCCCATGCGGCGTCCAGGATGAAAGTATCGCCCTTGTTCAGGATGATCTTGTCATTCTCGAATTTGCGCACACGTATCTTGGGGCCTTGCAGGTCAGCCAGAATGCCTACGGTGCGACCACAAGCAGCGGCAGCAGCACGCACCTTATCGGCGCGCGCCATGTGGTCTTGCGCTGAGCCGTGCGAGAAATTCATGCGCACCACATCCACACCGGCGCGGATCATTTCCTCCAGCACTTTGGGTTCGCTGGAGGCAGGCCCCAAGGTTGCAACAATTTTTGTTCTACGCAACATGATTTTCTGATGTCCGGTTATTTTGCGGCACGTTGTTCCAGAATCTCGACAGCGGGCAATGTCTTGCCTTCGAGGAATTCCAGAAACGCACCGCCAGCGGTAGAAATGTAGGACACTTTGTCATAGATATCGTATTTCTGAATCGCCGCAATGGTGTCGCCGCCGCCGGCCAGGGTAAATGCCTTGGTATTGGCGATCGCCATGGCGATGGTCTTGGTGCCTGCGCCGAATTGGTCAAACTCGAACACACCAACCGGGCCGTTCCACACCACCGTACCAGCCTTCATGATGATGTCGGCGAGTTCCTGGGCCGACTTCGGGCCGATGTCAAAAATCATGTCGTCGTCGGCTACGTCATTGGCGCTCTTCTGCACCGCCGGTTCGTTGGCGTCGAATTTCTTGCCCACCACCACGTCGGTCGCAATGGGAATGGTTGCGCCACGCGCAGACATTTTTTTCATCAGCGCCTGAGCGGTAGGCACCAGGTCGTCTTCGCACAGTGACTTGCCGACATTCTTGCCCGCAGCCTTGAGGAAGGTATTGGCAATGCCACCGCCGACCACCAATTGTTCACATTTTTCCGATAACGATTCCAGCACCGTCAGCTTGGTAGAAACCTTGGAACCGCCGACGATAGCCACCATCGGGCGCGCCGGACTAAGCAGAGCCTTGGTCAACGCAGCCAATTCTTCGGTAAGCAAAATGCCTGCTGCCGCTACCGGTGCATACTTCGCTACGCCATGAGTTGAAGCCTCGGCGCGATGCGCGGTGCCGAAAGCGTCCATCACGAACACATCGCACAACGCGGCGTATTTCTTCGCGGTTTCATCCACGTTCTTTTTTTCGCCCTTGTTGAAACGGCAATTTTCCAGCAACACCAATTCGCCCCCGGCAACTTCGAAACCGCCATTCACCCAATCCTTAATCAGACGTACCGGCTTGCCCAGCTTGGCGGCGATAACATCTGCTACTGGCTTGAGCGAGTTTTCTTCGGAATACACGCCTTCTTCCGGACGCCCCAGGTGAGATGTCACCATTACCCGCGCACCCGCTTTCAGTGCGAAATTAATGGTCGCCATTGAAGCGGTAATACGCGCATCGGACGTCACCTTGCCGTCTTTGACAGGCACGTTGAGATCAGAACGAATCAAGACGCGCTTGCCCTTGAGATCCAGATCGGTCATTTTGATAACAGACATAATTTCTCTCCTGAAAAGTAAAGTGTAAGGGATGGGCGAACCCATGCCTTACAACTCACTAAATGTAGGTCTGGTGGCATAACCCGCCAAACAAAATGGTGGGTTACGCTACGCTCTGACGATTTCTCACGCGGCTTGCCGCGTAGAGAATCGCGTGACTTTGTTAAACCCACCCTACATTTTTATTTTGCGACGTGTTGCACCAAGCGCAACATATTGCAAGTGTACCCATACTCGTTGTCATACCAGGCCACAACTTTGACGAATGTGCTATCCAGGGCGATGCCTGCATCGGCATCAAACACCGACGGGGCGCTCATGCCACGGAAATCGGTGGCAACCACCTTTTCTTCGGTGTACCCCAGCACACCTTTCATCGAACCTTCGGAAGCTGTCTTCATGGCCTTACATATATCTTCGTAGGAGGCTTCCTTGTTCAACTCAACCGTCAGGTCGACTACGGACACGTCCGAAGTCGGCACACGGAAAGCCATGCCGGTAAGTTTTTTGTTCAGTTCGGGGATAACCTTGCCCACAGCCTTGGCAGCACCGGTGGAAGAGGGGATGATGTTTTCCAAAATGCCGCGACCCCCGCGCCAATCCTTATTAGATGGGCCATCTACCGTCTTCTGGGTGGCGGTGGCAGCATGCACTGTAGTCATCAGGCCGCGTTTGATGCCCCAATTATCATTCAGCACCTTGGCAACGGGAGCCAAGCAGTTGGTGGTGCAGGAAGCGGCAGAAACGATGGTTTCACCAGCGTATTTGCCGTGGTTCACGCCGTACACAAACATCGGGGTGTCGTCCTTGGAAGGGGCAGATTGAACCACCTTCTTAGCGCCAGCTGTGATGTGTGCTTGGCAAGATTCTTTTGTCAGGAAGAAACCGGTGCAGTCGATTACGATGTCGGCGCCCACTTCATTCCATTTCAGTTCGGCAGGATTCTTGATAGCGGACAGGCGGATCTTCTTACCATTAACCACCATGTTGCCGCCATCAATTGAGACATCTCCATTAAAACGGCCATGCACGGAATCGTACTTGAGCATGTAAGCCAGATAGTCTGGCTCAAGCAAATCGTTAATGGCAACGATCTCGATGTCTTTGAAGTCCTTGGCAACCGCGCGGAACACCATGCGTCCGATGCGACCAAATCCATTGATACCCACTTTAATTGCCATGCTTTTCTCCTTTGGAAGTTGAACTAGTAATTATTTGGATCGTCAGCACACAATGCATTTTGCGCCCCGACAATGAACGCTGTATTACAGGCTGGTAGGGTGGGCAGGTTTCATGCCCACGCGGACGAACAGCGTGGGCACAAAAACGTGCCCACCCTACATAGCTTTCTCAAGCGATAACTTTTTTCACTGTCGCAACCACGTTGGCAACGGTAAAGCCGAAGTGTTTGAACAGTTCACCAGCCGGAGCGGACTCGCCAAAGCAATCCATACCCACCACTGCGCCATCCAGCCCGACATATTTGTGCCATAAACCGGTTACCCCTGCTTCCACCGCCACGCGTTTGACACCCTTAGTCAATACGCTGTCTTTGTAAGCTTGATCCTGACGGTCAAACACATTGGTCGAAGGCATCGACACCACGCGTACATGAATACCGTCTTGTGCCAATTCTTTTTGCGCGTCCATTGCCAGCGCCACTTCAGAGCCCGTGGCAATAATAATGCCCTGCGGCTTGCCTTTGGCGACGTCGGACAGCACATAGCCGCCCTTGCGGATAGCGGCGATCTGCGCCGCATCGCGCTTCTGGAAGTTCAGATTCTGGCGGCTGAAAATCAGCGAGGAGGGGCCGGTCTTGCGTTCAACCGCCGCAACCCAGGATACGATGGATTCGACGGTGTCGCATGGACGCCATACATCCATGTTCGGAATGAAGCGCAGGGTCGTGGTCTGCTCGACTGGCTGGTGCGTCGGGCCGTCCTCTCCTAAACCAATGGAGTCGTGGGTGAACACATAGATCACGCGCTGCTTCATCAGCGCCGCCATGCGCAGTGCGTTGCGTGAGTATTCCGAGAACATCAGGAAGGTGCCGCCGAACGGCAGCAGGCCGCCGTGCAGCGCCATACCGTTCATGATGGCCGACATGCCGAATTCGCGCACGCCGTAGCTGATGTAGTTACCGGGCTTCTTGCCATGCACATGGTGTGCGCCAGTCCAATTGGTCAGATTGGAACCAGTCAGGTCAGCAGAACCGCCAAGGAATTCCGGCAACGCAGGAATCAGCGCGTTGATCGCGTTTTGCGAAGCCTTGCGTGTGGCGATGGTTTCGCCTTTTTCATTAATCTGCGCAATCGCTTTTGCGGCATGTTCTGCCCAGTTGGCTGGCAGATCGCCCAGCGTGCGGCGCTCGAACTCGGCAGCTTCTGCCGGAAAAGCCGCGCGATATTCCGCAAATTTGTTGTTCCACAGCTTTTCCAATCCTGCGCCTCGGGTGCGTCCATCCCATGCCTCGTATACGTGCTGGGGGATTTCAAACGGAGGATAGTTCCAGCCGATATGCGCGCGTGTTGCGGCGACTTCGGCATCGCCCAGTGCCGCACCATGCACGTCATGCGTGCCTTCCTTGTTCGGCGAGCCGCAGCCGATGATGGTCTTGCAGCAGATCAGCGAGGGCTTGTCAGTGACAGCCTTGGCCGCGTTGATCGCCGCGTTCAGTGCTTCGGGATCATGCCCTTCGACGTCGGCAATCACATGCCAGCCGTAAGCCTCGAAGCGCTTGGGCGTATTGTCGGTAAACCAGCCGCCGACATGACCGTCGATGGAAATGTCGTTGTCATCCCAGAAAGCAATCAGCTTGCCCAGCCCCCAGGTGCCGGCCAAGGCGCAAGACTCGTGCGAGATGCCTTCCATCATGCAGCCGTCACCCATGAACACGTAGGTGTGGTGATTAACAATTTCATGACCGGGTCGATTGAATTCGTTAGCCAGTAATTTTTCAGCCATCGCCATGCCTACGGCATTGGTGATGCCTTGGCCGAGCGGCCCGGTAGTAGTTTCCACACCGGCGGTATAGCCGTATTCGGGATGGCCGGGCGTCTTGGAATGCATCTGGCGAAAACGCTTCAACTCTTCAATAGGCAGGTCATAGCCGGTCAGGTGCAGCAAGGCATAAACCAGCATGGAACCATGGCCGTTGGATTGCACAAAACGATCACGGTCAGGCCATTTAGGATTAGACGGATTGTGGCGCAGATGGTGATTCCACAGCACTTCAGCGATTTCCGCCATACCCATCGGAGCGCCAGGATGACCAGAGTTAGCTTTTTGCACGGCGTCCATTGCCAAAGCGCGGATCGCACCGGTAGTGTCGTTAAACTTGGGGGGTCTTACATTACGCGTCGTAGCCATTTCTCACGGGTCTCCTGGACATCTCTGGAACGGGTTGAATTGTTGCAGCTTTCAAAAGTGGACTGCGATTATGCCGCACCGCCCTGTTTTGGGCAATACACAATTCCGGGTAGTCCGGTTTGGGATTCCACAGTGTTGACAAGGACATATCGGGCTGGTTTATTTTTATGTCATGCGGTTGGTGCAATTACCGGCGGCTTCAGCTTTGACTTGGCGGCCAACTTTTTAAACCTCTGGTCGAACGTCGCCAGTGCTTTGCAGCCCGTTATACCGGCATGGTGCAGGGCATCAGCGAAATCAAAACCCGACTGATCTTACGAGGGCTTATCCAGTGAGTACGCGCCGCGCAACACCCCTCAATCAGCGAGGCCGCCTGATACGCCTGCACCGGATCGTCATTGGTCACCAGCTTTGCCAGAATATAGGCATCAAGCGCCTTCATCTCAAGTAAGTGCGATGCCATGAAGCAGCCATTCATCAAGTTCTGCAATCGACCCAAGCAGAAGCTCATTGCTCGACCTCAACACGGGCCCAAGCCTCAGTAAGCTTATCTTGTAGTGCTTGCTGGCGTTGTTCGTAGTTAATTTTCAGCTCGTCAGAACCCGGACGAATGCCCTCAAGGGCAGTGATAAAGGCAACATGGTAGGATTTCAGGGCCTCTTGTGTCTTCGATTTGTTTACCTTTCGAAGTGCCTTGTCGAGGTTCTCTTTGGCTAACGCCTTCATATCTTTGATGCATCCAACATAGTCACTTTGTTTGTCCTGCTCTAACCCACCTTCTGCCCGAGCAAGTGCTAGCCGCAGAATGATTTTGCATGTGACTATAAGAGAACCCATTCTTTTATAGCCACCCAGTGAAGTGTTTTTATCTTGAGTCTCCGTAGCAAACGAAGTTGAAGATGTTGTAATGAGGATGCCGACGAGGATTATGGTGAATAACTTCATGTCAGTAATGACCTTTCAGGATTGGAAATTGGTGTTGCGCCTAACATTGAGCCAAATAGCTATGCAATGTTTTATCAGTGCAGTCCAGCATATTCGTATGATTAAGTACGAACAAATCCTGCATTCCAGATTGAACTAACGACATCCATTTGATGGTTTGAGATTTTTCTTTCTCCCTCCATCACGCGGCACCAGAGTGTTTCTTCATTTTGTGAAAGGTGAGGTTCTTTTCTAAGAATACCCAGCGCTTTTAAGGCGTATTTTTTATTTTTTTCTGCTCTGCAGTAGCTACCCTGTGGAATCCCAGATATTGCTCCACTTTCGCATAGTCCAAGAAATGCACCGCGAGGGCAACCCTTCACCTGAGCTGATTTGCTGGATGGGAAAATATTGACTACAGCCGATTCCCAAGCATCGTTGGGTGTCGTCGCTAAGCCATCTTGGTATAACTTTACAGCCATTACAGCAGCATTTCCGTACTTACCCATCAATATGTCTCCGAATTGCCTAACGATGATATAGCAAATGTGTCATTGACCAATCGTGCCCTGAGTCAATTGGAATATCAAGTTGAAGTTCCGCTCCTGGCACCAACCAGAATGTCGTGACATGAAATACGTTGCACAAAAGCGGTCGGTCACCACGGCCTGCATTATTCGTCTTCCAAAAGCTTTTTTGCAAACTTGATATTGAGCTGCTTCAACTTCCGGTACAGGTGGGTGCGCTCCAAGCCGACATTCTGCGCTACGCGAACCATGTTGCCGTTCTCTTTTTGCATGTGGTGATTGAAGTACAACGTATCGAAAAAGTCGCGCGCCTCACGCAGGGGAAGATCGAGAGGCAGCAGGAATTGCGGCGCAGCATCCGCAATTTCGCCATGATCCGCCGGACGTATGCGTGGTGCGCCCTGCCGGATCGCCTTGGCGACAGTGTCGAGCAGTTTCTGCAAGGCGACGGGCTTTTCCAGAAAATCCGCCGCGCCGATGCGCGTCGCCTCAACAGCGGTTTCTATGGTGCCGTGGCCGGACATCATGATGACCGGCATGGTCAACAAACCCTCTGCCACCCATTCCTTGAGCAGCGTAACGCCATCGGTATCCGGCATCCAGATGTCCAGCAACACCAGGTCAGGCGCCAGTCGATTACGGAACTCGCGCGCCTGCGCGGCGTTCTCCGCTACGGATACGTGATAGCCTTCGTCGTACAGGATTTCCGAAAGCAACTCGCGTATCCCTATTTCATCATCCACTACCAGAATTTCTTTGGCTGCCATTAGGCGACCTCCATCAGTAAAGGTAAAACGACACTCACCCGCGTACCGCCTTCCGCCAGATTTTCGATGGCGATTCTGCCGCCATGCTCTTCCACAATTTTTTTCACGATCGCCAAACCCAGCCCGGTGCCCTTGGACTTGGTCGTAACGTAAGGCTCAAAAGCGCGTGCCAGCAGATGTTCCGGAAAACCCTTGCCGTTATCCTGTACGCACAGCTTTAGCGCCCCGTCGTCGTCTGCTGTGCTCAGGATAATTTTCGGAGTGGCTACGCTCTGCAATTCGTCCTGTGCGTTTTGCAGCAGGTTGTGGATCACCTGACGCAAGCGCGTCGCGTCGCCCCTCACCCAGGCCTGTGTCGCTTCCAGATTCAGGGTGATCGGGCTGTTGTTCGCCTCGTACAAGCCAAGCACCTCGCGCAACAAATGATGCAGGTCCAATGCCGCCAGTTTGGGGGCGGGGGCGCGCGCATAATCGGAAAATTCCATCACCATGTTTTTCATCGCTGACACTTGGCTGACGATGGTCTGCGTGGCGCGCTGCAACAATTGCGCATCTTCCTCGTCCAGCTTCGCGCTCAACTTATGCTGCAACCGCTCCGCAGAAAGCTGGATGGGCATCAGCGGGTTTTTGATTTCGTGCGCCAGCCGTCGTGCCACCTCGCCCCATGCGGCTTGGCGTTCAGCTTGCAGCAGATGCGTGATATCGTCGAACACCACCACATAGCCGCTTTCCATCGCCGTCTCCAGCCGCGTGCCGCGCATTAGCAGCATCTGGTTGCCATTCTTGCTAAGCCGCTCGATTTGGCGCTGCCATTCGTTGCCCGGCGCCTCGTCGAACGCCTGCATCACCGCTTCGCAGAAAGGCCGTAGCAAAGGATGGCGGGCGGCAACTTCCGGCAAGGGCATGCCCTGCATGTCTTGCAGCGATACACTCAAGATATGCACCGCGCTGCCATTAACGGTGCGCAAGCGGAACTGCTCATCCACCACAAGAACCCCTGATGACAAGTGCGCCAGCACGCTTTCCAGATAGGAGTTGACGTTCTTCACCTGAAGCTGCTGGTGCTCGCTCATGGCTTTCGCATCGGCCAGTTGCGAGGTCATCTGGTTGAACAAACCAGTCAGCGCGCCCAATTCATCACTGCTTTGCACCGGATGCTGGTGCGTGAAATCGCCCTGCGCCACCGCGCGCGTGCCCTCAGCCAGCGCGGCAAGCGGCTCGCTCAGCCGGTTGCTGATAAAAAAGGCCGCCGACACCGCGCTAAGCAGCACGATCAGCAGCGACAATGTGAGTGTGATGCCATACAAACGCTTCAATCCGAGGCGGGATAGCGATAGCTGCTTGTAGTCTCGGTAAACCTCCTGCACCGTTTCCGCATCGCCGGCAAGTTGCTTCGGCACCGGCTGCGTGAATTGCAAAATGCGCGTTTCCTGGGACAGGCGACCTGGCTTGACCGGCACCAGCACGCGTAGCATTAAGCTGTTGTCGGGCAGGGTGTCGATGATGCTGTACACGCCTTGTTTGTGCACTTCACGCAGCATCGCAGCATCCGGCATCTCAGGCGACGGCTTGTGGCTGCTGCTGGCAAAGGTCAGCAACTTGCCGTTGTTGTCGAACAGCGCCGCTTCCTGCGCCGTACCCTCGTCTATCAGGCGGGACAACGTTCTGGCGTGCCGCTCCGGCACCTGCTCTGCCAGCAGCAGGGCGATGAACTGCCCTTTCTTGCTTAATTCCTGAAGCCCGTTATCCAGCGCGCTGCGCCCCAGATTCAGGCCACCTTCCAGCGCCTTTTCCACGCGCACGTCAAACCACGATTCGATGCTCTTGTTCAGGAACTGTACCGACACGGCGTATACCAACAAACCCGGCAAAATCGCAATCAAGGTAAAAAACAACGTCAGGCGAAGGGTGAGTTTCGCGCCAAATACCTGCGCCTTGATCTTGCCGCGCAACTGCCAGAGCTGATAGCCCACCAGCAGAGTGAGGCACAATGCCAGCGCCCCGGCCAGCGCCAGCAGGACATAATAATTGCGCGAGAACAAATCGGTGTTGGCGCTGGCGCTGGTCAGCAGGTAAAGCAGCAGAGCGCCTATCAACGTGCTTACGAAGGCCAGGTATTTCACGTCCTATTCGTCCTTGTTGCGTGCAGCCGCATCGGGGCGCACGAACCAGCGATACCAGTCTGAATCGAGGTTCCAGTCGTCACTGGTCAGGGCATTGACCTGTAGCGGCTTGGGCAATTGTGTTATGTCCAGACGCAGGCGCACTGCCGCGACATAGTTGTTATCTTTCTTGAGTAACTTCTCCGAAATATAGCCGCCACCCTTGAGCAGTTCCGCCGGGATAGGGGCGGCTGATGGATGCCCGATGATGTGTAACGCGTCATCCAAGCTGGCGAAATTCTGAAATAATGCGCCGCGTGTAATGCGGTACTGGCGCGACAGAGTGTTGTAGGACAGCTTGACGGTCTGTTCGCTGTGCGTAACCACCTCGTCCAGCCAGTACCAGCGCGGGTGGGTCAAGGTGAATTCGCTGACAAAATACAGCGGCACCCCTTGTTCCAACGCTTGTTCGACCACGAAATTTAACCTGATGTCGAAGTTGGCGGAAAGCTGATAGCTGTCATCGGAAAAATGCGCTTCCGCCTTGCGCAATTCTATACCGTCGGCGCGGGCGGCGGAAATGCCCAGCCACAGCAGGGCGAGCGCCAGCAGGAAAGTCCGCAAAACCACCCGCAATGAGTTAACGCAAAAATCGCGAAGCGAGTCATTGCCTCTCTCCCACTTTGGGGGAGAGCTGGAGATAACCAGCGACTTGGCTGGCGTCGTTGGACAGCCTAGTCGAATGGCTAGGAGTTCCATCAGGGGGAAACGGTCATAGCAAATCACTGTTTATCTTTCAAGGTAGTGAGTTGCCATGACCGTTATGCAGGTTTGTGTAGCAACGCATAAAAGAAACCGTCATGCTGGTCATCGGGCAGGAGTTGGCCTTCGTTTAAATTAGGCGCGGGCAGCGGCAGTTGCCGGGCATCATCGTGTTGCCGCAAAAATTCGGCGATGACCTGCTGGTTCTCCCGCGCAAAGACAGAACAGGTCGCATAGAGCAATTTACCATCTCTTGTCAGTAGCCGCCACAACGCATTCAGAATTTGCAGTTGTTGTTGCGCGAATCCGTCTATGTCCTGCGGACGGCGCAGCCACTTTATGTCGGGATGGCGGCGCACCACGCCGGAAGCGGAGCAGGGCACATCGGCGAGGATGCGCTGGAACGGCTGACCGTCCCACCAATCGTCTGGCTGCGCCGCATCGCCGCATTGCAGGTGCGCGGACAGTTGCAGGCGCTGCATATTTTCGCGCACCCGCTCCAGACGTTGCTCATCCTTATCCAGCGCGATCAGGTCGAGTTGCGCCAGTTCCAGCAGATGGGTGCTCTTGCCGCCTGGCGCAGCGCAAGCATCCAGTACACGCATCCCATCGCTCACATCGAGCAGCCGCGCTGCATATTGTGCGCCTGCATCCTGCACCGAAATCAGTCCGTCGGAAAATCCCGGCAACTTGTCCACTGCCATGGGGTGCTCCAGCAGAACGGCATCCGGGGCTATCAGCCTGGCCTGAATGTCGTGCTGCGAAAGCTTCACCAGATAGTCGGCGGGGGTAATGCGACTACAGTTCACGCGCAACGTCATCGGCGGATGCTGATTGCCCGCCAACAGAATGGCTTCGGAGCGTTCGCCATATTGCGCCTTGAGCGAATCTATCCACCATTGCGGATAAGAGTAACGGCCTTCTTCGCTGTCGGCGGCGGTGGCCAGCAGCCCCTCACGCTTGCGCAGGAAATTGCGCAGCACCGCATTAGCCAATCCGCCTGCCGCCCCATTGCGCTTGCGCACCGCGCGCACGGCGAAGTCCACCACCGCATGCGGTGCCGCTTTGGTGTATTGCAACTGGTACAACGCAACCAGCAGCAAACAGCGCAACTGTTCATCCTGCACCGGCTTGTGCAGCAATTGCTCCAGTACGCGCACCAGTTGGCCGTAATAGCGCAATGTGCCGTAGCTCAAATCCTGTAATGCGCCGCGCTGTTGCGGCGTCAGTCCGGGCGCGGCTTGCAAGGCGGCGCTCAACACTTGGTTCAGGTTGCGTCCGCCCAATACCTGGCAGACCACTTGGGCTGCAGCTTGTTGCGTGGTGTGCATGTCAGGTGGGCGAAGTGAACTGATCGCCGGGATGCAGCGCAAATCCCTGCACAAACTGCGCCGCAGGCAGCGCCTTGGCGTTCGGGCGTTGCAAGACTTCCAGACACAGCGCACCTTGACCGCACGCCACAACAATTCCGTCTTTGTCCACAGACAATACCGTACCGGGTTTGCCGACCAAATCGGGGCGCGCGCTGGCCTGCCATATCTTGATAGACGTTGCATTGAAGCTGGTGGTTGCGACAGGAAAGGGGTTGTAAGCACGCACCGCATTTGCGATGTGGACAGCGTTTCCCGTCCAATCGATTTGTGCTTCGGCCTTGCTTAGTTTGGCGGCATAGGTCGTCAGGACGGCATCCTGAGGCGTACGCACCAGCCGGTTTTGCTCCAATAAACGTAGCGCTTCAACGATGGCCGTAGCGCCCAACTCCGCCAGTTTATCGAGCAGCGTATGCGCGTTGTCACCTGCCGTAATCGGACAGGATTTTTTCAACAACATATCGCCGGTGTCCAAGCCCGCATCCATCTGCATGACGGTGATGCCGGTTTCGGTATCGCCCGCCAGAATGGCGCGCTGAATAGGCGCTGCGCCGCGCCAGCGCGGCAACAGCGAGGCATGGATGTTCAGGCAGCCGAGGCGCGGCAGTTGCAACACCGCCTGAGGCAGAATTAATCCATAGGCTGCGACCACCATCACGTCCGCCGCATAAGCGGCGAGTTCGCGCTGGATATCGGCATCTTTCAGCGAGCGCGGTTGCAACACGGGCAGGCCATGTTGCAAGGCCAACTGTTTGACTGGGCTGGGAGTGAGTTGCATGCCGCGCCCGGCGGGACGATCCGGTTGGGTCAAGACTGCGACAACGGCGAAACGTTGAGCCAGCAATGTTTCCAGAGCGGCGGCGGCAAAATGCGGGGTGCCTGCAAAAATAATTTTCAAGAGGGCATTCCGTTACATGGTCTCGCTGCGATGCTTCTTGAGCTTGGCACGAATCCGGGATTGTTTGAGCTGCGAAAGGTATTCGACAAATACCTTGCCTATGAGGTGATCCATTTCGTGCTGTACACAGGTCGCCAACAAGCCCTCCGCTTCCAGCGTGAAAGACTCGCCCTGCGCATCGAGTGCACGTACAGTAACCCTTTCGGCGCGGTGCACATTTTCATATATGCCGGGAACCGACAAACAGCCTTCCTCGCGCTCGACTTCGCCGCTGCGGGTAAGGATTTCCGGATTGATGAGTACCAGCAGGTTGTCGTGGGTTTCGGAAATGTCCAGTACGATGATCTGCTCGCGCACGTCAACCTGCGTCGCGGCCAAGCCCACTCCTGGCGCGGCATACATGGTTTCCGCCATGTCGCTAATGAACTTACGGGTTGCGGCAGTCACCGCCTGCACAGGCTTGGCAATAGCGTGCAGCCGCTTGTCCGGGTATTGCAATATTTTGAGAATCGCCATAAATGCTTGCTAATTTAAGAGACTAGATGCAGAATTTAAGCTGTCGCGCGAGCATTGTGCTGCGCTTTCTTCTACTCAGCTGGGGTTTCCATGCATAAGTTTATTATATCGCTGATTTGCTGTTTATTGCCTGTCTTCGCCCTCGCCGCTGCGCCTGAGATCCGCGACAACGCCCCGGATCGCCACGTCGTGGTGAAAGGAGATACGCTGTGGGACATTTCCGCCACGTTTTTCAAAGACCCTTGGAAATGGCCGCAAATATGGGGCATGAACAAGGACACCATTAAAGACCCGCACTGGATTTATCCCGGCGATGTGATCGTGTTGGATCGCACCACCGGCACTCTGCGCGTTGGTGAAGGAAGTGCAACCGCTACGTCCGGCACTGCCGCCATCAGGCTGTCCCCTAAAGTGCGCGGTGAAGGCAGCGAACATGGCGCTATCCCCAGCATTCCGGTCGCCGACATCGCGCCCTTCCTCAGTCAGCCGCTGGTTATCGAAAAAGATGGTTTGTCCGGTGCACCGGTCATAGTAGGCACTTATGAGGAACACGTCGTTTTGGGTAACGGCGATGTCGCTTATGTGAAGGGCCTGAGCGAGGATAAAGGCACGCACTGGCAAATTTATCGCCTCGGTAAAACGCTGCTGGATCCTGACAGCAAAGAAGTATTGGGATATGAATCCATCTACCTGGGTGATGCAGATGTCGAAAAATTTGCCGACATCAGTACCATCAGAATCACCCGAGGGATCATGGAAATCACCAAGGGTGATCGCCTTGTCCAGCCCCCTGGAGTATTCGCCAATAATTATGTGCCGCATGCACCGGAAAAACAGATTACTGCACGCGTAATTTCAATTTACGGCAACGGCGACGGCCTTTCGCATGCAGGGCGGAACACCATAATCACTATCGACAAAGGACTCCGCGATGGAGTGGAAGACGGTCATGTATTGGCTCTGTATCAAAAGGGGGAAATTGTGAGTAAAGACCTCACCCTGCCGGATGTGCGTTACGGCCTGTTGTTCGTGTTCCGTACTTTCGACAAAGTTTCTTATGCCCTGGTAATGCAAACCTCCCTGCCGGTAGAATTGCTGGACAGAGCCCAGACTCCCTGATGCCGATGGACGCGGAGCTTGCGTCGTGGCTTGCCCTGAACCAGATATCCGGTTTGGGCAATGAGGGGTTGCGCCGTTTGTTGCAAGCCTTCGGTACTCCCGCCCACATCTTCGCCACCCCGGCCCATGCCCTGAGACAGGTGGTCAAGTCCGCCGTGGCGGACGCCATTACACAAGGCGTGGACGAAGCCGCGCTAGCGCCCACCGCGACTTGGTTGGAAGACCCAAACAACTGCGTCGTCACGTTGGCCGATCCAGACTACCCGCAGACTCTACTCAATATTTCCGATCCGCCGCTGCTGCTGTATGTGAAAGGTCGGCGCGAATTGCTCAGCCGCTCGTCGCTCGCCGTCGTCGGCAGCCGCAACGCTTCCGCACAGGGGCTGAAAAATGCGGAAGCGTTTGCGCAGGCGGCAAGCGAAGCTGGGCTATGCATCGTCAGCGGCATGGCGCATGGCATCGATGCCGCCGCGCATCGCGGAGGTCTGCGCGGCGCGGGTTCCAGCATCGCCGTGATCGGCACCGGGGTGGACAAGGTTTACCCCGCCGCCAACCGCGAACTGGCGCACCAATTGGCAAGGGAGGGTGCGTTGATTTCCGAATTTCCGCTTGGCACACCGCCGCTGGCAGCGAATTTCCCGCGCCGCAACCGCATCATCAGCGGCTTGAGCCTGGGTTGCCTGGTGGTCGAGGCTTCACTGCAAAGCGGCTCGTTGATTACTGCGCGCATGGCGTTAGAGCAGGGACGCGAAGTGTTCGCCATCCCCGGTTCCATACACGCCCCCCAGGCAAAAGGCTGCCATTACCTGATCAAGCAGGGCGCAAAACTGGTGGAGTGCGCACGAGATATTCTTGAGGAATTGGGCTGTTTCGCTACCGGTTCAACATCGCCAGAAGCCTCGCCGGAAGGCCATCCCCTGTTCGAACATATGGGCTTTGACCCGGTGGATATGGACAGCTTGTGCCAACGTAGTGGCTTGACGATTGATGCGCTATCCGCCATCCTGTTGCAACTTGAACTGGAAGGCGGCGTCGCCACCTTGCCAGGCGGACTATACCAACGCATAAATTAAAATCTGTTTTTTCGGGGTGCCATGTTTGATATTTTGATGTTTTTGTTTGAAAGTTATTTTTATGCTGGCAGCTACCCCGATTCCGACAAACTCTCCCTCAAGCTAAGCGCGGCGGGGTTTGAGGATGAAGATATCCACCGGGCGCTGGACTGGCTATCCGGCCTGAAGCAACTGACTCAGGCCGACTATCCCGTCACCATCAACCAAAGCGGGCCGCGCTGCTATGCCGAGCTGGAAATCAAACGCATCAGCCTGGAAGGACTGCGTTTCCTGGCGTTCTGGGAACACAATAAAATGATTACGCCGGTGGAGCGGGAAATGATTCTGGATCGCGCGGTCGCGCTTGGCCGCGAAAACCTGCCGCTGGACAAGGTCAAGCTGATCGCCTTGCTGGTGCTGTGGAACCAGCACGAAGAACTTGATCCCATGATAGTAGAAGACCTGCTTACCCCGGCTGATTCCGGCCGCTTACATTAATTTCGGAAAATATATTACCTCATGGCGAGCAATTTACTGATCGTTGAATCCCCGGCCAAGGCCGTCACCCTGAAAAAATATCTGGGCAAGGACTTCGAGGTGCTGGCCTCTTACGGTCACGTGCGCGACTTGGTTCCCAAGACCGGTGCGATCGACACGGAAAACGGTTTTATCATGCAGTACGAAACCATCGCGCGCAACAGCAAACATGTGGACGCCATTGCCAAGGCCGCCGCCGCTGCGGACAACATCTTTCTGGCGCCCGATCCGGATCGCGAAGGAGAGGCCATCGCCTGGCATATCGCTGAGTTGCTCAAGAATAAGCGCGGTATGAAGAACAAAAAAATGCAGCGCGTTGTGTTCTATGAAATCACCCAGAGTGCGGTGAAAGAAGCCGTTGCGCATCCGCGCGAAATTTCCATTCCGCTGGTCAATGCACAGCAGGCGCGGCGCGCGCTGGATTATCTTGTGGGCTTCAACCTTTCGCCGTTGCTGTGGCGCAAAATCCGTCCTGGTCTTTCCGCCGGTCGCGTTCAAAGCCCTGCGTTGCGCCTGATAGTGGAACGCGAACTGGAAATCGAGGCGTTCCGTTCACAGGAATATTGGACGGTGCATCTCAACAGCCAGAAAAACAGTGTGCCGTTTGCAGCCAAGCTATTCCAGTATCAGGGCAAGAAACTGGAACAACTGAGCATAGCCAGCGAAGCGGAGTACCGCAAAATTTTCGACAACCTGAATGCGGCCAAGCTGCCGCCCAAAGTGGTGCGCGTGGAAAAGCGCGCCAAGCAGCGTTATGCCGCAGCCCCCTTCACTACCTCCACGCTGCAACAGGAAGCCGTGCGCAAACTCGGCATGACTTCAGAACGCACCATGCGCATCGCGCAGCAGTTATATGAAGGCGTGGACATCGGCGGTCAAACCGTCGGTTTGATTTCCTACATGCGTACCGACTCTGTCTCGCTGGCCAAGGAAGCGGTGCAGGAAATTCGCAGCTACATCACGGAAAATTTTGCGGCGGACTATTTGCCCCATACGATCCCGACCTACAAGAGCAAAGCCAAGAATGCGCAGGAGGCTCACGAAGCGGTGCGTCCCACCTCCATCGCGCGCACCCCGGACGGCGTGCGCGCTCATCTCACCATAGACCAGGCGCGGCTATATGAAATGATCTGGAAGCGCACCTTGGCATGCCAGATGGCTCCTGCTCGTTTCGACACCGTCAGCCTCGACATCCGCCTTGGCGGCGACGACACGCTGTTCCGCGCCAGCGGTCAGACTCTGGTGTTTCCCGGCTTCATCGCCGTGTATCAGGAAGACACCGACGACAGCGAAGAAGAGGAAAGCAGCAAGCTCCCGCCGTTGGCCGAAGGTGAAACCATCCCGCTCGACAAGCTGTTCGGCGAACAGCATTTCACCCAGCCCCCGCCGCGCTTTTCAGAAGCCAGCTTGGTGAAGACGCTGGAAGAGCACGGCATCGGGCGTCCTTCCACTTATGCCAGCATCATCTCTACGCTACAGGCACGCGAGTATGCAGTGTTGGACAAGAAGCGCTTCCAGCCTACCGACGTGGGGCGCGTCGTCAACAAATTCCTCACCGAACATTTCACGCGCTACGTGGATTACGGCTTCACCGCGCAGATGGAGGACGAGCTGGACGAAATCTCCGAAGGCAAGCGCGACTGGATCCCGGTGCTGGACGAATTCTGGAAAGACTTTAACAAGCTGATCGGCGACAAAAAAGATGTTGATCGTCCCGGCACGGAATTGCTGGACGAACTCTGCCCGAAGTGCGGCAAGCCTTTAAACAAACGGCTCGGCAAGCGCGGGAGCTTCATCGGCTGCACCGGCTATCCAGAATGCGACTACACGCGCAATCTCACAGGAGAAGCCGATGCCGGTGAAGTGCGCAAGGAGTTGGGCAATGATCCGGCCAGCAATCTACCGGTGCTGTTATTGCGCGGCCCTTACGGCTATTACATCCAGCTTGGCGAAGTGGAAGAAGGTGCGAAGAAAAAACCTAAGCGCATTTCCTGGCCTAAAGAACTGCCGCTGGAAACCGCCGATCTGGCTGCGGCGTTAAAATTGCTGGAACTGCCCAAAGAATTGGGTGACCATCCCGAGACTGGCAAAAAAGTTATCGTCAACATCGGACGCTTCGGCCCTTACATCGGCCACGACGGAAAATTCAAATCCGTCCCCAAGAGCGACAGCGTCTTCACTATCCAGATGGATCGCGCCGTCGCCTTGCTGGCAGAGGCCAGAACCTCCAACACCGTGTTGCGCGAACTCGGCGTACATCCGGATGATCAAAAGCCGGTAGATGTCTGTAGCGGTCGCTACGGCCCCTACGTGCGGCATGGCAAGGTCAACGCCACCTTGCCCAAAGACACGACACCGGAAGAAATCACGCTGGAAGAAGGCTTGGCGCTACTTGCCGCGCGTGTAGCAAAAGGGCCAGTGGTAAAAAAAGGCGCAGCCAGGAAAAAACCGGTTGCCGAGAAAAAACCCGCGACCAAAAAAGCCCCGGCCAAGAAAAAAGAACCCTCCGCCAAAAAACCTTCGGTCAAGAAACCCGCTGCAAAAAAGAAAGCTCCGGCAAAGAAACCAGCCGCCAAAAAAACACCCGCTTAGCATTATTGAGCAGGCATCAAAGATGCGGGCTGCCGTTAGCCCACTCAACGCGCCCTTGGTAAAATGGCAGCGCGTTACAGCAGATCGGCGCTCGCCAGCTTGCGCCGCAGTGCCTTGGAGTGCCGGTGACGGGCCATTAGGCGCGGGTCGGTCACCACAATACTGATCGTTTCGCCTATCACCATCACCACACCGAGCAGCGGCAGCGCCAGTATGAGGCCGGAAATACCTGCTACGTCACCACCGACAAATATCATCAGTACCGCCACGAGAGGGTGCATATGCAAGCTCTTGCCAATGGTGAGTGGCAGGTAGACGAAATCGTCGAGCAAGCGCGCAATAACGAACAACAACACAGCCCAGTAGGCCATTGACGGTGCATCGGGAAAATTCGTCGCGGCGACGAGAACAACCACGAGACCGCCGAGGACTGTGCCCACATAGGGTACCAACGCCAACACCGCACAGATGAAGCCCAATGCCAGTGCGTTGGGGAATCCGACGATCCAGAGCCCCACCGCCAGCGTCACCGTATCAAGTACGGCGAGCTTCATCAGTCCTGTGAAATAAGCGTGCAGGGTCTGGTCGACCTCGTGCAACAGGTAAAGCGTCCTCTCGAAAAATGCGTTCGGCACAGCGTGGGCAAGGAAGCGCTTGAAGCGCTGTCCATCCTTGAGGAAGAAGAAGGAAAGGAAGGGCGCCAGCAGCAGCGAGGGTGTCCAAGCGGCGATACCCATCGCCAGCGGCTCAACATACTCAACGATACTGTTCTCCGAAGCTTGAAGCCTCTGTGTCACCGTTTCGGCTAGGTGCGCTTTCGCAAACAGTGACCAGCTTGCTTCGAGCGCGTGCAATGAGCGCGTAAGCAATTGCAGACCGCCGTCCAGATAAAATTCGAGCGATGCCTGAATATCAACGATATGGGTTGTGACCCAAGGCACCATGAAGGACAACCCGACTACCATCACCAGAAGAAAAGTGGAAATAGTCCAGACGGCGGCCCCATCGCGCGACATGCCCCGGTTGATGAGGTACTGTGCCGCCGGATAGAGGATGTAGTAAAGGATCAGCGCCACCAGGAAAGGCACCACCAGCCAAAGCAGCTTCTGGAAGACGATCAGCAGCAGACAGGTGGTGGCGATAATCGCCGTCCATACGATGGGGCCGGATTCGTTGTGCTGTTCCATGTTCACAAGTGCTGATGGGCGCCGGCGTTCAGCGCCAGTTCGCGCATGCGCGCCCCTATGTGGCGTGCGAGTTGCCGCGCGAGCTTAGACGCGATGCGCGAGTGGGTGTCGAGCAGACTTACGAAGTCGTCACGGAAAAACACGATCAGGTCGCAGTCTGTGGCGGCGCGAACCTGCGCCGAGCGGGGCATATCGTCGAGCAGAGCCAGTTCGCCAAAGAAGGTGCCCGCTCCCAGCGTCGCAATGCGCCCGCTTTCCGGCTCGCCCTGGCGGCAGACCAGCACTTCGCCATCGAGCACGATATAGAGCGCCTTGCCTTCCTCGCCCTCATCGAAGATCACTTCGTCCTTGAGGTAGTGGCGCTCGTGCAGCATGTCATCAACGATGGCAAGCTCCGCAGGCAATAGATTGACGAAAAGCGACAGCGCATGTAGCTTTTCCATGCGCGGCGTGCTGTTGCGGCGACGGAACGGATTAAATATCAAGCGGACTCCCCTTTAGCGTTCCTTATTGCACTGAGTCAGTAGTGTGGCAAAAGGGACGATAAATGTCTACACTGTATCTAGCTAATAATTTTAAGAATCTCATGAATCCAGCTCCCGACGCAAAAGATTAACGCCACATGAGTAAGCCATTGCATCATTCATATATCGGGCAAGCACTCATTTTGGCTGCCGCGCTGTCCTCAGCGCCATCTTTTGCTGCGGGTGGGCCACCGATGATTACCGACGATCCGGGTACGCCGGGTGACGGTCATTGGGAAATAAACGCCGCTGCGTTGTCTAGCCACGCTGCTGGGGCGGCCACCTACCAACTGCCGCTGGTCGATGCCAATTACGGCGTCGGGGATCGTATTCAGCTCAAATTCGAAATGCCGTGGCTACTGCAAAACGGGATAGCCGGAGCTAGCCGAAATGGCGCCGGTGACGGTTTGGCTGGAGTTAAATGGCGTTTCTACGATGCCGGTGAAAAAGCCTGGCAGATTTCCACTTACCCGCAGGTAGAATTCGCCTTCCCTTTGTCGAACTCGACGCATAATGGTCTGGTAGATAGCAGCATCAACTATCTGCTCCCAGATAGAGGCACTAGCTATCTTCTTCCGGTCGAAGTTGAGCATGGCTTTGAGGGCTTTGATGTCAATTTCGAACTGGGCCGCTGGTTTCGTCCTGCGCATCAGGGGGATACCTGGATTACTGGATGTGTACTGACTCATGAAGTGAGGAAGGGATTTGAACTGATGGTGGAACTGCACGATGAAGTTGCCATGAACCAATCTCAGGACGAACTGATTCTTAATTTCGGCGCACGCTGGGACTTTTCCAAGCAATACACGCTGCTGTTATCCGCCGGACACGATATGCGCAATACCTTGGGCAATACGAATACGCTGCTGACTTATCTCGGCTTGCAAATGCGGTATTGACCAGATCGTTGTAACGCCAACCGATAACCCAATCCGTATTTTATCTCCGCACTGAAAAAGGAATACCATCTTGTATCTTCGTTATCCGTTCAATATTCGAATTACCTCATCGCTCGCTATCGCAGCCATTGCCGCATTCTGCCTGTGCAGCCCGGCTTTATCCCATGCAGAAGATACCGGTTACCACGTCATCGACAAACAACATCTGGATGGCGACGTCAAATGGGATTATCTGATTGTGGATGCCGAGCACCGGCATTTATTCATCACACACGGTGACCGGGTTGATGTATTCGATGTCGACAAGAAGCAGATTGTAGGAACTATTCAGAACACACATGGTGTGCATGGCGTTGCGGTGGCCGCAGATTTGGATCGTGGATTTACCAGTAACGGCAAAGATAATTCCGTGACTATCTTTGAGCTGTCAACGCTCAAGGTTATCGGTCATACGCCTACCGAAAAGAAACCTGACGGCATTGTTTATGACCCGGCAAGCAAGCGCGTGTTTGCGGCTAACGGCGAATCCGGAAGCCTGACGCCCGTTGATGCGGCTGCTGGCAAGTCACTGGCTGCAATACCGCTTGGCGGCAAGCCTGAGTTTGTCGCGGTTGACGGCAAAGGGCACTTGTTCGTCAATATTGAAGACAAGAACCAACTTGTGGTGGTGGATACCCAAAAGCTGGCGCTCACACATCGCTACGACTTGTCTGCAAGTTGCGATGAACCGGCAGGTCTTTCAATTGACCCCGCCACGCAACGACTATTCGTTGGCTGCCACAATCAAAAAATGGCGATTGTCGATGCCGATACCGGAAAAATACTGGATGCGCCGACTATCGGTCGAGGCAACGATGCTACGGCTTATGATGTGGCGGCCAGGTTGGCATTCAGCTCGAACGGCGACGGCACACTAAACGTGATTAGCGCACTCGACGCCACGCATTATCAGATCAAGCAAACCGTCAACACCATGCCTGGCGCAAGAACCTTGGCGATCGATCCGGTTTCACACAGGGTGTATCTGGTCGCCGCTGAATCCGAGCCTGTTGAAGTATCCACGCAACAAAAACCGGCGCCACGGGCGCGTTTGAAGCCTGATACGTTTACACTGATTACTGTCTCGCCGTGATATCGCTCGTCCCTAGATCACCGGAAAGCAGAAGGTTCTGGCGAAGAAAGCGTCCGCGCCGATGACAAGCCGTTGAGCCAAAAACACAAAAAACAGATAAAACACAATATCTAATTGATTAATAGTGCTTAACAAGGCAATCTATATGAACACAATGGTCTATATACAGGATCAATAGTTGGGTAGTAAAGTAGTGCATTAGGGGATACTCACCACCCTATTTCATCGCCAAAGGGGGCATAATGAAAAGAATCATTTGGCTTGCATTAGGATTGATTGTACTAATGACATCGGCGCAGGCGGACACGCCTGCTCAAGCAAATGATGCAATGATTCAGAATGTTATTGACCTAGATATCATGGAAGGTAGAGGCACTGTAGTCGCAGGAATATCGGTCAATGGCTCAGTTGTTGTTGGAAGTTTTTATGACACCAAAAATCATCTTCATGCCTACCGATGGACTCTGGCTGAGGGTGTACAAGACATCGGCGCTCCGGACTGGAAAGATGGTAGCTCGGTTGCCGTTTCTGCCGATGGCTCGGTGATCATCGGCAAATTTACTGACTCCAATTATCGCATCCATGCATTTCGTTGGACCCAAGTCGGAGGCATTCAAGACCTTGGTGCCATTGGTGGGTTAAAAGCATTTGCTAAAAATATTTCTGCCGATGGTTCGATAATTACTGGCTCATTCTGGGACACCACCAATAGAATTTGGCACGCCTTCCGCTGGACTCAAGCAAAGGGTATTCAAGATATTGGTGCTATAGGTGGAGAAGACGCTGGTGGGCTGGATGGACTAGGTGCTTCAACTGACGGCTCAGCAATTGTCGGTCATTTCTTGGACAAAACCAATCGCAAGCATGTATTCCGCTGGACTGAAAATAGAGGTATTCAGGATCTTGCCAGCATGGGTGGGAAAAGTGCAGCAATCGGTGGTGTTTCTGCTGATGGATCGGTAATCGCAGGTGATTTCATAGACACAGACAATCACAACCATGTTTTCTACTGGACTCAAGCCGATGGCGTCCAAGATATTGGTAACATAAGTGGGGCAACCACAGAAGTCCGTGGAGTTTCGGCCGATGGTTCTGTGGTCGTTGGAAGATTTCGTTATCCCGGCAGCATTCTAGACCACGTCTTTCGCTGGTCGCAGAACAATGGTTTTCAAGATATAGGCAACATGAATTGGAAAAGCGCTGATGTCGTTGGAGTGTCGGCTGACGGTTCAGTTATCGTTGGGACTTTCATGTATCCGAACAACAATCAAAACCACATCCTTCGCTGGACTCAGAAAATGGGAATTCAAGATATTGGAATCATTTCAGGAAAGAGTTCTCAGGTAAACGGAATTTCTGCTGATGGGTCTCTTATCTTTGGTTTCTTCATGGACTCCAATAATAATAGTCATTCCTTTGTCTCTCCAATCAATGCCTTAATAAAACTTACGTTAGAAGATGCTCCATCTGCTTTGAGGAAAACTATCTCAGCAGCTCCAAATGGCACCTCCGCCATGGGGCTACAGAATGCACAGAGTGGAATAACTTCAGACCAGCATGCTGATCAGCAACGTAGCCAGCGAATTTATTTCGGCAAAAATATTACCAATCATCAAATTGCTACATATGTAGATTCCTGTCTTAAAAAAATGGTGTTAATTGGTTCAGATCATTATCCAGAGAAGGTCGGAATGGGAAAAATAACTGGTCAGGTTAAAGCAAGTATATTAATAAATGCGAACGGAACCCTTAAAAGGGTGCAGATTAATAAAAGCTCAGGCTCTAAAGATATTGATGATGCAGTTAGTAATATCGCTAGGCTTGCCTCACCTTTTGATGTATTTCCAGTCGCACTAAGCAATGTCGATGAAATTGCAATTACGCGAAACTGGAAATTCGATCCAAGGAAGATAGACATGACTTCAGACGTGTCCGCTCACGGTGGGACAGCGGATAGTGGAGAGTAAAATAATGTACAGGCGCTCACAGCCAATTCCAGTCACTCTACAGGCCGAAGGAATTAACCAATTTAGTGACACCACTCGGAAAATGTTCTGAACAGCGACGATAGGAAACAAATGAAAACTATTTCTCACGGTATAGTGGTCTTCATTTTGGCAGGTCTTGGAACGGGGGATCTTCATGCACAGGAGCTATCTTTCTGCTCTATGTTTGGTGTTTCCAAAAATGACATAGTGGAACGAGTAAAAGCAGTAAAGTCTGGCAGAGTTTCGGCTGGCCCCAAAATACCGCTTTACACAAAACCTGATGATGCTTGCAAGACCAATGATCTTTGTATTAATCCAGCAACGTTTCCGCTTAATGCTGGATACGAGGGAGTTGAAATAGGCCGCAACCAGTCATGGGTCTGTGTCGCCGTTCCGGGAAAAAGGCCACTCGATGTTTGGCTCGGATGGTTACCCGAGCAACGATGGCAGCAAACAGAATTAAAGCATGATTTAAAGGACTGGACTGGCATTTGGCAGAATACAAATGCAAAGCTCAAAATTAGCCTCTCTGAAACACAGCAATTGTCTGCCACTGGCCATGCACTCTGGATTGGGGGCGTAATGGGGACATCTCATTTCGGAGACTTTGATATAACAGGTGTGCCGGAAGATGGTGTGCTTGTAACCTCTTCTTCTGAACCAGAGTATGCCTGCCACATAGCTTTGCGCCTAGTTGGCGCGTTTATTGTTGCTACAGAAAATCGTAACTGTGGTGGCATGAATGTTACTTTTGAAGGCGTGTACCGATACCGGCATGGCTTGCAGCAATAGCCTTACGGACTTCATGAATGTCTATTTTGAAGTCACTTTTTGGGGAGCGGAAATGCCCGGTTTGGGTTAGGAAACGGACTATTTGTAGTTACTAACACTTCTGTCCGCACTCCGAGAGCAGCCGGACGCATTCTTAAGTTTTGGATAGAAAAATACCCTGCTCGTTTCCGAACTGGGCTCAATTTAGTGCTGGTCTTGATAAAATCCACTACAACTAGATTTTCAACGCATTTTACTAACGGCTTTCGCCGATGACGATAACTTTTCTATATACCCGTTAGAATTGGCTCTAAAGGAGATGCAACTGCAATTGAATTGCTTCGCTCTCTCTAAGCCTAAGTTCGGCAACTTTTATATTGAGTCAATTCGTATCTTTTGCAGCGCTTGCCGCTTTCCGGTTTTAGCCGCAAAATGCAAAATGATGCTTACTTTGGAACATGCCTCCATGAACGAATCCGATCAGTTTCCGGACATTTCCGCGCCAACCGCAATCGCCCAACCGGCTTTGCTGTTCGTCGATGACGAGGAAAACATCCTGAATGCTTTGCGCCGCCTGTTCCGCCCTCTTGGTTACAAAATTCTCACCGCCGGTAGCGGCGCTGAGGCATTGGTATTGCTGGAACATGAACCCGTTGATCTGGTGATTTCCGATATGCGTATGCCGCAGATGGATGGTGCCCAATTGTTGGAACAGGTGCGCGCAAAATGGCCGGATACCCTGCGCATCCTGCTCACTGGCTATGCCGATGTAGGCTCTACCATCGCCGCCATCAACAAGGGGGAAATCTACCGTTACATAGCCAAGCCATGGGAGGACAACGACATCCTTCTAGTGGTGCGGCATGCTCTGGAGCGCAAGGGGCTGGAGTTTGAAAAGCGCCGCCTCGAACAGCTTACCCACCGCCAGAACGAGGAACTGAAAGAGCTTAACGCCAGTCTGGAAACCAAGGTGCAGGATCGCACTGCGGAACTGCGCCAGACCATGTCGTTTCTGGAACAGGCACATAGTGAGCTGAAGAAGAGTTTTATTACTTCAGTCAGGATATTTTCCAACCTGTTCGAATTGCGCGCTGGCAGGCTGGCCGGACACTCGCGCCGCGTGGCGGATCTCGCCCGCTCTCTGGCACAACAGATGGGAATGAGTGAAGCTGAAACTCAGGATGTCATGTTTGCTGGCTTGCTGCACGATATTGGCAAAATCGGGCTACCGGACGAGTTGCTGGAAAAACCTTTTGCCTCCCTCAATAGTGAGGAGCGGGCGCAGGTGATGAAACACCCGTTGACCGGTCAGGTTGCCCTAATGTCTCTGGACAGGCTCAAAGCGGCGGCAGAACTGATCGGTTCCCACCATGAGCGTTTTGACGGGCTGGGTTACCCGAATGCACTTTCCGGTTTCAACGTTCCTCTGGGGGCGCGCATCCTTGCCGTAGCCAACGAATATGATGCGTTGCAGAACGGCACGCTGCTTAACCAGCGTCTCAGCGCTTCAAAAGCACATGAATTTATTGTAAAGGGGAGCGGCCAGCGCTATGACCCTGCGGTGGTGGATGCCTTCAATAAAATACTGGGAGTGGCAGAGCAACGAGCCGAACAGGTACAAGAAATCAGAACTATTCAATTAAAAAGCGGCATGGTGCTGGCACGCGACCTGACTGCCCCTAATGGAATGCTACTACTCTCCCGCGATCATGTGCTGGATGCCTCCATGATCACCAAGCTGCGCCAGTTCGAGCATCACGAGGGGCATGAACTGGCGCTCTGGATCAAGCTCGAAGCATAACAAACAAGGTGTAAGCTTTCGTATGGAATGAATGATCGAAGTGCTGTAATCAAGCTACGCATCCGCATACGATCTCACAACACCGCAAGCTACGCAATTGCGTCCATTCCGTTTGGCAATATAAACACCTTCATCCGCAGCCTTGATCAAATCTTCCGGGCCGCGCATTTCGGGTGTACGCGCCGCCACGCCCACGCTGACACTGCCCGACCATACCCCGTCGCCAGCCGGCACGCGCAGTGCCGCGATGGCTTTCCGCGTTAATTCGGCGGCATGCAAAGCACCTTCCAAGGAGGTGCGCGGGCAAATAATCAGGAATTCGTCACCGCCCAGACGGCATACGATGTCATCAGTGCGCACGGAATAGCGAAGATTGTTGGATAACTGCCGCAGCACTTCATCACCGGCATCGTGCCCATAGTTGTCGTTGATCTGCTTGAACCCATCGGCATCAATCATCATGCACACCAGAGGAGTGCCTTCCCGTAGCGATTCCGACCAGTCCTGAGCAAGTCTGGCCATAGCATGACGACGATTCGGCAACCCGGTGAGTGCGTCGGTCAAGGCCATATCCTCCAACCTTTTGTTCGCCTCCGAGAGTGCGTGTGTACGCATGGCAACCTTCTCCTCAAGCGTCCGGTTCAATTCAATCAATTCACGATTTCGTTCGGACACCTGATGAAACAGACCATTGAGCGCGTGCAGCAACGGTTCCGTAGCGCCCTCTTTCATGACCTCTTCGGCAGAAAAAGCGGCGGCGGAATTCTGGCCTGCCTGAATAGCCCTGACTTGCCTGGCCATGGACTGGTCTGTGCCCAGTATATGGAAGGCGAGCCAGTAGGTTAGAAACTTCAACAGCGGCTCTGCCGCATTGATTTTCTGCGGCGATAGGCCTTGACGCATGCGCGTCACTTCCTGCAAAAAATTAACGTGCGACTGGATGTGATGCGCCACATAGCGCGCATCCAACCCCACCTGCAACATCATGGCTTCTTCTTCCTTAAAGTGATATTGGGCATATTCGGCCAGTTCATTGAACACCGTCTCAATGTCACTGAACGAGACACCCTCCAGTCGTGACAGCAGATCCCCAAAACGGTTAATCACATCAACAAGATGGCGATGTTGATTATCAACTTCCGCCAGTCCGGTTTCAAAGTGCTTGTCCCAATGGAAAGATTCCACAATAATCCCCTTTAGAATGTAGGATTATAACCCCACTCCGGAAAGCCTACACAATCCGCACGTTAACTACAATGACGATGACCGCTTGGGCCGGAAATTACCAGTCGATAACAAGCTGGAATCGGCGCGATCCAGCCGTTCGCATTTTTTGAAGCATTGAAATCGTAGGGGCGCAGTCAGTCTTTTTTCAATAAGTCATGACGCAAAAATGCCTCTCGAATCGTGGCGATGAGAGCATCGTTTTCCCATGGTTTGGTGATGAACTGGTATATCTCGCCTTTATTGATGGCGTCGGTCAATGTTCCGATTTCGGTATATCCGCTCAGGATCATTCTCACCGTATTGGGGTGCATCAGTTTCACGCGGCGCAAAAATTCTACGCCGGTCATGCCTGGCATACGTTGATCGGAAAGCACCACCCCGACCGTATGCTTG
Source organism: uncultured Gallionellaceae bacterium (assembly GCA_964480365.1). Classification (GTDB taxonomy): domain Bacteria; phylum Pseudomonadota; class Gammaproteobacteria; order Burkholderiales; family Gallionellaceae; genus CAIQPV01. The sequence goes on from CAYZPM010000002.1 coordinate 80,929, forward strand.
GCCATCAAATCCAGCCCCTCCTCGCCACTTGCCGCAGTTAGAATGTTGTACCCCTCACGATGCAAGATGCGACTCAGCGAGTTCAGCACATTCTTCTCATCATCCACCAATAGCAACATACGCTCCGACTGTGCCTGCGCCTGTTTGACCGCGTGGTGGTGTTCTAATAGCGCGATAAATTCACCCGGTGGAAGTGGTTGACTGAAGAAATATCCCTGTATCTCGTTGCAATGCAAGGAGCGCAGGTAACCAAGCTGCGATTCCGTCTCCACCCCCTCGGCAATGGTAGACAAACCCAGACTGCGGGCGAGAGCGATTATGGCTTGCACGATGGCCGCATCACTGGGATCGAGCGTGATATTTTTGACGAAAGACTGGTCAATCTTCAACTTGTCTATCGGGAAATGCTTGAGATAGTTGAGGCTGGAATAGCCGGTGCCAAAATCATCGATGGCTAAACACAACCCCATTTCCTTGAATTTCTTCATGAGCTCCAAGGTGGACGCGACATTCTTCATCAGTGCGCCCTCGGTGAATTCCAACTCCAGATAGCACGTTGCCAGTCCGGTCTCATCCAACGCACGGCGGACGACCTCGATCAAATTAGGATGCCTGAACTGTAGTGGCGAGACATTCACCGCCATGACCAGATCGTTATGCCCCTCGCTCTGCCAGCGCTTCATCTGGCCGCAGGCTTCCCGGATCACCCATTCGCCTATCGGCACGATCAGCCCGGTTTCTTCTGCCACCGGAATGAACTCAACCGGAGAAATCAAGCCCCGCTCAGGGTGGCGCAGACGGATCAAGGCTTCGCAACCGATAATTTCGCCACTCAGAATACTCACCTGTGGCTGGTAGTACAGGACAAACCAGTTGTCCTTCAGCGCGTGGCGCAACTCACCGCGTATGGTGTGCAATTGCGTGGAATGTGCATTCATGGAAGGTGTGAAATAACAGTAGCTGTTGCGCCCAACGTCCTTGGCCTGAAGCGCGGCCAAATCTGCATTTTTCGTTAGTTCGGCAAAGTCCTTGCCATCGTTCGGATATACCGCAATCCCAATGCGTGCGGTGAGTTCGATGTCCTGTTCCTCTATGGGCAAAGGCTCTTCAATAACACCCAGCAATACTTCTGCGACCAGATTGATTTCATTGATCTCGCCGGGATGATTGATATCCGGCATCACCACCACAAACGTGTCGCCGGAAAAACGCGACACCGTGGCCTGCTCGCCGGCACTCTCTGTTAGCCGGGCAGCGATGGCTCGCAAGACTTGATCGCCGGCCGCATGGCCGAGCAAGTCGTTGATTTCATGAAAGTGGTTCAGATTGATAAACAGCACGGCGACATACCGACCATGCGGGCGGGCGTGGGTGATTGCCTCAGTCACACGATCTTCCAGCAGCAAGCGATTGGGCAGATCCGTAATCGCATCGTAACGCAGCAGGTGGTGCAGTTGCTCCACGGCTTTTTTCTGGCTCAGGTCGCTATGCACGGCAAAGTAGTTGACCACCTTGCCAGCTTCGTCTTTCACCGTATTGATGCTCGACCACACCGGAAAAAATTCGCCTTTTTTGTTGCGTTCCCATATCTCGCCCCGCCAAAAGCCTTGCGTCAACAGGGCATCCCACATTTGAACGTAGAAATCACGCCCCTGCCTGCCCGATTTCAGGATGCGCGGGTTCTTGCCTTTCACTTCCTCCAGTGTATAGCCGGTGGTGTCGGTAAACGCCTGATTGACCATGAGGATGTTGTTATCCGCATCGGTGATGAGCATCCCTTCGCTGCTCTTGTCAAACACTTTGGCATGGAGCCGCAATTGCGCTTCATCTTGCTTGTGCTGCTCTGCCGCCTGTATCTTGTCCAACGCGAAGGAAACGTCTCTGGCCATTTCCAGCAACATGTCTACGGCATCCTGCTGAAAATAGTCCTGTTCGGTGGCATAAACCATGAATACCCCACGGATGCCTCCACCCCGGATCGGCAAGGACAAGCTGGAGCGGATGCCATAGCTCTTGGCGGTAGCGTGCCAAGGTGCAGTGTTCGCCTCGTTCATGAAATCGTTAGACAGCACATGGCGATTCTCAATTATTGCGATGCCTATGGGGCCGCACTCTCCAGCCAGATCTTCGCAATAATGTGCCACAATCAATTGGACGAGATTGTCTGCATCACCCGCCATGGCAACTGGCGCAACGCACCGATTCGACTCATTCAACACGCCCACCCAGGCAAGACAAAACCCTCCTAATTCCTTGGCAACGCGGCAAACTTCGTCAAATATTTCCTGCCGGTCCTGCATGTAGACGATGGCCGAATTTGTTGCACTGAGTACGGCATACATCGCATTCTTGCGCAGGAGCGCGTGTTCCAGTTGCTTGCGCTCGGTGATGTTGTCGAAGACTGCGGCAAAGCAACCTTTACCGGCGCCATAAACAGAGATGGAAAACCATATACCCAATTGCTCGACGTAGTTTTCAAATCTTTCCGGGACGCCAGTTTCAGCCACCCTGCCATAGCTATCAAACAGATCCGGGTTCGATTCCTTTAGTCCAGGAATGACTGCGCTGACATTTTTCCCAACGACATCTTTTAACCCGGTTAATTTTTCAAATGCCGAATTGACATCAAGATAAATGAAATCCATGGGTTGGCCGTTCTCAAAGATCATGCTGCAATACGCGAACCCTTCCAGCATGTTATCGAACAATGACCGATAGCGTAATTCACTCTCCTGAACGGAGATCTCCGCCTGCTTGAGTTTTCTTATATCCCGCTGCATCTGGTCGTTGGCTGCAACTAACTCGGCAGTCCGTTTTGAGACCAGTTCTTCAAGATGATCGCGGCTTTCGATCAGTTCATTATTAGCCAGTTTTTGCTCTGCAATGAGCCATTTCAAAGGCCGAAATACCAAATAATACAGAACTGGAAAAAGCAGGGAAATCAGGATGGAAGAATCCAGAATACCAGTTAGCCATCCCGGAATAGGAGGTAGCAAGCTGAAAACAACCATCACCGTCAACTCGATGACGAAAACCGTGAACATTAATATAGCCAGCAACCTGGCCGGTGATAGCCCGCCTGCTTCAATATTGCCGTTTGGATTACTTTTTCTTTTGGTCATAGTCAAAACGCTCTATGGTGGGAAAGGATTCACACTTTAACTTTATCCCTTGCACCCTATTGTTCCTGAACAACGTGCCGCACCGGCAACCATACCTTGAACGTGGTGCCTTTTCCAACTTCGCTTTTCACCTCGATGCGCCCATGGTGTTTCTGGATAATGCCATACGATAGCGATAAGCCCAGCCCCGTCCCTTTGCCTATCGGCTTAGTGGTAAAGAAGGGGTCGAAAATTTTTTGCATACACTCCGGTGCGATGCCCTTGCCCGTATCCGAGATTTCTACCCACACCTCGTTATTCTGTTGGCCAGTCCGTATGGAGATCGTGCCGCGTTGTTCGATGGCATGGGCGGCATTCACCAGCAAATTCATGAATACCTGATTGAGTTGCGAGGGCAGGCATTCCACTAGCGGAATAGCCCCGTACTCCTTGATCACGTCGGCCTTGTATTTGATTTCATTGTTGACGATGTTGAGCGTGCTATCCAGACCATGATGCAGGTCGGCATAATGCCACTCGTCTGCGGCATCCGCATGGGCGAAGTCCTTCAGGCTCTGCACAATCGTTTTGACGCGCGTAATGCCGTCTTTCGATTCGACCATCAGCGCGCGCAGGTCTTCCTTCAGAAAAACGATGTCCAATTTTTCCTTGATCACCTGTAACCGGGCGCGTACCTCACCGTCGGCAATTGCGCTTTCCGCTTGTTCATAGCTGCCCAACAGGCTGAATATGTCCTGCACATATTTCTCCAGGGTACCCAAGTTGGAATAGACGTAGCCAATCGGGTTGTTGATCTCGTGCGCCACACCTGCCGCCAATTGGCCGATAGAGGCCAGCTTGTCCGATTGCATCAATTGGTTCTGCGCTGCTTCCAGCTTTTTGATCAGGGAGCGCTGCTCTTCCTTCTCTTTCTTCAGCGCCAACTCGGTGCGCTGGTGTTCTGCCAATTCGTTGCGCAGCCCGGCATTGGTTTCCGTCAATTCCTTCGACATCAAATCGAGGGAGCGCTCAATCATCAGGCGGTCGGCGTCGGCACTGTTGTATGCCTCATCCACTGTGGCCAGAAATGCCGATAATTCAGGGGGAAATGTTGCTGCATCTCCAAGGAATTTCTTGATCTGGCGTTGCAGCATCCGATGCATGCTCATTGCTCCGAAAAGGTGGTGATGGTCATGGTTTGGTTGTGCAGTTCGCACTTGGTGAAGGTGCCATGCGGACAGATTTCGCCGTAGGAGTAGAAACCGGTGAGCACGGTATTTTGTCCCAGCACCTCGCGCACACTTTCCACTTCTTCCTCAATACGCTGTTTCAGCACCAGCTTGCGCCCGACGCAACTGATGAGCAGGGCTAGCTCCGGCTCGACCGAGCCGAGCGTTTCGTAACTGGCGTGCGCCGCCCCCGCCGCTCCGTCGATAAGGCGGTCAAAGTTGGCCTTCATCAAACGGGCGTAGCCGCCTTCCGGCATATCCCCGGCAAAGGTCATACTCTGGGTTTCTTCATCGATCACCATTACGGCGCGCACCAGCCCGTAACCCTCATCGCCGGTGCGTAGCGCCAGCGGGAAAAGTAGTGCATCCGCCGGTCCGGCGTTATTCTCACCCAGATACTCTTTATACAGTTCCAGCGCCGAGCGCCCATCCAGTTCATACAGGATGTTGCCTTTCGAGCGCGTGATGAGGCGCTCAGGGCCAAATGGATCCCAGCCACCGAGAGAGCCATAGCCGACCTTGAGGCGGTCGCCGTAAAAGCCCAGTGCGGCGACCAATCCTTCAGTAAGCTCGCCGTCCGCGCACACTTGGGTTTGTTTGAAATTTGTACCGTCGCCCGCCATTCCGCCAGTCACGGCCACGTTTGTCGGCAGATTCTCGCGTAGGCCGCGCGCCAGCTCGGTGCCATTTATCTTTAGCCCGTCCGATAACACCACTACATGCACCAGTTGTTCGTGGGAGAGTGCTTGTGCCAGGCGTTTGCCTGCGCTCAGGCTGTCATCGTTTTCTCCTATGGCGGCCTGCACCAATTTGATCGTGGAATGTTCAAAACGTATGGCGGTTACGACGAGAGAATCATCGCGCACACGGGTACCGCAAATCTCGCCCGATGTGGAACAGCCAACAACTGGCGCACCGGAATAACGTGTGCGAACCTCATCCATTCTGGACTTGTCGCCCAGGATGTTGGTGGCGCCGAACACCAGCACCAGCGATGCGTTCCCACCGAGAGGTGTTGCCTGTTCATTTTGCCAGCCTTCGCTGGCAGTCCAATATTGCTGTTCGATTTTCATGATTTAATTTCTTCCATAGTCTGCAATTATTCCATCAGCCTTGTTGGACTTGCCGCACCGGCAACCACACCCTGAACGTGGAACCCTTGCCAACTTCGCTATTAACTTCGATGCGTCCGTTATGTTTCTGGATAATGCCGTACGACAGTGATAATCCCAATCCAGTACCCTTGCCCACTGGCTTGGTAGTGAAAAAAGGGTCAAAGATACGGTTAATATGTTCTGGATCAATACCTTTCCCGGTGTCTTCCACTTCCAGCCACACTTCATCCCCGCTGGTTCCTGTGCGAACAGTGATGGTGCCCTTTTTTTCAATCGCTTGGGCGGCGTTCACTAGCAGGTTCATGAATACCTGATTAATCTGCGAAGGCATGCACTCGACTTCCGGCAACCCCGAATATTTCTTGACAATTTCTGCCTTGTATTTGATCTCGTTCGATACTACGTTGAGTGTACTGTCCATTCCCTGTTCGAGGTTGGCATGCTGCCAATTGGCCTCATCAACATGAGAAAAATCCTTGAGATCCTGAACGATGCGCGTGACCCGAGCCAGCCCATCCTGTGATTCTTTCAGCAGGCTGGGGATGTCCTCCACGAGATACGGAAAATCAACGTTCTTTTTGGTCAATTCCACCTTTGGAAACACCTTTGCATCGGTATTGGCTTCCTCAGATTCATACGCGGCAAGCACCTTGAACATGCTCGCGATGTATTTACCCAGCGTCCCGAGATTGGAATTAACAAACCCTACCGGGTTGTTGATTTCGTGGGCGACGCCGGCAGCAAGCTGTCCGATGGAAGCCATTTTTTCTGATTGCAGCAATTGGGTGTGGGCGGATTCGAGTTTTTCATTGAGTTGCTTCAACTCACCGTTGTTGGCAAGCAACTGCTGGTTGGCTTGTTCTACGGCTGCGGTACGCTGCTTCACTCGCTCTTCCAATTGTTCGTTCAACACACGCAGGGCACCGTGCTCTGCCTCCAACTCCTGATTTTTTTGCATTACCTCCAATGTCTTGTCTCCAAGCTTACTGTACATTTCGTTTAAGGCTTCCAGCAACACGTTCGCCGCCTGGGTCATAAAAGCGTTCGCTTTCCGGGTGGCTTCATCGTGACTGGCGCCAGCCTGCAACGCCAGGATTTCCTGCGTCAGGCGCTTGTCCGAACCCAGAATATGCTGAACTAGCCAGTTGGTCAGGTATTTCAGTAACGGTGCTACGAGTTGCCCGGAAATATCCGTGCTGCCAAGAAGTATTTTCGCGGCAACCATCACTTGATCCGTGAATTGCCGATGCGCCTTGATATGGGTACCCTGATGGGCGGCATCGACCCCGTACTGCTTCATCAATTGTTCCTCGGTGTCGAAATGGTACACCGTGTAATTCGCCAGTTCGGTCAGAATATCGCCCAGCTCCCCGGTGCTTGTCTGGTGTGCGCTGATAGCGCCCAGACGGTTGATTAAATCCACCAGCTTATGGTGTTGGGTATCCACCACATCAACGTCGGTATTGAACTTATTATCCCAAATGAAAGTCTCGAATTTTTCTTCAGTCACTGTATTCATTTTTTCTCCAACTCAATGTCCGCAAAATATTCTATATTTCAACAAGCTACGCTTCCAGTATCTGATTAGCCACCGCGTCCAGTTGATCCGGTTCCGGCATTCCATCTTTGATCTGCTCCCAGTTTAGCTGGAGACGTTCACACAAAGTTTCCGGTAAACGGTTTATCAACGCCTCGCCGCGCAGTCCGTTTTCAAGCAAAACCGCTATATGCACCATACCGGTATACACCTCGAACGGCTCGTGTTCAGGCGTGCGCCAGTAGCGGATAGCATGTTCGATCTCCTGCGGAAAATTCCAGCGCTTGACCATTTCAGCACCAATAAAAGAGTGGTCAAAGCCAAGTTTGGACTGTTCAATTTCAATCAAGCTTAACCCGGTAGTTTCCTGCTGTGCCAACATGTCCGCAAATTGCTCCGGTATGCAAACATCCAGCACAAGCTGGCCGATGTCGTGAAACATGCCGACGGTGAAAGCCATCTGTTGATCATGGTCTAGATATTTTGCCAGGGCTTGGGTGAAGCAAGCCACGCGGAAGCTGCGCAGCCAGTAAGCACGCCGGTCAAACAGTTTGCCCGGCGTGTGGGGGAAGGCGAGCACAAATCCTGCCGACAATGCCAGCGAACGAATGGCATTGAAGCCCATTACCAGCGCCGCGTCCTGAATTGAACCGACCTCGCGCGACAAGCCGTAAAATGAGGAATTTGCTACTTGTAGCACCTTTGCACTCAAGCCTTGATCCTGCGAAATCTTGTATGCTAAGGTGGATCGATCCAGATGATCGTCCTTAAAGCTGGCTATCACTTCCTGAACCACAATCGACAGCATGGGAAGTTGATGCAGCCTGGCGAGGATTTCATCCTTGCTTAAGGTATACCCATTATTTATGCCAGTCATCGTTCGCCTTTCGTTCCGGTAAACATTAAAGCTGTTTGATGTAGAGATCAGGATCGACCACCAGCACCCTGCCCCTGATTTGGGTAAGTTCGCCCATAACACAACACCAGCAATTAACCTCCCTCCCATCCGCAAGGCACAGCTTTTTGCCTTCCAGTTTGGGACACCTGATGAAAGCGCAGCTCAATAATTCCGCCGGAATAACCTTATTCGCTGCTTCGCCCAGCAACGGCAACGTTCCGTCTGCACCGAACAAATGCTGCGCCATTTTATTGGCGACGGCGACCATCCCGTCTTCTCCAATACCGATGACCGCCACTGGCAAATTTTCCAATATCTCCTGTGACACCTGCAGCACATCAAGATTGCGCAGGGCTTCACGGGTCTTTTCCTCCACACGTTTTTCAAGATCCCGGTTGATGCTCAACAAATTCTCGTTTGCCTCCTGAACTTCCTTGCGTAGCCGGATGTTTTCCATCTTCATTTCGTAGCGGTGAAAGGCTTCTTCCACGTTGGCTCGAAGCAGGTCATCGTCCCACGGCTTGGTGAGAAACTTGTAAATCGCACCACGGTTAATGGCGTCCGTCACCGAATTGAGTTCGGTATAGCCGCTCAGAACAATGCGTACGGTATCCGGATATAATTCTTTTACTTGACTCAAGAATTCCACGCCCGTCATTCCAGGCATGCGCTGGTCTGAAATGATGACGCCAACTGTGTTGGATGCCAATAACTCCATCCCTTCCTTGCCACTGTTAGCCTGCAGGATTCGGTAGCCATCCCGACGTAGAAGTCGTTTCAGAGCGGCGACTATATTCTCGTCGTCATCAACCAGTAAGAGTGTGCGGTCTGTCATGGCAGGTTTAGGTAGTGGGTTACGAGGTCTTATAACGATCAGCCCTGCCTAAGCAGACCGGACAGACGCCGTTCTTCCAGCAAAAGGTCACGGGCGGTCAATGCCTGCATGATGGCTGTTTTGAGTTGGTGGACATACAACGCTTGGCGGCCGATGTCAGGCCTGGATTCAGCGGTGTTCCAGTACAGGCAAAGAAAACTGTGCACCTGTGCCTCATTGATAGCTTGTGACATTAAGGGTTTGTCAGGATTGCTGCCAATCAGGATGCGAGCCGCATCAGGCCGGATTTTCTGGAGCTCGCCGAGCAACTGCGTACCATCCATATCCGGCAACATCTGGGCTGTGACGGTCAGGTCGCAATCGTTATGTTTCACATGTTCCAGCGCATGCCGGGCAGTAGTAAAAGCATCCACCACGAATTTGAAACCATGGCTACCTCCCGCCTCATCAAGTGTGATCTCTTGCCGCATTGCGCCATACACACCTTCATAATTTGCATCTTGAATCAGTCCTCGCCTCATCACCGTGAGTGATGCATTGTCACCATCAACCAGAATGACGCGGTATATTTTCTGAGTTTTTTGAGGCGTTGAAGGTACGTGAGTCCGGCGATAGAGATTCGCCTGACGGCGGCTCTCCAAAATTACATTACGAAAGTCCAGTGCTTGTGCAATACAAGATTGCAACTCTGCCTTATCCCAGGGCTTGGCTATGAAACGATATATATGCGTTTCGTTGATGGCGCTGATCAGCGCATCCATGTCCGCTTGCCCGCTCAATATAAAACGTGCCGCATCCGGCTGGATATGGCCAAATTGCTTGAGGAACTGGATTCCATTCATGTCTGGCATCATGTAATCGGAGATCACAAGGTCGAATGCAACTTCTTTGCTGCGCAACAGTGCATCTTCCGGGTTGTTGAACGTCTCAATCTCGTAATCATTCCTCAACTCGCGACGCAACGCATTGAGCACACTTTGCTCATCATCAACCAAGAGTATTCGGTTCATAAATTAGCTTTCAACAATTAGCTGGGCGACACTCTGAAAATAGAAATGCGGATTCATCCAGGAACGAGCTCGACATTAATATCAGTCGATATTAGTATACTCTCTCAAGCTGGAACATCAATGTGGGCGGTAGTTAGCGATGAAGCCGGCAGTAGCGTAAGCCGTTGTCAATTGGGCAAGTCGATGGGCAATTGGAGGTTTACTAAAGAGGGTTGATTGCTGTTGATAATGTGTCTTGTACGACGAGTTTCACCTGCTTGTATTCCGTTGTTAATTGCCAACTTTGAAAGCTCGCCTTAAATTCACGGAATGATTAGACTGGAAATTTGATAGGCTGCCGCGTGTAGGGTAGAGATGTGGCGCGATGACAGGCTCGGTTTGCCTGTTACCGCTCCTTGCGGTGATCCGAAGGCTTACGTTATTTCGTTGCCTCCATAGCTACTCCGGTTTTTTCAGGCTTGAGCGTGCCGGGTGGGACTTTCACTCACTGGGAAAACGCCGTCTTTTACGGTGCACACCAGTTCAGACTTTGAATAAATAGCCTTCATGCGTTAGGGAGCCTCTATAAATCCAATTTTCTAAGTCAGACAAGACGCGATTAAAAAATTGCGACGACGCATATACCTGATATGTTAGGAGTAATTTTTTATGAGCAACGCAGTATGGCGACGAAAATTGGATTTATAGAGGTTCCCGTTAGACATGTTCTCATGCTTACACCATCAGTGTATCCATCAAGTCAACCATGAATTCCGCCTCTTCTTTACTGGAGGCATCCCAGGAACTGACGCCGATATCGCGCAGAATTCCGCGTCCCTTTTCATCGTCGGCCATTTTGCATAGTAACTGTTGCAGAGCATTCACTTTATCTGCCCATTTTGGGCTGACTAGAAACATATGGTGAATCACATGGATTTGGCTTTTCAGGATGATCCTAAGCTGGTCACGTATTAACGGAGACAGGTCATTGAAAGTTTCTGCGAGAATAAACCCGGCATCTACCTCATTTTTAATCAGATCTTTGGCTACCAATACATAATTTTCGCGGTGTGTGAACTGAACGTCGGTAGCTCCCAAATCGGCCGGCTCCAGCATGATCAAACAAATCATGTTAACTTCCGGATCATCCGTGGAAGAAATACGGACTCCGGGCCTGAAATCTTCGATCTTGGTCAGCGGGCTTTTCGCATTCACCGCGATGATCGCCTCGTCTGGCCTGGCACTGGGGTGAGCCACAGGAAGAAAGCCCTTATCCCGCAAGAGTAAAGATGCGTCAAATGGATTGGCGTAGATTATGTCAACCGAATCATCCGCTATCGCTTTGCGGCAGCTTTCGAAACCGTCGAAAATCTCAAGGTGAATCGCCTCACCAAAGTTCTTTTGCAACCAGGTATTGAATACAAACCAACCAGGTAAGTATTTGTTGTTGAAGTCCGGGCTAATGGTCATTAAGTGAGCCATGTCAATATTCCTTTTGCGACGTTAACGCTATAGCAGCGTCTTGTAAAGTGCGGACATTTCTTCAACTTTCCGGCGTGACGGCTTGCGCCGAACTGAGGTGTAGCCGACAATCTTGCCGTCTCGAATATTAGGGACTACGGTCGCGTAAACCCAGTAATAAGCGCCATCTTTGCGTAGATTTTTGACCCAACCGTGCCACTTCACGCCCTTGGAGATCGTATCCCACAGCCCCTTGAATGCCACGGCAGGCATATCGGGGTGGCGCAATATATAGTGATCCTCGCCGACCAACTCCTCTTCTGAGTAACCCGACATTTCAACGAACGCCTGGTTGGTATGGATAATAATTCCTGCCGGATCGGTACTAGAGACAATCAGTTTGCCTTCCGGGAAATCCACCTCGCGATCCACCAAATATATCTTGCGGCTGAAGCCATCATAATAAGTCAGGGTGCGTTCCTCGCCGGTATACCCATTGAGGTCTTCGAGAGTCATGTCTCTCATGGTGAGCTCCTGTTATATTAGTTTGGCAAGGCTCGCTGCGGCCCGACGCGCATCCAGGAAAATCAGTCCCAGTTTGGCGCTTGGGCGTGCCAGCACAGACAATACAGCATCCGGCCCAGCATGGATCATCAAGATGTAACCGTCCTTACCCTTGACCATTACCTGTTCCAGCGCACCACAGCCAAGTTCGGATGAACTGCGATCTCCCAGTGAAAGCATTGCGGCATTCATCGCCCCGACCCGGTCCTCGTCCAGAGTTGCTGGCAACAGACTGGCGATGATCAGACCATCCGTAGAAATCACAGCTGACGCCGTGACATCGACTGAACTTCCGTTCAGATCGCTCAGTAGAGACAGTATCATTTCCTCACGCATATCAATAACTCCTTAAATTCCCTTAAATAATATTGACATAGCAAGCCACGCATCCACTCACGAATTCTATGAGTAACGCCTGGCTAGCCACCATATCAAGTCGGTAAAACTCTCCTGATTAAATGATGGTTCACCCGCAACCACCAGCACAAAAGTCTGCATGGAAATCTGCAACGGCCAAAACCCAAGCTGACCAAATCCGGCTGCATCCACGGCTGCCCACCCTGTCGCATTGATACGCAAGTTATTACGAACGAGAGGCCGATGGCGTTGCTGGATGGTGACGACGTCGGCCGCAAGCACAGAAAGTTCTTCGGCAACCTCATGTGCAAAGCCTTCGTTGGCCAAGTGGAACCCTTGGGCATCCGCCAACAAAGCTCGTCCCTCTCCAGAAAGTCGTCCCAACAATTGCGGAACATCGCGCTCCATGTTGAGATCGGGTGCCTTTCTGGACTCGCTTTTTCCGCAAACCCAGCCAATTTCCTGTACGCGAAAAAGCAACTCAAGTGCACCGGCTGCATTTTCCTGAGGGCAAAGACGTTGCAGTTCTGACTCCACCATCAACGGCGTCTGAGTCATATTCAGCAACGCGTTTAGCAAATTTTGCCCAGGGTCATCTGATGCGCCAGTGGCGGCATGGAAAGCACCGGCAGGAGTGACTGTCGCATAAGCGCCGGATATCAAAGCATACTCAGACATTGTAATCTTGCACACCAGGGTCAATTGAACAGAGTAAAGCTTGCACCAAAGCAACCATATCGCTCTTGCTACGTGCATCCACCTCAAACACGGGTGGGTTAATTCGGAGTTGACGCTTTTCGTCAAGGAGAATGCGGTAATAATCCTCGATCGTTGGAATAGATGGACCAGAATGTTTGGATAAGAAATTGACTCCGATGACTACCTTCGTTTTCTTTATCATATCCCCAAACCCCTTGAGATAGAACTCCAAGTCGTCCAAAGGGGATTTCCTGGAATTGTCTATCAGGAGAACCAACCCCAAAGCACCCTTTTGCAAAATTTCCCACATGAAGTCGAATCGTTCCTGACCCGGAGTTCCGTATAGGTGTATTCGCTCCATATCGCTAATTTTCATTATACCATAGTCCATTGCCACAGTAGTGGCATTTTTCTTAAAGCGTGTCATATCGGAGGCTTGCTGGTCGGTACTAATAACAGGAGTATCACTTAACACTGACACCGCCGTTGTTTTTCCTGCGCCAACCGGCCCGGCAAAAATAATTTTGTGATTGCGCACGGCTTGCCTGGGCTTGTAGGGAAATCCCGCTGAAGCCACTGAAATATCCGATGCCGCAGCGTTCAACTTGGCATGCAGGCTTTCGAGCATTTGCCCGGCTGTCTGCGGACGCTTGTCCTCCCGGATAGCCATCGCCCAGTCTATGGTTTGCAACAATGACGGACTATATTTTCCTTTACCAATCTCGGTTGCGGGCGGCAAAGGATCAGGTTCGCCGCGATGCACAGCGCTCCGGCGGCTAACCGCATCCATTGGGGAATGCCCTGCAATGCAGCGATAAATAGTGGCCCCCACAGCATACAGGTCTGACCATGGCCCTTGTAAGCCGCCTTGCACATACTGTTCAACAGGAGCATATCCCGGAGTCAACACACATATGCCGGTCTGGCCAGTGGAGCCGAACTCCAGCCGTGCTGCACCGAAATCCAGCAATATGGGCGTACCATCGTGACGAATATAGATATTGCCGGGCTTGATGTCGCGATGCAGGTATTTTTTGCCATGCACGTTGCGCAACCCATCAAGGATTGGAATAAAGATCGCCCGCAGACGTTCTTCGTCCAGCGCCTCTTTCTCAGTTTTAAGTAAGTTACTCAGACTTCTGCCGTCTTCATAATCCATCACGAAATACGCAGTGCCATTTGAGGAAAAGTAGCGCGACACCCTGACGATATTGGGATGCTTGAATTGCGCTAGCACGCGGGCTTCTTCTATAAAGGCATCGAGTCCGAACTGATAGAGTTCCGCATCTTCTCCGGGCTTTAGTTTGACCGATGCTTCTTCACGCGTAACCAGTCCCGCAGGGCAATACTCCTTAATGGCGACAGGCACCTTGAGATTGTTATCCCAGCCTTGGTAGGTAATCCCGAAAGCGCCTGCCCCCAGCACCCGCTCCAGTCGGTACTCCTGCAGGTCAAACCCCGCTGGCAAAAAAACGTTTTGCGTATTGCTCATGACAACAACTTCCTCAAATGACGCATCATGCGGCCCAATAGCTTGCGATTTGTATGTTCGGGTGGTGTGTCCGGTGGCTCCAACAGGTAATCGCTGTTACGGCTGGCCCCGCCCATTAGCCCTATCGTATAGGCAGCACTATAATAGGTAAAGACATGACGTTGAGGGATGCCCAGCGCTTCTGCGGCGCGCACCAGCAACATGGGCTGATCCGCCAACAACGCCGAGATGCGCATAGCGTTTGGAAGTTCTAACAATCGTGTCAGGTTAGGCCAGTGCCGCAGGTATACGCGTTCCTGCAATCGCGTATCTTGAGGAAGTTTGCCGCAGTAGGTCCAAACTGCTATTTTCCAGAGCATTCCTTCTTTGGCAACGGTCAAAGGATCGTCCATATCCGGTAAAAGGTCGGGTTCCAGCTTTAATTCGAAGGAGTTTTCGGAAAATGTATATGCACATAGGCATTGCAAAAGGTCATCCTTGATCTTCAAGCTGGAGAACTGTTGCCCAGGATACAGCACAAACAACTGTTTCTGTTTCAGACTGATGGTCACTGGCACCTGCTGGCGCTCGGATTCCGATATTGCATGCAGCACAACTCCGAGCAACCGGTTATCTATTGGCATCAAGATGCTCGAAACCTGCTCCGGATTTTCGCAATCAATATCTTCAGCATCTCCACACACTTCCTTGAAGTCTCTGCGCGGAGTTGACGGCTGTTCCAAAGGTTTGGTAATCGAATCTTCCAAGTCCTCTGCAAGCACCGGCATTGTTTGCGTACTTGGCTCATCCGACTGTATTGAAGCTGTTTGAACCTCTACTACGTTGGCAACAGAAACCGTTGTTGGAGTTGTATCGGCTGGGGCTATTTTCGCGCCTATTTTTGGCTTTTTTTCGGATTGTCCTCGCGAGACATCATTCGCCACACGCTCCACGGCAGCACGAAACTCATTCACCTTGATGGGTTTGACCAGAACTGCATAGGCATTCGGAACTTCTATCGCTTTGACGGATAGTACGATTGAAGGACGACCGGGGTTTTTGTTCCGGTATTCTTCCCACTGGGCTTGTGCGCCAACTCCATCCAGATCGACGATTACCGCTGAGGCCGAGAAACCATCGGAAAACTCGCAAATACCTTTTATTGGGCCATCAAATATCATGGCCAAAGTATCGCGCAGACGCTGATTGGCGCCGATAAGATCAACTTTAACGGGAGTATTGACCTGACTCATGGCTAAATACCCAATGACCCCATCAACTCATTCCAAAGCTTGCGCGCTTCCGCATCTAATGGCCCCAGATTGGCAAGCATGCGTACCGCCGCCTCACTGTTGCGCGACCGACGGTAGATTTCATGCAATTCTGATGTCAGCTCCAGATTGCCGGGATCTTCCGGCAGTGCCTGCTCAAGCAATGACTGAGCAAGCTCAACCTGACCTTCTTCCAGATATTCATGCACTTCCTCCAACAGGCTTTTTTCCACCTTATTAAAGGATGGACGAATTCGGCTGACCAGCGGAAGATTATTTGAGGAATCAGGCGAATCCGTTACCTCTTCAAATTTCTCGCGCAGTGCCTGAATCTGTGATGGCGTCAGAACTGCGCCGCACCTTTCCAGCAAATCTGCACGCAGATCCGCCCCCTTGTTTCCGAGGGTTGCGAAAATATCCGTTAAGGCCGTATATACAAGATCCGAGCGATTGTCGGAGCGTGCCAGCAGGATTCTATGAACATGGGAAAGAAGATCGCGCTTGTGCTTGCTGACATGATAGTGCAGAAAATTAAGATAACGCCGACGTAAGGCGGGTGTAGAAAAATGAGGACAAAGATCGTTGCCACAGTCAAAGAAGGTGGGTTCCCATTCTTCATGAAGAGAACCCTCTGACTTGCTACCTGCACTTCGCACCAAAGTTTCGATAGTCATACTAAACCCCCATAAAGATCAACAAAATTGGATCGCAAGCCCAGCGTGGATGCCACCCTGGGAATCACCATGCCGAAGCCGTCATTACGAAAAATCTCCCGTGCCTGGCTGCCTGAGGCATCCTTAATCACCTTGATGTCGGCGAACAGTTGTCTCAACTCATCGCGTTCGATGGAGTATTCATCGGCGATCAGTAATCGGATCATTGAAACTCTCCTTATTTTACACAGTGTGATATTTACCATTGGTTCATTTCGTCCGGTTTAGGTTCAATCGGCTAAATTTCGGTGAAACTGATCCGCTCATAGTCCGAACCTTTTTCTATACTAAGCTTCATTTTTAGCAGCAGGCTTTTCTTATCCACTTGGATAATTTCAACCACCCGTCCGGGCTTGAACCAATTGCGTGGAATAATCAGGCTAGCCGGAATTTTCGGCATAGGTACGGTCGGCAGCAACAGCGCCGCGACGAATTTGTCCGACTCAGTGGTGTTGATCCCGGTGGCTTTCATGGCGACAGCCTGCGGCAAGCCGGGCTGATAACGCACACCCGTTGACAGAGGCGCAATCTCAAGCTCCCTATGCGGCAGGCCGGGCAGGTAACGCACGCCAATGTGCAGTCGCCCGGTCTGGGTGACTTTGACCCAGCTCACCGTGCCCACCATGAAGGCATCTGCATTGGTTGGGCGCACCGCCACCAACTGGCCTGGGCCGAGGCGCACGCCGAATTTTCCCTCGCGCAGCAAGCGTGCGCCACGGATGCTCTCATCTTCTATCTGCCAAGTCTCAAGCACCATTCCCATTATTGCCAGATCGTGGCGATTAGTGTCTGACTGCGCGCTACTCAAAGCGGCGACCTGCTTGCGTGACAGAGTCGCATCCTGGGCGGGCTGTTTGAATGGTCTATTCGCAATGTACGCGAAGCAACTCTCCATGCCATAACATACCTGCGCTTGCTGCTGGGTCGCACTTTGCCGTTCATCCACACGGCTGTCACGTCCTTCGCACCAATACTGATGCAGGTAGTTAAGGAACGCTACACATTCTGCACCGTTGCAGTCCTCGCCTAGATCCAGTTGTTGCGGTGATTGGCCCCGCTGCAACTGGATGGTCTTCACACGCATCAGCTTGCTGAGTGGCGCCATGACCAGATAGCGAAGTTGATCAGATGGGGTGGTCAGTTGAGATGGTTGCAGGCCTGATGCGCTGTCCAAATTAACTGCCAGCGGGGCGACGACACCGTTACTCGCAGCATATCGGCGCTCCACGGCGATGGTCGGACTCCATAGCGTCAGCCAGCGATCCATCAACTTCATCAAGTGGCGCGGCAAGTCCGCCCGGTAGGCATGGCAAGCGAGTAGAATCTTGGTATAAATGGCATTGCACGAAAAGGTGTGAACTTGGCCGTTTAGATCGTCAGTTATCTCCTTAAGTTGCCAGCCTTTTCCCTCGCAGAGGGCATATATTTGGTGCAACTGGCTCCACAGCTTGCTATCGAATTCGTAACCATTGTGCAAATGCTCGAAAATCTGCAAGCCGATATACAACAAGCAACGCTGGCAGATCAACGCACCGTATACGGCGAGTTGCGCATCACCGGCCATGCAATTTTGCAGGCAGCGCTGATAGCCGGTGACCATGCCTTGCCACATGCCGACGATGGCGGCAAAGATGGTAAATTCGTCATGGCTCAACGGTAGCTTTTTGGCGACCAGCTTCTTGGCGTAATCAGCTTGTATGGAGGATACCGCTTCACGCAGCTGTTCCAGCGTATATAGGCGCTCAATACCTCGGATCGGGAAACGGTTGAACTCGTCCAGTTGCATGCGCAGCACGCCGTGCGCATGGTGCAAATTAGTAAGTTGCAGTTGCCCCAGCCATTTTGCGCAGGTGGTAGCATCTTTGAATGCCGGCTTGGCGTGGTCGTCGGTAGGGTCGAGCGACAAGGGCTGCATGATTCAGGCGGGAATCGAGGTTTGAGGGAAAATCATAGCGCTGCTTTTGAATTTACTGCTCAATTCTCGCTCCTCAATCCTGCAAAGCACTCTTTCGATTCCGCCATTATTAGCTTTCTGCCCATCATCGCTGCTCTGAGGTACAATTTAACAAGCTAAATTTGTATAAATTGGAGGATATTTTTTCATCACTTGTGCTATTTCAGTTATTGACGCGGAAAGTCAAGCCCAGCGCCAAGAACTGTACCACAATGAGAGCAGGGAAATAAAGCACTCTCCACCGCACACGAAAATCTTCGTATAACGCTGGTTTGATTGCTAACACGATCATTCCTTATATGTATTATATTATGGACGTAACATTTGCAGTCAATCAAAGATGGGAAATGGGTATTCCTTGACCAACTTTGCATGGACATGAACTCATGAAGTGAAAACTTATTGTAACCCAATAAATACGTACGGATACCTACGTAGGAATACGTATTAGGCTGATAACCTATCAACTCCCTTCCATTCCACCGGAAAGGGGGAAAAAGCAAATTCCACCGGTTCTTCAAGGGAATGCGATGCGCAAGAGTCGAAGTGAACCGGATACGCTACGCACCGAAGCCGAGGCACAACTCGATAATGCGCCTTCACAGCCTCCCGTTCACTCCGCCGAGGAGCTTATGCACGAGCTCCGAGTGCATCAAATCGAACTGGAAATGCAGAACGAGACGCTGCGGCAATCCCAAGTCATTCTGGAGGAATCCCGCGACCGCTACGTAGATTTCTATGACTTCGCCCCTACCGGATACCTCACCCTCAACCGCGATGCACTAATAATAGAAGTCAACCTTACCGGCGCCATGCTACTCGGAAAAGCGCGCGACAATCTGCTGAACCACCGTTTTGCCCCTTTCGTGACCCTCGACGATAGGGACCGCTGGCATCGACATTTTATGGATGTACTGCAATACGACAGCAAACAAGCTTGCGAACTGAAAATCCTGAACGGCGATGGATCCCACTTGCACGTCCAGCTTGATTCCCTGCGCATGATAAAAGAGGGCAGGGCACCCATGGTGCGCACCACACTGACCGACATCACCGGGCGCAAACTGGCGGAGGCCGCTTTGCATGAAAGCGAAATCCGTCGACACTTGCTTGAACACCAGGCAATCGTACAAACCTCTCTGGATGGATTTTTGGTGGTGAGGGCAAAGGATGCGCAGATTTTAGAAGTCAACGATGCATTATGCGGCATGGCTGGTTACTCGCGGGAAGAACTGCTAACCATGTGCATCCTTGATCTGGAACCTATTGAAACACCGGATGAAATAAAATCCCACATCCAAAAAGTCATGGCAACCGGCCATTTCCGCTTCGAAACATGCCAGCGTCACAAGCAGAGATACTGGATCAATCTTGAAATAAGTGCCACTTACACAGAAACGAACGGCGGCATATTTTTTGTGTTCGTCCGCGACATCACCGATCGTAAGCGCGCCGAGGAGGAGCGACGTATCGCCTCTATCGCCTTCGAGTCGCAAGAAGGATTAATGGTGACCGATACGAACAAAATCATTCTGCGGGTTAACCGGGCATTCTCCCAGTTAACCGGCTATAGCGCGGAAGAGGCGGTGGGCAAAACACCGGCAATGCTTAAATCCGGGCGTCAGGACGATGCGTTCTATCAGAACATGTGGGCGACCCTGAAGCAGAAACACTTCTGGCAGGGCGAAATATGGAACAAGCATAAAGGCGGCGATATCTACCCCGAGTGGCTAGCTATATCCGCTGTCATAGCTACCGACGGGAACATCACCCATTACATCGGCGCTTTTTTCGACATCACCGAACGGAAAAGAATGGAGTTGGAAATATTGGAGCGGCGGAATGAAATGGAATATCTGCAAAAGAAGCATGTCGCCGCCCAAACCGCCGCCGCCATCGCCCACGAATTAAATCAGCCGCTGCTGGCTATCGCCACATATAGCGAGGCAGCACTCATGCTGATGCATGCTGACAAACCAAATTCCGATAAAATCCGCAAAGCCATCGAGGGATGTGAACGACAAGCCCACCGTGCCGGGCAATCAATCCGCGAACTACTGGAGTTTTTGAGCACAGAAGAATTTCCTATCCATGTATTTGACCTTAACAAGGAAATCATTGATGTTCTGGACGCTGCAAAGTTGGAACACGAATTACATTTCGACCCCATTCTCCGGCTGCCGGAGAAACTTCCTTTGGTTCGTGCCAACCGCACTCACGTACAAAAGGTATTGTTTAATCTGTTACATAACGGCATCGACGCCATGCAGGAGGCTGGTGTGGCACTGCCAGCCATTACCGTGACCGTGCGTACAATGAAAGATGAAAGCGTTGCCCAAGTGACGATACAGGACAATGGGCCGGGCGTTAAAAAAGAAGATTTTCAGCGGCTGTTTGACCCATTCTTTACCACCAAGGCCAAAGGAATCGGCATGGGACTGATAATCAGTCGCTCCCTGATCGAGGAAAATGGCGGCCAGCTATGGGTTGATCCGCAAGAAGGTCCCGGCGCCATTTTCCATCTTACTTTGCCCTTCGCAACATGAGCGACACTACCAATATATTCATCGTGGATGATGACGCGGCAGTGCGGGATTCGCTCGCCATGCTGCTGGAAGCTGCCGACTATGCCGTCGCAACATTTCCGTGTGCCGATGATTTCCTCAATGTTTGTACTCCAGAAACTCAGGGATGCATCATCCTCGATGTGAACATGCCCAATATGGATGGCCCAACCTTACAGGAAGAATTAACACGTCGTGGCCTTCGGATACCGATCATCTTTCTTTCCGGGCAAGGCACCATACCGGTAACGGTGCGCACCATTAAAGCAGGTGCGGTGGACTTTCTGACCAAACCGGTGGACGGATCGGTATTGCTGGCTCGCGTGCGAGAGGCATTGGAAAGGGGTTCACTGCTGCAAAAACAGGCCGAGGTTACTCAATCTATCGCTGCGCAACTGGCAATGCTTACTGAACGCGAGCGGGAAGTCATGATGTTGGTTCTCGCGGGACATACCAGCAAGGAAATTGCACAACGTATGGACATAAGCTATCGGACAGTGGAAAAACATCGTGCTCACGTCATGCAGAAAACTGGCGCATCCAACATGTTGGAACTCGCTCGCATCGCTACGTTTCAGGCGCCACAATAAATACCGCGCCTGCAAGCGTTTGTTTTCCGTATTCGCCAAAAGCAGTTTAGGTTTGAATTGTATTTGCAACAAAGTTGCATTAGGATGACTCGATGAAATCAGTCATGAAGAATCCGTCCATTGCATTCGGCGGCATGGCGCTGGACATCCGGGGCGAATGCCCGCGTTGCTCCCATTCCCGCTGATGAACCCGCTTGCTCAAACCATCGCTGCCGGTGTACTTGCCGGGTTTGCAAGCATGGCTATTGCATTCTTCTTCACTATCCGCCTGAGTCATGCGTGGCTAACGCGCATGGTCAGCTTTGCTGCGGGCATGATGCTCGCGCTCGCGCTGCTCGACCTGCTGCCGGATGCGCTCAAAAGCGGCATGGTGGCCAACGACCTGTTCTCGGTGCTGCTGGTGGCGCTGATTGCGCTGTTTGCGCTCGAACACAAACTGCACGTCGGCTGTGGGCACGGAGCCGACAGCGTCTGCGCCCACGACCTCGCCCGTCCGATCCCAATGGTTCTGGTCGGTGGCGCATTACACGTATTTACCGACGGCCTGATGCTGGGAGCAACCTTCCTGATCGACCCGGTGCTGGCTTGGGGCATGACTTTTGCCGTTCTGGCGCACGAAGTGCCGCGCGAGGCGGGTGATTTTGCGCTACTGCTCACCGCACAATGGAGCCGGACGAAGGCGCTGGCCTGGAATGCTGTGACGCGGCTGGCCTGCGTATTTGGCGCCGTCGTGGGCTATCTGGCGCTATCTGGTGCGCGAGAATGGGTACCTTTCGTTCTCGTAATCGCGGCGGCCAATTTCATCTACATCGCGCTGACCGGCATCATGCCCTGGCTGCGCCAGGGGCGCGAATCGTTCGCATGGCAGGGTGGTTTCATGATAGCCGGTGCGTTGCTGGTTCGCATTGCTGGCGCATTTTTTGGCTGATATGGTTGTGGTATGATTGTCGACACCATGAAGCTTTCCCGCACCATTTTCTTTCCGCTGCTGCTCGCCTTCGCCCTGCTGTTCGCCCAGCAAGCCGGGGCAGCGCATGCATTGCGCCATGCGTTTGAAGATTTAACACAACAGCAGGAAGACAAACAAGCACCGCATTCCAACACCTGCGAGAAATGCGCCGACTATGCGCAACTGGGCAGCGCGCTCAACGTCGGCGCATATGATTTCACCCCCCTGCTGATATCCGATGAAACGGTGCAACACCGCACCATTTCCTTCCGTTCTGTTCGCACACTTCCCGCCGTAGCGCGCGGCCCGCCCCAGTCCAAAAGAATCGCATAACACCTGCCCCGCCGATAGCGGGGTGTATGCCTTTATTTTGGAGAATCACTATGTTCAAATACACCGCACTTTTTGTGGCGCTGTTCGCGCCGCTGTTCGCCTACGCGGCAACCGATGAAAACCTGCGCGTTATCGGCGAGCAACTTGTTGCAGCAAATGAAGCAAACGCCATACCTACCCACAATGAAGTTGATAGTTCAGGGGCAACTGCCAGCACCGTGTCACCTGATGTAGTACCAACGGAAGTCATCAACACGATTGAAGTCACTGCTGCACGCCTCAAAAGCGCGCGCGTAGAGCTTTCTCCGAAAGTTGGTACAACGGTTTATACCGTAGACAAAAAGATGATCGATACGCTCGGTCAAGGCGACGACACTCCTTTCAATGAAGTCTTACTGCGACTGCCGGGTGTCGCACAAGACTCCAAGGGATCGGGCTCACTTCATATTCGCGACGACCATGGCAACGTGCAATACCGTGTCAACGGCATTCAACTTCCTGAGGGTATATCTGGATTCGGCCAATCAATCGACACGCGGTTTGTGGATCAAATCGACTTTGTTACTGGAACCTTGCCAGCCCAATATGGTTTACGTACCGCAGGGATTGTCGATATCCAGACCAAAGAAGGCACGATAAAATCCGGCGGACGGGTTGGCCTACTGGTAGGCGGACATGATTTCGTTCAGCCGAGCGCCGAACTTTTCGGTAGCCAAGGCGCATTTAATTATTATCTTTCAGGAAACTATGTAAGCAATTCGTTAGGTATCGAAAATCCGACAGCTTCGTCCAACGCCATTCATGATCAAACGCGGCAAACAAAATCGTTCGGCGATCTCTCGTATTATTTGGATGACAATACGAAGGCTGGGCTGCTATTCGGAACCTACAATGGCAAGTTTCAGATACCCAACAATCCTGACCAAACTCCAGCTTGGACGTTGACCGGCTCTAGTCCGCTGCCCTCGTCACAACTCGATGAACAACAACGCGAGGTGAATCGATACTTCGTCCTGTCATTCCAGAAAAGTTTGGGTGACCTCAACTATCAAGCAGCAGCCTTCCATCAATATTCTGAATTGCACTACACACCTGACTTGAACGGCGACTTGATTTACAACGGTGTCGCCTCCGACACGCTACGCTCCAACTCGGCTAACGGCGTCCAATTAGATGCGAGTTATAAGCTAAATTCGGCGCATACTCTGCGCACAGGTCTTGCCTATACACGTCAAGACACGCAGAGCAACAATAGCGTTGGAGTATTTCCGACAGATAATACTGGCGCGCAAACCAGTACGACTCCCACCACCATCGTGGACAATTCAAGCAAGACAGGCACCTTGACAAGTATTTACCTTCAGGATGAATACCAGATATCGAAGCCGTTGACATTGAATTACGGCCTACGATTCGACCATGTATCGGCGTTTACTGATGAACACCAATTGAGTCCTCGTCTTAATTTGGCCTACAAGCTAAGTGACGAGACTGCCCTCCACGCAGGCTATTCGCGTTACTTCACACCGCCACCGCAAGAACTCGCGTCGCAAAGCAGCATCAATTTGTATGCCAATACAAGCAATGCGCCTGAAATACCGGTGTCGGACAACGTCAAAGCGGAACGCACGAATTATTATGACTTGGGCGTAAATCAGAAAATCGGCTCCAATTTGACGCTTACTGCTGACGCATATTACAAAGATATAACGAACCTGATTGATGAAGGTCAATTTGGACAGGCGCTTATTTTGTCACCGTTCAACTACGCCCAAGGCTACGCAAAAGGACTGGAGCTTTCGGCGATATATGATACTTCGCATTGGGGTAGCTTCTTAAACTTTGCGGTGCAAAAGGCGCAAGGGAAAAATATCATCTCGGGGCAGTCCTTGTTCGGAGCGGCTGAGTTAAGTTATATCGCAAATAATTACGTCTATCTGGACCACAATCAAACCTTCACCCTGTCGGGCGGTGCCCACTATAAATTTGATGACTCACAAATCAGTACGGATTTCGTCTCTGGTAGCGGTCTTCGTAACACACCTGTCGGCGGTGCACCAAACTCTACCACTGTACCGAGTTACGTAACTGTGAATGCAGCATTGACACATCAGTGGAAAGAGGCATCGACGGGCAGCATAGAAGGCCGACTCGCAGTAATCAATCTTTTTGACAAATCATATTTGCTTCGAGACGGTACGGGAATTGGTGTTGGAGCGCCTCAGTATGGCGCGCGCCGGACTTTATATGCCGGTGTGTCGAAGTCTTTTTGATCTGCAACTGACGTGCGGGCGGCAGTGTCATGTCGGCCAACCGTCATCCACCTGCATGTCATTAGCGACGCAATTTGTCTGCGCTGCATGAACGGTAAGTGTATTAGAAAGCGAGCTGAAATTGGAATACGGAATGGAATTCACGGAGTATGAGCGCAATCCAACGAAAAAATGGGTTGGCCTTTCCCTTGTCATTTTGTTGCACATTTTCATCATATACGCGCTCGTTACAGGGCTTGCTCATAAAGTCGTGGAAGTCATCAATCAACCTATCGAAACCAGGATCATCGAAGAGGTGAAACCGCCTCCACCGCCGGAGTTGCCAAAATCTCCCCCACCGCAAAAACTGTTAGCGCCGCCGCCACCGTTTGTTCCACCGCCGGAGGTTTCGGTTCAGCCGCCTCCGCAGCAGCAAAACACGATTACGGCAGTGACGAATGTGAAGCCTGACAATCCGGTCATGCCGCCAAGGGTGCCAATACGGGTTCCTGCAGTCGTGGATGCCAAGGCGTGCGAAAAGCCTGAGTATCCTGCCAAGTCATTGCGCAATGAGGAGCAAGGTACAGTGATACTGGCATTCCTGATCGGGCTCGATGGACGGGTTGCGGATTCCAGGATAGAAAAATCCAGCGGTTCCAGAGAACTGGATAGAGCAGCAATTACCGGACTCAGTTTATGTAAATTCAAGCCCGGTACGGTCGATGGCAAACCGGAACAATCCTGGACCAAAATGCAGTATGTATGGAAACTGGAATAACGGAAAAAACATTGATGTCAGAAGCCACGTTTCAAAACACTAACTATATTTCAACATGTAAGGAATTTTTATGAAAACACGTCTAACGGGCTTGGCAAATGTGCCTCCCAGAGTAATGAACTTAGTGATGCCCGTTTCCCCCTCTCCGGCTCTCCCCCGGAGGGAGAGAGTAATTTGGTGTCGCTTCG
This sequence comes from uncultured Gallionellaceae bacterium, assembly GCA_964480365.1. Lineage (GTDB taxonomy): Bacteria > Pseudomonadota > Gammaproteobacteria > Burkholderiales > Gallionellaceae > CAIQPV01. The sequence continues at coordinate 106,777 of CAYZPM010000002.1, forward strand.
CGATGTTCTCGATAAATAGATTTATTGTGGCACTCCTGATCTGCATTGCAGGAACCGCAGCAATGGCCGCAGTTTCGCAAGCTGCCGATGACTCTGTGGCGGCTTCCGCCTCGGTTGCACCGATGACAGCACCAGTCGCGCCCCCTGCCATCTCGAAGGAGGTGGTCGACAATCCTTACGGTTTCGATGCGCTTTGGAAGGGGGGTGATCTTGTAGCGCGAAGTACAATAATCATATTACTCATCATGTCAATGAGCACCTGGTACATCATAATCACCAAGCTGATCGATCAATTCCGCATGATGGGTCAGGCCGCAGAGGCCAGAAACTTGTTTTGGAAGGCTGCCTCCGTTCAAGACGGGATATCGATCCTGAAACAAGGTAGTCCGTTTCGTTACATCGCGGAAATTGGCAGCAAGTCCACCGAGCATCACGATGGTGCGCTGCTGGAACGCATCGATCTGAACACATGGGTTACGATGTCGATCCAGCGTGCCGTTGAAAAAGTCCAAAGCCGCCTACAGGATGGCTTGGCAGTCCTGGCAACGGTCGGTTCCACCGCGCCTTTCATAGGTTTGTTCGGTACAGTCTGGGGAATCTATCACGCATTGACCGCAATCGGTATCGCCGGACAAGCCTCGATCGACAAAGTGGCCGGACCGGTGGGCGAAGCGCTCATTATGACGGCAATCGGTCTGGCCGTGGCGGTGCCTGCCGTACTCGGTTACAACTGGCTGGTGCGGCGCAACAAGAAAGCGATGGAAGATGTGCGTTCATTCAGCTCCGACCTGCATTCTGTATTGCTCAGTGGCGTCATGTCCAGCAGCGAGGCGGGTCGCGCTGCCAGCCTGACAAAGGCGGCTTAAATCATGGCTATGTCTTTTGGGTCTCTGGAAGGGGATGAAGACGAGGTAACCAGCGCGATCAATACGACACCGCTGGTGGATGTCATGTTAGTGCTGTTGATCATTTTTCTGATCACTATTCCGGTCGTCACGCATACCGTGCCGATAAAGCTGCCGAGTGAACGGAATCAGCCATTTAAAACCAAGCCGGAAAATATCAATATCGCAGTCAACAAAGATGGCGATATGTTCTGGAATGAACAGTACGTGCCGGACACAGACGTGCTTTTGCGTAAGTTGAAAGTTGTTGCCATTCTGACGCCGCAACCGGCAGTGAATATCCGTGGCGACCAAAACACCCGCTATGAATTTATCGGCAAGATAATCCTTGCTGCACAACGTGCCGGTATTGCCAAAATCGGCTTCGTGACAGAACCACCGGCACGTGATGTTGAAACACATTAAGAGTTATATCAAAACAGGAGCCCCTCCATGGCCATGAATGTTGGCACCGGAAACGGTTCGGGTGAACCGGACGTGATGATCGAAATGAACATGACGCCATTGATTGACGTGATGTTGGTGTTGCTGATCATGCTGATCATCACGATCCCCATCCAGAATCATGCAGTAAATTTGAATATGCCGATTGGTGCGCCTCCGCAGAGCACTCCGCCAACGGTAGTAACAATTGATGTTGATTTCGACGGCACTGTATTGTGGAATGGACTCGCCTTGCCGGATCGTGCAACTCTGGAAAGCAAGCTACAGTCGGTCGCCGTAATGCCCGATCAACCAGAAGTCCACGTGCGCCCTAACAAACTGGTTGCGTACAAATCGGTAGCAGCGGTATTGGCGTCAGCACAACGTGTTGGCGTCACCAAGATAGGAATCGTCGGAAATGAGCAGTTCATCAAATAAGACTGCTAAAGAAGCGCACCGAATGAAGTTATAATTCCGGCGTGTTTTTATAACGTAGGTCGGGTTTTACCCGACATGTCGGACAGAGCCCGACCTACGAAGTCTTTTGCGAACTCAGGACAAGCCCTTCGACAGGCTCAGGACAGGCATGACCGACCAATACGCCGTTATCGGCAACCCCATTTCGCACAGCAAGTCACCGCTGATTCACAGAATGTTCGCGGTGCAGACCGGGCAAGACATCAGCTATGAAAAGATCGAAGCGCGACCGGACGGTTTTGCCGATACCATCGCGCGGCTGCGCGGCGATGGTTACAAGGGCTGCAATGTCACCGTGCCATTCAAGTTCGAAGCTTTCCAGCTTTGCAACCAGCTCACCGGTCGCGCACGCGCCGCGCAGGCGGTAAACACGCTGCTGTTTCAGGACGGCGAAATTCTCGGTGACAACACCGACGGCACCGGGCTGATTGCCGACATCGAGCGGAACTTGAACTGCAAGTTGTTGTTCAAAAAAATTCTGCTGATGGGAGCGGGCGGCGCGGCGCATGGCGTGATCTGGCAGTTGTTCAATGCGGGCGCGAGCATCGTCATCGCCAACCGCACGCTGGATAAGGCGCAGCAACTGGCGTCCGAGTTCACCAGTTATGGCACGGTATTCGCCAGTAGTTACGAAGCGCTGGCAGGCAAGCAATTCGATGTGGTGATCAATGCCACGTCGAGCAGCCTGTCGGACAAATTGCCGCCGTTGCCCTCCGGTATCTTCGCACCCAATGCGCTGGCCTACGACATGATGTATGGCAAGCAAACGCCGTTCCTCAAATTCGCACAGGAGCAAGGCGCGGCGCAACTTACCGATGGACTGGGTATGCTGGTCGAGCAGGCGGCGGAGGCCTTTTTCAAATGGCGCGGTGTGCGCCCTGAGACTGCACCGGTTATGGCAAAACTCCGTGAAGGTAAATAAATCTCTGTCGTCATTTCCGCGAAGGCGGGAATCCAGTCAGTTAAAAATTCCCCGCGTAGCGGGACAAAATAGAAAATATTTTTGATAAACCCGGCTGGATTCCCGCCTGCGCGGGAATGACGGAAAAAATTAAAGTAACTAATTAATGAAAACACTGTGGCGCTGGATGTGGCGCATTGTTGCGCTGCTGTTCGTATTGCTGCTGCTCTATCAGGGGTGGATATTCGCGCACGTCTGGTGGTGGGTGAATCACAACCCCTCCACCAGCGCCTTCATGGAGGATCGCCTTGGGGCGCTGCAAAGCAAGAATCCCGATGCTGAGTTGCAACACCAGTGGGTGCCCTACGCAAGAATTTCCGGCAACCTCAAGCAAGCATTAATCGCTTCGGAAGATGCCAAGTTCGTTGATCACGAAGGCTTCGATTGGGATGGTATGCAGAAGGCTTACGAGAAAAACTTGAAGAAGGGCAAGATCGTCGCGGGCGGTTCCACTATCAGCCAGCAACTGGCAAAAAATTTATTCCTCTCCGGCAAACGCACGCCGTGGCGCAAGCTGGAAGAGGCCACGATCACGGTGATGCTGGAAAAGATGATGGATAAGGAACGCATTTTTGAAATCTATCTGAACGTGATCGAATGGGGCAACGGAGTGTTCGGTGCGGAAGCGGCGGCGCGGCATTACTATCACGTCAGCGCGGCGCAACTCTCCGCCCCGCAGGCCGCCAAGCTCGCCGCGATGGTGCCCAATCCGCGCTATTACGACCAGCACCGCGAGGCGCGCGGCCTGCTGCGCAAGACGGACATCATTCTTGGGCGTATGAACGACGTGGAGATTCCCTGAACACCTGAAAATACAGATTGGTAGGGTGGGCACGTTTTATACCAACGCAACTTGAAACAAGGGGGGCACAAAAACGTGCCCACTCTACAAAGCTTGGAGTATCCTATACACGCACTTTTGCAAAGGCATTCCACGCTCTTGCGCAATCGCCCCATGAAAGGAATCTCGTGACAGCCAGGAAAGCTAAAGCCAAGGCACCGATCAAACCCTCCGCTCCGAAATCGGCCCAGGCATCCCAAGAAGCGCCCAGTGGCAGCTTCCACATAGTCGGCATTGGCGCTTCCGCCGGAGGGCTGGAGGCATTTGAGCAGTTTTTCCGCAATGTCCCGTCCGACAGCGGTATGGCTTTCGTGCTGGTGTCGCACCTCGATCCCGACCACGCCAGCATGCTTACTGAGATTCTGCAACGCTCCACCACTATGCCGGTGGTCGAGGCGCTGGATCAGGTGCAGGTGTTGCCCAACTGCGTATATGCCATTCCGCCCAACCGCGACATGGCTATCTTTCATGGCGAACTACACTTGAGCCAACCGGATATGCCGCGCGGCCAGCGTATGGTCATTGATGCCTTCATGCGCTCTCTGGCTGAAGATCAGGGGGAAAAAGCGATCGGCATTGTCCTTTCCGGCACCGGCACCGACGGCACGCTGGGACTGCGCGCCATTCAAGGCGCGGGCGGCATTTCCCTGGTGCAAGACCCGGCCACCGCGAAGTACGACGGCATGCCAATCAGCGCCATACAGGCGGGCTACGCCACCTATGTCCTGCCGGTGGATAAGATGCCGGAGAAAATGCTGAGCAATACGCGCATGATGGGCGCACAACAGGAAAAACCACCGCAGGCTACCCCAACCGAGACAGGCGGCTTGAACCGAATCTTGATGCTGCTGCGCTCCGCCACCGGACACGACTTCTCGCTGTACAAGAAAAGCACCATAGGCCGCCGCATCGAACGGCGTATGTCGCAGCACAACATTGAGACCCTGGAAATTTATGCGCGCTATCTCAAGGAGCATCCGTCTGAAATCCATTTGTTGTTCAAGGAACTGCTGATCAATGTCACCAACTTCTTCCGCGACACGGAGGCATTTGTCGCATTGAAGCATGACATGCTGCCGCTGTTGTTAAAAAACAAGCCGGAAGGCTATGTGTTCCGCGTCTGGGTGGCGGGTTGCGCCACCGGCGAAGAGGCTTATTCCATCGCCATCCTGCTGCGCGAACTCATGGACGACACCCATCAGGAATTCAAGACGCAGATCTACAGCACCGACCTCGACGAGGATGCCATCGCCGTGGCGCGCGCCGGATTCTACACGCCCAACATTGCTCAGGATGTCGCGCCGGAACGGCTGCGCCGCTTCTTCACCAAGGAAGACGCAGGATTCCGGGTAAAAAAAGAAATCCGCGAGATGGTGGTGTTCGCCACCCAGAACGTTATCAAAGATCCGCCCTTCACCAAGCTGGATCTGCTCAGTTGCCGCAACCTGATGATCTATCTGGAACCGGAACTGCAAAACCGCCTCATCCCGGCCTTTCACTATGCGCTGAAACCGGGCGGAGCGCTGTTTCTTTCCCCCTCGGAGAGCATCGGCAACCATGTCGACCTGTTCTCGCCGTTCAACCGTAAATGGAAACTCTACCAGACCACGCCTTCTGTTGCTTCCACCCGCGCAGTGATGTCCGGCGGACTATCCTGGACCCGAAACAACAATATGAAAGGCCCCGACGAGGTGATAACCAAGATTAAAGAAACCGACTTTGCCGAATTGACCAAACGGATGCTGCTCCAGTCCTACGCCCCGGCCTCGGTGGTGACTAATCTGAAAGGGGACATCCTGTTTGTGCACGGCGACACCGGCAAATATCTGCGTCCGGCACCCGGCCAGGCCACCCTCAACGTGGTGGAGATGGCGCGCGAAGGCCTGCAACTGGAATTGCGCGCCGCGATCCACAAGGCTGCCGACAAAAGCGCACCAACCCTGAATCGGGAAGTATCGTTCGGGAGCCACGGCGAGTCCCACAGCGTGAGTTTCAGTGTGCGTCCATTGGCTTACCCGGACGCCAGCCAGAGTTTGCTGCTGGTGAGTTTTCAGGACTTGGCGGTTGCAAAATCAGCACAAGCTGCGACCGATAAATCTGCATCGGTGAAGTCTGCCCGAGGCAAAAGCGTCGCCGGAACGGATGAGTTGCGCCGCGTCGATGAGCTGGAGCGCGAACTGGTCTATACCAAAGAAAATTTGCATGCCACCATCGAGGAACAGCAAGCTTCCAACGAGGAACTCAAGTCCACCAATGAGGAAATGCAATCCACCAACGAAGAACTCCAGTCCACCAATGAAGAACTGGAAACCTCCAAAGAGGAACTGCAATCCCTGAATGAAGAACTGGTGACTGTGAACGCCGAGTTGCAGGACAAAATCGAGCAACTGGCCGGCATGCAGAACGACATGAAGAATCTGCTCGACAACATCAACATCGGCACGGTGTTTCTGAATGATGCGCTGCAGATCAAGCGCTTCACCCGCGAGGCGGTACGGGTTTATCGTCTGGTCGCTTCGGATGTGGGCCGTCCGCTGGCCGATATCAAATCGGACATCGAAGGTGATGATCTGATTGCCGATGCTCAGGCCGTGCTCGAAACGCTGGTGCCGCGCGAACGCGAGGTGAGCACCGTTAGCGGCGAATGGTACTTGGCACGTATCCAGCCCTACCGCACATTGGACAACGTGATCGACGGCGTGGTGCTGACCTTCACCGACGTCACCCAACGCATTCAGGCCGAGACCGCCAGCGAGGAGGCGCAGAAATTGGCCGAAAACATCGTGGACACGGTGCGCGAGCCGCTCCTCGTACTGGATGGCACATTGAAGACCGTCTCCGCCAGCCGCTCGTTTTACCAAAATTTTCATGTCACCAAGGAAGATACCCTGGGCCGCCAACTTTATGAATTGGGCAACCGCCAGTGGAACATTCCAAGACTCAGGGAACTGCTGGAGACCATCCTGCCTAATAACCAGATTCTTGAAGGCTACCAAGTCGAGCATGACTTTCCCGTCATCGGCAAGCGCAAGATGCTGCTCAATGCCCGGCGCATCACCGGCAAGACGGACGAAACGCAATTGATTTTGCTGGCGATAGAAGATGTTACAGAGCGAAGGTAATAGATTGTTTCGCTAAAACCGTGTACCGTTTGCGTTGAGTCCTCCGAAAAATTCCGGAGAGATTTGTCGAACCGCTGTCTCCTTGCCGCTACTAGCCTTCGACAAGGCTTTTAGTCCTGAACGTAGTCGAAGGATCAGGCCACACGGTTTCCTTGTAACTGTTTTGGTGAAACGCGTTTGTAAGGACGCTCCATGAGCAAGAGGCCAAGCAAACCAGACTCACGGCGCGCCGAAGCCGAGGTGCAACTCGCCCGCTCGCGGCTGATGGATGTCCCTGCCCGCTCTGCCGAAGATATCCTGCACGAACTTCGTGTGCATCAAATCGAGCTTGAAATGCAGAATGACGAGTTGCGGCGGATGCAGGTCGTTATGGAAGAATCGCGCGACCGCTATGTGGATCTTTATGATTTTGCTCCCGTCGGTTACTTCACTCTCGACCGCCAAGGCATGATCGCCGAGGTGAATCTCGCCGGTGCCGCTCTGCTGGGAGTGGATCGCAAAAAACTGCTCAAGCGCCGCTTCGCCCGCTTTATCACCCCTGAGGATAGCGATCACTGGCATGGTGATTTCCTGCGCTTGTTGCACGAGGATGATCAGCACAATTGCGACCTGACACTCCAGCACGACGACGGCTCCCGCTTCAATGCCATGTTGAGCTGTCTACGTATAAACACCGGCAACTCATTGTCGGTACACATTACGCTCACCGACATTACCGAGCGCAAACGGACAGAAGAGGAACTGCGTATCGCTGCCATCGCCTTCGAGTCGCAGGAAGGCATGATCTTGACCGACGCTAACGGGGTCATCCTGAGGGTCAACAAAGCCTTCACCCATTTGACCGGTTATAAGGCGGATGAAGCGGTAGGCAAGACACCGGCAATGCTTAAGTCCGGACGCCAAGACAAAGATTTCTACCAACTCATGTGGGAAACCCTGAAGCAAAACAATTACTGGCAGGGCGAGATGTGGAACAAACGCAAAGACGGCAAGATTTACGCCGAATGGCTGACTATCTCCGCCGTCATCGCCCCCGACGGAAACGTCACACATTATGTTGGCACGTTTTCCGAGATCACCAAAAACAAGGAAGCGGAAGCCGAAATCCACCGCCTTGCCTATTACGACCCGCTCACCCAACTCCCCAACCGCCGCCTGCTATATGACCGGCTGGGCCAAGCCCTGACCGCCAGCAGACGGAACGGACACTACGGCGCGATATTGTTTCTGGATATGGATAACTTCAAGACGCTCAATGACACGCTCGGCCACGATGTCGGCGACTTGTTGCTGGTCGAGGTGGCACAGCGTCTGAATGGAGCTGTGCGCGAAGGCGACACCATCGCGCGGCTGGGCGGCGATGAGTTTGTGCTGTTGCTGGAAAATTTGAGCGAGAATGCACGTGAAGCCGCCATTCAAGCTGGCTTGGTAGGCGACAAGGTTCTCGATATTATCGGAACAAGTTATTTGCTTGAGGATGTCGAGTTTTCATGTACTACCAGTATCGGAGCCTGTCTGTTTTGCAGCCCTGATGATTCGGTTGATGATTTGCTCAAGCATGCCGATCTCGCCATGTATCAGTCCAAGAAGGACGGGCGCAACAGCTTGCGTTTCTTCGATCCCGACATGCAGGCTGCTCTGGATGAATACAGTTCGGTTGAAAGCAACCTGCGCCATGCACTGGAACGCAGGGAGTTACGCCTTTACTACCAGATACAAGTTAACAGTGCAGGTCGCGCCATCGGAGCGGAAGCTTTGCTGCGCTGGGAACATCCCGAACGCGGCCTGGTTTCTCCTGCCCAGTTTATCCCTCTGGCCGAAGAAACGGGCCTGATCGTGCCAATAGGATTGTGGGTGCTGCAAACCGCGTGCGCCCAGATCAGGGACTGGTTCGGCAACCCTGCCACCTGCGACTTGAAACTCGCCATCAATGTCAGCGCGCGACAGTTCCGCCAGCCGGATTTCGTCGAACAAGTCCATCAAGCGCTCACTGCAACCGGCATCAATCCGGCGCGCCTGAAAATTGAGTTGACCGAGAGCCTGGTGCTCGATAACGTCAGCGATACCATTACCAAAATGCATTCCCTCAAAGAACTGGGGATCAGTTTTTCGATGGATGACTTCGGCACCGGTTATTCCTCGCTCTCTTACCTCAAGCGACTGCCTCTGGATCAGTTAAAGATTGATCAGTCCTTCATCCGCGATATCGCCAGCGATCCCAACGATGCGGCCGTCGTGCAGGCCATCATCACCATGGGACATACCTTCGGTTTCCACGTTATTGCCGAGGGAGTCGAAACTGAAGCGCAGCAGGAATTCCTCGACCGGCACGGCTGCCATGCCTTTCAGGGCTACCTGTTCGGACGACCGGTTCCGTTGAAAGAATTTGAGAAACTGGTTTCGCGGCAAGCTTGACTCTCCTTCGCAAAAAGCCTGCTAACCCGGATGTTTGAAAATGGTTTGACACGGGGTTGTCATCTGGCTTAGAATTCGCGCCCTTCGAGATTTACTAATCCTGTTTTTTTAGGAAGTGCCATGAAAACATTTTCCGCTAAGCCCCATGAAGTCCAGCACGACTGGTTTCTGGTGGACGCCGCAGACGCCGTGCTAGGTCGTTTGGCCAGCCAGATCGCAGCACGCCTGCGCGGCAAGCACAAAGCCATTTACACTCCTCACGTGGACACCGGCGATTTTATCGTCGTGGTCAATGCCGACAAGCTGCGCGTGACCGGCAATAAGGCCGAGGCTAAGGTATATCACCGCCACACCGGTTATCCGGGCGGGCTGTACACCACCAACTTCACCAAGTTGCAAGGGCGTTTTCCTGATCGCATACTGCAAAAAGCGGTAAAGGGCATGTTGCCGAAAGGCCCGCTCGGTTACGCCATGTTGCGCAAGCTTAAAGTTTACGCCGGCACGGATCACCCGCATGTCGCCCAGCAACCGAAACCTATTGACCTGTTGAAAGCATAACCATGAGCGTTAATTACAACTATGGCACCGGCCGTCGCAAGAGCGCAGTAGCTCGCGTGTTCATGAAGCCGGGCAAGGGCGACATCGTCGTCAACGACAAGCCGCTGGATGTATTCTTCTCCCGCGAAACCGGACGCATGGTAGTGCGTCAGCCGCTGGAACTGACCGACACAGTGGGCAAGTTCGACATCATGGTAAACGTTTTCGGTGGCGGCGAGTCCGGCCAAGCCGGTGCAGTGCGCCATGGCATCACCCGCGCTCTGATCGATTTCGACGCCAGCCTCAAGCCGACATTGAGCAAAGCCGGCCTGGTTACCCGCGATGCGCGCGAAGTGGAACGTAAAAAAGTCGGTCTGCGCAAGGCGCGCCGCCGCAAACAATTCTCAAAACGTTAAACCGTTTTGGATTGTCAGACAAGGCCGCCTTTGGGCGGCTTTGTCATTTCCGTTGTATCATTACGGTTATTAAACCCAAAATCCCTCATTCCCGCGCAGGCGGGAATCCAGCAAGGACAAACATCCCGCGAAGCGGACAAAACCACGATGTTGTCCCGCTTCACGGGAGATTATTTAATCATCTGGATTCCCGCCTGCGCGGGAATGACGGGCTATTGGATTATTTGGATTTAAGATTGGCGGGAATGCACTCAAGTGGAGCAAGATATGATCAAGGTTGGTATCGTAGGTGGCACAGGTTATACGGGGGTGGAATTGCTGCGGCTGCTGGCGCTGCATCCACAAGTGGAATTGCGCACGATTACATCTCGCGCGGACGCGGGCGAACCCGTCTGCCAGATGTTCCCCAGTTTGCGCGGTCATGTGGATTTGTGTTTCATCCACCCGGACGATGCGCATCTGGATCAGTGCGATGTGGTATTTTTCGCTACGCCCAACGGCATCGCCATGCATCAGGCGCGCACCCTGCTCGATGCGGGCGTAAAAGTGATCGACTTGGCGGCTGATTTCCGTATCAAGGATGTGGCGGAGTGGGAGAAATGGTATGGCATGCGCCACGCCTGCCCCGACCTGGTCGCCGAAGCAGTGTACGGCTTGCCGGAAGTGAATCGCGATCAGATTCGGCAGGCGCGACTGGTGGCTAATCCCGGCTGTTATCCGACAGCAGTGCAGCTCGGTTTTATCCCTTTGCTGGAAGCGGGGCTGGTGGACATTACCGGATTGATTGCCGATGCAAAATCCGGCGTGTCCGGTGCCGGGCGCAAGGCTGAGGTCGGCATTCTGTTTGCCGAATCATCTGACAATTTCAAGGCCTACGGTGTGGCGGGGCACCGCCATTTGCCGGAGATCAGGCAGGGGCTGGCACGGGTGGCGCAGCATGAGGTCGGCCTGACCTTCGTGCCGCACCTGACGCCGATGATACGCGGCATTCACGCCACGCTTTATGGCCGGTTGAAACGCGATGTCGACTTGCAGGCGCTGTTCGAGCAGCGTTATGCCAACGAGCCGTTTGTCGATGTGATGCCTGCTGGCAGTCAGCCGGAAACCCGCTCGGTACGCGGCTCTAACCGTTGCCGTATCGCGGTGTATCGCCCGCAACAAGGCGATACAGTCGTTGTACTTTCCGTAATCGACAATTTGGTTAAAGGCGCGGCGGGTCAGGCGGTGCAAAATATGAACATCATGTTCGGCCTGCCCGAGTCCACAGCGCTGACTATTGTTCCTTTGTTGCCCTAACGGGCATGGACAATATGCCACTCCTGAAAATGCTCCCGTTATACCCGTTTCCCCCTGGTGGAACTGCTAGACATTCCACTAGGCTGCCTAAAGACGGCAACCAAGTGGCTGGTTATCCCCATCCCTCCCCCGCAAGCGGGAGAGGGGGACAGGGTCTGATGGAACTACTAGCCACTCGACTAAGCCCAGCAAAAACGCTGGGCAAGTCGCTGGTTATCGCTCCGCGAGTTTCTTGTTAATATGTTTCGAATTCGACAGCTAAAGCGGAAATTCGGCATTTCAGCGCCACGCTTAGCCGTGCGTCCGCATGTGCCGTGGTATGTGCGTTGGGCCATCGTGCTGCCTTTTGTGTTGGGGGCAGGCGGATTGGTGTGGTGGGCTTATGACTCGGGCCTGGAATTTGCCGGCTTCCATCGCGGACAAGCGGAGCATGAATTAACCCAACTGCGTGAGCAGGTTGCTGCCCTGAAAGCTGAAAATGCACAACTATCCAGCCAGGCAGCGTCATTTGAAAGGCAAGCGCAGGTTGATCACGCCGCCAATCAGGAAACCGGAAAACAACTGAAAGGATTGAATGAGGAAAACGCCCGTATTCAGGAAGACCTAGCGTTTTTCCAGAGCCTGACCTTGTCCGGCAAGCATGGGGCGGAACTGTCCATACACCGCTTGAAAGTCGAACATGACACCCTGCCCGGTGAATACCGCTATCGCCTGCTATTGGTGCAAAGCGGAGCTGAACGCGAGAAAGAATTCCAAGGCAATTTGCAACTGCTTGTTAATGCGCAACACAATGGCAAGAAAACGGTAATTGTGTTTCCGCAGGAAAATGCGCCTGAAAATGCAGCATATCAGCTAAATTTCAAGTATTATCAGCGTGTCGAGCACAGTTTCCAGTTGCCGCCGGATACGTCTGTCGAGAGTATTCAAGTGCGAGTTTTTGAGCGCGGCGCAAGTGAGCCGAAGATCCAGCAGAACGTCAATTTGTCGTGAAAATTAGGAGAGGCCATGTTTGGTAAACGGCACAGCAAGCCGAAAAACCGTATTGATACGCTTATCGGTGCGGAAGCCAGGATAGAGGGCAACATCAGTTTCAGCGGTGGATTGCGAGTAGACGGCGAAGTCAACGGCAATATCGTAGCCGTACCGGGCAAATCAAGTACGCTGGTGCTGAGCGAACACGGACGCGTCAAAGGCGAAATCAGCGTAACGCATCTTGTGTTGAACGGCGTAGTGGAAGGGGCGGTGCGCGCGGCAGAATATTTGGAACTGCAAAGCAAAGCCAAGGTCACAGGAAACGTGCAATATAAATCGCTGGAAATTCAGTTGGGCGCGATGGTCGAAGGCAGGCTCATCCACTTGTCGGATGCTGTGTCAGACAAGGTGGTAGCGTTCAAGCTGAACAGTGGTGCAGAATAAGGGCACCTCAACCAATTTTTACGGAGGCAACAATGAATACAGTAACTGAATTGCAAGACCCGCTGCTATTTACCGACAGTGCGGCAAACAAGGTGAAGCAACTGATTGAGGAAGAAGGCAACACGGAATTGAAACTTCGCGTGTTCGTCAGTGGCGGCGGATGCTCCGGCTTCCAGTACGGCTTCACTTTTGACGAAGTGGCCAATGAGGACGACACCGTATTGACCAAGAATGGCGTTCAGTTACTGATCGACCCGATGAGCTTCCAGTATCTGGCAGGCGCAGAGATCGACTATCAGGAAGGTTTGGAAGGTTCGCAGTTCGTAATCAAGAACCCGAACGCGACCACTACCTGCGGTTGCGGATCGTCCTTCTCGGTTTAACTAAAAACCTTTTTTGTCCACGAAAAACACGAAAGTCACGAAACAAATCAAATCTTACTCGTGCGCAACAATTCACCTTTCCGGTGATGATCTGAAACTTTCTATCATATGGAATTTTTCGTGTTTTTCGTGGACAACTGCTTTTTCTGGGTTTATGCCGGATAAATCGCGCCGAGTATGCAGGGATGGCGCGCGCCGGTGACGGCAGGCAAGTTGGCTGCTTGTCCGTGCAAGGTTTGCTGCGCCAGCCAGGCGAAGGCGATGGCTTCCAAATAATCGCTGTCTACGCCGAGGGCATTCGTCGTCTCCACGCTGCTGTCAGGTAGTAAGGCAGCAAGGCGGTTATGCAGGATTTGGTTATGCGCCCCGCCGCCGCATAAATAAATTTCTTTTGCACCGACACAATATTTTTGTATGGCTTGTGCAATGGAGCGGCAAGTCAGTTCCAGCAGGGTGGCTTGCACGTCTTCCGCCCGCTCACCACCTTGCAATTTGTCTTGTAGCCATGCCATGTTAAATAGATCGCGTCCACTACTCTTGGGTGGAGGCAGCGCGAAAAATTGCTCGCTGAGCATCTGTTCCAGCAGCGCAGGTAATGCCTTGCCTGTCGTTGCCCATGTGCCGCGATCATCAAAGGGCTTGCCTTGGTGTTGCATACACCATGCATCCATCAGAAGATTGCCTGGGCCGCAATCAAAACCAGTTGTGGAATGGTCAGGAGGAAGATCGGTTAGATTGCTGATACCGCCGATGTTGACGATGACGCGGTGAATGCCGGAATGCCGCAACACCTTGTCATGAAAAGCGGGAACCAGAGGCGCGCCTTGCCCACCTGCTGCGATATCACGGCTGCGGAAGTCATTGATTACGGTGATGCCGGTTAATTCAGCCAGCAGCGCGGCATTGCCCAGTTGCAAGGTATAGCCATGTTCGGGGCGATGGCGGATAGTCTGGCCGTGGCAGCCAATGGCACTTACCTGATTGGGTGTGATATTGATTTTTTGCAACAGGGCTACCGTAGCTGCCGCATAAAGCCGCGCCAGTTCATTACCGGTTAATTGCGCTTGATGCAACTCATTGTTTGCGGGATGGTGCAAGGCGAGCAAGGCATCCTTGAGGGGCTGCCCGTAAGCCTGATAATGCGTGCCTCTTAACTGAAATTGCCCGTCGAAAAACTCAACCAGCGCTACATCAATGCCGTCCAGGCTGGTGCCGGACATGATGCCTGCATAGAGTTCTGGGCTATTCACACTTGCATTAGGGCGCCGTTAATCCAGCTTGGCCACGCTGGTATTGCTCATTAAACCAAGGCGATCCGTCAGACGGTGGCTGGCTTCTTCAAAGGCGGCTTGTTGAGATGCGCTGATCGGGGTGGCATTCGGCAACGCGACTCGCAAAGGATCGCATTGTTCGCCGTCTATCCTGAATTCGTAGTGCAAGTGAGGGCCGGTGGCCCACCCGGTCATGCCAACGTAGCCTATGACTTCACCTTGGCCGACATGCTGCCCACTACGAAGCCCAGTGGCGAAGCGGGACAGGTGACCGTACACTGTAGAATAGTGACTTTGGTGATTCACCATGATTACATTGCCATAGCCAGTCTGCTGGCCAACAAACGATACTGTTCCGTCTGCTGTGACTTCAACCTTGGTTCCAATCGGCGCCGCATAGTCCACGCCTTTATGGGCGCGCCATTTTTTCAGTATCGGGTGGAAACGTGCGGAAGTAAAACCGGAACTGATCCGTGAAAATGCTACGGGAGAACGCAGGAAGGCCTTGCGTACACTCTTGCCGTCCGGTGTGTAGTAATCGCCATGAGTGCTGTCAGTTTGGAAAAATACCACGCGGTAAGGTTTGCCCTGATTAACGAACTCGGCAGCTTGGATACGCCCGTTACGCACCGGTTCGCCGTTGCTATAAGTCACTTCGTAGGTCACGGAGAACTTGTCGCCTTTGCGCAGATCGCGATGGAAGTCGATATCACCACCAAAAATTTCAGCTAATTGACTGGCCGTTGCATCCGGCAGGCCGGCTGTGTCGGTCGCTTCGAACAAGGTAGTCTTTATTACGCCGGTGCGCATGGACAGGCGCTGCTCAAGTTGGGGAGGCAGCACGCTGACCTTGAAGCCAACTGGACTTCCCACACTTTTCTCGATAACGATTTGGCTGCCGCTATTGTTCAGATAACGCAAGGCCAGCAGGCTACCATCGGCCCCGGTTTCGGCTTGCACCGTCTTGCCTGAGGCGAGTTGGCGAAAGGATTCCGCAGCCTGATTTTTACGCAGATATTCACTGGCAACGGCATCTTCTACATTCATGCGGCGCAACAGTTCGACCACAGTATCGCCGCGCTGCACATGCTCATTGCGCCAAAAGGTGGCGGCACTGCTGGCAACCGGGGTGACTTGCGGCAGAGAAATTTCTTCCACCACGGTTTTCACTGGGGCGGTAATAATTTCAGTTTGTGGCATGATGCCGAATGCGGTAACCACACCTAGCAAAGGCAGGCTGGACATGGCGACAAACCAACGCAATTTCAATTTGCGTTCTTGTGTCAGGGTTTTTTGGGTTAACATTTACGCCTCTCAGGCTGCCGCGTTCTTCAAGGTTGCGAACGCGCGTTATTCAAATTGGGCGCTACTGTACCAGAAAGTAGGTATCCCTCAAAGCCCGTCCGGTCAATTGAGGCCTTCGGGACAAAAGGTTAATACTACGACGGGCGGCAGAAAATCGGAAATAAGCGGCAAATCGCATTGGATTTAATAGAGAACGAGACATGACACCACAAGATACATTGGATTTGATCAAACGCGGCTGCAGTGAGCTGCTGCTGGAAACCGAACTGAAACAGAAATTGGCATTGGGCCGTCCTCTTCGCATCAAGGCCGGGTTCGACCCGACCGCACCCGATCTGCATCTTGGACACACGGTCTTGCTCAACAAAATGCGCCAGTTGCAGGAACTGGGCCATCACGCACTGTTCCTGATCGGCGATTTTACCGGCATGATAGGCGATCCTACCGGCAAGAACGCGACTCGCCCGCCGCTGTCGCGCGAGCAAGTGCTGGAAAATGCGCAAAGCTACCGCGAACAGGTGTTCAAGGTTCTCGACCCAGCCAAGACCGAGATCGTGTTCAATTCCACCTGGATGGACAAATTCAGCGCTGTGGATCTGATCAAGTTAGCGGCCACTCACACCGTGGCGCAAATGCTGGAGCGTGACGATTTCGGCAAACGTTACAAAAGCACCCAGCCCATCGCCATCCACGAATTCATTTACCCTCTAGTACAGGGCTACGACTCGGTTGCGCTCAAGGCCGACGTGGAACTGGGCGGTACCGACCAGAAGTTTAACCTGCTGATGGGGCGCGAGTTGCAGAAACATTACGGCCAGCCCGCACAGTGTGTGCTCACCATGCCGTTGCTGGAAGGGCTGGATGGCGTGAACAAGATGTCCAAGTCACTCGGCAATTACATCGGTATCACCGAATCGCCACAGGAAATGTTCGGCAAGTTGATGTCGGTTTCCGACGAATTGATGTGGCGCTATCTAGAGTTGCTGTCATTCGAATCGATGAGCACGATCTCCAATTGGCGAACCGAGACAAAAGAAGGGCGCAATCCGCGCGACATCAAGGTATTGCTGGCGCAGGAAATGGTCACCCGTTTCCACAGCCGCACCGCCGCCGAGCAAGCACTTTTGGAATTCGAGGCGCGGTTCAAGCAGGGGGTATTACCGGACGACATGCCTGAAATATCGGTTACATCAACAAATGGACACATCGGCATCTCCCAATTGCTTAAACAGGCAGGACTGGTGGATAGCACTTCTGATGCCTTGCGCATGATTCAGGCGGGGGCAGTCAAATTAGACGGTGCGCGTATAGACGACAAGGCTTTGCAACTCAAAGCGGGTGTGGTACTGGTTGCACAAGTTGGCAAGCGTAAATTCGGGAGGGTAACAGTGCATTAGTTTTGCACCAAAAACCATGAAGTTCATTAGCGGATTATTTTAGGAGAGTCATTTTGCGAGACAAAAGCTGGCTGGACCAAACGGTGAACTCCATCGCACGCACGCTCGACGAGTGGGGTGCCATGATGTGCACACGGGAGTTCTGGGGCATTGTCGCCATTGGTACGACGGTAGTTGGATTTCTAATGGCTGCTGGGATCATGATGATCAATTTCGACATCATGCGCATGAAAAATTGCTTTAAAGCTAGCAATATGAGCGCCTACGTGATGTTCAATGTCCTCATGTTCTTCGTCTTGGGTGGTGTAATGGCGATAGGTGAAGGATTCAACTATTTTGACAACAAGAAGCGCGGCATTCCGCACAAACTCGGCTCCGTTTTCTGGCTTATCATGGTCACGGTAACTTTGGGAAGCGTTGGACTGGTGATGTTGAAAATCTCATGCTAGCCTGGATATTTCAGGATCTTTGAGCAACGCTCAGCAACAGTTTGCGCACCGGCGTGGGAATGGCGGCGCGCAAGGCTTCATCCACATCCAGCCACACCCTGCCCGGCTCCTGCATTTGTTTGGATTTGTGTGCTGCCTGCACAACCAGCGGCGCGATATGCAATTTGAAATGGCTGAAGGTGTGCGAGAACACAGGCAATGCCGTTGTCCATGCCACATCCACACCGAAGTGTTGCGCGCAGTAAACGGCAACATCCTGCCCTTCATCCAGTTGCGGCGGACACCATAAACCACCCCAGATGCCACTGCCGGGGCGCTTCTCCAGCAGGATGTCGGAGCCGTTGAGCAACAGCAGGAATGTGCTGTGTTTTTCCGGCAGCACCTTGCGCGGGCGCGGGGTAGGCAGTTGTGCGACCAATCCGCGCATGTGCGCCGCACAATCCGCCCGTAGCGGGCAGACCTCACATCGCGGCTTGCCGCGAGTACACAACTGCGCCCCCAAATCCATCAAGCCCTGCGTGTAAGTGGCGATGTCGGAATTGCTCGACGAGCCCTTTTCTCGTCGCTCCCGCGAAGGCGGGAGTCCAGCTCCATTTGATGGCTGGATTCCCGCCTTCGCGGGAATGACAGCATGTTGAATTTTCGGCAATAATGCTTCCGCCTGTTGCCAGAGTAGTGCTTCAATTTTTTTCTCCCCGGCGTAACCCTCGATGGCGCAATAGCGCGCCAGCACGCGCTTCACATTGCCATCGAGAATCGCGCGCCGTTGATGAAATGCGAGGGCGCTGATGGCAGCGGCAGTGGAGCGACCTATGCCGGGCAGTGCGCAGATGTCATCGAAGTGATGTGGAAATATGCCCTCATGCTGCTGCATGATGAGCTGCGCGGCGCGGAACAGATTGCGCGCCCGCGAGTAGTATCCCAACCCGCTCCAATGCACCAGCACCTCATCTTCGCTTGCCGCCGCCAGCGCGTCGACATCCGGGAAGCGCGCGACGAAGCGCTGGTAATAAGGGATGACCGTGGCAACTTGCGTCTGTTGCAGCATGATCTCGGACAGCCATACGCGGTAAACATCCGCACCCTGCCACGGCAAGCCGTGGCGGCCATGCTGGCGTTGCCAATTGATGATGCGTGTGGAAAAAGTAATCACTAGAATCCGGTTAACTTATTGATGCGAATGGCGTGGGTGAGACTTGTTTTCCTCACGCCGTCACTCTTTGAAAACGATGGTGGGGATTATAATCCAGGCACGGGCTGACTGAAGGTTGGTAATATCCATGCTATTCTTACGGGAATGATGGATGCGACTGCTAAGTGCCAGAAAGCGACATAGCCAAAGGGCAGCTTTCTTCCATCGAGATTGAAGGCCGCTACAACTGGTATGTGCCACAACCAGTATTCACTGCTGTTGTCGATCTTCCAGTCACCATTTTTGTCGAAGGCGAGTAACGGGTGACGCCAATTCCTTGCTCCTCGCACCACCCCATCAGACAAACACCTATATCTACCCCATGTGCAATGGAGTAGTCTGACCAAAAATGTGACAAGAAATTGTTACGATAAATATAGAAGGAGTATGTATGAATAAGATTTACTTGCCGCTTATATTACTTTTATTAAGTGGTTGCGTTCATCATCCTGTTGATTGTGCGATTGGAGTTCCTTGGTCTGATTGTTTAGCTGGAACGGCTGGATATAATAACGGAGGAGGTTCAGAAACTAAGGAAACTGAGTTGAAGATAGAAACGGCTAAAAAACAGTCACAAAATAATGACTTATATACAGAGCTTACTAAGTTAGATGATTTAAGAAAAAAAGGTATTTTGACAGAGGATGAATATAATGCACAAAAGAAGAAACTACTAGAAAAACAATAGGCAAGACTAGGCAATGCGCTCCTTTTGAATTATTTTTCTGGGCGGTAGGAATTAAGGCGAACCAAAATGATAAATCGAATCACATGGACTAAGTTTATTGTTCTTGCCGCAATTCTGGTCGTTCCAATTTGGGCAGCAGCAGAAAGTGTGACTGACATATTGCTTAGGCAACAACAACAAGATTTACAGAATCAATTGCTTCAGCAACAGTTGTTAATTAATCAACAAAAGTTGTTAATGCAACAACAGCAGCAAGAGCAAGAGAAAATCAAAGAGGATGAGCGGCTCCAGCAGGAAGATATAGAACGTCAGCGACAAGTTGCCGCCGATGAGGCAAAGAAAAAAGCTGATGAAGAAGAGAAACGAAACTCATTTAGCACTGGCACTGGTTTTTTTATTGCGCCTAATGGTTATCTTGTGACCAATGCACATGTAGTCGATGAATATGAAAACTTTGCCATTAAAATACAAAGTGGGCGACTTCTCAACGCCAACGTTATTACTGTAGATAAAGAACGAGACCTTGCCTTGCTAAAAGTGGCTGGTAATTTTTCGACTCTAAACATTGACAGAGTGGGGCGCGTGTCTAAAGGCCAAAGAGTTATGGCAATAGGCTACCCGCAGCCCACCATTCAAGGCAGTGAATCGAAAGTAACTGATGGCGTAATCAGCAGCTTTACCGGCATTAGAAATGATGACACTGAGTTTCAGATTTCCGTACCCATCCAAGGCGGAAACTCTGGTGGGCCGTTGATTAACGAAGATGGATTTGTGATCGGTGTCGTGGTCGCAACCTTGGATGCTCAAAAGTTTTATTCGATAACCGGCAACATTCCTCAGAACGTCAATTACGCCATCAAAGCAAAAGTTTTGCTGGATTTCTTGGCTGAACAACACATAAGCAATTCCGGCAATACCCACAAGAAAAACTCAATTGAGTCCGTTGATAGCGCAACAGTCTTGGTCATTGCAAAGCATGGAGTGATAATTGATAGCACTGAAGCACCCCCAGCAACTCCTGCACCGATAAATAAGAAAGCCAAATTGGCGGCACAGAAGTATGCTGAGTCGCAATACAAGCTAGGCAATTCGTATGAAGTTGGGGAAGGTGTGCCTCAGAATATGGCGAAAGCGTTTGAATGTTGGCTAAAAGCAGCGGCACTGGGATATGACAAGTCGCAATATAGTGTCGGTTACGCGTATTGGTATGGTAAAGGAGTAGGCATCAACCTTGTTCATGCATATGCTTGGTACAGTCTGGCTGCTGCACAAGGAAATGAAGACGCCATAAAGCATCGAGACCTTTCATGGAAAAACCTTACCCAAGAACAGCTAGACGAGGGACATCGCCTTGTTGCTGGCTGGAAGATGGGCGGCAACCTGTTGGGCAAGTGACGCATGATTATGCCTGTTGTAGACGACGGTGACATTGTGCGCGGACTCGGTTTAGTGACAATGTACTCGGCTTGGGTCGAAGAGGCCGTTGATGATCTGCTGCGGAAGTTGGAGCCGATTGAATCTTTCGATAAGAAGAAACAGCGGTGGCAAATTAGCCAGAAGCTAAAACACGCTGCGAAGCTTATTCGTGCGCTGAAAAGTGACGAACTGAAAGGATTTCCAGAAGACCTTGAATGGGCAGTTGCGCTATTTAATCAACGCAACGAAATCGTCCATGGTCGCATATATGCAGGACATGACCGCACTGACTATATTAAGGGCGGACGACCAGACGCACCAACTAACACCATCACATCTGCGGAACTGTATTCGTTAGCAAATGAATTCTGGGAGTACAGAAATCATTTTAACGGACTACAACTTATTAAGTTGCCACGTGCCGTAGAAAAATATCGCAATGACGCCGCCTAATTTACTGGCTTTGAATATCTGCAAGGGGTCGATGGCTGCGCGTCGCCAATGACCGCTATAGGGCAACGAATTAGCAAGTCTGAATGACTCAAACGGGTCGAAAGCCGACTACCGTGACCACCAACAAGCGCAGGACTCAATCCGTATTTCGTTCTGGTTTTATGGTGAGCAATTTCATGAGAAACTGCTGCAAAATCGTGACCCCATAAAGTGAAACCTGCCCTACAAAAACTAAAGCGCCTGCTGCTCGCTCCATTTGTGTGGCTGGCCGCTGCCGTCTTTCTCATCGAAGAAGCAATCTGGGACTGGACTGCGGCGATCATGGCCCGGCTTGGGGCTGTGCGCGCCATTCACGCCATCGAGCAGCGTATTGCCGCCTTGCGTCCGCGCTGGGCATTCTTTGCCTTCATCCTGCCCAGTTCCATTCTCATTCCGGCAAAGCTCTTCGGCTTGCATGCCATTGCCGCCGGGCATTGGCTGCTCGGCAGCGCGATCTTCATCATCGCCAAAGTTGTCGGCCTGGCGCTATTCTCGCGCATATTCAATCTCACCCGCCCGGCACTTATGCAGATCGGCTGGTTCGCACGCTTCTACGCATGGGTCATGCATTACCGCAACCGCATCCACGCTTACCTTGAAAACTGGCAAGCCTACCAGCATATCAAACAACGCCTTACTTTCGTGACCGCTGCATTCAAGAAGAAGTTTGTGGCTTCGTTTGGGGAAGTCAGGAAATAGAATGTTCCTGCGGCATTCGTAATGTGTTATTTGTGGATGCAAATTCATTCGCGCCTATGAACCCATCAACCGAAGTTTTTGGGTCAAATGATTTCGAAGCGCTCGTAGACGCCATCTTCCGGCATGACCTCAACCCGCTCCACCTGCGCGAGTTCAGGGCCGCGCTTCGCCCAGCGCACAATGATATCCACATCGGAGGATTCGCCATGCACCACGGCTTCCACCGTGCCGCTGTTATGGTTGCGTACCCAACCGGCGATTGCCAGCCTTTGCGCTTCGCGGCGCATGGAGTCGCGGAAGCATACGCCTTGTACGCGACCATGAATCACGAGGCGTAGCGTCACTTTCTGGGATTGATGGGTGGACATTTTTTCTCCTGTGAATGCACAACCGCCGACCGAAGTATTCAGAATTTCTATTCTGCCAGCAATGGTCGCCCATCTCTACTTATTTCCGCCCCCATTCGGTGGTTAATTCCTCTGTGGTGGAAAGTTTTGCAAGTCTGTCTATATGCATGTTCAGCAGACCCACGGCAACACTTATTGAATGGTGTAATCCCCGTCTACCCGATAACGCGCAAAGTGGTAAGTCGGCATCGAGCATCAACGCATGTTCAGTTCCATCATCTTTCATTTTCTGCGTTACAATCCGTAAACTATTGGGCTTCTGGGCCAATATTGCGTGACGGAACTACAATGCCGGTGACGACTGTATGAACGACTACCTGAAAAATACCATAGGGGCAAAAATTTTTTCCATCGCCATCGGCTTGGTGCTGTTGATGGCGGTGGCGACGTTTATTTCGACTTACCATTTGAACCGCGTCAACGGCGAGATCAAGCTGGTGAGCAACTATTATCTGCCGCTCGACCAGCACATGGGAGAGGTTCGTGCCTATGGGCTATACGAAATCATTATGTTCGACCGCCTTGCCGGGTTAAAGCCAACATCCCTTTATGAAGACTCTCCTGCCAGAGCTCAGCAACTCCTCAAGGATATTGGTGGCTGTGAAACAAATTCACGCACCGTTTTGATGAGCAAGGTACGCGAAAAATTTTCCGATGCGGTACAACGGCAACGTATAGTATTTGAACTGATGGAATTATGCGGCAGTGAGGAGCTTGCGAGCGCAACTCGGCTAATCGAGCAGGGGCTAGCGGAGCCACAGGTCATGAATGACCCGGAACAAAGCGTAAAATTTGCCCAATTAAAACAAGAAATCGCTGACATACCGGAAGCGCGCAAGACTCTTCATGACACGTTGCTGCTCTATTTCGGCGAAATGGCCCATGGCAATGATCGCTCGATCGAGGTAGTGCGTGAACAAGTTGACCGGGACAGGGTAAACTTTACCAAGCAGATTAACGACGTCACTGTTGTACGCTTGCATCCTTATTCGCTTGAGATTTCATCCAAGGTGTCTGCACTCGAACGCCAGGCATTATTTCTGAGTCTCGGCATGACTGCCGTGGCCAGCATTCTCGGATTGTTATTCGCCGCCTTGCTTACCCGCAATCTGATTAAGCCGGTCAGAG
Source organism: uncultured Gallionellaceae bacterium (assembly GCA_964480365.1). Classification (GTDB taxonomy): domain Bacteria; phylum Pseudomonadota; class Gammaproteobacteria; order Burkholderiales; family Gallionellaceae; genus CAIQPV01. The sequence continues at coordinate 130,413 of CAYZPM010000002.1, forward strand.
AACTTCTGTTGGGCACCAAGGCGATTGAGCAGGGCGATCTTAATATCCACATCAATGTTTCTTCATCCGATGAGATCGCTTCATTAGCCACTTCTTTCAATCACATGGTGGGGGAGTTGAAACAAAAGGAGGCCATCACCGAGACCTTCGGCAAATATGTCGATCCGCGCATCGTCAAAGGATTGATCGAAGATCAACAATTTTCGCAAAAAGGCGAGAAGCGCATCATGACTGTATTTTTCTCCGACCTCGAAGGCTTCACCTCGATCTCGGAAAAATTTAGCGCGGAGAGCGTGGTTAAACTGCTTAACCAATATTTTACGCTGATGTCCGAATCGATCAGACAGAGCAACGGCATCATCGACAAATATATCGGCGATGCCATCATGGCATTCTGGGGACCGCCCTTTACCACTGCCGCAGAACACCCGAAACTCGCCTGTTTGGCCGCGCTTGAGCAAATGAAGTTGCTCAAACAATTCAATACTCAACTGCCCGACATACTGGGAATCAGAAGCGACCTGCCGAGGCTTAATATGCGTATCGGTATTTCGACTGGGGATGTCATCGTGGGCAGTATAGGTTCGGCGGTCGCCAAGAGCTACACGGTGATCGGCGACAACGTCAATCTCGCGTCGCGTCTGGAGTCGGCAAACAAAAATTACGGCACCAATATTCTAGTCTGCGAGGAAGTATGGGAAATGGTCAAGGACGTCATCGAGTGCCGCGAGATCGACCTCATCCGGGTATCGGGGAAAACCCAGCCCGTCCGCATCTTCGAAGTGATGGGGGAAACGGGACGACTGGACGGTGCCAAGGTCGAGTTGAAAACTCACTTCGAGGCGGGACTCGCCTTCTACCGTGCGTGCAAGTGGGACGAGGCGATGCAAGAATTCGAGAAATGCCTGGAACTGAATGCGCAAGAAAAAGCCGCCGCAACCTTCCTGTCGCGAATTGTGTCGTTTCGAGCGAATCCGCCCGACAACGATTGGGACGGCATATGGAATTTCTCCGAAAAGTAGATTGTTATTATGTTGAACCCAAAAATTTACTTTGCGAGGAACCTGGCGAAACTCAATGCACTTTTTGGGCGGGGTCAGGTTATGTCCCTGAGTGTAATTCTGTTCATTGGTCTGGCGGTAAGCATAGGTATTCTCATATTCATGAATTCCGCTGCGCCAAACACTATCACTATCGCAAGCGGACCCAATGGTAGCGTTTTCCAAAAAAATGCGGAGAAATACAAGGCAATCCTGGCTAAAGAAGGCGTCACGCTAAAAATACTTCCTTCGGAGGGTTCCATGGATAACTTCAAGAAGTTGTCCAACCCTAAAGCTGCTGTCGATGTTGGGTTTGTGTTGGGTGGTGAAGTCAGCGAAGCTGACACTGGCAACCTGGTTTCACTAGGGAGCATTTCCTATCAACCGCTTATGATCTTTTATCGCGGCAGCCCCAAAAACCTGCTTTCCGATTTCAAGGGCCTGCGTCTGGACATTGGCCAGGAAGGGAGCGGTACACATACCTTGGCACTTGTACTCCTGAAGGCCAATGGCATTGAGCCGAAGGACGGAACCACTTTTGTCGACAATATCGTTGGCGATTCGGCGCGAGCATTACTTGAGAATCGCATCGATGCCATTTTTGTGATGGGCGATTCCACTTCCACAGACATGATGCGCGAGTTGCTTCACACGACGAATATACACCTGTTTAATTTTACCCAGGCCGATGGCTACGCTCGCCGCATCAATTATTTAAACAAGCTGGAACTTCCGAAAGGCTCAATCGATTTTGGAAAAGACATCCCATCCGAAGACACCTATCTGATCGGCCCCACGGTGGAACTCATTGCACGCAACAGCCTGCATCCGGCACTCTCCGACCTGCTTCTTGAAGCCGCACGCGAAGTGCATGGAACCCCCGGCATCTTCAAAAAGCGCGGGGAATTCCCGGCCCCATTAGAGCATGAATTCCATATCAGCCCGGATGCCAGTCGCTACTATGTATCCGGCAAGAGTTTTCTTTATCGCACTTTCCCCTTTTGGATCGCGAGTCTCATCGCGCGCATACTCGCAGTAATCGTGCCGGTCGCACTATTGCTGATACCCGCATTGAAGCTGGTTCCGACATTCTACCGCTGGCGGATCGAATCGCGCATTCACCGTTGGTATCGAGCATTGCTGGAACTCGAACGCGACGCGTTCAAACCCTCGGTTGATCCTAAAAGGCGCGAGGAGCTTTTGCGGCACTTGGACCACATCGAACACGCTGTTAACAAAATCAAAGTACCGGCATCTTTTGGCAATCTTTTCTATGGGTTGCGCGAACACATCAATTTCGTACGAGACAGCTTGCTTTCTCAACATTCAATCTTGCCACTCGAATCGAACCCCGCAGCAAACGGTCATGAAGGAAGCAGTATAGAGTAGAGGCATCTCCGTGGAAGCCTGATAGCTCGCTTCCAGCGCTGAACACGCCCTCTTGTCAGGTTTGTCGGCAGCGGTCGGTGGGAAAATTAGTGTTCGCAGGCAGTGCGGACAGGATTGGCGCCGGAAGTGGTGGGGACGAGTGAATGATTTAACCATTCGACGATTTGAATTGCGGCCTGCTGGCTGGCTTCTTCCAGCGCCAGCGCGCCCCCGCGCGCATCTGCAGTTTGTGCCGGAATCTCGAAGTGCAAATTGCTGCGTCCCAACTCGCGATGGTTGCGTAACTGTATTAAAGAAAAATGCATGCCAAGTTCAGCATGACTTTTCTGGGCATCGGTGAATACCTGCTCGAAGGTGGTGAATTCGATATGCAAAGCACAGTGGGCAATTTGATGGGATTGATCCAGTGTCAGCAAGTTGTCCCCCCCAGTCTGCCGCATCACTGAAGCAAACAGTTCGATGGGCGGCGCATTCCAGTTGCTGTTGGCGTAGGAGTAAAGTTGGTTGTCGGCGTAACTGAGGCGATACAGCAGGTCTTTACTCATGTAAGCCGGAGCGGAATCAATCGGCGCGAGCAGCAGCGGTACAGGCAGGTTTTGTGCGGACTGTGCGGCGGCAGGGGCGAATACCGTGACGTCACGTTGGGTATGCGCGCATCCCGTCAGGATGAAACCGAGCAGAAGCAGAACTCCTTGCCTCATGGCTTGAAGCCTGGTTCAGCTGGTCCCGGATGGGGAACAGGTTTGCCAAATATGACACTCTCCGGATGCTGATCCAGCGTGGTGAGCAGATGGTTCAGGTTCACCGCATCCTGATTCAACTGATAAGTGAGTTGATGCAAACGCGGGAGCGTTTCTTCGTTCACCGTCACGCCGATATTGCTGATTTCATCCAAGGTGGTATTGAGCTTGGCAAAGCTGGGGCGCACCTCATCCAGAGTAGTGTTGAGCTTGGCAAAGGTGGGACGTGCCGCATCCATGGTGGCGGTGGAGGATTTCAGCATAGGTTGCAATTCCATGCTGGCATTGTCGAGGTTTTCCAGCAGATGACTGACGCGTTGCCGCCCCTTGTCGTCCAGCACCTTGTTCAGACTCTTGAGCAGTTTGTCGGCATTGATCGCAATTTCTTCCACGTGGGACATCATCTTCTTGCCGGTTGCCAACATACTGGTCATCTCGGATTCGTTAAGCACGATGGGTTGGTCACCCAATGGGGTTTTGTCGGTTCCGGTATCGTCCAATTCGATATACGAAAGCCCGGTCAGACCTTGTCCTGCGAGGTGACCGTACGAACCTTTGGTAAGTTGCAAACGCTTGTCCACCGAGATTTCCACAGCGATGGCAAGCGGGTTGTTGGCATCTAGGGAAATACTCTCGACATGCCCGACATCCACGCCACGGAAGCGTACCGCAGCCTGTTTGTTCAGACCGGATAACGGACTCATGGAAATCATGCGATAACTGTTCTCCGCCGTGTGTGAATTGCCTAACCACCAGAAGGCAGCGAGGAGTCCAATCCCGAGCAACAGGGCAAACAATCCGGCGATCAGTGTGTAGGGGCGATTTTCCATTTGTCAGTCCGTTCCAGGCGTTCGTGTACGCCTTGAAAAAAGTTTTGGGCGAAGGGATGGTCGACGTTGGCCAACTCGGGCAGGCTGCATGAGGCAATGATGTGTTGATCGGCAAGCACCGCCACGCGATCAGTCATGCCGACCAGGGTATCGAGATCGTGGGTGACGAAGATCACAGTCAGGCCAAGTTGCTTCCTGAGGTTCTTGATCAGCCGAACGAACTTTTCGCTGCGATCCGGATCAAGGCCGGCAGTTGGCTCATCCAGCACTAGCAGTTCGGGTTCCAGCGCCAAGGCACGTGCAAGCGCGACGCGCTTGACCATGCCGCCGGATAATTGTGCTGGCAACAACCATGCATGCTTCGGTTCGAGCTCGACCAGTGCCAGTTTATGCATTACCAGAAGATTGATGGCTTCCTCGTCGAACTGTTGCAGTTCGCGCAAAGGGAACGCGATGTTCTCGTACACCGTAAGTGCGGAGAACAGTGCTCCCTGCTGGAACAGCATACCGAACCGATTGCGTGCCTGCTTGGCGGCGTCCCGATCGAGTTGCGTCAGATTCACGCCGAACAATTGTATTTCGCCACGCGTGGGACGAGTGAGGCCAATGATATGGCGCAATAAGGTTGTTTTCCCGCTGCCGGAGCCACCCACCATTGCCATCACTTCGCCCGTATTTACGTCGAGGTTAAGTTCGCGGTGGATCACTGTCGAGCCGTACTGGGTCCAGACGCCAGTAATTTCGCAAGCGAGGCTGGGCTTGCTCATAGCCCGATGCCTCGGGTAACGATGGCGAATACGGCATCGACCAGTATCACGGTAGTGATTGCGGTCACTACCGAGGAGGTGGTGCTGGCAGATAGACTTTCGGTGTTGGGTATGACGCGCATACCAAAGTGACAGGCGATCAGGGTCACCAATACGCCGAAGATCAAACCCTTGAACACAGCCAGTGTCAGGGTTACCGGCATGACAACCTGAGGCAGGTAATCGAGAAAAAATTCCATGTTGATCCCGAGCTGCATTTTGGCGGCCAGCATGCCGCCGAAAATTGCCCAGGCAGAGGTCCAGAAAGCCAGCAAGGGGGAGGCCAGCGTAAGACCGATCACTTTCGGCAGAATCAGCCGCAAGGTGCGCGAGATACCCATGGTGGATAGTGCATCGATTTCTTCGGTAACGCGCATCACACCAATTTGTGCCGTCATCGCTGAACCGGAACGCCCGGCCACGATGATGGCCATCAGGATGGGGCCGAGTTCGCGGATGCCCGCCAGACCGATGATATTGACGATGAAGATGTCGGCACCGAATTTGCGCAATTGGAGCGCCATCAGATAACCCATTGCGATGCCGATCATGAAGCTCACCAGCGCGGTCACCGGCAGAGCCTGAACTCCACCTTTGTAGAAGTTGGCGGATATTTCCTTGAACGGAATATTGCGCGGATGCCTCATGATGTAGAAGAGCTCAAGCATCAAGCTGCCGACAAGATTGAGAAAGCCGGTAAGGTGGCTGAAGAATTCCAAATACCCGTCCCACAACATGTGCAATGGCGCCATAAGACTGCCACGTCCCGACGCGAACGAATGCGTGGTCGGCAAACTGGCAAGCATGTCGAACAAGGCTGTATGCTCGGGGCGCAACACCATTCGCTTGTCCACGCTTTTTCCCCAGCCCGTCCATAACATTACTGCGGCTGCACTGTCTAGCTGGTTTACGCCGCTAAGATCCCATTGTGTGAAGGGATTGCCGAAAAATGCGGAAAGATGGTCGCGCAGGTCGGAAAAGTTGTTTTGCACGCCGCGCAAAGACCAAGCGCCGGTGAGAATCACCCGCTTGGTTCCGTCTGGCAAGTCTTCAACACGAAATTCTGCTTCAGTCACTTATGCTCCCTGATGTTGTTTTCCCTTTGTCAAAGCAACAAATTTTGTCACAGGAAAAATATCCGAAATTGCATAACTACTGGCCCATTAAAATAGAGCGTCGCAATTCGTTTTCACAAATCGAAAACAAACCTTGAGATTCAATCCGTGAGGCTCTGAGATGGGTCAAAACATTATCTGGTGCCAAATCGACGCCGAATCTGACTCATACTTGCCTTAAGTATGCCACAACATTATAAAATACTAACGCACTTGTAGCGCATTGTCGCAGACTGGTTATACTAGGCTTCGAGGGTTAATTTCCAATATCGCCTTAAAGTATTCACGGAACTCGGGTGACAGATAGAACCGATAATTTTGAAGCGTTGATGAAGCTGTCTCTGAATGGAGACCAGCGCGCCTACGCCGATTTGTTGCGGGAAACCTCACGTTTTCTTAAACCATTTCTTGCGAAACGCCTCAGCGTCACCAATGAAGTGGAAGACCTGTTGCAAGAAATATTGATCTCCATTCATAAAGCCCGCCACACCTACGACGGAAATCGGCCCTATAAGCCTTGGGTATACGCCATCGCCAAATTTCGTTTGCAGGATTATTTGCGTGCGCATTATTCCGATCAGCTACGCCATGCCATTGAATTGTCTGAGGTTGAAGAAAGTTTGTCTGAACATGTAACTGAAACTGCCATTAGCTACGAATCTATTAGTGGGGAAGTCCAAAAGCTTCCCGAAAAGCAGGCAACTATCCTGCAACTGATGCATCAGGAGGGCTACACCGCCAAAGAGGTGGCGGAAAAGATGGGTATGAATGAGTCTGCCGTAAAAGTCGCAGCGCACCGCGCCTACAAAATATTGAGAAACAAACTGGAAAGATAATGGGAAACACTGAAGAGCTAATAGCCAAGCTGGCGCAGGATACGGAGGCAGTGAAGCCTGCCCCTCATCCTTATATGCTAAGCTTAAAATGGATGGGATGGGCGGTGGCCTATCTCCTCCTGTCGCTTATGCTTTCCGGTTTGCGCACAGACCTGATGTTAAAACTGCATGAGACATGGTTTGTAGCTGAAATAGCGGCACTGGTCTGCATCTTCGTCGCCACAGCCCTCAGCGCCGCATTGCTGTCGTTTCCCGATATGCACCAGATGCCCCGGCTTGCATTTGCGCCGATTATTACGTTTGCGCTATTTTTGCTGGTGATGCTTCTTGCATGGCAGGCTGATAACCCGCCCGCTCCGCTGCCTATCCACAGCTTTGAATGCACTATCAGCATTACTTTATTTTCACTGTTACCGGCAGCGTGGACATTCTACGCAATGCGGAAATTTGCCAGCACGCACTATCACTGGGCAGGCAGTATCGCGCTGCTTTTCGCCTTTAGCGTCGGGGCATTATGGTTGAGACTGCACGAGACAAATGACTCGATCATGCATGTTGTCGAGTGGCATTACCTGCCCATGATAGCTTTCGGCATCGTTGGCTGGTGGCTGGGGAAGAAAATATTGAAGTGGTGAAGGGCTTGCTACGCATGCTGCAAAGTTGTGTGGTATCTTTCGTGTACCCGATATGTACGTGCCTTGAAATGCCATGAGCCTGCTTTCTTTGATCGCTGCACTGTTACTGGAACAACTCCATCCGCTTGCCTCGCGCAAACAACTGTTCGCATGGCTGAATGGCTATGTCCATTTTTTTCAGCATCACTTCAATGCGGGTGAACGCAAGCACGGCAAGATCGCGTGGCTGATTGCAGTGCTGCTGCCGCTATTCGTTTCGGCTGCGTTGTACTGGTTGTTGTATCACGTTAACCCGGTATTCGCATGGGCGTTCAACGTGCTGGTGTTGTATCTCACCATGGGCTTCCGCCAAGTGAGCCACTACTTCACCGACATCCATCGGGCGTTGCGCGACGATGATCTGGAGAAGGCGCGCGGTCTGCTTTCCACTTGGCGCGGTGTTCCCTGCCATGAACTGAATGCCGAAGAAGTGGCGCGCGTCACCATCGAAGAAGCGTTGCTGGCCTCGCACCACCATGTGTTCGGCGTAATGGCGTGGTTCGTGATTACCATGTTGCTGGGACTGGGCCCGGCAGGCGCAGTGTTGTACCGATTGGCGCTGTTTCTCAACTCGCGTTGGGGCAAACAGAATGATGCCGAGTTCGGCCAGTTCGGCGTATTCGCGCGGCAGGCCTATCACTGGATGGAGTGGCTGCCGTTGCGCCTGACTGCGATTACTTTTGCCATCGTCGGCGATTTCGAAGATACAGTGTATTGCTGGCGCACTCAGGCGAAAAGCTGGCCCGACCCGGAGGCGGGCATCGTGCTGGCTAGCGGTGCGGGCGCGCTTGGCGTGCGCCTCGGCTTACCCATCCCGCAAGGCGGTTTGCCACTTGACCGCCCGGAACTAGGCATTGGCGATGAGGCCGATGCCGATTTTATGCAAAGCACTGTGGGGCTGGTATGGCGTGCGCTGGTGTTCTGGATGATTCTGTTGCTGTTGCTTGGGCTGGCAACTTTAGTGGGTGGGTAGCAGGGTGCTGAAAAACGTAGCGAGAGGCGACCAAGCAAAGCGAAAGCCTACGGTGAGTCCAAGTTTGTAGTGCATCAGCTTCGTACCTTCATCTCCAATAAAACGGGGCGGTCACCCGCCCCGTAAAAATCGCCCGTAAACGGCCAGAAAAAAGCGAACCTATCAGAAGAAGCCCAGCTTTTGCTCGCTGTAGCTGACCAACAAACACTTGGTTTGCTGGTAGTGGTCGAGCATCACCTTGTGCGTTTCGCGACCGATACCCGATTCTTTGTAACCGCCGAAGGCGGCGTGCGCCGGGTAGGCGTGGTAGCAATTGGTCCACACGCGCCCCGCCTTGATAGCGCGACCCATGCGGTAGGCAACGTTGCCATCGCGGCTCCACACACCGGCACCCAGTCCGTACAGCGTATCGTTGGCGATGGCCAGGGCATCTGCCTCATCCTTGAAGGTGGTCACGGCAAGCACCGGGCCAAAGATTTCTTCCTGAAAGATGCGCATCTTGTTGTGACCCTTTAACAGCGTCGGCTGGACATAATAACCCCCCTTCAAATCGCCGCCCACTTGCGCGCGGTCGCCGCCAATCAGCACCTGGGCGCCTTCCTGTTTGCCGATATCGAGGTATGACATGATCTTTTTCATCTGCTCTTCCGAGTTTTGAGCGCCGACCATCGTTTCGATATCCAACGGGTTGCCTTGCTTGATCGCCTTGATGCGCGCGAGGCAGCGCTCCATGAATTTGTCGTAAACCGATTCCTGGATCAGTGCGCGCGAGGGGCAGGTACACACCTCGCCTTTGTTGAACGCGAATAACACGAGGCCTTCGATAGCCTTGTCGAAGAAGCTGTCGTCGTCGCGAGCGATGTCGGCGAAGAAAATATTGGGCGATTTGCCGCCCAGCTCCAGCGTGGCCGGTATCAAGTTGTTGGCGGCGGCCTGGGCGATTACACGCCCCGTGGAAGTGGAACCGGTGAAGGCGATCTTGGCGATGCGCTTGCTGGTGGCGAGCGGATAGCCCGCCTCGCGACCGTGGCCATTGACAATGTTGAGCACGCCTGGCGGCAGCACGTCGGCGATCAGTTCAGCCAGGATAAGGATGCTGATGGGGGTCTCCGAGGCTGGCTTCAAAACGACACAGTTGCCGGCACCGATGGCTGGCGCCAGTTTCCAGGCGGCCATCAGGATCGGGAAGTTCCACGGGATGATCTGGCCAACCACTCCGAGCGGCTCATGAAAGTGATAAGCGACCGTGTTTTCGTCAAGGTCGGAAATACTGCCTTCCTGTGCACGCAAGCAACCGGCAAAATAGCGGAAGTGGTCGATGGTGAGCGGGATATCGGCGTTCAGGGTTTCGCGTATCGGCTTGCCGTTGTCGACCGTTTCAGCGTAGGCCAGCAGCTCCAGGTTTGCTTCGATGCGGTCTGCGATCTTCAGCAACAGGTTGGAGCGATCGGTCGGTGAGGTGCGGCCCCATTTATCGGCGGCGGCATGAGCGGCATCGAGCGCAAGTTCGATGTCCTCTGCGCCGGAGGAGGCTGCCTTGGTATAGGGCTTGCCGTTGATCGGGGAAATGACATCGAAATATTGACCTTTAACCGGGGGGACCCATTTGCCACCGATAAAGTTGTCGTAATGAGCCTTGTAAGTAATTTTGGCACCAGCGGTGCCGGGAGCAGCGTAGATCATATTGCCTCCTCGTTATAATATTAATGATTGATGAAATCGTCACAATTGCGGTACTGCATCCTCTTTCACTCAAGTACCGTGCCAATGCCATTGAGCAATGTCATTCTTTTGATTCCATGCAACTTTCAATAAACTGTCCGGCAGAAATATCTAATGTGCAACGTTCCATACTGCGACACCTGTAACAAAATGGTACAGTCGAGCAGACTTCCTGAACTCAGCTATTGCGCAATGTCACCATTCTTCTATACTGGGCGAAAAGACGGGCAACGCTCCGTCGAAAGGAGACAAAATGTCCATGACACTGCCTGCGACTAGCTTGCGACTAGCACGGATACATCTGCTGGAACACGGCGATTGCCCGCCTGGCTTCGTTGATGAACGCCTCGCGCGTTCTTGGCGACGCAGCTTGGCATCCGGGCTATTACCCACTGGACGTTTGACCGATATCGGATACCTCGGCGACAGCAATTTGAAGCATGCACTGGCGCGAAATCAGGATTTACTCGCACACTCGCGACCGGTAATGGAATATCTATTTGAACAGGTTCGTCATAGCCAGAGCATGGTAATCCTCGCGGATAGTCAGGCCGTGCTGATGGACACACTGGGCGACGTCGATTTTCTAAGCAAGGCCGAGCGCGTGGCGCTTGCCTCCGGTGCCTCATGGCACGAACAGCATCGTGGTACCAACGCCATCGGTACGTCACTGGCCGAAGCCAGCAGCGTCGAGATTCAGGGCGGCGAACATTTTCTCGAACGCAACGGATTTCTCACTTGTGCGGCTGCACCCATCATGTCAGCCGAAGGCAAGCTGGTAGGCATCATTGATATTTCTGGAGATCAGCGTAGCAGACACCCGCATACGCTGGGACTGGTCAATATGGCGGCGCGTATGATCGAAAATCGCCTCGTCATCACTGCCTGCCGCCACCACATCCGCCTGCACCTGCACCCTCACCCCGAAGGCATTGGAACAGTGGCTGAGGGCATCATCGCCCTCTCGGACGACGGCTGGATCGTAGGAGCCAACCGCAATGGCCTCGCCCTGCTACACCTCGCGCCACCCGATCTGGATTCCACACCGCTTGCCCGCGCCATCGACGTGCGTCTCGAAGAACTGCTCTCGCGCCACAAACGACGCCCCGATCAGCCAATGCAGGTACATTTGCACGATGGCACCACGCTCTTTGTGCAAGTTCATGCCGAGCAAGCGGCGCTGACGATCACCCCTGCTCCAACATGTTCAATCACAGCAACAGACGATGCCCTGTCCAGTCTCGACACCGGCGACATACACTGGCGTAGCGCGTCCGACAAGGCCCGGCGCGTTGCTGGCAAGCCGATTCCTTTGCTGATCCATGGCGAATCAGGGGTTGGCAAGGAGATTTTCGCCCGCGCCGTACATGACAGTGGCCCGCGCCGCAAAGGGCCTTTCGTGGCGATCAATTGCTCGGCCTTGCCGGAAAATTTGATGGAAGCCGAATTGTTCGGCTACGCCTCCGGAGCCTTTACCGGTGCACGACGCGAAGGCAGCCTCGGTCGCTTGCGTGAGGCGCACGGCGGCACCCTCTTTCTCGATGAAATCGGCGACATGCCGTTGTCCATGCAAACCTGTCTGCTGCGTGTACTGCAGGAACGACAGGTTTCCCCACTCGGCGGTGGCAAACTGGTCGATGTCGATTTTGCACTGATTTGCGCTACGCACCGTAAACTGCGCGAAGAAACTGACAATGGCTCTTTCCGGAGCGATCTTTATTACCGCATCAACGGCCTCACCGTTAACCTGCCAGCCTTGCGAGAACGAAGTGATTTTCAGGCATTAACCGAACGTCTACTGGACAACATCAACCCCGAACGCGGCATCCATCTCGCGGCTAATTTACTTGCACAGTTGAGCCAATATCATTGGCCCGGCAACCTGCGCCAGTACGCCAGTGTGCTGCGCACTGCCAGCGCCATGCTTGACCCTGACGAGGATTGTATCGATTGGCAGCATCTACCTGATGACCTGACCGAAGAACTCGCCTCGATGCTGCAACAAATTACACCGTCAGTTGCAGCTGCCGTGCCCCAAAATCTCGAAGAACTTTCCCGTTCGGCCATACGTCTGGCATTGGAAGGCAGCAATGGTAATATCTCTGAAGCCGCACGACGCTTGGGAATCAGCCGACAAACGCTATATCGGAAGATGAAAAACTGATATCACACTGAATGCTTCTGACGGATTGCTTTACCTCACATTGTGTCTGTTTCAAGGCGGTGAAGGCCGCTATGTCGATTGCGCCAAGGACGGATAGGCTGGAGGTTTTGGGGTCGAACATTGTTCAGTTAAAAACTGAAGTTATGGAGAATAGAATGACTGAAGAGCAGGTTCCGGCAGAGAATCAGATGACGCCGGTTGTAACTCAGAAGAAAAAGAAAGCCAGCTGGCTGCGCACGATACTGTGGATGCTTTCGATGATGCTACTCGTGAACACGTTTTTCGTGATCCTTTTTTATATTTTATATCGCTATAAAATAATTCCGTAAGGTACTCTGAGCAGGATGACAAGGGAAACGAGATGCGTGCCTACTCAGGTGAAGCAATAAGCTGCCGAAGCTCGGAGGTATCAAGAATTACCAATGCCCCGCGTTGAGTTCGCACAACTCCATTTGCCACAAACTCCTGAAGTAGCCGCGCAATGACTTCTCTGGTTGTGCCCAAGTGATTCGCGAGTTGCTGCTGGGTCATTTGCAAGATGCCGTCAGATGACGCGTGCGAAAGGATGAAGTTTGCCAAGCGTTGCTTGTGATGGCTGGAATGTATTTGCTCCAGCTCGGACATCAAGCGGAAAACGAGGGTGGACAGGGCATACACAGTCAAGTTCTGAATGGTGGATTCTCGCTCGAAAAGTTTCCGATAAACTGCACCCGAAATAAGCGAAATGGCGGTCTTTTCTTCTGCTTGAACCCATGCTGGGTATAAGAGGTTGTTGAAAAGACAGTTCAACGCCAACACGCAGGTTTCGCCTGGGTCAATGAAATAGAGCGTTGCTTCAGTACCATTGGGGGCGAGAGTAAAAACGCGCAGCCTTCCTGAAAGCACTACATATGCGCCGGACACGGCTTGCCCCTTGACCAGGGCAATAGTAGATCGAGCACATTCTTTACGAAGCGCACCTTGGGCGAGCAATGCTTTGCCTTGATTGCTGAGCTGGTTAAAGGGTTCAAAGCGTTCAAGTTCGTGCAGGACTGTCATGTACTTCCCTTTCTAGCATTTGAAGAATGTATCGCCCAAGTTGCCGTCGTGACCTCGGTGACCGTGTCGTAAGGCAGTCTGATTCTATCGTAACAAGCTTTCTCGCAACTAGCCAAGTAAAAATGAAAAAACGTCAAGACTTTCATTGTCTTGGCGTTCAATTGGTGCGGCGGGAATTGAAGGTGCAGGACTTCATTAGTTATTCAATCAGTTAATTGACACCCTCCACCGGACTATCGGTATAGACGGGTGTTGGGTTATCACACAAGTTCATATGGAAATAGCGGTCATCCGGCTGACTGCCTGGCGTAAGCTGCCTTTCATTTAGCCATCACAAAACATTTCAATTGGCCGCTATATTGAGTTACACTTGACCGTTATGACTGATCCTGCGCTTCATCCCCGTTTCGTGCTTCCTCGCCTGTCTGAGGCATTGGAAGATACGCCCGTGGTGCTAATCCACGGCCCGCGCCAATGCGGCAAGACCACGCTTGCCCGTGCCGTGGGCGATGCGGCAGGCTATTCCTATATCAGTTTCGATGGTGACGTGTTGCGGGCGTCGGCTCAGGCCGATCCGATGGGATTTGTGGCTGACTTGCCAGACAGGGCGGTACTGGACGAGGTACAGCGGGTTCCGGAATTATTTACCGCACTGAAGGTTGCGGTGGATCGAGACCGGCGACCGGGGCGATTCATTCTCACCGGCTCGGCCAACGTACTATTGGTACCACGGCTGGCAGACTCGCTGGCCGGGCGCATGGAAATCCTGCGGCTGCATCCGCTCACACAGTCCGAATTGGTGGGGCGGCAATCTGGTTTTCTTAGTGCATTGCTCGGGGAGGGTTTTAAGACCAATCAACAGGAGCGCCTTGGGAAGGAACTGGCTGAGCGGATTGCCGACGGCGGGTATCCTGCTGCACTTGCGCGTTCCTCTCCACGCCGTCGCGCTACTTGGTATCGAGATTACATCGAAACACTGGTGCAGCGCGACGTGCGCGATTTGGCGCGTATCAGCTCGCTGGATGTGCTGCCACGTTTGCTTACACTGGCAGCCGGACAAACTGCGAGGTTGCTCAATGTGACCGATCTGGCTTCGCCATTTCAGTTGAGCCGTCCGACGATACGCGACTATGTAACCCTGCTAGCGCGCGTGTTCCTGCTGGAAGAGCTGCCGCCTTGGCACAGTAACCGTCTGAGTCGACTTATCAAGACTCCCAAGTTGCACTTGGGAGATACGGGGCTTGCCTGCGCCTTACTTGGCGTGGATGCCGTAGCGCTATGGGCTGATCGCACCCTACTGGGGCAACTGCTGGAAACTTTTATTTTCCAAGAATTGCGCCGTCAGGCGAGCTGGCAGGAAGAGCCGATTGCCTTCCATCATTTCCGCGACAAGGATGGCATGGAGGTGGATATCGTTTTGGAGGGCACTGGTCAACGTGTGGCTGGCGTTGAAGTTAAAGCATCATCCACGGTAACAGCAGGTGATTTCCGTGGATTGCGCAAGTTGAAGGAGACTGCAGGAAAGCGCTTTGCCACAGGTGTGGTGTTGTACGACGGCGAAGTTACGACCACGTTTGGCGACAGGCTGTTTGCCGTACCAATCCGCAGCCTTTGGGAGGTGGTCTGATGTACTTCCTTATTGCCGACGGTGACCAACCAAAGCTTGACTTGGCCCATTCTGGACAATTTGAGAGCTTTAAAAAGAAACAGCCAAGCCGGTAAATGGCTTGGCTGCATTGGTTTCCAGTGGTTTCTGGGAACCTTGGATGTGGCGGCGGGAATTGAACCCGCGTCCTTCAATGCCTTATGAATGCTTGATATTTGTCAATAAATATCCGGTTCTATTTCCTGGAATACCCCCAATAATACCCCCAGCGTGTTTGGATGGCCTTGGACTTTGATTGCGCTTTCGGGAATTGAACCGGCATCCCACAGGAATGTTACAGCGCAGTTTATACCCAATAAATGCAAAGCAACTTGCTATGCTAATTCAACCGTATGAACTTCAATCCCAACTTTCAGACGCGCACGGACAGCACCAAAAATAGCAGAGAGGTTATCCATGCTTGGATTACCTTTGGGCGATAACATGCGGTGCAGGCTTTTGCTGGGTTTGTCAGTCAACACGGCCAACTGTTCAAAACCCACTGTGGCATTCACGAGGTCACGAAGGATAAGGCGCGCCGTTTCCGGTTCGTCACTTAGAAACAAGGTCGCAGCTTCATCAAGTAGTGCTTTTGCAAATTCAGGATCTCGTTCAACGCGCTCAATGACTGTTTGTTTAAAATTTCGAGTTAGTGCCATGTGATCACCTCTTTGTTTTTTCAGTTTTGCTGGCGGCAGACTTGGCTTTCTTTCGCACCTTGTATTCATGGTGCAATGCTCTTGCCTTATCAATATCTTTCTGCTGACCGCGCTTGATGCCCCCGCCAAACAAGATGATGAGTGTGTCACCATCCTTGGCAAGGTAAACACGGTAACCCGGCCCCCAGTCGATGACGTATTCACCAATGCCATCAAACCACTTCACGCTAGACGTATTCCCAAGCTCTAAACGTAATTTGGCAGTAACAATTTTGGCGGCAGCTTGTGGATCAAGGTTGTCAAACCATGCCTTATATGGGTTAGAGCCATCCGGACAAATATATTCTTCAACCTTGATCTTCATGAGTGAATGGTAACGTATAGGTGACTAATATTCAAGCGCAGTGTGTGGTCATGTAGTGTGTGGTCATGAAGAAATTGGCTGAAACTAATGTTTACTGGTGCTGTTTGAAATTTCAAAGCGTGTGCCCGTTTCTATAAATAAAATCGACTCCCTCGGAGACATGCCGTGCGCTGCGCCGTCACTCAGCTTGATTATTCTCCCCAATAAAGCGCACAGTGGTATTCCACTTTTCGCAAGGAGAGAATCATGGAAACCGAAACTGTCGTAAATCAACACGAGCCATGGAACAAAGGAAAGCTAACGGGTCAAAAGGCACCACTCAAACTTAAGGACATCTGGGCCATTAGAGTCCGCCTTCAGTTGGCTGAGCAGATCAGAGATTTAGCCTTGTTCAATCTGGCCATCGATTGCAAGCTTCGCGCGTGTGACTTGGTTAAGATAAAGGTGCGAGACATCTCGCACGGAGACCATGTCGCTTCACGTGCGATCGTCATGCAACAAAAGACGCAACGTCCGGTGCAATTCGAGATTACGGATCCAACCCGAGTCGCAGTGGACAAGTGGATTCGTTCTGAGGGTCTAAAATCAGAAGATTTTCTGTTCCCAAGTCGCCTCTGTGATTCGTCACATCTTTCCACCAGGCAATACGCTCGGATTGTTCATAAATGGGTCAGTGAGATTGGGTTAGACAGCGCAAACTACGGCACACATACAATGCGTCGAACCAAGGCAACTCTGATTTATCGGCGTACCAAGAACCTGAGGGCTGTTCAGCTTCTTCTTGGGCACACGCGAATTGACTATGTCCCGTTCCAAACTATGTCCCGCCGTTTCACGGTCGCCCCACAACTACAGGAACATTATCGTAAAACGGCAGACATAGTTAGATCAACTACAGGTTCTTAAGGAACTCCAAGAGGCGATCACCGGGTCGATATCTCCCTGGCTTTCCGTTGGGCGGAATGGTCATCGCGAGAATCTTCTCTTTCAGTTCGAGATTTGCGTCGATGTAGATCTGAGTCGTTTCGACGGACTCGTGCCCGAGCCACAGCGCAATCGTTGGTGGATCGACACCCTGCTGTAGAAGATCCATCGCTGTCGTGTGACGCAACACATGCGGACTTACTCGCTTACCCTTCAAAGAATCACATGTGGCACGAGCCTTGTCGACATGCTTGGACAACAGGTAGTGAACGCCGTGAGCGCTTAACTTACCGCCAAAGGCATTTGGGAACAGTGGTTGACCTTCCGCCTTGAGAGGTTCTCGCATCCATGCCTCCAATACTGCCCGAGTGATTTTGCTCAGCGGTGTACATCGTTCCTTACGTCCTTTGCCGATGACACGAACATGCGCACCGACACCCAATTTTAAATCATCACGCATCAACCCAGTAAGCTCCGACAGGCGAAGTCCCGTCTGCACCGCGAGCAGAATGAGGGCATAATCTCTCCGCCCTGACCACGTATGCTGATCGATGGCCGCCAAGAGCGCATCAACCTCGGCTCTTGTGAGAAAGGGCACCAACGCTCGTGTGAATCGCTTGGATGGGATGGCCAGAACACGCTGTATTTGCGCAGCGTGTTCTGGTGCCTCAAACGCGACATAACGGAAGAAAGAGTGCACCGCAGTTAAACGCAAATTGCGTGTGCGAGCTGTTATGCCGCGAACCTTCTCCAGCTCATTGAGGAAGGCTACGACGACAGGAGCATCAATGTCCGCGAGTTCCAGTTTCGATGGCGGTTTGCGTAGTCTCTGTTGAATGAAATGCAGCAGCATCTTGAAAGTATCGCGGTACGAGGCAATCGTGTGTGGACTTGCCTGACGCTGCTGCATCAGCCTATGGGTGAAGAACCCTTCCAGTAATGTCGCAAAGTTCATCTCGTGAGTCATGATGGTTCTCCCCATCGTTTCTCCAATCGAGCCATTGCCTGCGACATCAATTCTGGACAACTACTCAAGTACCAATACGTTTCAGAAATGCATACATGCCCGAGATACGTGGATAGAATCGGCAACATCCGCGCCGGATCCTCGCCAGATAGATACCAGCGCGTCAGAACTTGAACGGCAAATCGGTGCCTGAAATCATGCAGTCGTGGCCCCTTGCGCTCACCTTGCTTACGCAGCCCAACACTTCTGGAAAGTGTGTAGAACGCCCGGCGTACGCGACCGCCGTCAAGTCGGGTGCCACATCGACTCACAAATACGAACGACGAGATAGGTCTATCGAAGAACTTCCTGCGGCGCTCAAGGTAATCGGATAGGACAGCGCAGGTGGATGCATGGATTGGAACAAGGCGAGTTCGACCCAGCTTGGGCGCGCGAATTGTTAGCACGGATTGTTCGAGGTCGATATCCTCAATCTTCAGATCCAATGCCTCTGAGATCCGCATCCCCGTCACGCTCAAAAGTCCAAACAGGCAGTGGAATACCCAAGGCCGCAGTGGAGTCGATGGCAAAGCTGTTGGCAATTGCAGCGCAGCTGCCAGCAAACGCTGTATTTCCTCATCGCTGTACAGATGTGGCGTTGCTCTTGTTGATCGGTACGGAAGCAGTCCCAAAGGGGGAACTTCGGTCATGGGGTCCGTGGCACTTCGATATCGGGCGAAGCCGCGTACGCAACACAGACGTCGAGCCCAATACGCTGGCTGGACTGACGGCTTCTGCGCCCATTCGAGGGCGAGGCGTGTGGTGATGTGCGAGGTTTGGTGCAAATTCACAAACTCGACAAACCTCGGCAACATCAGCGATTCTTCGTACATCTTGTAGCCAAGGCCACGGCGAAGAACAATGTAATCCTGTAGTGATTCTTGAAGTGTGTTCATTTCGGTTCTCCCGGCCATGCAAAGGCAATTGTGCGCAGTGCTTCAATATCAACTCTGGCGTAGATACTTGTAGATTGCGGACTACGATGGCGCAGCACCTCGCCTATCTCAGAGAGAGATGCGCCGCGTTGCAACATACCCACCGCGAGTGCGTGCCGAAATTGGTGCGACCCCCTGTGCGGCGCATCGACCTTCGCTCGTCGGAGTGCCCGCTTCACAATCGAGCCGACAGCATCAGAGTCCTCCTTCAATCCTCGAATCGGTGCAATCGAACGGAGAAACAGGCTGCGGTCATCACTGGCCGGACGCCCAGACTTGAGGTAGGCCGCAATTGCTTTCCCCACATCCGCTGGTAAAGGCAGGAGACTCTCATGCCTACCTTTGCCATGTACCCGCAGTTGCGCCACGTCCCAGTCGATGTCGCCCAGTCGTAACTTGATAACTTCGCCGGCACGGAGACCCAGGCGTGACAGGATAAGAAGCACGGCACGATCACGCAGGCCATCTGCTGTGTGAATGTCACAACTGTCAATTGCCCGCTTCGCGTGTTCAGCCGATATCGCCTTGGGTAACTTCGGTGTCGTTGTCCATGTAGCAACAGAGGGCACACTAGCCACAAGTTGAGCCGTAATCTCACCACAATACTGGGCGTACCGCAGAAATGAACGCAGTCCAGTGACCTGGCACTTTACCGCGATAGGCAGCAAGTGCGTTGTCTGCCGTCGGATGAATTCAATAACATCAGCAGGGAGTAAAGAATGAAGGCTAACTGGGTCGGTACCAAAGCGATCTGCCAAGAACTGCCGAACGGTCGTCGTGTAGCGACTGACCGTTTCGTTAGCAAGGCCGCGTTCGGATAGCAGGTGGTGCTCGAACTCTGATGCAATGATGTCGATTGGGGTCTGTTGAGCTGCGGGAGGCAACGCGCATACACCTTGTTGGCGTAAGAATTCCAGCAATTGCTCTAAATTAAACAACTCACGACGTCGTGTTTCGATAAGACGCAATCCATATTTACGCGAACCATATCTTCGCGAAAGGCGGCGCTGATATCGCAAAATGTGGCTCTCATTCAAGTTGTCTAAAGCGATGTCACGTCGTTCGAGCCAGCGATCAAAAGCCAGTACCTGTAGTACCTTTATTCGCATCAAGCTGATTGCGTATTGATTCCTATCAAGCCAAGCAATGTATGCATCTAATTGTTTAGTCAGCGGGCCAGTTGCACCACTGACAAGCAAATTTACGTTCTCAATTGATTGTTCCATGATGTTCCTCCTTGCAGGCGAAAATGCCTGAGAAGGAAGATAACAATGTCCCGCGTGCTTGGCATTGAGTCGCTACAATTCAGGAGGCTACAACGTTAACTGTACATAGTTTGGAACGGGACATAGTCTTGAAAGCACTGTACGATATCTTGGTATTGAGGTAGACGATGCCTTGGAGATGGCAGAGCAGACTGAGGTTTAATGTGATATTCGGATCGCGATTATTAAAAGTGTCGCGATCTGGTTAAAGCCGGCGAATGTTGTGAATCGGAATTCCAAGCGAGTAAAATAACCCGCTGTGATGTCCCTTGATGATGGAGCTTCGGACATGGATGTTAGCGATCGCTAATTGGTCGAAACCGGCCAAAAAGAGCCGGTCGCGACCGGCAGCTTTCACGGGCAGTCTAATTACAAGATTTGTTGCCTCATCGCGCCGTTTGTAATTTTTCGTTCTTTATTCCGTATCCTGAGAGCATCCAAAAATTTCTCATTGATCTGAAGAATTTCCTATCTTGATAGCAAACATAACGGCCGCTTCGACCCTTGAAGAGAGATGTAGCTTGGTTAGAATATTGCGGACGTGCTGTTTGACTGTATCGCAACTAATGCCAAGCTTAAGAGCAATGGCCTTATTGCTTCCGCCGTTTGCCACGAGTTGCAGTATTTTATATTCACTTTTAGTCAATGACTTGAAGGCATTCTTTCCAGTTTCATCTTGCGGATTGTTTTGCAATATTCTGATCATTTTTTCCGTCATCGCTGGTGCCACCACTAACTCACCTGCTGCGACCCGATGGATTGCGTTGGCAACATCGTCCGGAGTCATATCCTTGAGCAGGTAACCACGCACCCCGGCACGCAAAGCATTAGCCAAATCGGATTCTGCATCGCTCATGGTTAGAATCACCACGGGAGTAAGAAAATCTTCTTGGCGTAGCCGTTCAAGGATGTTCAAGCCATCTACCGGCTGCATGCGTAGGCCCATAACAATCAAGTCCGGGGGTTTTTTACGCAATAGCGCAGTCAGATCGTCGAGATTATCGGTAGCACCGACCACTACCATGCCGTAGCGTCTGGATAGGAGTTCAGTTAAGCCGCGTCGAAAGAGTCTAAAACGGTCAACCAAAATAATCCGAATTCCTTCACTCATCAATTAATTTTCTAAATATATGGGACATAAAGCCGGATACATTCCTTGATAGCCAGCGAAGACGATAGCACATTTGATAAATTGGTAAAGCATCCAGAAGATATTCAGAACAACATTCACATGGGGTTACTTATGGTGCCCCCATAATAGGTTATGCCGCACCTCCCCGATAGGGTTATAGACTAACGGTCGGGTATTGTGTCAAATGCTTAGAATTACAAGGGGCCATATTCTTGATGACCGACTATCTTTACGAAAATACTTTATCTGAAGTTTTATTACATTTTGCATAATCGAACATTGAAAAGTTAAAACAACACCACCTATTTTAATTTTAGTCAGGGAATATAATTGTGAAGCTCATTCTCCTCGGTGCACCAGGTGCTGGCAAGGGTACTCAAGCCAACTACATTCATGAAAAGTTTGGCATCCCGCAAATCTCAACCGGCGATATGCTACGTGCGGCAGTGAAAGCGGGTACTCCGCTTGGTTTGGCGGCAAAGAAAATAATGGATACGGGCGGGCTGGTGTCTGACGATATCATTATTAATTTGGTTAAGGAACGTATTAGGGAAAACGACTGTACCAATGGTTTCTTGCTTGATGGCTTCCCTCGCACCATCCCTCAGGCTGAAGCGATGAAACAAGCTGGCGTACAAATTGATTATGTTGTCGAGATAGATGTCGCCGACAGCGAAATCATCAAGCGCATGAGTGGTCGCCGTGTGCATCTCGCTTCGGGGCGTACTTATCACGTTGTGTTCAATCCACCCAAAGCTGCGAGCAAAGACGATATAACTGGTGAAGAATTGGTACAGCGTCCTGACGATACCGAAGAAACTGTCCGTAAGCGTCTCGACGTTTATCATGGACAGACGAAACCACTGGTGACGTACTATACCGATTGGGCAAAATCTGGCGATACGCATGCACCAAAGTACGTCAATATCGCCGGGGTTGGCAGCATAGATAATATCCGCGACAAGATATTTGCCAACCTCTCTGAAAAATAGACCCCTATAAATCGTAACTCATTTTCAAAGTTTAGCGTTTTGTCTCTCTGGTAACTTAGGGCGTGATATTTGCTGATACTGCTATTGAAATTTAGATTGAAACGCGATAGGAGAATTACATTATGTCCCGCAAGCATCCCGTGATTGCAGTAACCGGGTCATCTGGCGCTGGTACCACCACGGTCAAGCAAGCCTTTGAAAACATTTTTCGCCGAGAGAAGATTTCCGCTGCCATAGTAGAAGGAGACAGCTTGCACAGTCTGGATCGTATGGCGTTTCGCGCTGCTGTGGCTCATGCCGCAAAGGTAGGTAACCATTCTTTCAGCCACTTCGGCCCGGAAGCGAATTACTTCGACAAAATCGAAGAAATGTTCATGTCATTTGGTGAAACCGGCACTTGCAGACGCCGTTACTATGTACACAGCGATGAAGAGGCTGTATTGCACAACAATCATTTCGGCCTTACCGACCTGAAGGCAGGCGTATTCACTCCATGGGAGGGCATCGAAGCGAATTCCGATCTCCTGTTTTATGAAGGTCTTCATGGCATGGTAAAGGATGATGATATTGATGTGGGCAAGTATGTGGATTTGGGCATCGGTGTAGTGCCGGTTGTTAATCTGGAATGGATTCAAAAGATTCATCGAGATAAGGAGCAGCGTGGCTATTCCGCCGAGGCGACAGTAGATACTATCCTTCGTCGTATGCCGGACTACGTCAAACATATCACCCCACAATTTTCGCGCACTCACATCAACTTCCAACGCGTAGCGACGGTGGATACCTCCAATCCGTTCGTAGCGCGCGACATTCCGACTCTTGACGAAAGCTTCGTTGTGATACGTTTCAAAAATCACAAAGGAGTGGATTTTCCTTATTATCTCAATATGATCCACGACTCTTTCATGTCTCGCGCAAACACCTTGGTAGTGCCGGGAGGCAAGATGAGTTATGCAATGGAAATCATTCTCACCCCCATCCTGCACTGTTTGATTGAGAACAGAAAGAAGTAATCATTTCGGAACAGGGATGAAGAGATCGGCTTGATGGCGTTTCTCTAATTATCAAGATTCGTATTTGGACATCCGTAGCAGGTTAATCCAGAAAGCTTGGAAAGCTTTCTGAGACATGAGTAGACCATGAAGATACTCGTACTGGGCATCGGTAACACCTTACTCGCCGACGAAGGCGCAGGCATTGTTGCCATGCGGGAAATAGAAGCACGCTTCGGCATTCGCGAAGATATGGAATTCCTTGATGGCGGTACGCTGTCTTTCACGCTGGCCGTGCCGATCAGCGAATGCACTGCTTTACTGGTAATCGATGCAGCCGAACTTGGCGCTGCGCCGGGCACGGTGCGCAGTTTCGTTGGCGATGAGATGGATCGTTTCCTTGGCGAAAATCGAAAGAGTAGCGTTCATGAAGTGGGATTGCTCGATCTGATGTCCATCTCGCTCCTCACCGGACATTGGCCGAAACAACGGGCATTGATCGGCATTCAGCCGACTTGGGTGAAGTGGGGCGAAACACTCACCCCGACTGTCGCTGCAGCAATGCAGGAGGTATGTTCCATTGCCGCTGAAATCATTGGCCGATTTGTCAGTCAAGCGGATTCGGTGCCTGAGAATGTGAATTGACATGACCAGGTCGGGCGCGCAGAATGCTTGCAAGTTGTACGGTTAATTTCTCCCACCGGGAGTCAACATGAAGCAAGCGCAGCCGCCTGAAATACTGCCCGGAACCGTTGGCGAAGGTCTGGCGCTGCATGGCATAAGTCGACGCGAATTCCTTCAATTATGTACTGCTCTGACCGCGTTGTTGGCGTTGCCGCCAACGATGGTTAGCGCAATGGCAGAGGCCATTGCCAAAGCCCGGCGACAATCGGTGATTTGGCTTTCTTTTCAGGAATGCACCGGCTGCACTGAATCCTTCACACGTTCGCATTCGCCGACGCTGGAAAATCTGATCTTCGATCTGATCTCTCTCGACTACCATCACACGCTGCAAGCGGCCTCCGGAGAGGCCGCCGAACTTGCCCGTAACGAGGCGATGAAGGACAACTACGGGAAGTATTTGTTGATTGTCGATGGTGCTATTCCGATGGGCAATCCCGGTTTCTCCACCATCGCCGGTATCAGCAACTACGACATGCTGATGGAAACAGCCAAGGGTGCGGCGGCCATCGTCGCGGTGGGAACCTGCGCGACCTTCGGCGGCATTCCCAAGGCCGACCCGAACCCGACGGGCGCGGTTGGTGTGGGTGAAATCATCAAAGACAAACCGATCATCAACGTTCCCGGTTGTCCACCAATTCCGGTTGTGATGACCGGGGTGCTGGCGCACTTTCTGACTTTCGGCAGCATTCCGGAATTGGATACCTTGGGTCGGCCCAAGTCATTTTACGGCGAGACGATCCATGACCGTTGTTACCGCCGACCATTCTATGATCAGGGAAAATTCGCGCAAACCTTCGACGATGATGCGGCACGGCAAGGCTGGTGTCTGTTCAAGCTGGGTTGCAAGGGGCCGGTAACGTACAACGTCTGTGCAACGACAAAATGGAACGATGGCACCAGCTTCCCCATTCAGTCCGGTCACGGCTGTATTGGCTGTTCCGAGCCGAATTTCTGGGATGCCGGGCCACTCTACAAAGCCTTGTCCATGCCTATATCGGCGACCCCTTCCATGCTGGGCGCTGCTGCGGCTGTGGGTGCGGCAGCAGGGGTGGCGATCACTTGGCACAACCGCGCGACCAAGGCTGCGGCGAAAACGGCACATGAAAAGGTGACCGTGCTGGAACTGCACCAAGAGAATAATGAACCATCTTGATCTCTTGATTTTTGCACGGGGCAGTGCATTGAACTGGGCGTTGATGCTGTGCGCCGCCGGCATCGTATTGCGTCTGTTCGAAATCTTCGGACTCGGTCGCAAACCCGATGTGGCAAGGCCTCGCACCGACACTCCCGGAAGCGGTTTGCGCACCGTGTTCACGCGTTCATTACCACCGCAAGGCATGTTGAAACGCGACCCAATAACTTACATCGGCGGTTATGTGTTTCATCTTGGTCTGCTGATAGTGATCTTCTTTTTGGCGTCACATATTGAATTTTTTCGCAGCATGACCGGGCTAGTCTGGCCGAATTTGCCTACACCGCTGGTTGATGCCTCTGCGGTTGCTGCGATAGTCGCTTTGGGCGTGTTGCTGGCACATCGGCTCAATAATCCGGTGAAGCGCTTATTGTCAGGCATCGAAGATTATGTTGCATGGGCGGCGACGTTACTCCCCTTGCTGACCGGCTATATGGCCTATCACCACCTGTTTGTCGAATTCACCTTGATGCTGGCGCTGCACCTGTTCTCGGTAGAGTTGATGCTGGTGTTGCTGCCATTCACCAAGCTGTTCCACACTTTTTCGGTGTTCATTTCGCGCTGGTACAACGGCGACATCTTCGGGCGCAAAGGAGTGGCGTCATGAGCGCGACGCTCGCCAAGGGTATCGACTCCTTCAAGGAAGTGATTGATGCACCGATCGCCAGTTTCTTCTCAAGTTGTGTGCATTGCGGGTTGTGTGCCGAAGCGTGTCTGTTCTACACCGAAACCGGCGAGGAAAAATATACGCCGATTCACAAACTGGAACCGTTGCGCCGAGTGTGGCGGCAGGAATACACGCTGTTGGGAAAATTTGGCAAGTTGTTCGGCTTTAGCAAGCCCGTGACAGACGCTGAGTTGACGGAGTGGGAGCCGCTGGTCTATGACAGTTGCACGCTGTGCGGTCGTTGCGCCATGGTCTGCCCGGTAGGCAACGATCTCACCTACATGATCCGCAAGATGCGCGAAGGCATGTCTGCATCGGGGCATGCTCCGCAAGACCTGATTGATGCGACAACACGTTCCATCACTATCGGCAGCCCGATGGGAATCAAGTGGCAGACGGTGCTGGCGCAAATCAAACATGTGCAGGCCGAGACCAACATTGAGGTTCCGGTGGAACGGGAGAGTGCGGATTATCTGGTCTTGATGTCCTCAATGGAGATCATCAACTTTCCCGAATATCTGTCTGCACTGAGTCGTATCTTCAAGCAAGCAGGGATAACGTGGACACTGGCTTCAGACGCATTCGAAGCGACCAACAGCGGCATCCAAATCGGCTCTTCTGATTTGGCGCGCGAGATCGTCAGTCGCATTGTCGTGGCAGCCGAACGCTTGAAGGTGAAATACGTGATCAGCCCGGAATGTGGTCATGCTTTTACCGCCTTGCGCTGGGAAGGGCCGAACCTGATGGGTAGACCATTCGGTTTTGAGGTAAAGCATATCCTCGAAGTGCTGGATGAACTCCTCAAGGCAGGCAAGCTTAAAACGAAGGGCAAGGATAAACGCCCGCTGACTTATCACGACCCTTGCCAGATATCCCGACGCGGCGGCGTGGTGGAGCAGCCGCGCCGCTTGCTGGCGGAGGTCGCCGCAGATTTTCGCGAAATGCCCGATGCAGGCGTAATGAACTGGTGTTGTGGTGGCGGTGGCGGCGTCTCGGCCATCGCGCGAGCAGAGCCATTACGCCTGCAAGCTTTCAAGCACAAGAAAATGCAGATCGAAACCACCGGTGTAAAAACGCTGATCACCGCCTGTGCCAATTGCCGTATCGTGGTGGAAGAAGCGCTTGAGCATTACCATATGAATGTTGAGGTGATTGGACTGACGGAATTGCTGGCCCAATATCTTGTTGAGGACGATGCCTCATGAACCAGCCGGAAAACAAACGTGTTATTGTCGATCCGGTAACCCGAATCGAAGGACATTTGCGCATCGAGGCTGAAACCGATGCTGGAGGCCGCATCACCCGTGCATCATCTGCCGGCACCATGGTTCGCGGAATCGAGATTATTCTGCGCGGCCGCGATCCGCGCGAAGCGTGGGCTTTGGCACAACGCATCTGCGGCGTATGCACGCTGGTGCATGGCATCGCTTCGGTGCGGGCTGTCGAAAACGCGCTGCAGATCGAAGTGCCGAGTAATGCACAATTGATCCGTAATATGATGATCGGCGCGCAATACATCCATGACCATGTGATGCATTTCTATTACCTGCATGCGCTGGACTGGGTGGATGTGCTCTCGGCGCTGAAGGCCGACCCCAAAGCCACTTCATCGCTGGCGCAGAGCCTGTCGGGTTATGCTAAATCGTCTCCGGGCTATTTCAGCGATGCACAAAAAAAGCTGAAAGGCTTCGTCGATGCGGGTCAATTGGGGATATTCGCCAACGGCTATTGGGGACATCCGGGCTACAAGCTGCCACCCGAAGCCAACCTCATGGCCGTGGCACACTATCTGGATGCCTTGGCCTGGCAACGCGATGTAGTCAAATTGCATGCCGTGTTCGGCGGCAAAAATCCGCACCCGATGTTTCTGGTTGGTGGTGTACCGTGCGCCATCAGCATTGATCCAAACCATCCCGGAGAGGGCAACGGGCCTCATTTCCACGGCAACAATTCCGGTACCGCACTTAACGAGGTTGGACTGCAAACGGTACAAAATTCCATCAACCTGATGCGCGAGTTTGTCGATCAAGTCTATGTGCCCGATACGCTGGCTGTCGCCGGGTTCTACAAGGACTGGTTTTCGCAAGGCGAAGGCATCGGCAACTTCCTGACGTTCGGCGATTTCCCGGCAAGGGGAATGTCCGACCCATCCTCCTATATGATTCCCTCAGGTGTGATACTAGATCGTGATCTGAGCAAGATCCATCCAATCGACCTCAATGCAGAAGGCGAGATTCAAGAATTCGTCAGCCATGCCTGGTACGAATATTCCGTCGGCAAGGAAAAGGGGCTGCATCCCTACAAGGGCGAGACCAAGCTCAATTACACCGGACCTAAGCCGCCTTATCAGCAACTGGATGTGGACAAGGATTATTCCTGGATGAAGTCGCCGCGCTGGAAGGGCAAGGCTGTCGAAGTCGGTCCGCTGGCGCGAGTGTTGATGCTATATGCATCCGGACATGAACAGACCAAGGAATTGGTCGGCATGGCTCTGAAGAAACTCGATCTGCCGGTGCAAGCACTATATTCGACCATGGGTCGCACCGCCGCGCGCACTCTGGAAACCAAGATCGTGGCCGATGCGATGCAGGGCTGGTATGACCAATTGGTTGCCAACATCAAAGCAGGTGATGTCAATACATTCAACGAATCAAAGTGGGATCCTTCGACTTGGCCGAGCCATGCGCAAGGTGTTGGCGTCATGGAAGCACCGCGCGGCGGACTTTCACACTGGGTCATCATCGAAAATCAAAAAATCGCCAACTATCAGGCTATCGTGCCCAGCACATGGAACGCCGGTCCGCGCGATGAGCAGGGGAACCAGGGGCCATATGAAGCAGCCCTGAAGGGACACCAGCTTTATGATGTGGAACGGCCCATCGAAATACTGCGTACCATCCACAGTTTCGATCCCTGCATCGCCTGCGCTGTTCATTTGACCGATCCGGACGGCAAGGAGTTAATTCAAATTAAAGTGCTTTAAATCATTCCTGATTAGCCATGAAGTTCAGTGGAAATGATTGCTGAATCTCAGCGGAACCCCGCAATTAGCCCACCCATTCCCCGACGAGACAGGCACCGATGTGGTTGACGAGTGTTGCGACAAAGATGACCGTGTGCAATATTAGTAATTATTAATGCAGCGCGCGCGGGCAATTAATTTCAAGCAGCAGGGTGGTCAATAATGTTAACTCAGCACGCACTCATTAACTACTGCCATGCCAAATGTGGCAGCCCGCGCTGATTTCCCTGCAAACTTAACTGCCATTTTTGGCGTGAGTCTGCAAATTTTATGCCAGCAAAAACTACAGGCTGGCAACCATATATCTATAGATAACAATATACTAAAAATTATACTGGCGCATGGCATACATGCTGCTAAGGCAGTGTTGCGAAAATAGATTTGCTGGCTTTTCTTTATGGCCGAACTGTTTTCACGCAATACAACCGGGTAGTGATTGGTCTTTGTGATTTTTAATCTCTCCTAGTTAATTCAGCACCTCTGGGGCGATGGCTGCTGAAAGCCAGCAGCTTGGAAAGCCCAGTAAATACCCCGATGCTTGGGGTGGGGGCTTTATTTTCTGGAATCTTAAGGCGAAGGTGGTAATGTCAAATTGCAATGTAGTGGACAACGCGGATCGCCGCGACTTTTTGGGGAAAGCCACAGCGGCAGTCGGCGCGGCTGGAACTGCCGCTGCGTGTTGGCCGTTTATCAGCAGCATGAATCCGTCCCTAGACACGTTGGAAAAAG
>CAYZPM010000003.1:0-155297 GCA_964480365.1 uncultured Gallionellaceae bacterium
GGTTGCGGTATCATCACGGCTCTACGTTGAGGCAGGCATCTTACAACCCTTAACACACACAAAAAAAGGACATCAGCCCTTTTGTGGCTCTGGGTAATATATATTTAAACGGACTTCTTACGACGTAGCATGAAACCTATTAGCCCCAGACCAGCCAACATCATGGCGTAGGTTTCAGGTTCTGGCACGGCTGCCACCCGCAACTGGATGTCGCCCGGCACTTTGTTATACAAGGCATCAATGACCAGTCCATTGCCGATGTTAACACTGGTGCTACTGCCGACGATGCTGCCATCATCAATATGGGTGAATATACCTGCCAGCCCACCGGTAGAAGTAACGATATTATAAGTCTGCCCTGCGGCAAAGGAAAAGCCACTGCCGGTCACGATATTAAGTGTACCGTTCAAATTAACTGTACCGTTGACTTGCAGAGTGCTAAACCCAGAACTTTTGGTAAAAAGTTCCTGCAAAGTGGCCCCACTCAATTGGTTAAAGCTACCATTGATGGTGAGTGTTCCGCCCGAAGTGCTCGAACCGCCCTGAATAACGCCCCCGCTGTTGGTGACGTTACCAGTAATTGCGCTAAATCCGTATAAATTGCCACCAGAAATATTAATTTGACTCTGGGTAAATGGCGCAATTGTGGTGCCATTGGCGGCATAACCGTTAACATTAGTTACGCCAGCAGTCTGATTAAAAACTCCTGTACCATTCACTGTGCCATTGATATTAAAAGTACCATTATTGGTGAGCGTACCGTTATTAGTGAGCGTACCGTTACTGGTCAGTGTGCCAGAATTTGACAGGTTGCCGGAGCTTGTGTTGACCAGCGTACTATTAACCCTGTTGTTCAGCAGCCCCCCCGTTGAGTTGATCAACGAACTGTTGTTAGTCAGCAACCCGCCGGTGTTCTTCCCCGTACCCCCGTTGTACAACGTGTCGTTGTTAGTCAGCCCACCGTTGTTGGTCAGCCCGCCGCTGTTGGTCAGCGTGCTATTGTTGGTCAGTTGCCCACCGGAGTAGTTTACCAGACTGCCGTTATTGTTATTCAACGCGCCATTGTTATTCAGCGTGCCGTAATTGCCTAGCCAGGCTTGGCTATCGATTTGGAGCGCGCCGCCGGAACTATTAGTCAACGCCCCCTGATTGTTAAACCAGCCAGCAGCTAAAAGTTCAAGCGTTTCTGTGCTACTTATTTCATAATTTGTGCCGTTCGGGTTGTAGACACCATTCACAGTCACAACCTGCGCCTGAGCTTGAATGGCGAATGCAGAGAACCCCAATATCAAGCTTAGGGGAAGGACTTTGAATTGGGATGCGTTCACCCTAAGAAAGAAGTTTTGTAGCAGTGAGCTATGATAAAAACCCTTACACAGAGTCTTGCGAACAGTTTTGTTGCAGGAAGCTTGGTGCGCTTTCATAATTTTCTCCATGGCTTATTCCGCCTTACACCTTGATTTTATAGTCGTATTTGATATATTCAATATCCTGAGTATTGTGATAATACTGCTTATCAAATTAACCTTTATTTTCATGTATATGGGACTATTCGTCCATAGTACATTCGTACTATACACGGCTAAGCTTAGCCCATCCATCTACAGCACGCTCCTATAACAAGTTGGTTGCTGAGGCTACGAGTATCTTAAAATCAATATTCGACTATGATCCCGACTTCATTCTAGACTACTGATATGAGAATATAAAAATAAATCGTATACTTATATGTCATTTCGACAATATTTGGATAAGCCAATTTCAAATTGGCAAGAGGAAATCAGTGAAATACGAGAGCTTAGGGACCTATCGTTCAACAGTAGTAATTGTGTTTGTAATCGTCGGTATATGGTATTTGAATTGGCGTATACCTACCATGGCGCCCGAAGCCCCTATCTTCTCCGCAATTCTGTACGGTGCAGAAATCTATGGTTTTCTGACAGCCATGCTGCACCTGATGATGACTTGGCGACTGACAGTTCGCGAACCTCCTCCCTGCCCTCAGGGAGTTTTGGTCGATGTCTTTATCCCAACTTACAACGAGTCGGTTGATCTTGTGCGAAAAACGCTGCTGGCTGCCAAGCACATGGATTATCCTCATGAAACGTGGCTGCTGGATGATGGGAATAGGCCTGAAATGAGGGTTCTTGCCGACAGGTTAAAAATTCGTTATTTGGCACGCACAGAAAATCTGCATGCAAAAGCGGGGAACCTTAATAATGCAATGGCTCATAGCACAGGCGATTTTGTTGTCATTTTCGATGCCGATCATGCACCGCAGAAAAATTTTCTTACTCGGACGTTGGGGTATTTTAATGATGCTGCGGTAGCATTCGTACAGACACCGCAGGATTTTTTCAATCTGGATTCGTACCAACATCGGCTGCGTTCAAAAAGGAAGGAACTATGGACTGAACAATCTCTATTCTTCAAGGTGATCCAGCGCGGCAAAGATTATTGGAATGCTGCCTTTTTCTGCGGTAGTTGCGCGGTCGTCCGACGATCTGCTATCGACAAGGTTGGTGGCTTTGCAATTGAAACGGTCACAGAAGATTTGCACACTTCTATTAAACTCCACAAAGCCGGATTTCGTTCGGTATATCACGCCGAATCGTTGGCTTACGGTATCGCGCCTGCCAATGTTGCACCTTTTCTCATGCAGCGCGTCCGTTGGGGGCAAGGTGCAATGCAGGTATTGAAGATTGAAAATTTACTATTCGATGGCCGACTGACTATTGCACAAAGACTTAACTACATAGCTTCAATCATGACCTATTTTGATGGCTGGCAAAAAGGCCTTTTCTATATCTCGCCAGCTATCGTACTTTTTGCGGGAATCATTCCGATAAAGGCAGGGGCAACAGATTTCCTGATTCATTTCCTGCCTTATTACCTTCTAAGTTTTGTAGTGTTCGAAGAAGTAGGTCGCGGTTACGGTGGGATTCTCTTTATTGAACAGTATAACTTTGCACGTTTTGCCGCTTTCGTTTGGGCAACGCTAAGTTTGTTTTTCGGGAAGTTGCGTTTTAGGGTGACGTCAAAAGTTCGGAATCAGTCGCCAAACTCCGGTGGATTGTTTCTTCCTCAATTGACGATTCTGTTACTGAACACTGGAGCCATTCCATTTGGACTCATAATGGCACTCAATTCCCATTATCTTTCCATCGAGGTTGTCAGTTTCAATATTTTCTGGGCAGCAGTTAATTGTACACTTGCTGTAGCAATGTTGAAATTTACTCAAAAAACCCAACGGTTCTTGCGTGACGAATATCGCTTTCCGATTCCTTTGCCGGTAGTCCTATTTGACGGAGATGCCCAGATTCATGGCTCAGTCGACAATATTTCCGTTAGCGGTTGCCGAGTTTATGCTCGCTTGCCTAAAACGGATACGAAAGATTCCTTACTTCGAGGGGAAATCTACCTGCCATCCGGGCCTTTGCCGTTCGAGGCTCGGATCATGTCTGAAATTACAGGTAAAGCCGGGGAGCAGGTATTCGTGAAGGCAGTTGGCTGCCATTTCTTGTGGAACAACGTCAATCACCTCGATGCCCTCGAACTCTTCCTCTACGGAACAGACCTTCAATCGAAATTGATGAACATCAAGGAAAACGGACAAACGCCATTGCAATGGTTGCAATCAAAGCTAAATAGAGCAGGTCGCACTCTAAAAACGGAGCAGGACGAGCACTGGGCTACATGTGAACTCATTCCTGACAATACCGACGACATCCCGCAATCCATGAGGTTCGGTTTAATTCTGCTCACCGCAAACGGACGTTCGCCACAGCAGCTTGTAACCTTCCAGTCTATATCAGATACCCTTGCGTCTGTCAGGGCACTAATTTTTACTCGCTCAGGACAGATTGGTATGTTGGCAAAAGTTGGTGTTGGAGAGTTACTGGAGAACTCAGCTGGGCCGATATACCTCTATCCAATAACTGAATGTGTAATTCCAGTTAATATTAATAGCCTGTTAATATCAAGTTCAAAGGAGAGTCAACAATGCGAATCGCCATCCGTGCAGCCAGTGTGATTTGTCTGCTAGGCATGTCTGCAAATTCATTGGCAGCAGAGCCATCTACCCAATTACTTGGCGGGGCAGAATTCTCCTCAAATACCTCCTACATGTATCTAGGTCAGGTGGCGCCGTTGTCAGAAGGTTCGTCCGGCGATGAATTCGTCAGAAAATTATGGCTAGATTGGTCTAAGTACAGTTACGTTGGCGGGGGTAATCAGACATACAATGTCAGCGCCCCTGGTGCTGCTTTTTCTCTTGGCTACCGCCGTGCGAGTGAAAGCCACTGGTGGGCTGCCTATGCGGGCGTGGCCTACCGTAATTCGAGTATTTCGCCGGTTGATCTGACGAGTTCGGTACGTGGAGGCATGGTAAGGGCACAATTACAGTTGGAAGGCGAACAGACAATTGGTCAAAATTGGAAGGTTTCTGGAAATGGTAATTATATTGAAGGGCAGCAGGCCTATTGGGCAAGAGTAAGAGTGTTACGAGATATTCGGTCAGGCCAGCAAATCGGCTTGGAAGCGATTACACAGGGTGACCCTACATACAGCGCCAATCAATTTGGTGTTGTATTAGCTGGACTGAAAGCGAGTAGCACAATTAATGTTGGATTTAAGCTTGGCTTAAGTCAGGTGACTGGCCTTAGTTCGCATCCTTATTTCGGTATTGAACTGGGTAGTATGTATTGACCGTGCTGTCACCGTATTTTGCTAATAATCACTCGATCTGCCCAATAAACTATCAGGCCCTTCTGCCGATCTAGAGCCGTACATGGGCGGATGCGATGATTTCCATCACCTATGGCTTCGGATAGACCGGTGTCGCAATATTATTTTTTGGCGCTCCACGGATATACTTTCGTAAGATCGACCTTCTGTGTTGCTGAGCATGGGGATCGGAAAGCGTAAATTCATAACCAACCGATAGAAATAGGTCGGAAGCGGAAGGTGAGTCAGACACTCCCTGTCACATTAAGCCCGGATTAATTCAATAGACCACCATGACAAAATCCCTGATATTTGCCCACCGTGGTGCCAATAAGGAGGCGGCGGAAAATACCCGCTCCGCTTTCGACAAGGCGCTGGGCTATGCGATTGACGGCATGGAAACAGATGTGCAACTTTCGCGCGAC
Organism: uncultured Gallionellaceae bacterium; assembly: GCA_964480365.1. Lineage (GTDB taxonomy): Bacteria > Pseudomonadota > Gammaproteobacteria > Burkholderiales > Gallionellaceae > CAIQPV01. Next base: position 5,151 of record CAYZPM010000003.1, read on the forward strand.
GAGGTGGCGGTACTTTGGCATGACAGATTGCTTAATAAAGTAGGATTGCCTGACAAGCACATAGACGATCTGAATTTCGATCAGTTACGCAACATGAATTTTGGCGCGCATTTTTCACCGGATGCCAAGCATGAAAGTATCATGAGCTTGCGGGATTTTTTTGATGCCTACCGTAAGCGTTGCCGCTTGCTGATTGAAATCAAAAACCGCGAATGGGAATCGCCCGAGCGGCATGAAATAAAAGTTCGGCAAACCTTGGACATGATCGGCGCAGTTAATGACGATACCATCATCGCATCTTCATTCAATCTCACCAGTCTGGTCTATGCCAACCAGTACAGACCGGGGTTTCCGCTGGTTTACAACTTTGAAGATGAGCAGACGCTGGCGGATGCCAAGCAGGTACTGGCCGAGCACCCTTTCCTGCACGGGCTGTGCCTGCCCATCTCTAGCCTCAACGAAGCCATAGTCAAGCTGCTGCAAGGCCATGGCAAAAGCATCGCTGTTTACACCTGCAACAGCGATGAGGAAATCGGCAAGGCGCTGGGATTGGGGGTGGACATTTTGATCAGCGATGTTCCGCAAAAAGCCTTGCAAATGAGGAATAGATGAAGCCAAATAATCTATTAGCCCGTCATTCCCGCGCAGGCGGGAATCCAGCAATAACGAACATCCCGCGAAGCGGACAAAACCGTGATGCGGTCCCGCTTTGCGGGGAACTCTTTAATCATCTGGATTCCCGCCTTCGCGGGAATGACGTAGTTTTGCGCTGATGGACTTTTTGGGATGAAACGCGACTTCTCATTGCTGTGCAACCGCCAGTTCGATCTACTGGTCTGCGGCGGCGGCATTTACGGCGCGTGGACGGCTTACGATGCGGCCTTGCGCGGCTTGAGTGTCGCTATCGTAGAGCAAGGCGATTGGGCAGGAGCGACCTCTTCCGCTTCCAGCAAGCTGATTCACGGCGGCTTGCGCTATCTGGAGACCTACGACTTCAGGCTGGTTAAAAAAGCATTGCGCGAACGGCAGATGTTGCTTGAAGCGGCGCCGCATCGCGTGTGGTCGTTGCGCTTCGGCGTTCCTGTATATGCCGACAGCCGCATCGGCACAGTGCAGTTGATGGCCGGGTTGACCTTGTATGATTTGCTTGCAGGCAGCTTAGGCTCGGAGATGAGTCATCGCCACTTTGATGCTCAGGCTTTTGCCGAGCGCTTTCCTTTTCTCGACCCCAACAATCTGCAAGGCGGCTTTACCTATGCAGATGCGCAGACCGATGATGCGCGGCTGGTGCTTGAGTTGATAGACGGCGCGATGACGGCGGGTGCGGTATGCGTGAATTATTGCAAGCTAACCAACTTTGTTGAATCCGATGGACGGGTTTTGGGCGCGACGGTTCACGATCAAACCGAGGGCGCTACCGCAGAAATTCTTGCCCATCAAATCGTTAACGCTACCGGCTCGTGGACAACCGCAACGCAGGAAGGCAGCGGCTGGTGCCGCCTGACCAAGGGCATACATCTGCTGTTGCCTGCGGCGCTGGGTGAAGAGGCTTTATTATTGACGGCCAAATCCGATGGCCGGGTGTTCTTCATGATCCCGTGGTATGGACTCACCCTCATCGGCACTACCGATACGGATTATCAGGGCGACATTAATCGCGTCGCCGTCGATGAGGCCGAGGTCGTTTATCTGCTTGCCGAAGCTAACCACCATCTCAAGACGGCATGGACTGAGGCAGACATCATCGGCAGCTATGCTGGTGTGCGTGTAATGAAGCATGATGATAAATCTTCGCCCTCCTCCGCCAGCCGCGACTGGGAATTGAAAACCGCAAGCAACGGCGTGCATTACTCCGTCGGCGGGAAGATTACCTCGGCGCGGGAAGATGCCGCCCAAATCGTGAATGCGGTGTGCGCGCAACTCGGCGTCAATGCGGGGTGCCCAACCAGAGGGAAAAAATTTCCTTGGACGCCGGATGAAGATTATTCCGCGTGGCTGCTTGCCGCTAGCACCCAGGCCATGCAATTCGGCATTGATGAGGAAAGCACCAAGTGGCTTATTCGTCGGCACGGCAAGCGGGTGAATGAAATCTTCCGCATCATTAGGGACAATACCCATATGTCCGAACGCATCCTACCTGCCCTACCGTTCGTCCACGCCGACCTGCTGTGGAGCGCCCGCAATGAAATGGTCGTTCATCTGGACGACCTGCTACGCCGCCGCATGCCGCTGCTGATTCTGGCAAGGCTGACTGAAGACGATTTACGGCGTATTGCCGCTTCCGTTTCCACCACATTGGGATGGGATGAAGCCACGCTCAATCAAGAAGTCGAAACCTGTCGCCAATGGTTACAACACTTTGTTGCTACCTTGGAGCATAACCGCAGCACAGGTCAAACCTTTGTGAGTCCCCGGCATAACCAATAACTTGCTGCAATTTTTGCGAGCATTTTTGTAGGGCGGGCTGTCTCAACTCCACAGGCGACTTGTCGCGTAGTGGATTGCCTGCCTTTGGTGTTGCCCGCCGAATATAGTTGTCGGGCAGTGCGTGGTTGTTGCCGCTGTGTCAACTCCGTCCAGCCTTTGGCTGGTTACGGATTGCCTGACTTTGTTATTAGCGGCTTTACAACCACGGCCTACCCCTTGCGGGTGCAGCCCGACCTACAGATATTCTCCTTTACCATGGAAATAGAACTACTCCTCATCCGGATCTCTGTACTCTTTCGGCAGATGGTGGGCGATGCCCTTGTGGCAGTCGATACAGGTCTGTCCATCGTCTTTCGCCTTCATGTGTTTTTTGTATACCGATTGCTTCTGAATAATACCGCTCATGGCGTCAAAATCGTGGCAGTTGCGACATTCACGCGAGCCGGACGCTTTCATACGATCCCATTCGTGGGTCGCCAGTTCCATCCTGTGGGATTCGAATTTTTCACGGGTATCGACGTATCCGGTAATTTTCCCCCATACTTCATTACTTGCCTGAATTTTGCGCAACATCTTGTGTCCCCAGTCCTTGGGGACGTGGCAATCGGAGCAGATAGCACGCACGCCGGTGCGGTTCGAGAAATGGATGGTCGTTTTGTATTCCTGATACACGTTGTCGTACATTTCATGGCAGGAAATGCAGAATTCAAGTTTATTGGTCGCCTCCATGGCGGTGTTGAAGCCCCCCCAAAAGATGATGCCTACAATGAAGCTCAAAGCACCAATCCCGAGTACGGAATATTTCGCGCTTGGTGTCTTCAGAAAATTCCATGTGCACTTCAGGATGCCCGGCTTGTTATCCATAAATTTCTCCGCTTGATATTATAAAATTTCGTGAAATATTCTGCGTCAGGCAAGGCAAATAGGCGGGGCATAAAATTACCGTGTCCCGCCGTTCCGCGTTATGCAGAAGCCTTGTTAGAAGCTATAAACATACGATACTGAAACAACATTGATGGTGTAGTTCGGCGACTGCTGGTTGGTAGGTAGTACGCCGGGATCGGTGTAACCAGTTTGGTAGGCGGTGTAATAATAGTCGTTGGATATCTGCTTTTGAAACCTATACCCAAAGGCAACTTTTCTTACCTTATCAATATGATAATTACCGGTGAATTTTAGTCCCAGTATCTCGTTCTTGATATCTGGCAATGTTCCGGTAGTACCGCAAATGCCAAGGTTATTTGGGTCAGTACAATTTATATTTTGCGTCGAGTAACCTGACTTGGCTAGGGAATACGACAAATCACCAGTCAGTTCAAGTTTGCCGCCCATCAACCCTTTTTGCTTGGCTTTGACCCCGATTGTGTTGCTGTCGTCCGTCAAACGGTTTGTCCAAAGATCAGCAGCGGGAGCCGTAGGATATTGATCCGCGCTGGAGAGCAAATCGCGCTGCCTCCACTGCGTAGTCAGATAGGCAGAAACGTTGCCATTTTGTGAATAGTCATACGCGGTATCCAGATTCAAGCTCCACGTTTTACCGGCTTGCACTCCTAGCGTCGAGTCATAATTATCGTCTGTATAGCGTCCACTCAGCCCTATGCTCAACTTATCGTTGGCCTGCCAGTCGATCCCGGTACTTATTGACTGTTCTGTTCGTGAAGCGTCAAAGAAAGCCATGTATCCCAGGTTTTCGAAACCTACTTGGTTGGCTTGCATAGGGTTGTAGAAAGTGCTGATAGCAGCCACGCGCTTGGCATAAGTGTAGCTAGCTTTGAAGATGATTTCGTCGCTCGCTTTCAGCTTATAGCTGGTAGAAAGCTTGTTTTCATTGCTTTCAGGGCTTAGCACGCACGCGCTGGCGGTATACGGAGTTGAATAAGTCCCAATTCCATTCACGTCATATACGGCGGAATTGGGCAGCAAATTATTGCACCACCGACTGATAGCCTCGTAATTGTAAGTTAATTGGACGCTCTGTTTCTTGTCGATGCGATAATTTCCGGCCAATTCGAGTTGAGTTTTTTTATCGCTCACTGGAGCGTTAACAACACCATTGTATTGGTCGCCAGCAATAGACAGAAAAGAGTACGCATTCGATGGCGTACGGTTGTCGCGCTCGTCATACTTCAACCCGACGGATAGCGTCAAATCCTTGGTCGTCTGATTGGTCAATTTCACGTCTGCATGAGTATTCACCACCAAGCCATTAAGCGACGCTTGAGAAAGCGGCGATACCAACAGCGGATCGGTGATGAAACTGCTGTTCTGCGTATTGCGGCTATAGGATAGCCCTCCAGCCAGTTTTGTGGCTGACGTAAAGTCATATCCGCCTAACAAATTCAACTGATTTAAATTATTGTTGGGCGCGGTTGCGAAAGTGTTTACCGGTAACGCACCGATGTTGGTACCAGTTGGTGAAGTAATAACCGAATTAAGATCAACAAATGGATTCGACCAAGACAGGCCGTTATAACCGTCCTCAAAGATCGAAGCAAAATAGCTCGCGGTGAGGTGTCCTTTGTCGCCGACCCAATTAAGAGCCGATTCGAAAGTATCCGTCTTGTAATTGGTTGGACTCAACAGTGTGACGCTATACTGGCCAGCGCCCGTACCCGAATAATCAGAAGCAGCGCTCATCAGCTTTGCGCCAGATTGTTGAAGGTGGTTGTAATCGAACTGAACGCTCCACTCTTCATCGAACGTGTAACCAGCATTAAAGCTTGTGTTCTTGCGGCTCGTGTAAACATCTTGTGTCTGAAAGGACGCTAGTTGGTTAGGGGTCATGCTTTGTGTGCCCAAGCCCGGACTGGAGTTGCCTACGTTAATGACGCCGAACGTTGGCGGCAAAACAAAGTTGTTTCCCCCCATGGTTCCTTGGAAGGGCGTTTGGTAAGTGTCGGTAATGTTGTGGCGAAGCTCATCGTAATTGATGCCAAAGCTCCATTTTCCCTGGTTGCTCACGTTTCCGCTGAGTGTACGGGATGTTGTGCCGAGGTCAGCTCCCATAATCGCCCATCGATTAATGCCATTTCCTCCATTGAAGGCGTCATACGCATCACCGCCGCGCACGCTGAAGTTACCAATCAAATCGGCGCCTGATTTGTTCAGGCCATTGTATTCGCCGAATTTTGCAGAATCCGTGGGAATATACTCTGCGCCTATTTCGATAGAATTCGTAGGGTGCGTCAAAGTCGCCACGTCATAGTCTTCTGCAAAAGCAACCATTGGGACGGCTAACATCGCCAACAACGCACCTTTCACCGCCAAGGCCATAGGCCTGATCGCAAAATCTTCTTTACTTGTATTCATGATAAATCCCCTTTACCTGAATTAGCGATGCAAGAAAGCTCCGGACGGTGAGTTTGAGCCATGAACCATGACGTGGCAGTTCATGCACGCACGCCCCGCGAACTGTATATTCCCAGGAGCACTAGGCTGCCCGATTGCAGCACCCGGTCCAACCGGGATCGGACTTGCGTGTGGGCCATCGTGACACTCTTCACACATAAAGGGGGGACGCGATTTCAGCAGCGGCGAAATGTTGGAACCATGCGGGGTATGGCAGTTGGAGCAGTTTTCGTTCGCCGGCTGATGTTCCCACAGGAATGGGCCACGCTTCTCTGCATGACACAAGAAGCATGTCTCGTTGACCGTATTTTTCTTGAGCAATTTAGGGGCGGTCGAGCCATGCGGATTGTGGCAATCTGAACAAACAACCTTTCCTTCCTCAATGGGGTGGTGAGAATTTTTATTGTCATCTGCACGCTGCTCCTTGTGGCAGGTATAGCAGATTTCGGGTTGAGTTATCTTGTCGCGTACCTTGTCGTGAGTCGTGTGAATTTCGTGGCATGAAACGCACACTAAGTCGCCGACTTGGTGAGCGCTACCCTGCCAGCGCGTACGTTTTGTATCCTTTCTGTGGCAAGATAGGCAAGCCGCATTTTGTTCTTTTACCTCACTCGGCCCGAAGGAACTGGTTTTTTCTTTCTTTGTTCCAAAAATGACATCCGGTGCCGCACGCCCTGAAACGTTAGGGTCGCCGTGCAAATGCTTTTCGCTTTCACCGTGGCAACTCTGACAGCTCGGCGTGCGGGGATCGCCTTTGACGCCGTGCTTGGTCTGGTAGATGGAAAGAATCGGCTTGGTCTCGCTTTCATCGTGGCAACGCGTACAGACTGCATCCTTTTTCAGTGACTCCTTGGCTGCGATCTGGGGTATATCTCCTCCTATATCCGGAAGGTTGATTTCCGCCGCCATCAAGCTTGCCGACGTTCCCATGCCGGCGATGAACGCGCACAACATCATAGTTTTTCTTAAGAATTCCATGCTTCTCCCCTTTTAACCCTTCAAGATTGCAATGGTACTAACGATCCGGCCCGCAAAATCCATGCCTACGGAGCAAGAATCCAGCGCACCAGATCAGTCATAAAGCCAAGGCAACGAATTCCCAAGTCCTACCTTATCCCCGTTTTACAGATTCATATCAGAAGGTGTGAACAAAGGACACTGAGACTACATTGGTAGAGTAGCTTGGTGCCTGCTGGTTGGTCGGCAACAGGGTGGTTGGTGTCGAACCATACTGATACGTATTGTATAAGTAGTCGTTTGAAATCAGGTGTTGAAACAAGTACCCCACCTTGATCTTGCTAACTTTATCAACTGTATAGGTTCCTACGAGCTTAAATTGCAGCAATTCGCTCTTGATATCCGGCAAGTCGCCGCACGTCAAATAAAAGGCGGAGTAACAAGTATTTCCATTAGCATCAACGGCAGCATAGCCCAGCGCCGTTCCGTAAGTTGTTTTATCGAGCGAATAAGTCAAATCGCCGGTCAGGTCAAGCTTTCCGCCCATGAACCCGCCTTGCTTGGCACCGAGACCGAGGGTTATATCGTTTTCATTGAGATGATTGGTCCAGGTTGGGTTGCCTGCCGGCTTGGAAAGTGCAGTGGGGGTTCCGGCAGTAAAACTTTGGTTAAGTGCCTGAAGATTTGTCATATCTCTGCTCTTGTTTTGCGTAGTTGCGTAGGCAGAAAACGAACGATGTTCGCTGTCGGCATAGGTAGCATCCAGATTCAGGCTATACGAATTTCCATTCTGCACGCCATATGTCGAGTCGTACTTGTCGAAGGTATAACGACCATTAAAGCCGAGAGACAATTTATCGTTCGCCTGCCAATTGACCCCTGCCTTCAACAGTTGCTCCTTGCGGGAGGCATCCATGTAGGCCATGAAACCCGGAATCTCATAACCCGCACCGTATGGCGTTGAAGTCGCCCCGCCTACTTGCATGGGGTTGTAGAACAAAGGGTTGATATCGGCAATGCGATCCGCGTAGCCATAGCCCGCATTCAAGTTTAAAGCGTCAGTCGCCTTGAGTTTGTAGGTGGCGGAAACCTTGTTCTCCTTGCTGTCTGGAACCTCGGCGCATGTGTCGGCGGTATAGGGACCGGAATATCCCGTACTAGCACTTGGATTGCTTACGGGGTAGGTCACGCCGTTGCACCAACGCTTAATTTCCTCGTAGCCGTAAGCCAAGTTTACCTTCTGATTCTTGTCGATGCGATAATCCCCATCCAGATCGAACTGGGTCTTCGAGTTGCTCATCGGGGTGTTCACCGATGTCGCCAGAGTTGTATTATTCAAAATAGGGGTTTGCTGGATTGTATAAAACTGGTAAGCATTCGATGCAGTCTGATTGTCGCGTTCGTTATATTTCAGGCTGGCAGTCAATTGCAAATCCTTGGTTGTCTGATTAGTCAGCTTTAAATTTGCGTTAGTGGTCACGACCAAACCGTCGAGCGAGCTTTGTGGAAATCCATTGGGTGTCAGACCTTGTTGCGCATAAGAGTCATTTTGTGTGTTGCGGCCATAGGAAATCCCCCCCACCAGCTTCGTGGCTGATGTGAAGCTATAGCCACCAGTCAGGTTCAACTGATTTAAACTATTGCTGGGCATGGTGCTCATCGTGTCTACAGGAAGAGACAAGAGGGTGCCAGTGAAGGGGGGGCCATTAACAGACGGATTAGTGTAAAACGGGTTGTTAAAGGACACGCTGTTGTAGCCGTCCCGGAAGAACGACCCAAAATAGCTTGCAGTGGCATAGCCCTTGTCTCCAGCCCAGTTCAGGGCGAGGTTAAGGGTGTCCGTCGTGTAGTTGGTAGGGTTCATCAACACGAAAGGCGTCTGACCAGCAAAGATTGAGGTAGCGCCATTAGCATTGCCATTAGTCTGGTCCCCTCCAACCCCTTGGAGTTTTGCGCCGGATTGTTTGAGATGATTGAAATCGAACTTCACATTCCACTGCGAATCGAAAATGTACGCGGCGTTGAATTTCGTATTATCCCGTTGGGAGTAGACATCCGGCGTGTTGAAGTCCGCCTGCTGAGCTGCTGTTAGAACATTTGAACCAGGGGCGGATTTATATAATGTTGTGCCTACGCCTAACGGCCTCGTGTCTTTTGTATCTATGATGCCAAAGTTTGACGGCAAGGTGAAATTGTTGCCACCCATGGATCCCAGGAAAGGCGTTTGATAAGAGTTGGTAACGTTGTGGCGCAGTTCATCGTAGTCGATGCCAAAGCTCCATTTCCCCTGGTCGCTTACGTTCCCGCCGAGTTCGCGGGATGTCGTACCGAGGTCGGTGCCTTTCATATCCCAACGATAAGTTCCGCTGCCCCCATTGAAGGCATTGTACGCATCACCGCCGCGCACACTGAAGTTGCCAATCAGGTCAGCACCTTTTTTGTCTAGGCCGTTATATTCGCCAAATTTGGCTGAGTCCTTGGGAACATACTCTGCTCCGATTTCGACAGAATTGGTCGGTTGAGTCAAGGCCGTGACTTCTTCGCTTCCCTCTTCTTGGGCAAACACGCTCAGAGGGACGGCAAACATCGCAACCAAGGCCCCTTGCACCGCCAACGTTATCACCTTGGCGGAAAATCTTTCGCTATGTGGTGCTTTCATTTTTAGCTCCCTTAATCTTTTTAAGATGACTAGCGTTGCAAGAGCGCACCGGCTGGGCTATTCGAGCCATGAACCATGGCATGACAGTTCATGCAACCACGCGCAACCCCTTCAGTGTTTGGAAAGATCAGTGCAGCTCCGGTGGCGTTGGTAGTAGACAATCCACCTTGAAAGCCAGCCGCGCCGGGACCAACAGGAGTCTTGCTGTTGTGCGGGCCATCGTGACATTCCTGACACAGGAACGGCGGCCTTGATTTCAGCAGCGGTGTGATGTTGGAGCCATGCGGGGTATGGCAATTAGTGCAATCCTCGGTCGCCGGTTGATGCTCCCACAGGAAGGGGCCACGTTTTTCGGCATGGCACAAGAAGCAGGTTTCGGTGACCGTATTCATTTTGAGCAGTTTTGGACCGGCTGAACCGTGCGGATTGTGGCAGTCCGAACACACAACCTTGCCCGCATCAATCGGGTGGGTGGAAATTTTGTGGGTGTCAGCGCGCTGTTCTTTGTGGCAGGTGAAGCAAACTTCGGTTTGCGTCTTTTTGTCGCGTACCTTGTCGGCTGGCGCATGAACCGTGTGGCAGCTGTTGCAGGCCATCTGGTTATTCTGGTGCTGACTGCCGTCCCAGTTGGTGCGGGCGGTACCCTTGTGACAGGTCAAGCACTGGGCAGAGCGAACCCTCTCGTCTGACACCTCATAGGTACCCTTCTTGAAAATAATATCCGGCGCAGCGCGACCTTTCACGTTTGGGTCGCCATGCAGGTGCTTTTCGCTTTCACCGTGGCAGCTCTGACAAGTGGGCGTGCGGGGATCTCCCTTAACGCCGTGCTTGGTCTGGTAGATGGATAGAATTGGTGTAGGCTCGCTTTCGTCGTGGCAACGCGTACAGACCGCATCCTTTTTCAGTGACTCCTTGGCTATGACTGCCTTGGGAACATCTCCCCCTATATCCGGAAGGTTGATTTCCGCCGCCATCAAGCTTGCCGCCGTTCCCATGCCGGCGATGAACACGCACAACACCATCGTTTTTATTAAAAATCTCATGTCGCGCCCCTTATTAACTTTATGATATTGCAATGGCACAAATTACCCCTGCCAAATCCATGCTCTACTGAGCAAGAATCCAGCGCACCAAATTATTGATCTTGTTTATATCCGTGGTCTTGTCGAACTTGTGTGTTTCCATATGTCCATCGGAAAGTTTGACCCGGTCTTCGCCGGCTGTTATGTGCTTGACCAGTTTGTCCAGTGCGTCGGCCTGGCCTTTGTACTTGTAGGCAATAGCTTGGTAGGAAGGTCCTTCCTTCTTCCTGTCTACGGCGTGGCAGCGCAAGCAGTGATCCGTGCGCGCGAGCTTTCTCGCTGCGACGGCATCCACTTTCACCGCTGTCGCATCTTCAGCAAACACCGAAGCCGAAAAGAAAAGGACAGTAGCGCCAGCAAAAACACCGGCCAAGATATTGGTACGCGCTTGATGGCTCATTTGCCGCTCCCTGATTTTAAGAACGAATTATTATTTTCTTGCAACTGGACTATAACCAGCCGCTTGCCTCGCACTTTGCGGGCCTATAACCATTCCACTGGGTTGACGTCGTTTGGCAACATAGTGGAATGGTTTATAGCTCCTTCAAAGCGAAAGAATAAAATCTACAAGATTCTTGATGCTTTCTGGTGGCGCTTTGCCCTGGATATTCTTGTGGTCTTCTTCATGACCATCTGGAAATTTTGCTTTTTCCCCTGAAGTTATATGGTGGATCAACTTTGCTTCGGCGTCAGGTTTGCCGCGATATTTTTCAGCTACTTTCTTCCATGCAGGCCCGTCTTTTTCCTTATCGATGCCGTGACACTTGAAGCAGTTGTTTGCCCGAGCCAATTCTTTCGCGGCATCAACATCGACAGTGGCAGATGCATTAATGGAAAAGGCCAATGTGATGGCGGCAGAGGTAGCACTGAGTAGTATTGAGGTACGAGCTTGACGAATCATTTGCATCTCCTGATTTATAAATAAGTCTCACAAGAAAACATGAATAATATTAAGTTGCACTTCTTTGTGCGAACATTGATTTTCTAATAGCTGTAGTAGTTTTCCCTTTCCTAAATATTGTTTCCCCTAAGAGAAACACGCGTTGGATGTCATTGTCTACATTCCCGGACGTTACCACTACGGCCTATCAACTCAAAATGCATAGGACTAAAGTTCCGTTTTTATCAGACCAAGGTCTTATTTCGGGTGGCAATCTCATGTTACCATTAACCCACGATGTCCATTGGGCTAGAACCACACGTTAAATCTGAAGGTTTTAATGTATTAGATTTAAACGGGCTCCTGAGAGATTTTACTTGTTAAAAATTTAGTTATCTGTGCGTTACCGCACACTTGAACAATTTGGAATAAGCAATCCGTGATTAATCTGGATTGTCCATTATGTCGGTTATACACTGATTACGAAATTTTTAATTTATAGACCATTTAGCGATCATTCGCAATCATATTCCCAAGGTTCCCGATGCTGACAGCCTCGAAGCAAGCATTCAGACTCTTGAGCTTTTCGCGCCAGTTCATGCTGGCGATTATCGCGGTTCTCATGGTCGGCATGGTTACCATCGGCTTATGGTTGGGGCAGCAAATTGAAGCCAATGCGGTTAACCGCGCAGCGGCAATTTCAGCAGTCTACGTAGAAAGCATCTTTGCCGCGCAACTGCACGACTGGCCAAGTGGCGAAATATTGGATAAAGAAACGCATGCCGTGCTCGACCGAATTTTCATCGAAGGCCCGCTGCATCGCGAAGTGCTTCGCTTCAAGCTTTGGGATGCCAGCGGTCGCATTGACTACAGCAACGACCATGCACAAATTGGACTTCGTTTTCCAGTCAAAGGGCACTTGGCAGCAGCATTCGCAGGTACGGTTCAGGCCAAAATTAGCAATCTCAAAGATAGCGATAATCAACCCGAGCAAACACGCTGGCCGCAACTGCTTGAGGTTTATGTTCCGATTCGTTCCAGCGCGCATGGTGAAGTTATCGCGGTCGCTGAGTTTTACCTCTCGGTAGAAAACCTGAAACATGATATCAGTGCCGCCCAGCAGCGTAGTTGGGCGCTGGTTGCGTTTTCTACTCTTGCAATCTACGTATTGTTATTTAGCTTGGTGCGCCGTGCCAACGATACCATTCAGGACCAGCAGCGTGACCTGCGCCATCAACTTGAGCAACTGCGTTCTGCTCTTGCCGAGAATGATCATATGCGCGAGCAGCTGCGCGAGGCAGGTGTGAGCACGACCACGCTCAGCGAAGAATTCCTGATCCGGATCGCCGCTGACCTGCACGACGGACCAGCGCAAACGATTGCCTTCGCATTGATGCGATTCGATGAATTTGCTGCAACGTGCCGTGACAGCGCATCGTCCCCAAGTAGCACTGATCAAGATCTCCGTAGCATTCAAAGTGCCTTGCAATCCTCGCTTCGGGATATCCGCAGAATTTCTTCCGGACTGGCGATACCGGGCATGGATGAAATGTCACTCGCCGATACCGCTCGACGCGCCGTGCGCGATTTCGAGCGTTTGTCCGGGCAAACGATTCAGGCCGAGATCGACGAAACTCTGGATAAGGCTCCACTTTCGGTCAAGATTACGGTATACCGGCTACTTCAGGAATCACTTACCAACAGCAGACGGTACGCCCCCGGAGGCGCACCCCTGGTGCAGGTGCAACGAACCGATGGTCAGGTACTGGTAACGATCACGGATCATGGCGCCGGTTTCGATCCGCAGTCGGCTGCTGTAGCCGGGCGACTCGGACTGGCTTTCATGCGCGAGCGCGTCCGACTGCTCGGAGGTATCTTTGAAATCGATTCTGCCCCCGGGCGTGGTACCTGCATTCGTGCCCGGCTCCCTTTGTCAACTGATGAGATGATCCATGCCTAATACGATCCGCATTCTACTCGCCGACGACCATCCTCTATTCCGCGAGGGAGTCGCCCACTCGCTTGGCTCGGAGCCAGATTTCGAAATAATCGCCCAAGCCGACAGCGGTGAGGCGGTGGTGGATCTGGCGCATCGTTTGCATCCGGACATCGTGCTGCTTGATGTTTCGATGACCGGAATGGGAGGCATCGAGGCAGCCGGAAAGATCGCTGCGAGCACACCGGGAGTGCGCATCATGATGCTAACCGTTTCCGAAAACCGGGAGAATCTGATGGCCGCGCTCAAGGCCGGAGCGCATGGCTACGTACTGAAGGGCGTTTCCGCAAGCGAACTGTGCGCCATCACGCGCCGCGTGGCCAGCGGCGAGGCCTATGTTACCCCAGCTCTAGCCGCAGATATGTTGACTGAGCTTTCCCACCCGCACCCGATTGATTCGTTTTCCGAACTGACGGAACGTGAGGCTAAAATTCTGGAACTTCTCAGCCAAGGACTCACCAACCGGGAAATCGGCGAGCACATGTTCCTTGCTGAAAAAACGGTCAAGCATTACATGACGAGCATCCTGAATAAACTGCATGTGCGCTCACGCACCGAGGCTGCGTTGATCGCCATGCAGCATGGCGTGTCTGGACGTTCTCAATAGATTTCTAATGTAAGGTGCTTTGACTGCAATTGTAAACTAGGTTTTCATCCCTGATTCGTACCATCCCTTACTGCGCTTCACCAGATACACAACCGATAACATCACCGGCACTTCGATCAGCACGCCGACCACAGTAGCCAGCGCCGCACCGGATTCGAAGCCAAATAGGCTAATGGCAGCAGCCACCGCCAGTTCGAAAAAGTTGCTTGCGCCGATCAAGGCCGAAGGCCCTGCAACACAATGTGCTTCGCCGAAGCGACGGTTGAGCAGGTAGGCCAGACCAGAAGTGAAATACACCTGGATGGTGATGGGTACGGCGAGCATGGCGATAATCAGCGGCTGTTCGACGATGGCTTTGCCTTGAAACGCGAACAGCAACACCAGTGTGAGCAACAATGCCATGAGCGAAAACGGATGCAGCGCGTTCAGTGTGCGCTCCAGCGTATCCGTACCGCGCAAAAGCAAATATTTGCGCCACACTTGCGCCAGCAGCACCGGCAGCACGATGTACAACACCACCGAAACCAGCAGTGTATCCCACGGCACCACAATGGCGGACAGTCCGAGCAGCAAGGCCACCAGCGGCGCGAAGGCAAAGATCATGATGGTGTCATTGAGCGCAACCTGGCTCAGGGTGAATAACGGCTCCCCGTTCACCAGACGACTCCACACGAATACCATCGCAGTGCAGGGTGCGGCGGCTAACAACACCAGCCCGGCAATATAGCTATCGATCTGCTCCGCCGGAAGATAGGGTGCAAACACATGGCGAATAAACAGCCAGCCGAGCAGCGCCATGGAGAAGGGTTTTACCGCCCAATTGATAAACAGCGTCACGCCAATACCGCGCCAGTGTTCGCGTACCTGATGCAGCGCGCCGAAATCTATGCGCAACAGCATGGGGATAATCATTACCCAGATCAGCAACCCGACCGGCAGGTTGACCCGCGCTACTTGCAGGCCGCCCAACAACTGGAATAGCGCGGGGAATACTTGCCCCAGCACCACGCCGAATATGATGCACAAGAATACCCAAACAGTCAGGTAGCGTTCAAACAGTCCCATGTTAAACCTTCCCGATTTCCTGCAATTTTTGTTTCAGGCTTAATGCATCCAGCTTATCGAAAGGCAGGCTGATAAATAACTGGATGCGCCGGGTCAGTTGCTGGCAGGCTTGCTCAAACTCCTTATCCTGCTCGGCCTCGCCCCCCTTACACGCGGCGGGATCTTCGACGCCCCAATGTGCCGTCACCGGGCTGCACAGCCACAGCGGGCATTCCTCACCGGCTGCGTTGTCGCACACGGTAAAAATGAAATCCATCTGCGGTGCACCAGGAGCTGCAAACTCGTCCCAGCTTTTGCTGCTCAATCCTGCGGTGGGCAGCCCCATGCGTTGTAGCAATCGCAGGGATGCGGGATGCACCTTGCCGGATGGCTTGCTGCCCGCGCTGTAAGCATGAAAGCGCCCCGCCCCGAGATAGTTCAGCGTAGCCTCGGCCAAGACGCTGCGCGCGGAATTACCGGTGCACAGGAACAATACGTTGTAGATTTTTTCCGATTGCATTTAATTCTCCGATTTTCAACAAGACTTGCGCGGCGCGCATTGTGCCGCATCCCCTGCACAGCAGTGCTCGGTCAGGTACGCGATCAACTTATCCATCTCGGCATAGTTGGCGGTGTAAATCACGTAACGCCCTTCGTTACGAGACTTGACCAGCCTGGCATGCGCCAGCCCCTTGAGATGGAACGACAGAGTGGCGGGCGGAATCCCGAGCTTTTCGCCCAACACACCCGCAGCTAATCCTTCTTTACCGGCCTGTACTAACAGGCGAAATATTGACAGGCGCGATTCTTGCGCCAGCGCTGCCAAGGCATCAACTGCCGCTGAGATTTTCATGTCCGCACCACCCACTTTGTTTCCATGTTTCCAATAATATCGAAATGTCATCCGCAATTCAAGCTTAATCCGGACATGGCCGCTAACACGATCAAAGGCGTGTTAGCATAACGACCAATTATTACCCGCATATTTCACTGTCATGCCGATACAAACAACTTCTTGGCTGGGCATCGCCGTATTGCTGATTTTCAGCATCGGCATGCTGCTCATCGCCTTCGAAGCCAAGCTGCACATGGATAAGTTCAAGCCAGCGCTGTTCATGCTGTCGGCTTTTCTGCTGATCGGTTTGTACACCTATTTTTCCGGCGATGACCCACGTCGTTTCGGACAATTTATCGAGATGCAAAAGGAAAACAAGATTGAGCTGTTCTCGCTAATCGCCTTCATGGCATTCATGTGGATGATCGTGGAGTTACTCAACGAACGCGGGGTGTTCAGCACGCTGAACAGCTATCTCATCAACCGCAGACTAAATTCCAGCACGATATTCTGGGCGACTGGCGCATTGGCCGCCCTGCTCTCTCCGTTCATCAACAACATCACCACGGCGATGATTTTCGGCAAATCGATCAAGGAAGTTTCGTGCAATCAGGACTATCGCCATATCGCACTGTGCAATCTGATAATCGCCTCAAATTCCGGCGTGTGGTTTCTCGGCACCACTACCAGCCTGATGGTGATTCTGGCAGGCAAAATCAGCATCATGGGGCTGCTTGCCCTGTTACCCGCAGGTATCATCGGCTGGGCGGTCAGCGCCGCTGTACTGCAACTGATTTACCTTAACAGGCTACAAGGTAAGTTGATCGACACAGCGCCGAGCGATGTACACATCAAGCACGGCGGCTGGGGCATGATCTTCTTCAGCATCGCCGCGATCATTGCCTCCGTGGTGATGAATATTATGCTGCATATCGACATTGAATACGCTCTCGGCATAGGACTGGCTATAATCGGCCTGTATGTCTGGCACCTGAAGCGCAGCGGGCACGACGTGATGCTGCTGACACAATTGCAAAAAGTTGAATGGGGCACGCTGCTGTTTTTCATCGGCATCATCAGCGGCGTGTCAGCGCTTAACTATGTCGGCTGGCTGCACTATATCTCACGGCTGTTCGAGGCATTCTCGCCCACAGCGGTAAATGTCCTGCTGGGTGTGATTTCCGGTGCACTGGACAACATTCCGGTGGAAGCCTCTACACTGACGTCCAACCCGCAACTGGATAGCTCACAATGGGCGCTTAACGCGCTGATGGTAGGCGTAGGCGGCAGTTTGACCGTCATAGGTTCTGCCGCCGGGGTAATGGTGATGTCCTTGGACAAGAGCTACAGTTTCGGCACGCATTTGAAATTCCTGCCTGCGATCCTTACCAACTTTGTCGTGTCACTGGGCGTCTGGTATATTCAGTTCGAAATTCTCGGGATTTAGCATACATGATCGAAACGCTAACCATCATCACCCTGTCCGTTCTGTTCCTCGTATTCTTCCGTCCCGGCAAGACGCCGCCGCTGGACAACCCGCTGGTCATCGAACGGCCCGGCCAGTACCACATGACTCTGGCACCGCAACTTAACCTGGCGCAGCCGTTCATCGAGGCCATCGCCAAACAAGCCGACATCGCAAGCGACGCGACCCAATATAGTGCTATACAGTTTTTCGAAGTTCGCGACAAACAGGTCACGGCGCATGGGTATGATTCCTACCTGCTCGCCATCACGCAACGTAACGGAATAATGTACTTTCAGGCGACCAGTCCACTGGCTAGCGATCAAAACAGCCGCCGCAAAACTATTGGTGAGTTCGCCGATGCCGTGCTGGCGCGCTTCCCCGCCACAGGAGAACACAACACAGCGCTGGATGAACTCATTGTCGCGGCAGCGCAAGCTGCTGCACAGCTACGCAGCATCCATATCAAACAGTTGGCTCAATAAAATCAAGAAAAAATGACTGGAGTGCGACGGCAGCACACATAGAGCGTATAACATCGCCGATACAAAAATGAAGGGGCTTACGCCCCTTCATCAAAACATAAAATTGCAAATTCTAACCACGCCGCACGGTACGCGTAACCAGCGCGCTTTCCATCCACTTCTTGATGCGGTTGGCATCACCGATGCGTGTACTCTTGCCTTGCGAATCGAGCAACACGATCACTACCGGGTGCTGCTTGATAGTGGCTTTCATAACTAGGCATCGCCCAGCTTCGTTGATGTAACCGGTCTTGCTGATGCCGATGTCCCAAGACGCATTTCTTACCAGCGGGTTGGTATTTTTGTACATCAGTGGGCGGTATCCCGCCGGTTCCGCCAGATGGGAAGAAGAAGTGGTCGCTTTATGGATAGGCTCGTAAGTTTGCGCCGCCAACACCATCTTCACCAAATCCTGCGCGGTGGAAACATTGCCGCTGTTCAGGCCGGTGGGGTCGAGGAAGCGCGTGTCTTTCATACCCAGTTCGCGCGCCTTGGCATTCATCTTCGCTACGGCGGCTTGCGTGCCGCCCGGATAGGTGCGCGCCAGCGCGGCAGCGGCACGGTTCTCCGAAGCCATCAGCGCCAGCTTGAGCAGTTCGCCGCGCGTCAGCGTCATGCCGGGACGCATACGCGAATGGGTGCCCTTGAGCGTATCCATATCCTGCGTGCTGATGCTGATCTCTTCATCCATCGGCAACTGCGCGTCCAGCACCACCATGGCAGTCATCAATTTGCTAATGGAGGCGATAGGCGCAACAGTATCCGCATTCTTTGTATACAGAGCGCACTGACCCCGTTCGTCGTAAATCAGCGCAATATAGGAACGCAACTTCGGTGACGAGGTGTGCTTCAGCACCACGCTGGTCAGTTCATCTTCCTGTTTGAGTGTCACCCCATCACCATCATTGGGCGCTGCCTGCACCACCAAAGTGTTGGTCAGCAAGATAAGCATTATGAGTTTTTTATACATAATATTCCCCGAACCTAAAGTTAATCCCCAAAACTGAAACTTGTGACGCGAAGGATACCGCAAAATCAATATAAATCAAGATGGATACAAATTTAACTTAAGAAAACACATACACGTCTTCGACTTAAGGAAATACATACAAGTTCAAATTCTCCAGAAAAAATAAATCTGCTGCTCAGTCCCATACCTGCCGAAAAAGCAATGCACAAGAAGTTAAGGGCGTTAAAGCAGAATACTCATCGACATAGACTGCTTCAAGAAACAAAACGAATAGCAGTTGAAATCCACTCGTTTACCAGCTCCCTTTTCCAAGTAAGTATTTCTACGTATGTATTCATACGAATTGTTTTGGACTCAATTTTTATTTAATGTTTGCTCACAGCAATTAGTGTCTCATCAAACTTAGTGGAACATGTCAGCAAGTAAGATATTTAGTTGATACTTAGAGTTGCTAAAACAATTTCTAGGCTGATGCTGCGTTTCGGATAATAAATTTTGGTTGGCAGTTCGATCCTCCTTTGCAAGCGGTATTGCTTAAATCTATGAGAAATTAGAATGTAAAAGTTGGTTCGAACATTGTGTGAAACTGAAGGAGAGGTTAAAAAAGAGGTTAGATGTAATTTCAACCCCCGTTCTACTAGGAGAACTATCATGACAATTTTATTTACCCGCATCACACCTGTTGCTGCCGCAGTGTTGTTATCGATTTCCGCCACGGCAACGCAGGCGGCAGTCATCAATTTTCAGGACTATGTACCCGGAACTGGCTGCTGCTTTATTGGCGCCGGCAACGCCCAGACCTTAACCATTACGGATGGTGGGTATAACGTTGTCTTCGGAGGTGGTACACCGCTTGGCCCGGGGATATCCAACCTGCCGGCGACTGCAAGCGTCGCTTACGGGACAGCTGATTTCGCGAATACGGGCCAAACCGGCTATACCAACCCGCTCACGATTAAGTTCTATAATTCGGTCACTAACGCCCCCGAGAATGTCAGCAATTTCTTCCTGAACCTGTATAACGGGAACACAGTCCCGATTAATTACACCCTGAAGGACAATCTCGGCAATGGAGCGGTATTCAATGTGGCTGAAAACTTTTCATCAGGTCAACAGACATTCGGATTCGCGTCAGCGGGTAATTCGTTTACGATAACTGGTGGCCCCTCGACGAGTCCTTACGCGTGGGATTTCTTTATTAACGATATCGGGTTCAATCAGGCGCTGCCTCAAGGAAGCAATGACGGTAACCCTCTTGCTCCCGTTCCCGAGCCCACAACCTACGCCATGCTGTTGGCGGGTTTAGGTCTGATAGGCTTAATCAAGTATCGCCGCAAAAGCGATAACATGCCTTTGGCAGCATAATCGGCACATCACACGAGGCCACAGAGGGGTAAATTCCCATTGTGGCTTTTTTTCGGTTATCCCAAGCGAGAATGATCGCGTAGCACGTTTTAAGACAACTGAAAAATTTGCAACGCTGTCATGCTTGACCTTCCAACACCTCTGGCAGACATTTCAGCCAGCACGCGTTGAATCTCAACCTGCAAAGGCTTCCGTCGTCGCTCAATGTCTGGGGGCATAAAGCCACGAGCACGGTCTAAAATCTTTTGGTCAAGAGCGTGGAAGTGACAACGATTAATCGTGACTCGAGTGGGGCCTAATGGATGCAGGTCAAAGCGGGGTAGTTTTGGAGGGAATTTTAATCTATTGTTTTTACATGCAATATTTCTTCCTGCTGTTGCAGCGCCCACATTTGCGCATACGCTCCTTGCTGCGCCAGCAACTCGCGGTGCGTACCGCGCTCGACGATGCGCCCTTTATCCATCACCAATATCTGCTGAGCGTCCACTATGGTGGAGAGACGGTGTGCGATAACCAGCGTAGTGCGGTTGCGCGCAACATTGCGCAACTCATCCTGTATCGCCTTCTCCGATTTTGAATCCAGCGCCGAGGTCGCCTCGTCGAAAATCAGGATAGCTGGATTCTTCAGGATGGCGCGCGCAATCGCCACGCGCTGTTTCTCGCCGCCAGACAGCTTCAGCCCGCGTTCACCAACCATAGTGTTATAGCCCTGCGGCAGCGATTCAATGAAAGTATGGATATGCGCCGAACGCGCCGCCTGCAACACCTCCTCGCGCGTGGCATCGGGACGCCCGTAAGCGATGTTGTAATAGATATCGTCATTGAACAGCACGGTGTCCTGCGGCACGATACCGATGGCCGCGCGCAAGCTGGCTTGCGTCACCTTCCGAATATCCTGCCCGTCGACAAGAATGCCCCCCGAACTCACATCGTAGAAACGGAACAGTAGGCGTGACAACGTGGATTTGCCCGCACCGCTCGCCCCCACCACGGCAACGGTGTGCCCGGCGGGAATATCGAAACCGACATCGAACAATATTTTCCGATCCGGCTCATAGGAAAAATCCACCTGATCGAAACGCACTGCTGCCCGCTCCACTTTCAGCGTCACCGCATCCGGCGCATCTTCGATTTCGCGATGTTCGCCGAGCAGACGGAACATTTTTTCCATGTCTGCCAACGAATGCTTGATCTCGCGGTAGACAAAACCGAGAAAATGCAGCGGCATGTAAAGTTGCAACATGAACACGTTGACCAGCACCAGATCACCCAGCGTCATCGTACCCTTGACAACCCCGTCCGCCGCCAGTAGCATCAGCGCGGTGACACCGATGGCGATGATCACGCTTTGCCCGGAGTTCAGCGCCGCCAGCGAGGTTTGGTTTTGCACCGCCGCCGTCTCCCACGAACCCAAATGCTCGTCGTAACGCCGCGCCTCATAACCCTCATTGCCGAAATACTTCACCGTCTCGTAGTTGAGCAGGCTGTCGATCGCGCGCGTATTGGCCTTGGAATCCATGTCGTTCATGGTGCGGCGAAACACCATGCGCCACTCGGTGATAAGTAGGGTGAATATGATGTACACCACCAACGTGGCGAAGGTGATAACGGCAAACCACGGGTTGTATTTGCTGAACAGGATAGCGGCAACCAAGCCAATTTCCAACAACGTGGGCAGGATGTTAAACAGCATGAAATTGAGCAAAAAACTGATCCCCTTGGTACCGCGCTCGATATCTCGCGACACCCCACCGGTCTGCCGCTCCAGATGAAAGCGCAGACTCAGGTTGTGCAGATGGACAAACAGCTTGAGCGCAACGCGCCGAATAGCACGTTGCGTGACCTTGGCGAACACCGCGTCGCGCAGTTCGCCAAATAAGGTGCTGAACAGGCGCAACAAGCCATAACCGACCACAAGAAATACCGGTACGAATAACATTGCCTTGGGCTTATTCATCGCATCCACGATTTCCTTGAGCACCAGCGGCACCGCCACATTCGCCAACTTGGCCAGCACCAACAATACCATCGCCAGCACTACCCTGCCCTTGAACTCTAGTAGATAGGGCAATAGGGTGCGGATAGTGTTCCACTCGTCGTGCGAAGCGGAGTCTGACGGAGTGAAATGGGGGCGCATGATGATGTACTAGAAATGAATGGGTGCATTATAGCCGCGCATGAAGTTGCCGATGTGTCACACAGAACTAACTGGCTCATACCATAGAACAAACTACTATGTGGAAATTACCGGATTTGCTTAATTCTAGGCGGGGTATATCCGATATTTAACAATCCGCCATCCCACCAAAATTCTTGCCATGTGATGAAAACCTTGATTCAGCATATACGACCGAAGGGACGGCAAAATGCAGGCACAAGAACGACGCAGCAACAGCCGGATTCACTCTCAGCAAAGGGCTACGCGATACTGAACAGTAACGATTCGCCGCCAATGGCGCGGCCTCATGTTTGAATTCCCAGCTTTTCCCTGTATATTCCTTGCGTTCCATGATGCACCCCTTTTATAGTATGCTTTTTTGGAATGCCTACTAAACGTGGGTAAGATCAAACACCGAAAATTATGTATTAATGGCACCTCAATCCTTTATTCTTAATAATTAAGTTGACGCGCCTGTAATAAATCGTTAGTTTTTGCAAAACACTCATAAGGAAAATGCCAAATGAAACGTTGCCTACCGATTTTTCTGTTGTTGCTGAATGTCAGCAGCGCCCACGGCGCAGTCACCAAATGGGTGGATTCCGACAACAAGGTGCACTATTCCGACGAGCAGCCTCCGGCCAACATAAAAGCGCAGACCGTGTCTACCCCATCAGCGATCAGTGGTGTGCCTGCACAAAAAACCGTTGCTGAACGTGAGGTGGAACGAAAGAAAAAACTGAAAGCCAAGGAAGAGGCCTCACAGAAAGCCGCACAGCAGCATGAGAAAGAACTTGTCAAACAAAAAAACTGTGAGGGTGCAAAGGCCAATCTGAGAACCTTTGAAAGTAACACACCACTCGCAACTTACAATGACAAAGGCGAAAGAGGCATCATGGATGCTACTGCACGCCAGCAAGGCATCGAAGATGCCAACAAGCAAATCAGCACGTACTGCAATTAGCCAAGTTTAATAATTCGCCCTCTATCAGGCAGCTATCGTACTGTCATCGCGCATCCGCAATGCCTCTTCGATATCTACAGCCACGACGTGGGACACGCCGCGTTCCTGCATGGTCACGCCAACCAATTGCTGCGCCAGTTCCATGGTGAGCTTGTTATGGCTGATGAAGATGAATTGGGTCTGAACAGCCATTTTCTTGATGAGATTGCACAGCCGTTCGGTGTTGGTATCGTCCAGCGGCGCATCCACTTCATCCAGCAGGCAGAACGGCGCGGGATTAAGCTGGAACAACGAGAATACCAACGCGATCGCCGTCAACGCCTTTTCGCCGCCCGACATCAGATGAATCGAGGCGTTCTTCTTACCTGGCGGCTGCGCCATCACCTGCACCCCGCTATCAAGAATTTCTTCACCGGTCAGCACCAGACGTGCCTCGCCGCCGCCGAACAGCACCGGGAACATTTCGGACAGATGGCGGTTCACCTCGTTGTAAGTCGCCATCAATAAATCACGGGACTCCTTGTCGATGCGGCGGATCGCGCCTTCCAGCGTATCCAGCGCCTCGGTTAAATCTTTCGATTGCGCATCCAGGTAGGTCTTGCGCTCCTGCGCGGCCTGCAACTCCTCTAGCGCTGCCAGATTGACGGCACCCAGCGCCTCGATCCCGGCACTCAAGCGATTCAACTCATTCTGCAGTGCAGCCGGTTTGGCATTGGCGCCTTCCAGTAATGGCAACAGCAATGCCTCATCCACGCCCTGCAATTGTTCTGCCCACTGCTCATAATGCAAACGCGCTTCCTGTTCCTTGAGCGACAACTCGCTGGCTTTCTCGCGTAGCGGGTTCAGTTTCTGTTCGCAGGACATGCGCTCCTGCTCCAGCTTGTTCAGGTTGACCGTGGCAAATTCCATCGCATTGCGTGCTTCGGCTAGCGCCTGTTCGCAGCCCACGCGCCGCTCCAGCGCATCCTGCAATTGCTGCTGGCTGCTGCCGTCTTCCATCTGCAACAGCTCTTCGCGGCTATGCGCCAAGGTCTGCTCCAACTGCGACAAAGTCAATCCAATCTGTTTCAGGTTATGTTCCAGATCGGCAATTTTCTCTGAGCAAGTCTTGGCGAAGAAGTGCGCTTCCTGTAATTCGTGCTGCGCCTTTTGTGAACGCTCGCGCTGCTCGCGCAACCGGCCATCCTGCACGATAGTCTGGTGCCGCACCTGCTCGGCATCGGCCTGATGCACACTGATTTTTTCGCGCATGATCTCCATACGCTCGGCAATTTCTTCACGCTGGCGCTGTTCACCGGCAGCCTGATCGGCCAATTCCTGCAACTCGTGGGCGATCTGCGTGGCGCGCTCATGGCTGCGCTCGTTGGCCTGAGTCAATTTCAAAACTTGCATTTGCAGCGAGTGCTGGCGCTGCTGCAATTCACTTCCTGAACTGCGTAGCGGAGCGATACGGCTTTCGATGGCATGATAAGTTTCTTCTGCCTGCCCAGCCTGTTGCTTACCCTGCTCCAGCCCCCCTGTCTGTTCTTGCGCCTGCATTTGCAAAGACTCAATCTCGCGCTGACGTGCCAGCACGCCATGCACCTGGCTGTCCGGCGCATGGAACAGCACGCTGTGCGCACCGACCAAATGCCCTTGCGGCGTAACCAGCCATGCTCCTGCAGGCAAGCCCCCACGTTGGCTCAAGGCCTGCGCCAGCGTCTCCGTGGCATACACGCCAGACAACCAATCCGCCAGCACCGGCGCGGCACGCTCGTCTTGGCAGGTCACGAATTTCGATAAAGGACTGAGTTCGCTGTTTTGCTGCACAGAGGTACGTGCACCATCTGCCGCAAACACCGCCAGCTTGCCCGGCGGCGCATTTTCCCAGACAGCCGCCTCGTCCAGTTTTTGCAGGGCAATCGCATTGAGGCGCTCGCGCAGCACAGCTTCTAGTGCATTTTCCCAGCCCGTCTCGATGCGGATGGCTTGCCACAGGCGCGGTAGATTATCCAACTGATGGCTGGTCAACCACTGCTGCAAATTCTTGTCGTTATCAGTCTGCTGCTGCAATTGCTTGAGCGCGGCAAGTTTCGCCTCAATCTGCGCCAGTTGCCGCTCCAGCTCCTGCGCCGCTATGCGTTGGCTGCGCCTTGCCGCATCGGCAAGCGGTAGTTGTTCCTGCAACTGCGCCAGTTGCTGCTGCTGTTCCTCGCGCTCAAATTCCAGTTCGGCAATTTGCTGCTGCGCTTCTGTTAGCGCCTCAGTATCGGGGCGCGGCAGATTATCCTGCTCCAATAACAAACGCGAACGGCGTGAATCCAGTTGCTGCATGTTGCGCTGAATATGCTCGCGTTGCGTCTCGGCCAGTTGCAACTGCTGCTGCAACACCAGTTGATCACGTTGCACCGCGTTATAGCGTTCCTGCGCGGCGCGCGCGGCTTCTTCAGCCTGCGGCAGGTGTTGTGCTTCGGTTTCTGCATGGCTGTCGCACATTTCTACTCTGACAGCCGCTTCCTGTTGCTGATGCTGCCAGTGCGCCAGCAAAGACTGCACGCCCTGCAACTGGCCACGCTGCTGTTCCATCTGCAATTCGCCGCTGGCGAGTTGTTGGGTCAGGCGCGCGCGCTGGTCTTGCAGGTGTGCGATGTGCTGTTCCAGACGCGCGACCTCGGCGTTGCTGGCATATAGCTCACCCTGCTTGCTGTGCATCGTATCGGAAAGCTGATAATGCCCGCTGCGCGCTGTTTCCAGTTGGCTTTCCACCTCGCGCAAGCGCGCGGTTTCGGCTTCCAGTTCGTTTCTGGTTTTTTCGATCTGCTGGATATAACGCACGCGGCGCGCTTCGGCATCCTGCTTGTTCACCAGCCATAGCAAATGTTGCTTGGTATCCCGTGCAGCCTCAAGCTCGCGGTATTGTTTTGCGACTTCTGCCTGCTCGGTAAGATGGGCGAGTTGTTTTTCCAGCTCCAGACGGATGTCGTCCACACGCAGCAAATTATCGCGCGTGTCGCCAATACGCAACTCGGTTTCGCGGCGGCGGTCGCGGTATTTCGACACCCCTGCCGCTTCTTCAAGAAATATGCGCAGCTCCTCCGGCTTGGCCTCGATAATGCGCGAAATCATGCCCTGCTCTATGATGGCGTAGGCGCGCGCGCCCAGCCCCGTTCCGAGGAAAATGTCGGTGATGTCCTTGCGCCGCACATGCTGGTTGTTGATGTAATAGCTAGAATCGCCGTCGCGCTGCAACACGCGCTTGATGGAGATCTCGGCATAGCTCGACCACTGCCCGGCGGCCTTGCCCAGAGTATTGTCGAAAATCAACTCAACACTGGCGCGCGAGACCGGCTTGCGTTTGCTGGAGCCATTGAAAATCACGTCTTGCATGGATTCGCCGCGCAACGCAGAAGCTTTGGATTCGCCCAGCACCCAGCGTAGCGCGTCAATTACATTCGACTTGCCGCAACCGTTGGGACCGACGATGCCGACGAGTTGTCCCGGCAGTGCGATATGCGTTGGATCAACGAAGGACTTGAATCCAGAGAGCTTGATGTGGGAAAGGCGCAATTTATATCAGGCAAACGTTATAATCCCGCTATTCTAACCGAAGCGGAACCCGGCACAAAATGACCACGCAAGCTACGAAATCTCTGGAAACTTTTCCCAACCCCAATCCCCGGCGCGATTACCACATTCACATGGAAATCCCCGAATTCACCTGCCTGTGCCCCAAGACCGGTCAGCCGGATTTCGCCACGCTGATCCTCGACTACATTGCCGACGCGCAATGTGTCGAGCTGAAAAGCCTCAAACTGTACATGTGGTCTTTCCGCGATGAAGGGCATTTTCACGAAGACGTGACCAACCGCATTCTGGACGACCTGGTCACCGCCACCCAGCCCCGCTTCATGCGCCTCACCGCCAAATTCTACGTGCGCGGCGGCATTTTCACTAATGTCGTGGCGGAACATCGCAAG
Organism: uncultured Gallionellaceae bacterium; assembly: GCA_964480365.1. Taxonomy (GTDB): domain Bacteria; phylum Pseudomonadota; class Gammaproteobacteria; order Burkholderiales; family Gallionellaceae; genus CAIQPV01. The sequence goes on from CAYZPM010000003.1 coordinate 32,388, forward strand.
GCGGGATGGAAGCCGCAGCCGGTGGTGGATTTATCGCGATTTGAAGCGCAATCGAATACGCGAGGATAGATTTGTAGGTATATCTGGACTCGTGCATGAGTTGCGGGGTAGGCTGAGATGAGCTTGCAAACCCCAGCTTTTCGAGAAATCAAAAAACTTGGGGTTCTACAATGGGTTGTATGGGGGTTTTGTAAGGCTATTGTAAGCCGATATCTCTAATATTTAAGGCATTCACTCACAACAAATTGTTACACAGCTTAGTGAACCGGTTAGTAATCGTATCCGAGCCAGCAACCACCGGGCATGCAACGATGGCTGCGCACGTTTGGCTACAAGCACAGATTGAGAGCAGATTCGGTTGCACTTCTGACTTGAATCTGCGAAGCTTTGAACAAACTAACAACACAAGGGAACAACCATGTCTACCAGTATTGAATCCGTAATGCACGAAACCCGTGTATTCCATCCTTCCCCAGCTTTTGTCCAGCAGGCCAACGTGTCCGGCATGGCAGCCTATAAGGCGATGACGGATGCGGCAGAGCGGGATTACGAAGGCTACTGGGCCAATCTGGCGCGTGAAAATATCGTGTGGCATAAACCGTTCACCAAGGTACTGAATGATAGCAACGCGCCGTTCTTCAAGTGGTTCGAGGATGGCGAACTGAACGTTTCCTACAACTGTCTGGACAAGCACCTCCCCACGCAAGCGGAAAAAACCGCCATTATTTTTGAAGCTGACGACGGCAAGATTACTCGCGTGAATTACCGCGAGTTGCACGCTCGCGTGTGCCAGTTTGCCAATGGCCTGAAATCGCGCAACATCAAAAAAGGCGACCGCGTGCTGATCTATCTGCCGATGAGCATCGAGGCAGTGGTGGCGATGCAGGCCTGTGCGCGCATCGGAGCAATCCATTCAGTGGTGTTCGGCGGCTTCTCATCCCAGAGCCTGAATGAGCGCATCGTGGATGCGCAAGCGTGTGCCGTGATTACCGCCGATGGCCAAATGCGCGGCGGCAAAGTGATGCCACTGAAGCACGCCGTGGACGAAGGCATCGCCATGGGCGGCTGCGAAATAGTGCTCAACGTGATCGTTTATAAGCGTGCAGGCAACGAGGTGCAGTGGAACGCAGAACGCGATTTGTGGTGGCATGATGTGATCGACGGACAAGCTTCAACTTGCGAACCGGAATGGGTGGATTCAGAGCATCCGTTGTTCATTCTGTATACCTCAGGCTCCACCGGCAAACCCAAAGGCGTGCAGCATTCCAGCGGGGGTTACCTGTTGGGCTGCATCCTGTCCATGAAGTGGGTGTTCGACTACAAACCGTCCGATATTTTCTGGTGCACCGCCGACGTGGGCTGGATTACCGGCCACAGCTACGTGACGTACGGCCCGCTGGCGATGGGTGCGACCGAAGTGGTATACGAGGGCGTGCCCACGTATCCCGATGCCGGGCGTTTCTGGAAAATGATACAGGCGCATAAGGTCACGACCTTTTACACCGCGCCTACCGCCATCCGCTCGCTCATCAAGCTGGGCGGTGAATTACCAAAGCAATACGACCTGTCCAGCTTACGTCTGCTCGGCACGGTGGGTGAACCGATCAACCCGGAAGCCTGGATGTGGTATTACACTGTGGTCGGGCAATCGCGCTGCCCTATCACTGATACATGGTGGCAGACCGAAACCGGTTGCCATATGATTGCGCCGTTGCCCGGAGCAGTGCCGACCAAACCCGGCTCTTGCACCCTGCCCCTGCCAGGCATCATGGTTTCCATCGTCAACGAAGAGGGTGACAAGGTAGATGACCAGCACGGCGGATTTCTCGTTATTACGCGTCCGTTCCCCTCGCAAATCCGCACCATATGGGGCGCCCCGGAACGCTACCGAAAAGGTTATTTCCCGGACGAAATGAAGGGCGCTTATCTTGCCGGCGATTCAGCGCAGCGCGACGAAGACGGTTATTTCTGGATCATGGGGCGCATCGATGATGTACTGAAAGTTTCCGGCCATCGTTTGGGTACCATGGAAATCGAATCGACCCTGGCGGCCAATCCGCTAGTTGCAGAAGCTGCCATTGTAGGCAGGCCCCACGATATCAAAGGAGAAGCCATCGTTGCCTTTGTGGTGCTGAAGGGCGCCCGCCCGCAAGATGCGGCAGCGGCCAAACAAATTGCGGATACCCTGCGCAATTGGATAGGCGAAATGATCGGCCCGATTGCCAAACCGGACGACATCCGCTTCGGTGACAACCTGCCCAAAACTCGTTCCGGAAAAATCATGCGCCGCCTGCTGCGCTCTATCGCAAAAGGAGATGAGATTACGCAGGACACTTCGACACTTGAAAACCCTGCCATCCTGGAACAGCTGAAGGAAGTGATACGCTAGTTGGCTGGAGTTCGGCTCTGACTTAGCTTTTTGGTTACGTCAGAGCCAAAATCCAATCATCCTTGAACAATTCAAAGAGATGGTTGGATAATCTCAAAGGATAAACTCATGGGCGTATTCAGGCATTTGTTCGGCCTCGATCAGAAGAAGGATATACCCGAGCTATTGACCGCCATTGAACAAGCTGTTTCCGGGGTTGAGCCGCTACTCAAGCAGACCCACAAATACCCAGAGGCTTACCGCAAACCAGTTATAAGCGCATTGGAGTATGCCCATAGCCTAGCGCATGGCGTGCCCGGCCCGGTGGCAGTCAATCTCGATTCCTATGCCAATGATGCTTATGTTCATGCCATATTCCCATCCATGGATTTCGTCTCGGAGGCATTCCGGGCAAGCCGAGCCATTCAGGATTATCTCCAGGAAAACCCCTCTATCGATGAAGCCTACGCCTTGATGGGTATGCGTCGCTTTGAAAAAACCATGATGGGAATGGAATTGTCCGGTCAGGTCATTCAACGGGATGTGCCTCAGAATACGGTTTATTTCACCAGTCATACTATTGTAGATCCTGCACCCAGTGAGCAGCAGGCCAGGGATCGGGTAGCTTGGGGATTTTTTAACAATCTGGTGAGCAAGGTGGCCAAGCGGGTCGCCTTGCGCAAGCAGGAAATGCAATCACAACTGCAAGAAATGGATTTGTTGAAGGCTCGTTTGCATGCAGCCGATGCTGAGACTCGTCCTGCCTTGGAGAAAGAATTATCCAGTATGCTGACCAGTATACAAGCCACTACCCGCTCATTGGATTTACATAACTATCTGGATGACTTCGAAGCCGTGTTACTCAATCCAGAACAACATTTGCGACTGAATAAGTCGCCGATGATTCTGGACAGCATGGGCATCAAGCGGGATAGCGACGAGACAGCGAAGGGGGAGCCGATCATATTTAACGATCTGATTGGTTTTGACCGCCGGGACTGGACAGTGACCATGGTATATTGTCGCAATATTCAGAGTGAAACTTTCGCTGCCCGGTTGGAAACGGCGTACCGCAGGCTTTCCCTTTAATACTTTTAAGTTTCACCGCTAGAGTCAGTGGTTTACAGAACTGCCTAATGACACCTTCCATTTTGCCGAATCAGATAGATTTATGAGACTATTTATTAACTCGATTTCACCCTCTGATGAAACTACTGACAAGGCTACTAGCCATTCCGAAACCCCAAAGTACGGGGCAAGCGGCTGGTTATCTCTAACCCTCTTCCTCAAGGAAGTATGGGGCAATCAGGATCAATAAAAAATGACGCAAGAAATTAGCACAGAAGTCCTATTGGAAAAATACGCGGAAGCTGATGAAACATCGGTACAGGATGTGCGTCGCCGTGTGGCGCGCGGTCTGGCGCAAGCCGAGAAAACGGAGCAATGCGCACAGTGGGAAGAAGCTTTTTTTCTGGCACAAGAAAATGGCTTCGTGCCAGCCGGTCGCATCAACTCGGCAGCCGGATTGAAGATTCAGGCGACGCTGATCAATTGTTTCGTGCAACCGGTGGGCGATGCGATCTCCGGCACCCACGACGGCAGGCCGGGCATCTACGATGCCTTGCAACAGGCCGCAGAGACCATGCGACGCGGGGGTGGGGTCGGCTACGATTTCTCGTCGATCCGCCCGGAGGGCGCGCATGTAAAAGGCACCAACTCGCGCGCCAGCGGCCCGATTTCCTACATGCGCGTTTTTGATCGTTCCTGCGAAACCGTCGAGTCCGCCGGTGCACGGCGCGGCGCGCAGATGGGCGTGCTGCGTTGCGATCACCCCGACATCGAGAAATTCATCAGCGCCAAGGACAAAGGCGATCTGCGCAATTTCAACATTTCCGTCGGCGTGACCGATGCCTTAATGCAAGCGGTGGAGAACGATCAGGAATTCGAGTTGGTGCATGTCGCTGAACCGTCTGCCGCGCTCAAGGAGCAAGGCGCTACGCAACGTGCCGATGGAAAGTGGATATATCGCAAAGTACGCGCTGCCGACCTGTGGAAACAGATCATCGCGAGCACCTATGACCATGCCGAGCCGGGGGTGTTATTTATCGATCTGATGAACCGCGACAACAACTTGTCCTATTGCGAAGTGATTGAGGCAACAAATCCTTGTGCTGAACAGCCCCTGCCCCCTTACGGTTGCTGTTGTCTCGGCTCTATCGATTTAACGCGTATGGTAAAAAATCCATTCTCGGCGCATGCCGGTTTTGACTACGAACCCTTCAAGCAATTAGTGCGCGTCGCGGTGCGCATGTTGGACAACGTACTGGACGTAACCGCATGGCCGCTGCCAGAACAACAACTGGAAGCGCAGAACAAGCGGCGCGTCGGTCTGGGCTTCACCGGGCTGGGCGATGCGCTGGTGATGTTGGGCTTGCGTTACAACACCGAGCAAGCACGCGCCTTCGCTGCCGACATTTCGCGCATCATGCGCGACGAGGCGTATCTCGCTTCGGTGGATTTGGCTATCGAGCGAGGCGCGTTTCCGCTTCTGGATGCGAATCAATATCTGGCTGAACCGCGCTTTGCTTCGCGCCTGCCGGATGAGCTGAAAAACAAGATACGTCAGCACGGCATCCGCAACAGCCACCTGCTGTCCATTGCCCCCACCGGCACCATCTCCTTGGCCTTTGCCGACAACGCTTCCAACGGTATCGAGCCAGCCTTCTCGTGGTTCTACACGCGCAAAAAGCGCATGCCGGACGGCACAACCAAGGATTACTCGGTTGAAGATCACGCTTGGCGCTTGTTCAAAGAAATAGGCGGCGACATAAATAATTTGCCGCCTGCATTTGTCTCAGCACTGGAGATCAGTGCCATTGACCACATGAAGATGGTCGCTGCCGTTGCTCCATTCATCGATACTTCGATTAGCAAAACCGTCAACGTACCTGCCGACTATCCGTATGAGGATTTTCAGCACCTTTACACTGAAGCATGGAAAGCCGGGCTAAAAGGCTTGGCTACTTATCGCCCGAACAGCGTATTGGGATCGGTATTGTCGGTCACGCCCGAACCCAAGAGCGAACAACCGCAGGACTTTGTATTCGATCAGGATAGACGCATCGTGCTGGAAGCCGCACCTACACCGGCACTCGCCTCGTTGCGCTGGCCGGGGCGGCCTTCACTTCTGGCAGGAAGCGAAGGCTGGGTGTCACAAGTGGTGAAACATCCGCTCGGCAGTTTTGTGGCGTTCGTGTCGCACACCACAAGTGTCCCCCTATCTAACTTTCCCCCACAAGCGGTAGAAAGAACAAACGAATCACTACGCGAACTTTCCATTCCCGGTCGCAACCATCCGTTTGAAGTCTGGGTGAACGGCTCGGAACAACCGCGCGGCTTGGGCGCGTTGGCCAAATCGCTGTCGATGGATATGCGTACGCGCGACCCGGTGTGGGTGCGCATGAAGCTGGAAATGCTGATGAAGACTGCGGGTGATGACGCTTTTGACATGCCCATGCCACCCAATGGCGAAGTAATGCGCATGCCCAGCCTGGTAGCCGCATTCGCGCATCTTTTAAAATTCCGTATCGAACAGTTAGGTGCGCTGGAAGTAAGCGAGGGTGTAACCACGCCGATGATGGACGCGCTATTTGCAAGAAAAGAGCCAAAGACCGGCACCGACGGCACAATGAGTTGGACGGTGGATATCTCTAACGCGGGTAGCGGCGACGATTTCGTGCTGGGCCTGAAGGAACTGGTGCTACCCGACGGACAACGCCGTCCTTATTCGATGTGGTTGTCCGGTGTTTATCCGCGCGCCCTCGACGGACTATGTAAGGTATTGAGTCTGGATATGCGCGTCATCGACCCGGCTTGGATCGGCATGAAGCTGCGCAAGCTGCTAAACTTCGGCGAACCGTTGGGCGACTTCATGGCACGCGTGCCAGGCGGTGCCAAGATGGAAAGCTACCCCTCGACGGTTTCCTATGTCGCCAAGCTCATCATCCACCGCTACGCCATGCTCGGAATCCTCGACGAACACGGCTATCCGGTTCAGCAAATGGGCGTACTGGAAATTCCCGAAGGACAAATCAAACCAACCGGTATCAAATCTCTGGTCGGCAAGGTTTGTAAGGAATGCGGCAACACCACGCTGATCAAGAAGGATGGCTGCGAATTTTGCACGAGTTGCGGTGCAATTGGAGCGTGTGGGTAGGGTGGACTACAACATCTCCAACTGTGTTCTGGGGATATTTTATGACTTGGATACACTGAATTTACGACTTTTCCAAAGTGCTAAAGAAAATCGGCGGCTTTGGAAGCCGCACCAAATGGTAACCTCAGTTTACGACTTTAATTGGCTGGATTATTTTTCTTTTGCCGCGTAAATCGCGGGTAAGTTGCGCCATGCCCCATGTATGTCCATGCCGAAACCGAACACGAAACGGTCGGGCAATTCCACCCCGACAAAATCGGCGCGGATCGGTTTGTTCTTGCCATTCAATTTGTCGGCAAAAACCGCACAATAAAATCCGGCAGCACCCAGTTCCAGCACGCGCTGTTTCACTGCGTCCATCGTCTCGCCCTCATCGAGAATATCGTCCACCACCAGCACGATCTTGCCGCGCACGTTTTCGCGTGGCTCAACCCGCCAGTGCAACGCCCCACCCTGCTGCCCGTTGCCGTAGCGCGATACATGCACATAATCGAAATCGAGCGGGAAATCCAGCAGCGGCAGCAACTGCCCGGTAAATACCACCGCACCGCCCATCACCGACAGCACCAACGGATGCTTGTCCGCGAATGCGGCATTGATTTCATGCGCCACGCGCGCCACCGCCGCCTGCACTTCCTCCGCAGAGACAATCAATTCCGCTTGTTGCAAGGCAATACGCGCTTCCTGATTGCTCAGCATTTTACTGTTGCGAGATATGCCGCGAACTCGTCGCACAATTCCGGGTGCTTCAAGCCGAACGCCACCTGAGCCTGCAAATAGCCCAGCTTGGAGCCGCAATCATAACGGATGCCTTTGAAGCGACAGGCAAGCAATTGCTCTTCCTGCATCAGCGCGGCAATGCCGTCCGTCAACTGGATTTCACCTCCCGCCCCCGGTCGCACCTGTGCCAAGTGGTGAAAGATACGTGGCGACAAAATGTAGCGCCCGACCACCGCCAAGGTAGAAGGTGCCACATCAGGCCTAGGTTTCTCGACGATTCCGTTGACCCGATCCACACCCGGTTCCAGATTGGTACTACTGACGATGCCGTATTGCCCGGTCTGCTCGCGCGGCACGTCCTGCACGCCGAGTATGGAACAATGATGGCGCGCATAAACTTCAACCATCTGCTTGACGATGGGAATTTCCCCGTCTATCAAATCGTCGGCCAGGATCACCGCGAACGGCTCATCCTGCACCACCGGTTGCGCGCACAGCACGGCATGCCCCAGCCCCAGCGCCTCAGTCTGGCGGATGTAAATGCAGTTCACATGCTTGGGTATCACCTCCTGCACGATGCGCAACAACTCATGTTTTCCACGCAAGGCAAGCTCCGCCTCCAGTTCGTAAGCCTTGTCGAAATGATCCTCAATGGCGCGTTTGTTTCGCCCTGTGATGAACACCATGTCGGTGATGCCTGCCGCCACCGCCTCCTCCACCGCATACTGGATCAGCGGCTTCTCCACCACCGGCATCATCTCTTTCGGACTGGCTTTGGTCGCGGGCAAAAAACGGCTGCCCATGCCGGCAACCGGGAATACGGCTTTCGTTATTTTTTTCATTGTAAATTTTCTCTGCGTTAAGTATCCGTAGGGTGGGCTGTGCCCACCATGTCGGGCACAGCCCGACCTACCATGTTTATAAATTCTATTTCATCCAGCACCGGTACACCCAACTCCCGCGCCTTGTCCAGCTTGCTGCCCGCCTCCGCGCCCGCCACAACATAATCGGTCTTTTTCGACACACTGCCCGCCACCTTCGCCCCCTTCGCTTCGAGCATGGCTTTCGCCTCGTCTCGGCTCATGGATGGAAGTGTACCAGTCAGCACGAAAGTTTTGCCGTTCAGCGGCAACACCTCAACACGTTCGCCTTCATGCTCCGCCCAGCTTATCCCGCTGGCGCGCAATTGGGAGATCACGTCGCGGTTGTGCTGCTCGGCAAGAAACGCCGTAATGCTTTGCGCTACCACTGGCCCCACGTCTGGCACCTGCTGCAAACGCGCTTCGTCCGCTGCCATGAGATTATCCAGCGTACCGAAATGACGCGCTAAATCTTTCGCCGTCGTCTCGCCTACGTTACGAATACCCAGCGCGTAGATGAAACGCGCCAACGTGGTTTCCTTGCTGTGGCTAATAGCATCAATAAGGTTTTTAGCAGACTTCTCACCCATGCGCTCCAGACCGGCTAGCACATGCAATTCCAAGCGATACAGGTCGGCGGGCGTCTGCACCAGTTGCTGGTCAACCAATTGCTCCACCAGCTTGTCGCCCAGCCCCTCGATATCCAGCGCGCGACGGCTGGCAAAGTGCAACAGCGCCTCCTTGCGTTGCGCTTGGCAGAATAGTCCGCCAGTGCAGCGCCAGTTTGCCTCACCCTCCTCGCGCACGATGGTGCTGCCACACACCGGGCATTTCCCTTCCAACCGTTTGAACAAATCAAACGCCTCGCCGACTTCAGCCGGACGTCTGTCCAACACTACACCAACCACTTCCGGTATCACATCCCCTGCACGGCGCACGATCACCGTATCGCCGATACGCACATCTTTGCGCTGCGTCTCATCTTCGTTGTGCAGAGTGGCATTGGAAACCGTGGTTCCACCGACGAACACAGGCTCCAATTTCGCCACTGGCGTGAGTTTGCCGGTACGCCCGACTTGGATATCGATGTCGCGCACCACGGTCATCTGCTCTTCCGCCGGAAATTTGTGCGCCACTGCCCATCGCGGTTCGCGCGACACGAAACCGAGTTTCTCTTGCAATGCAATGCTGTTGACCTTGTACACCACGCCATCAATATCAAACGGCAACTGGTCGCGCATGGCTGCGATGCGGCGATGAAACTCCACCAGCCCTTGCGCGCCCTGCACCACCGCGCGCTCATCGCACACCGGCAAGCCCATATTGCCCAGTGCATCCAACAGCGCACTATGCGTCGCTGGCATGTCCCAGCCTTGTACTTCGCCTATGCCATAGGCGAAGAACGATAGAGGACGTCTCTTAGTTATCTTGGGATCAAGTTGGCGGATGCTGCCTGCCGCGCCGTTACGCGGATTCACCAAGGTGGGCAATCCTTGTGCGCGCTGCCGTTCGTTGTAGCGCTCGAAATCCGGGCGAGCCATATAAATCTCACCGCGCACTTCCAACACGGGTACGTCACAATCTTTGAGTTGCAGCGGTATTTGTCGAACTGCAAATGTATTCTGTGTTACACCTTCTCCGGTCTCGCCGTCGCCACGCGTGGCCGCCTGAAATAATAATCCATTCTCATAACGAAGATTGATGGCGAGGCCATCGAATTTCAATTCGCAGACGTACTCAATTGGAGGATCATTTTCACTTAACTCCAGTTCGCGCCGCACCCGCGCATCAAAGGCGGTTGCGCCCTGGTCACTAATGTCGGTTTCGGTGCGGATCGAGAGCATTGGTACAACATGACGCACCGCATCGAATCCTTCACGTCGACCAGAAAGAGCCTTATCGCCGACACGCAAAGTAGGCGAATTAGGAGACCTAAGTGTTGGATATTGAGCTTCGAGTGCCTGCAACTCGCGGAATAGCTTATCGTACTCCGCATCCGGGATCAGTTGCTCGTCGAGCACATAGTAAGCATAGCTATATCGTTCGATTTCATCGCACAGAAGTGCGATTCTCTGTGCCACATTAGAAGTAGTCATCTAGGAAAACAACCTGCGCGCCTGCGTGCTGCCGGGTATCACCTTGCCGGACAGCATCCGGTTTTCGATGGCGGCGATCTGTTCGCGTATCTGGGCGATGCCCGGTTCGCCCAAGGCGACGCGATGATCGTCCACCACGGCGGCGCGCAAATCCATCGCCAGTTGCCGCGCCAGCACCGCCATCTCGTCGAAGCGCTGCGTAGGCTGTTCCACGCGCGGCACATCCAGCAGCAGGGTCAGGCCGTTGACCCACATCTGGGCCAGAGTGTGATGCTGGAACGGGATATTCTCGTAGTTACCGAGGCTAAACACGGTTTGCCCATGCGCATCGACCAGATGGAACGCACCGTCGGACTGCAAGGCCATGCCATGCTGTTCGGCCACGAGTTCAATCTCGCCGCCGGAAAAAGTGCGCTCCCCGCTGGGCAGGATGTTGAGTCCTATCATCTGGTCAACCTCGGCGCAGAAGCTATCCAACTCCAACGCACGCGCGCAGGCTGCGGCCACATCCGGCAAGTCGACCGCAGCTCCTAACTGCGCCGCGATGTCGCGCGCCAGGTCGCGGAAGTCGCTCAAACGCACTTCGCTCACCGGGCCGGAACGGTCAGCCAACTGCAAGGCCAGCTTGAACGCGGCGTAGCGAAAATGGCTTTCCGCGATCACTTTTTCCCATGCGCCGGTCGTCGCGTTCAGCCCGCAGGCGTGTACGCTCTTGCCGAAATCGAAACGCTTCTGCCACAGCAGCGCCAGCGAATCGGCGCTTGCCGGAACCTCGAACGTCAGCACGGCAATATAGTCAGTGCCCGCATCCAGCAAAGTGCACACGGGTTCGCCGGGCAATGGATCAATGGGCAAGGACTGCTCCAACTGCTCGCCCATCAATTCTTCCTCGACTGGTTTTTCCGTGGCCGTGCGATACAGCGCATCCTCATGCGCCTGACCGAAAGCAGTGCCGAACCTGCGCCGGTACTTGCGCTGCTGCCACCAGTTATAAATATAAACCGCCAGCACCACAGCAATGCCGATGATTAGCAGGCTGATTTGTAATTCACTCATAAAATTGCACCGTGGGAATCGTAGGGTGAGCTATGCCGGGCATAGTCCAGCCTAAATTATTGCCTGCGGGATTATCTCAAGTGCGCCGCAAAATGGCAAAATATGCTGACCGGAATTCACGGCGCAACCCCGGCAAGCAAGCTGGTATCCAGCAACGTGGCCGTATCTGCGCCCATATTGATTAGCCCTCGTTCCAGCAAGAAACGCTGAACTGCCTCCACACTGGACTCGACCGCAGGCGGCTCCCCCAGCATCAAGTCGCGGTTGCGCTGCATCCCAAGCAACTCGATACTCTGCATCGCCCTGCCAAATTGGGCCACATCAATATGCTCGTGCTTAGACATAATCTGCGTTGACTTGCCGGGTTCGGCTTTCAGGTATTCCAGCGCGCGATTCCAGCCCTGCACCAACTCCACCATTTCATTGTGATACCGCCCCATGTCATCATCGCGTGTGACCAGCACATCGAGAATTTTTCCAGGCACGCGTGAGCTGTCGAATATAGCCCGCCCGCCCGCCTCCAGCAAGCGCGTACGCAACGGTTCAGAGGTGACCAGCGCATCCACTTTATGCGCTCGGAACGCCGCCTCCTGCTCTGCCACAGGCATGGAAACTATCTCCACTTGCCCGGCCTCCATCCCTGCGCTTTTCAAGGCGAGATTCAGGAAGTACGCCCCATGCACGGTATTCTCTACACCCACGCGGCGGCCTTGCAATTGCTTCATGTCGGTAATGCCGTGCTGCGCAAGGATCACGTCCGCGCCATTGGAGGCATCGAACAACAGCACAATTTTCAGATCGGGAATGTCGCGGTTCAGTTGCAGCGCATCGTCCAGCGTAACGGCGGCAAGATTCAACTCGTGCTTGCGGAAAGCTTGTTGCACTTCGGAAGTATTACCATATTCGGCAAGGCGCAGATTGACCGCCGAAAAATAGCCCAGTTCGCGCGCCAGATAAACCGGCTCATAGCCCGGCCACGCGTTGGCGCCAAACACCATTGGCGGCGCGGGAGTTTTGTTGCATGCGGCCAGCAACAGCGGCAACAACACTGCCGCGATAATCCTGGCTATAAATTTCATGTATAAACTCCAGTAAAACCTTCTCTATGCGTACATTAAATAATGTCAATCTGTGGCTAACAAATATCTAACCAAGCAGCAACTCCCCGTTGCTGGTGCCAACAGTAGCAACCTCATGTACAGCCTTCACAAACTCCGCCTGCTCGTGCAACTGCACCAGCGTATCGGGGTGGGGGCGTCCGCGCATTTGCACCAGACGCGCCTTGCTGGTCACCGGCATTTCCCAGTGCAATCCGGCCAGCAACTCATCCGCCGATGCCGGTTTGTTGCACACCAGAACCATGTCGCAACCTGCATTCAGCGCCGCTTGCGCGCGCTGCACGATGCGGCCCGCCACCGTCGCGCCTTCCATGCTGAGATCGTCGCTGAAGATGCAACCCTCGAAACCCAGCTCGCCGCGCAGTATTTTCTTCAGCCATATCGCGGAAAAACCCGCCGGGTGATTATCCACTTTGGGGTAGATCACATGAGCGGGCATCACTGCAGCCAAACCGTAATTCACCATCTGGCGGAACGGAATCAGGTCACACAACTCAATGTCGGTGTAACTGCGCTCGTCCACCGGAATCTCCATATGCGAATCGGCGCGCACGAAACCGTGTCCGGGAAAATGTTTGCCTACCGTATGCATCCCCCCCTGTTTCAGCCCCAGCAGCAGGCTGTGCGCCAGCTCGGCAATGGCCTGCGGATCGGAATGAAAGGCTCGGTCGCCAATGACCGAGCTAGAACCGAAGTCCACGTCGAGCACTGGCGTAAAACTAAAATCCACGCCGTGCGCGCGTAACTCGGCAGCCAGCACATAGCCCGCCTGCTGCGCCAGATGCTTGGCACGCTTCGGGTGCTCATCCCAAATCTTGCCCAATTCTCGCATCGCCGGAATGCGCGTAAACCCCTCGCGAAAACGCTGCACCCTGCCCCCCTCGTGATCCACCGCGATCAGCAGCGGCGAACTGCGTAGCGCATGGATGCTGGAGGTCAATTCGACAAGTTGGTGCGGCGACTCATAATTGCGTGCAAATAAAATCACCCCACCCACCAGCGGATGGCGCAACCGCGCCTCGTCCTCTGCCGTCAATACAGTTCCCGCAACATCCAGCATGACCGGGCCAATACCCATTAGAACTCCTCAAAAATAGCTATGCCACAGAAATCATGGGGTAAGACGTAAGTTGGTAGTTTGTTTTGTCACTTGACCAGCGACTCGCTGGAGTAGTTATCCAGCCAAGTCGAGTGTCCATGCAAAGCTCGTGGTTTTTAACTTACGACTTACGTCTATACAACTAATCCCTTTCCAGAACTACAAATGCCACCGCAACATCCTTCTCGTCGCTGATGCTGAGGTGATGGCTCGTCACGCCCAGTTGTTGCAGATAGGCTGCCAATTCCGCATCGAACAGAAAAACCGGTTTGCCCAGTTCATCATTGGTGACAGTGATGCGTTGCAAACTCACTGGATGGCGCAGGCCGTGCCCCGTGGCTTTAGCAAACGCCTCCTTGGCCGCAAAGCGCTTGCTCAAGAACCGCGCCGGATTGGCATGTACGGCATACTCTGCCAACTCCTGCGCACTCAAAATGCGTTCGGCGAACGCCGCACCATGACGCGCGCTGGCCGATTCGATACGAGCCACAGTGACGATGTCAGTGCCGATGCCAAAAATCATCCGTCATTCCCGCGAAAGCGGGAACCCAGTCGTAAGCAAAACCTTCATCTTCTTCACCGCCTGCTCCAGTCCGATGAACACTGCCTCGGCGATGATGGCGTGACCGATATTGAGTTCGGCGATATTGGGGATGGCAACGATGGGCCGCACGTTGTGATAATTGAGGCCATGCCCGGCATTCACCTGCAAACCCAGTGCATGGCCGTGAGCCACCGCATGATGAATACGCGCCAGCTCATGCTCACGATCCGGCACGCTATCTGCGTCGGCATATTTTCCGGTGTGAATTTCCACCACCGGCGCGCCAAGTTTTTTTGCTGTATCCAGTTGTTTCTCATCCGGGTCGATGAACAGCGACACGCGGATGCCCGCTTCAGTGCAGCGTTCGGTCGCACGCTTCACCGCATCGAAATGCCTCACCACATCCAGCCCGCCTTCGGTAGTCAGTTCTTCGCGTCGCTCCGGCACCAAGCAGATGTCGTGCGGCTTGATGCGCAGCGCGTTTTCAATCATCTCGTCAGTCACCGCGCATTCGAGATTCATGCGCGTCTGCAACATGGAACGCAGAATTTCCACATCCGCATCCTGAATGTGGCGGCGGTCTTCGCGCAAATGCAGCGTGATCGCATCCGCTCCTGCCTCCTCGCAAATCAGCGCCGCGCGCACCACGTTGGGATAACGCGCCCCGCGCACCTGCCGTAGCGTGGCGACATGATCTATGTTCAATCCGAGTTTAATCATCGCTTAAATCCAGTATTTGCAAAACAAAGGCCGCAACGTAACAGAGGCGGAATCAGGATGCAACAGGTGGATGGGTATTGTTGCTTGACCGAGGAGTGGGAAGATGTAAACCGCGTTTTTCGGGGGGCAAGATCACATATTTTGGTAAGCAGGCAGTCCAACATCCAGTGATGCCTGAATATAAGGGAAAAGTTCCCCCTGTTGAATCGTGGAAATGGCTTGTTAGAGATACGATTGTCAATCGTCTACTGTAGTCAGGATTCGCAAGTCATTCTGCAGCACATAAATAGTAAGTTCGGCATTGTTTTTCAATTTCATTTTATCAAGAATGTGCGTGCGGTAGGTGCAGACTGTCTTGACGCTTATTGATAAGCCTTCGGCAATTTCAGATACTTTTCTCCCCGAACCCAGCAAGCGCAACACCTGATATTCTCTGTCGGTCAGAAGTTCGTGCAATGGCTTGTTGGAATCGATGCTGCATTCCTGAAGCAGCAATTCGGCAAGGGTAGGGCTGATGTGTTTTTTTCCCGCAACTACTTTACGGATCGCCTCGACCAATTGTTCCGGCGCGGTATCCTTCATCATATAGCCCGAAGCACCGGCCTTCATCAGACGTACCGCGTACTGATTTTCCGGGTACATGCTCAGGATCAACACCTTGGTTTGGCTGTGCCCGTCCAAGATTTGCATCAGGGTATCGAACCCGTTTTTCTCGGGCATTGATATATCGAGAAGCACGACGTCAAACTTCCCCGTGCGGAGTATTTTAAGCGCTTCAATCCCGTTGGCAGCTTCACCGCCAACTTCAATTCCTCTCGCTTCGTCCAGTATTCTTCTCAGCCCCTGGCGCACAACGGAATGGTCATCAACAACAAGTACCCGGATCATGCTTAAATTCTTCCTATAAATAGATTGCCAATAATGTTGCCCAAACGGTGGATATCACCCACAGAAATTATTCGTGACGTGCCGTACAAACCCTGTTGCGACCCGTGTGCTTGGCTTCGTACAGCGCCTTGTCCGCGAGGTTTAGCAGCTTGTCGAAGGTGGTTTCTGTTGCGGTAAGCGTGGTGATGCCGATCGATGCGGTGAAGTTCAACTCACCTCCCTGCTCCAGCGGGATCACGGCATGGGTGATGGCCTGACGCAGCCGCTCCGCCACCTCCATGGCGTGCTTGGCATCGATCTCAGGCAACAGAATGGCGAACTCCTCGCCGCCGATGCGGCCAACGATATCTACTTCACGCAACGTCTTCCGACAGACTTCACCGACCTTGTGCAGCACGTTGTCGCCGGTTTGATGACCATGCGTGTCGTTGATCGCTTTGAACTCGTCGAGATCGAGCATCAGTACCGACAACAGTTTGTCATAACGTCTTGCCCGCGCCAGTTCCTGTTCCGCCAGTTCGAGAAAATGGCGACGATTGGAAAGGCCGGTGAGCGAATCGACCGTTGCTTGGTGCTTTAACTCCTGCTCCAGCGCACGGCGTTCGGTGATGTCGGTGCCAATGCAAACCAGGTAGAACAGGCTGTCGATGTTGGTACGATGCCCCGTAAAATGGTAGGGCATCTTCCGTCCTGACTTGATAATAAACTCTGCCTCGGCCCATGAATCGCCCTTTTCGAACACTTCATGCATCCATTGTGCGATCAGTTTCTTGTCTTCCCCATCAAAGAGGTCCAGCGCAATCATGCGGTCAAGCTCCTCTTGTGAATAGCCGGACACCTTCATGAAATGATCGCTCACCCGGACGAACCTCCCCTGCTGATCCAGCATACAGAAGATGCCGGGCAGGCTGTTGATGATGTCGTCGGAGAACTGTTTCTGCTGGCGCAAGCTTGTTTCCGCCAGCTTGCGCTCGGTGATGTTTTGAAACACGGCGACAAAATATTCTTTCCCCGTGCTGTAAACCGATATTGAAAACCAAATACCCAACGGCTCCAGATAGGTCTCGAATAATTCCGGATTCCCGGTTGCCGCCACCTTTCCATATATTTCAAACAACTCCGGGTTTGATTTCCTTATATCGTGAATAACTTCGCTGACCTTTTTGCCCTCGATATTTTTTAGTCCGGTTATTTGTTCGAATGCCGTGTTTACCTTGAGATAAACAAAATCCGTCGGCTGCTTGCCCTCGTATAACATTTTGCAATGCGCGTAGCCTTCGCGCATGGTATTGAATAACTGTTCCTGATGGGCGAGTTCGAGTTTGCTGCGGTAGCGATAGAGTTCGCAAAAGACGTTTACCTTGCTCCGAAGAATATGGGAGTCGAAGGGTTTGATCAGGTAGTCCACCGCACCCAGTTCGTAACCCTTGAACTGAAGCTGCTCATCGTTCATTCCTGCGGTCACGAAGATGATAGGCAAGTGCCGGGTCTTGGGATTGCCCCGCATTAGTTCCGCAGCCTCAAACCCGCTCATGCCGGGCATCTGCACATCCATCAACACCAGTGCAAAATCCTGTTTCAGGCTAAGCCGAAGCGCATCGTTCCCCGACTGAGCTTTCACCATATCCAGACCCTGCTGATCCAGTGCTGCCGCGAGGGCGGTCAAGTTTTCGGGACGGTCATCAACCAGCAGAACTGGAACGTTTTCAGAGTTCATTTCATCCACGCTTGGTCAACCTGGTTTTTCCGGTAAATACGCCTATCCCGCAGCCTGCTCTACCGCTTTTAACATTCCAATTCATTTTCGAATTCGCTCCAGCAAAGAAGCCACATTAATTAAAGGGGCATAACTTTACTTTAATTTGCTGCGATGAGGTAGCTCGGTTTACGCACGTTAATCATCATAAGTGGGCGCAAAGCATGATCGAACGCAGGAGACGACAACTGCACCCTCGGCGCGTGAAAACTGTGACTCAAATCGCTATAGCGTTGGAGGAAGGCGCGATTTCGTCCAGCTTAACCCCGGCCTTGGCAGCTTGGTGCGCCAATTCGAGCAGCGAAACGATACCGGTCTTGCGATGGATACGTGAGCGATGGTTTTCGACCGTCCGCTGGCTAATCTGCAAACGGATTGAGATAACCTTGTTTGAGGTGCCGGAAAGGGCAAGTACAAGAACTTCCCTCTCACGGCTGGTCAACTTAAGTATTAGCGTTTCGAACAGGTGCCGTGCAGCCTCAGTCTGTTTTTTTTCGGTGATATCAATTAGCGTAATGTGTAGTTTCGGTACTGTGCCACCGGTCTTGATCAGTCGGCAATCCAAATATGCGTTGAAGATAGTGCCGTCCCCTCGGTGACTCCGCAATTCGCAGCTCTTTGTCCCACCATGCTTTAGTAAATGTTCAAAACATCTATTCCATTGATCCTGATCCTCCGGCAAAACATAGCTTGAGAAACGGCGGCGAAGTAGTTTCTTGCGGTCTTCTCCCAGCAGTTTTTCGCCGGTAAGGTTAATTTCGGTAATGTGGCCAGCTTGGGAAAGGGTGATGTAACAGACAGGAGCAAAATCAAAAAGATCCAAATAACGGTCACGCAATTCCCCAATTAGAATCAGCGCCCGACGTAGTTCTTCTCTCTGTATTTCCAACTCGGTCTGTAGCACTTGGAGTTCGTGCAATATCTCTTCTATGGGGCGGTTTGGCACCCCAATTGATGATTCCGGCTTGTTTGACTCTTCGAACATGATGGGAGAGTTCCATTAACTTCATGCCCAGCCTTTCGATGTTTTTTTGCAGATTCACACTTCTACTTTATGTGCATACGTAACATTTTTCATATTGTTGATTAAATTACTCCAGTATTCATTCTTTGTCAAACTACCGCTGCTAGATCAGCTGTTTTTTCATCATCAAAAGCACTTTATGACCGACAGTGGACTTTTTGCTGACTGACTGCATATATGTCGAGCCGCATAGATAATTTTCCCGTTGACCATGCCTGCTTGCTGGAGCAGAATAATCATTCAAGGTTGGCACATGGGGGCAATTATGAAACCGAATTCTGAACGGATGGCGAAGACATTCCTTCTGAGCAAAATGATTTACCGCGAGATGCTATCAAAAGATGAGCAGCAGGAACTGTTAGATGATCAGACTGAACAATTGATGAAGGTTGATACTGCAGAGGACGACCTCAAGCTCTTGATGGACAAGCCATCTACGTCACGCTCTTGATAGCTCATGCGGGCTAGTGCGAAACTCACCAACTCTCAATGCTTCTTCAACAACGCCTCAAACTCCTCAATCGGCACTGGCTTGCCAAATAAATACCCTTGATAGTGATTGCAGCCATCGCGCTGAAGAATTTGTTGTTGCTCTTCCGTCTCCACCCCTTCGGCAATAACCTCAAGGTTCAGGCTTTGCGCCATGGCGATAATGGTGCGTACAATCGCTTGGTCGTTACTGTCGAACACAAGATCGCGCACGAACGACTGGTCAATTTTGAGCTGATTGAGCGGCAACTTCTTGAGGTATTGCAGTGACGAAAAGCCTGTACCAAAGTCGTCCAATGCAAACCTGACACCGATTGTTTTTAATGCGTTCATGGTTTCTATGGTGGCTTCTATGTTCTCCAGCAATATGCTTTCAGTAGGTTCCAGTTTGAGCCGCGCTGGGTTGATTGAATAGAGTTGCACGGCGGCTTGCACTTGATCCACAAAGACGGCCTCGTGGAATTGCTTGGCACTTACGTTTACTGATAATGTCAGCTTTCGTGTGTGTTTATTTTTTTGCCATGCTTTGAGTTGGGCGCAAGCTGTCTCTAGCACCCATTTCCCGATGGGTAGTATCAGCCCTGTTTCTTCAGTTAGCGGAATGAATTGAGCGGGAGACACCAGACCAAGCTCAGGATGTAGCCAGCGGATCAAGGCTTCCGCTCCCAATGGTCGGCGTGAACTGTCCACCTGAATTTGGTAATACAATTGGAATTGCTGATGTTCAATTGCAATGTGCAATTGGTTTTCAAGGACTACGCGGGCGTTGATGCTTGCCTGCATCTGTAAATCGAAGAACCGCAAAGTGTTGCGGCCTGCATTCTTGGACTGGTACATGGCAATGTCTGCCTGCTTGAAAAGTTCATCGATCCCGGATTGATGGTTGCTGAACAGCGTGGCACCTATGCTGGCAGTAGTGCGGTATTCGTTTGAGGCAAGCTGGTATGGTTGGCCGAGTGCTGCGAGAATTTTAGTGCCAACGGCCTCGGTCTGCGTCGCCGCTTCAAGACTATGTTTGCTCAGTCCTTCCAGCATCACCACAAACTCATCGCCGCCCAAACGAGCCACGGTATCCCCTTCGCGTACACAGGATTCAATGCGTTGTGCGGCATGTTGCAAGAGTTGATCCCCAAAGTCATGACCAAGCGTGTCATTAATGGTTTTGAAATTGTCGAGATCAAGAAACAATAGCGCACCTTCTGTACCACTGCGCTTACTTGAAGCCAAGGCCAACGTGAGCCGATCTACGAGGAGCCGCCGATTGGGTAGACGTGTTAGAGGGTCATAGAATGCCAAAAGCTGGATTTCATCCGCCGCATTCCTGCTCATGGTGATGTCGGTAAGCGTGCCAACGTAATTTGTAACCGTGCCATCCTGGTCTTTCACAGCAGTGATAATCAGATGCTCCGGGTAAACTTCACCGTTCTTGCGCTTGTTCCATATTTCGCCTTCCCAGAAACCATTGCGTTTGATGCTCATCCACATCGCGGCGTAAAAGGCTGCATCATGACGCCCCGAACTGAGTATGTTCGGGTTCTTGCCGATAACTTCTTCTGGAGAATAACCTGTGATGTTGGTAAAAGCGATGTTCACGCTAACGATCAGGCCATTGGCATCGGCAACCACCATTCCTTCCTGCGACTCGAAGACAGTGGCGGCAATACGCAATTTTGCTTCAGCCAGCTTAAGTTCGGTGATGTCAGCCAGCGCAATACGCAAAATGGGGTGTGCGTCCACCATTTCCCGGCGCAGGCAGTCTAAATGGGCGTAAAAGATAGAACCATCTGCACGTACCATTCCCAAATCGAACGACTGTTTTTCAAAATCCGCCCGCTCAATCATTTTCATGAACAGGCGATGCCAGCGCCCCCTGTCTGGTGGTGCAACAAACTTTGATAAACAGCGATTGATCAGTTTTGCACGTTCCCCACCCAGCAGCGCACACCCCGTCATATTGATTTCGCTAATCATCGCTTCCCTGCCAATTGTGATGTAGGAGACCGGGGCAAACTCGAAGAGGTCAACATATCGATCCCGTGACTCCTCCAGAGAGACATGTGATTTACGCAACTCCTCGTTCTGCATCTCCAGTTCGATCTGGTGCACGCGGAGCTCGTGCAGGAGTTTTTCAGGGGAGCGCGCGTGAAACTTGGCCGTCGGCGCGCGGGCAAGTTGAGCCTCGGCTTCTGAGCGCAGGAAGTCCGATCCGTCTTGGGTCATGCTCATGGTGTTTCCTCACGTGTTAACCCGTGGATTCTTGCTGCATCCCCTTGAGATCGGCGTAGCTGAGTGAAACTCGTATTGATAATACTTTGTCAATCTTTGATTGCAGACAATCCAGCCGAACATGAAAGACTGAGCTATCCCCGCGCCTTAGTTCCAAATTGCAATTTTGTTTTTTATCATGCTGCAACGCATCTTGGAGACACAAGTGTAGGCGATCACTGTCATGGGGAGCGACAAAGCTTGCAAATTTTGTGCGGATCAATTTATTTCGTTCAATGCCCAACATTTCGGCACCTGTAAGATTTGCAGCAACAATCACAGTTTTGCCAGTGAGGGTGAGATAACCGACGGGGGCAAAATCATAAAGATCAACGTAGCGTGCCATTGCTTCTTCCAGGCTTTGCTGCGTCTGCCGCAACTCCTCGTTCTGCATTTCCAACTCGATTTGATGCACTTGAAGTTCTTGTAAGAGTGCTTCGGCGGAGCGGCGGTCAGCATCAATCCGTGGCACGCCTAAAAGTTGTGCCTCAGCTTCACTGCGCCAGAAATCAAGTTCGTTCGGCTTGATGTTCATAATAATGTTTCCACGGGGCTGGTGCCGACTGTATTAGTTCAAATCTTAGGGTAATTTATGCCCAAGTATAAGCCGTCGACTTCCACCAAAATCCAGCTATATCCTTCTGCATATTATTGGGAACATCACCATTAATCTATCAGCGGATTCTGATTTTATGTCGGGCGATCCCTACATGTTGATGCTGTACTGGTTGGTCGATGGATTAGAAGACGCAGGCTATCAGGTGCATTTGACAAATCCCGGTGGAATCAAGATGTACGAAGGATTGAGCACAGTGAAGATTTCGCCGATGCTGCATATCTTGCACATGTATTGCGCCTAACGGTCATAGCAACTTCCCTATAACAGTCATGAAACTCAGACAGTTTGTGTTACGTCACGCCGGGGGGTAAGCCAAGAATTTCACGGGTAAGAATTTCTGGGCTAGAGGCTACTTTGTATCAACGGTAGGGCTGGACGAAAAAATGGTGTGAGCGTACATCCGGCATCAGGAAAGGGAAGATGAGCGATTTGACCAGTTCAAACTTGAGGTGTGAGGTGAGCGCCTTCAGGCGCTTCATGTTCTTGCCCCTTTGAGGGGCTAACAGAAATATACCCCCGGCTCTGCCGGGGGTAACTTAATTCAAAGGCAAATTGCCTAATTCTTGGGTTCTCCAGCAAACATAATCATGAAACATAGAGCGATAAATGGTGACAGTACCAGTGGTAAATAAATCATGATCATAATTGCACCTCCAATAGGTTAAGGTTAACTTGCATATACCACAGCAGTTTTATCTAGCTTTGATAGAAAACTATCAATCTGTCGAGGCCGTGATTGGACTAGCGGTGTGGCAAACTGATAATCTCATTCGTTGATTAAAATAGTCAAGAATTTTCGGAAAATAATGGCAATAGAATCAATAAGGTTATGTGATTGCGTTGCAGCAAAAGGCTGAAGCAAAGCTTAAAACAACCCTGAAAGATGACTATCTCACTAAGTGTCGCTTACCCCAGAGTTGAACGGCGGCGGCTTGCCAAATAGGTACCCGACAGCCCGTTTGTTATAAACCTCTAATTGCAACTTCTGGGGCAGGTATTAAAGGAATTTGAGCAATTTGAATAAATAGTATTACGGTATTATCTTTTTTGCTTCTTATTGAGGCAAATCGTTTTGAGTGGTGTGTTTGTTGACTTTCTGCATTTTGTTCACAGCTTTATCCACCAAAATTGTGAATAACAATAATGCACAAAGGATTTATCAGAAAATCCTTATGCCGACATCAAGAATGGGTATACCATATTGATCGAATCAAAGTGCTAAGCGGAGGGATAAAGGATGGAGGGGAAAGCGAATGCTGTTCTGTAATGGGGCGGACTGAGGGGAGATAACCGATTTTACCTAAGCCGTATTGCACAGACATTCGGCATATTTACATTTATTTTTATTCCACCTACATTACACCGCTTCGCGGTTTTAAGACCATCTCCGTAAACCATTTAGTGAGTAACCGCAATGCCCCAGAACAGCCAAACAACATCCAACGAAAACGCGGTGGACATCAGTAACTGCCGGGTGCGCAGAATTGGGCATTATATGGATGTGTGCATGGTTAACACCCCATGCGTTTTTTCGGATGAATACCCACGAAATTTGAATCTTTGCAGGCATCCGCTAAAGGAACAATTCCGCGGCCTTGACCGATGTACTCACCGGGCTGCCAAGTCGTAGGCACGCCATGTGCGGACTTGCCCATTGCTGGTCGGAATCGCTACCCGTTATTGAAACACCAATCCGGTATTACAGTTGCATTTTACGTTGGTTGGTTATTAATACCCGAGTATTGTTGTCAAGAAAGCAATGGAATCAATGTATTGACTTGACAATGACATACTTGAAGAGGAGCATCGATGATGAAGGACTAAGCGCTTGCCATAACATTTCGTATGGCACATCTGTTTATATATCCTCAATCATTGCGTAGTACGTCTTGGGATTTCCTAAGTCTGTTTGGATCATTCCTGAAGCGGGAATTCAAGATTCTCGATTTATGCATTGCTGAATTCCATTTTTGGATAAGAAGACGCCAAGAATTCCCTGAATGTTCATTAAACATTTTAGAGGAGATTTATCATGGGGATAGCAGAATGGATTCTTCTTGCAATTGTAATCTTCCCCGCTATAGTCATTTTAGCGGACAATGGCAATACTGAAAGAAAGAAGCAATAACTAGCTACAGCAATAATCCCCCCGGATTTTTCCGGTGGGGACTTTATATATCCTCTGTTATCAGTTCCATGAAGTTCTTCGTGTGCGGATGCTTCCACGCAGCACGCAAGAACTTAACAGCCTCACTTAGCTTCTGCATTGCATGGCTCCATTACCAAAATTATACTTGTTGAAGGAATTTATATTGGACGACAGACTTGATGAAGAACTTTTTGCTCGACAAAAAATTCAGGCTGAACGAGCAATGAAAATTGTGGTTACATTGCTTGCAGCCATATTTGTTTGTATCTTATATTTCCTTTTGCAGGATGATTGATTGCAGGATGATTGATTGAATTTCTACGCGTTGAATTGGACTCTATGTTGTAGCATCAGCTAACCCAAACCAGTCAGCCTTGTGAATTCGCTGCCAGATAGCGGACGCTCATGCCTATCGTCTATCCCTGCTTTAGTGATGCCTCAAACTGCTCAATTGGTACAGCTTCGCCAAAGAGAAATCCTTGTGAGTGTGTGCAACCCGTGTCCAGGAGGAATTGTCTTTGTTCTTCAGTTTCCACCCCTTCGGCAATGACATCCAGGCTCAGGCCATGTGCCATGGCAATGATGGTGCGCACTATCGCTTTGCCGCCACCATCGATAGCGATGTCTCGTACGAACGACTGATCGATCTTGAGCTGATCGATCGGTAGATGCTTGAGGTATTGCAAGGATGAATATCCGGTGCCGAAATCGTCCAATGAAAACCTGATACCGATTTGTTGCAGTGCGCTCATTGTCGAAATGACGTCTTCGATATTTTTCAGCAACATGCTTTCGGTCAGTTCAAGTTTGAGCAGCATCGGGTTGATGGCATGGTTTTGAATGGCGGCATGCACTTGGGATACGAAACCGGCATGGTGGAATTGCTTGGCACTCACGTTGACTCCCAGAACGAGGTCGCGGGTAAGCACATCTTGCTGCCAGGTATTGAGCTGGGCGCAAGCCGTTTCCAGCACCCATTGCCCGATGGGCAGTATCAGCCCCGTTTCTTCCGCGAGTGGAATGAATTGATCAGGTAATATTAGGCCGCGTTCAGGGTGTAACCATCGGATCAATGCTTCTGCCCCCAATGAACGGCGCGAACTATCCACCTGAATTTGGTAAAACAGACGGAACTGGTTGCCCTCAATCGCATGGCGCAATTCACTTTCTAAGGATGCGCGGGTGTTAATAACTTCCTGCATCTGCGGATTGAAAAATCGCAGCGTGTTGCGTCCTGCATTCTTGGCCTGATACATTGCAATGTCGGCCTGTTTCAATAGTTCATCCATCGAATGTTGACGACCATCGAACAGGGTAGCGCCAATGCTGGGAGTGCTGCGATATTCATGTGAGGCAAGATTGTAAGCTTGCCGGAGTCTAGCTTGAATTTTCTCGCCAACTTCTTCTGTTTGTGACGCAGCTTCAAAAGCATTTCCGCTCAGGTCTTCCAACATCACCACGAACTCGTCCCCGCCCAGACGCGCAACAGTATCCCCCTCTCGCACACAGGAACTCAGACGTCGCGCAACCTGTTGCAGCAGCAAATCTCCAACAGCATGGCCGAGTGTGTCGTTGAGGGTCTTGAAATCGTCTAGATCAATGAACAACAGCGCACCTTGTCGATTGCTGCGCGCACTTGAAAGCAATGCCTGTTGAAGCCGGTCCATCAAAAGCCGACGGTTAGGCAGGTTCGTGAGAGGATCATAGAACGCCATATGGTGTATCGTCTGTCGTTGCTCACTCAGCTCGGTAATATCGCACCCCATGCCCAACACCGTTGTCACCTTGCCGGCCAAGTCAAATTCGGCTGTCAGTCGGATAAGGCTGCACATTTCCTTGCCATCTTTACCACTCCAGTTCAGTTCAAACTCAGCATCCTTGCCAGTTGTAAATACCTCTTGGATTTTCGCCTCGTAATTGGTGAAATTTACTCCACCAGGATATTCCGAAGGTTTCTTACCTAGCAACGCGGCTCTACCGCCATCAGCCAGTGCATTTAGAGCCGGATTGACGAATATTCGGCGGCAATCGTGGTCGTAACGTACGATTGTATCGGGAGAGTTTTCAACCAAGGTGCGCCATTCCAGCTCGCGTGCCACCAGGGAATTTTCAATACGTTTGCTGTCTGTAATGTCATGAATGACACCCACCATCCCGCCTAGGCTGCCATCGGATTTATTCAAAGTGGCTTTGTAGGCCAGCATACTCTTGCGCTTACCATCGGCCAGTTGCACCGATGTCTCGGAAGTCTGAATCCCTGGATTATCGAACAGCGCCTTGTCGGCTGAGAAAAAGGAGTCTGCCAATTCCTTGGGGAAAATATCGTAAACCGATTTTCCAACCAACTCTTGGCGCGGTATGCCGAAAAGCTGCTCGAACGCTCGGTTGCAACCTTGATATCGGCCATTCTCGTCCTTATAGAACAACGGATTGGGAATAGCATCGACGAGTTGAATGATGAAGTTGAGCTGATTATTTACCTCAAACTCGGCTTCGCGGCATTCAGTATTGTCAATCACCATACCTATGATTGCCGGACGTCCTTCGAACTCGATACGGGAACCGAAAACTTCCACACACACTTTGTTTCCGTCCTTGCATAGACCATAGAACGAATAGCGGCTGCTGTTGGTTTCGCTCCGAATGCGCCGATCAATTTCCTGTTTTACCCGCGAACGATATTCCGGTTCAGTTAATTCCAGCGGCCCCATCCTGAGGTTGATTTCTTCTTGGGAATAACCGAATATCTCAGCGAACCGTGCATTCACGTAGCGGAAAAGATAGTCTTGAATAATGTAGACCCCGACCAATTCGTTATGAATCAATCCGAGAAACAAATCATCCACTTCTCGTTTAATGTCTTCCGTTAACGTATTCACCCTGAGTAGGGAATTGTCAATTTCTGTCACCACTTGCAAAATCCCTATTAATAAATTGGTTACATTGCACCTCAGGATTTTCACCCTGTAAATTTGGTCTAATGTTGTGTCTGCCGTGTATTGTCGACTTCATGGCAGGCGGTAAATCTTGAGCCATCCCTCACATCCGCCCCTTGGTAACTTTTTCTCTTGAGGCAACGCGCCTCAACCGCCGCCAGCAAAAAGTGCCTCACTCATAATTACCGTAGAAAGACCTGCGAATCTCATTCTCATGGTTCGGCTCTTTTTTCGTGAGAGTAAATGGGCTTGCTTCTTATGCCGGGGTGCGCTCGTTCTTGAGGCCCCGCACGCAACTGGCTTTGAGGAGCCGAGGAATCGGCATCCCGGCACTCAAAAATACTGATGCAATATACCTACTTATAGCATGGTCATATTACAACATTAAGAATTAGAAGTAAAAGTTCGACCATAAGTATGTCCTGACACAAGGGCAACAAATATGGTTGACATGCGCCGAAACAGTCTTGCCGCACGCTTGGGGCAAAATCTTATGCGTGGGCGAAAATCGCTCGGATTAACCCAGAAACAGGTGGCCAAAACTCTCTCGGTGGAACCGGAAACTATCTCCCGGTTTGAACGTGGTGCGACCCTCCCTGCGAATATCACGCTGGAGCGGCTTGCCGATACCACTGCATCTGAGAAGTGCAGGCCACTTTGGCAAAGTAATGATTAAAATGAGTAAATAAACGGAAGGATGCAAGTGAACTATGGCCTAGAGCAATCGCAGACGATAACACTCCACCAAAGGAAAATAAGGAGCCAGCGGTCAATCAGCATCCAAGACTTTGACTGTCAAGACGCTTATCCAACAGTCCCCTTGTTTATAAACTTCTCATTGCAACTTCTGGGGCATGTATTAAACGAGGGATTTGAGCGATTGGAATACCCGCTGGCATTGCACGGTATGTACACACAGCCAATATTCGCGGGACAGCATACGGCATCTTCAGCCTGATATGCGGGCTGGCATGGGGTCGTAACTGGCGTAGCTGGACAGCGCCAGCAGGACTGGCAACAACCGATAGCTATTGACAGAATGTTGTTCATGCATAGGACGAATACTGATTGGTAATTACCGATTTTGCCAATGTATGAATTTTTCTCAAAGGTATAGTCTTTGCTCACACGAATGAACTACTACCGTAGTTCGATATATACATGGGAGGAAGACATGCAAAACAAAATCCCACACTTTAAGCATTGCACTAAAGGGGGTTCAAACAGTCAATATGGGTTCATCGGGGTTAATGGAAGGTTCCTCCACAAAGTAGAAAACATGGCTGAGTTTTATAGGACATTCGGTTACACCGCCGATATGGCGAAGGCAGGAATATTGCCAGAGGAGTTTATATGGGATGAGTACATTAAAGACGCCCCAGTTGCCTATACTGATTGTATGCAAATCCATATTATTGAGTACCTGCAAAAACACTCAGCCGAATTTCAAAAAAGGTATGGCGAACAGTTTAAAAGTTGGGTTGCGGCTCATGTTGAAGCAGTAACAGCGAGAGGCATATTATGTGCTACTTGCAGAATGAAACCATTTTGCTCAAAGCGAGAATTGATATCGGAAAAGCCATGGGTACCCGTGAACAACGCAGCAAAAGATATACGGTTATCTTACCCACGTCAGCACGACCTCCCCATAACCCGCAGGCTGACCTGACACGGTTCGCCACTGTAGGGAGCAGGGCACACCAGTGGGTGACCAAGGCGTAAGTTCAACTTAAATCAACTAATCAATACGCTTCCTCACACCAGCCGAGCGGGGCTGACAGCAGCCACAACTTGAGTAGCAGAAGTACAAACCGGGTATATGTTAGCATTATATCCATCGCGCACACGGACAGTCATGGCAGCTACATCGTGGAAGAACCATCATGTACTACACCGTCACAATTTCGGAAAATGGAAAATACTTGATCTGTTACGTCAGCGGCCAGATAACAGCGGAGCTTGCGCGAGCATTCACGGAAGATATGGATCGGCAGAGCCGCGCATTAAACATCAAGCGAGTCCTGAACGACGTTCGCAATGCCTCAAACATACTGAGCACGGTCGAAAACTACAATTTCGCCTACCATGACATGGCACAGATGAACTTGCAGCGGGATATGCGCTCCGCCATTCTGGTAAGTCCGGAAGACACGACCCATGAGTTTGTGGAGACGGTGACGAAGAATGCCGGGTACAACGTTCGGGTGTTTCGCGACGAGACTGTGGCCATCGCCTGGCTCAGCGAATAAACTGGTTCCCCCGGCAATCTAAACTTCAATCTCGTTTCAGCACAACGAAGCCACTGCGACTTCCTTTTTGTCGCTGATGTTGAGGGGCTTTATGGGTGACATTGACCGGTTTACGTCATTCCGGCATTCTTGTCGAATGACTGCAACTGAACACCTATGACCAGTCGGGGTTCATTTCATATTCAGTCACTAGATAACTCCTTTCAGTCATTGATACTTGTGAATTCGACGCCCAAAACATGACGCACATGAAGTTCTGGAAAGGCCCCATGTTGAGGCTGTGTATTTCCCTCATACCGGCTAATCTGGCACATCACGTTTCACGAGAGGAAAAATAGCGCGTAGGGCGGAACGTTTGCGGTTCCGCCAAATGGTTTCGCCGGATGATTACCTCTCCAAATGCAAAAGCATTTTTAATTGCGGCGGGACACACCTGCGGGGCTTCCGCCCTACGTTTGGAATTTCATCACAACTTCTGCAAGTCTTTTATCAATTCGCGCGTATGCAGTGTCTTGCCTGCTAGATGGTGGTTCAGCAGCATGCGCATCAATTGCTTGCTCTGCTGCGCGCTGAGTGGGTCGCGGTAGTCGTCGTCGGCCATGTCTCGCAGGGTTTTCCCCAGAATCGGGAAACCCTTTTCCGTTTCACGCGATGCTCCGTGTTCAATCACATAACGATAATGTGCGGACAGTTCAATCGGCTTGCCGCTGTCCGCCTCGTGTTCCAGCAGCAGCGCATAGCCTAGTTCCTGCAACATGTGTTTTTCGAAACAGCGCAGGGTGGACGCATGGTCTTGTTCGTGCGCCAACCGTTGCAGAGTCAGTTGATAATAATCGAATAATTGCTCGTGAGGGTCGTCGCGCGCCATCAGGTTGAGCAGAAGTTCGTTCAGGTAGAAGCCGCACAACAGCGCCGTTCCCTGCAACTGCGGCTGGCCGCCTTGCCACTCGGCGCTGTGCAGGGTGCGCAATTCATGCTTGCCGAACCAGCTCATGGTCAATGGCTGGAATCCCATCAACAAACCGCGCAACGCAGAACGCGGTCGCCGCGCGCCGCGCGCCACCAGTGCCACGCGACCACAATTGCGGCTGAATACTTCCAGCACCAGGCTGGTTTCGCGGTAGGGGTAGCTATGCAGGACGAAGGCTGGCTGATCTTCCAGCCGGTGTTTATGCGCTGTCATTCATAACCCGGCGATTTTATTCATAACCCAGCGACTTCAGGACTTGTGCATTGTCGGCCCAGCCGCTGCGCACCTTGATCCACACTTCGAGAAACACTTTGGCATTGAACATTTTTTCCATGTCCAGCCGCGCCTGCGTGGCAATTTCTTTCAGCTTGGCGCCGTTCTTGCCGATCAGCATGA
The DNA here is from genome assembly GCA_964480365.1 of uncultured Gallionellaceae bacterium. Classification (GTDB taxonomy): domain Bacteria; phylum Pseudomonadota; class Gammaproteobacteria; order Burkholderiales; family Gallionellaceae; genus CAIQPV01. The sequence goes on from CAYZPM010000003.1 coordinate 62,926, forward strand.
CTTTGTGCGCTTCCTTGTCCACTAGAATGGCGGCATGAATGCGACGCATGCCGCTGTCTTCCTGCTTGAACTGTTCGATTATCACGCTGACCGAGTAAGGCAACTCTTCGCCGGTGAAGCGGAATATTTTTTCGCGCAGTAACTCGGCGGCTAGAAAACGTTCGTTGCGGTCGGTGATTTCGTCGGCGGCATAGATGGGGTCTCCCAGCGGCAAATACTGGCGTATGGCTTCCACCAAGGTATCCAGTTGCTTGTCCAGCTTGGCGCTCACCGGCACGATGGCGGCGAAATGAAACTCGGTGGCGAGGCCCTCAATAAATGGCAATAACTCGCTTTTGTCGACCATAACATCCACTTTGTTGATGACCAGAATCACCGGCACGTCTTTAGGAAGCATTTTCAACACTTGCTGATCGCGCTCGTCATAGTGACGCGCTTCGAGCACGAACAGCACCACATTCACGTCGCGCATGCTGTTGGTCACCACACGGTTCATGCCGCGATTGAGCGCGTTCATGTGCTGTGTTTGGAAGCCGGGCGTGTCCACAAATACAAATTGGCTTTGCTCGTCGGTCAGGATGCCGGTGATGCGGTGGCGCGTGGTCTGCGCCTTACGCGAGGTGATGCTGATTTTTTGCCCGATCAGATGATTGAGCAGCGTGGACTTGCCCACGTTCGGGCGTCCTACGATGGCGATGAAGCCGCTATGAAATTGGATGTTATCGTTCATGGTTTGGTATTGAGTTGTAAGTAGGCCACTTCGGCGGCGGCCTGTTCTGCAGCACGACGGCTAACGCCCTCGCCGCGCGTGGTAAGTTTTAGTTGTGCAATTTCACATTCGACCTGAAACAGTTGCGCGTGTGCCTCGCCCTGAGTGGCAATCACCGTGTATTTCGGCAATGCCAGCCGTTTGCCTTGCAGGTATTCCTGCAACAAGGTCTTGGCATCCTTGCCCAAAGTCTGCACATCGGCCTGCGCAATAAACGGCACGAACAGCCCGAGCACCACCTGTTGCGCCGCTGCGAAACCGGCATCCAGAAACACCGCACCGAACAAAGCCTCCAGCGCATCGGCCAAAATGGATGGGCGGCGAAATCCGGCGCTCTTGCGTTCGCCTTCACCCAACAACAGCAGTTCGCCCAAGTGCAATTGCTGCGCCAGAATGAACAAAGTCTGCTGGTTCACCAGATTGGAACGCAGGCGCGACAAGTCACCTTCTGGCAAATCGGGGAAGCTGTCGTACAGGTGTTTGGCGATAACGCAATTCAACACGCTATCGCCCAGGAATTCCAGACGCTCGTTATGCGCTTGACTGAGGCTACGGTGCGTCAGTGCGCGCTGCAACAACTGCGGCTGTGTAAACACGTAGCCGAGTTGGCGGCACAGCGCATCACGGTTCATCAGTTTATTTGGCGGAACTGCTCGGATTAAATTCGAGTACCAAGGTGGCATTGCCCACTAAAGGAATCTTCACCGAATAGTGGGCACTCAAGGTAATTCCGTCCGCATCCTTGGTCACTTCGATGTCGTCTGGACTAATGGCAGTAATATTTGACACCGTTGCATGCCTGCTAAATGACTGCCGTATGTCACGTACCGTAGCATTTTTCATATCAGGGTCGCGAGCCACCGTGTTAAGAAATTTCTTGATTGTATAATCATCGAGATAGGGCGGAATTACCTTCACGCAGGCAATCACCACTAATACGAGAGCAACCACCATTACCAGAAAACCGGAGATACTTACACCGCGCTGCTTGTTCGATATTGTTCCCATCATGCCCTCCTCAGTTGCCATTCAATTAATAGATAAGCCGATACGTTTCAGATCGCCGAAATTCATCCAGATCAGGAACGCCTTGCCGACTATCATATTGTCCGGTACGAAGCCCCAGTAACGGCTGTCGCGGCTGTTGTCGCGATTATCGCCCATCATGAAATAGTTCCCATCCGGCACCGTGCAGTGCATCTCTTCTTCATTATAACTACAGTTATCCCGATGCGGGAATTCCGCCACCGCCCCCAAGTGCACGTCAGGCATCTCCGGATTAATCAGCACAGCATGGCTATGCCCATCCAAATTCTCGTTGTGCTTTTCGGTATGCACAAACTTTAACCCGCTTTCCACATAGTTGTAATCACCATCTTGTTGTTGCTCCTGCAACACGCCGTTCACATACACTTTCTTATTGCGGTACATAATCTTGTCGCCGGGCAAACCGACCACCCGCTTAATATAATCCAGCGAGGGATCTTCCGGATAATGGAACACCATCACATCGCCACGTTGGGGATCGTTAATCTGGACGATTTTCTTGCTGATAATAGGCAAACGAATGCCGAAGGTGAACTTGTTGACCAAGATGAAATCGCCCACCTGCAAGGTGGGAATCATCGAACCGGACGGTATCTTGAAAGGCTCAACCAAAAACGAACGCAGCAGGAACACCGCGAGAATCACCGGAAAAAAGCTCTTGCCATACTCAGCCCACCATGGCTCTACACCAACAGTACGTTGAACTTCCTCGTGAATTTTTTTGATTCGCTCGTTGAATTCCTCTTTTGATTCGCCTGAACGGAGCTCTAACTCTGCTGCTCGCAATTTCAATGCTTGCTGAACCGCCGCCTCTCGTTTAGGGCGAAACATGAATTGATCCAGCAGCCACGCACTTCCAGTGACCAGCATCAACAAAAACATAATCAAAGCAAAATCCATCTAAACTTCCTTTCAACCCTGAAAAACATTTAACCCAAAAAAACCAGTTTCACCACAGAGACACAGAGGCACAGAGTAAAAAAACAAGCCGTTGCTTCGTTTCTTTGCCCACCCACTGGGTGAACAACCCATTAATCCCCTGTCTTTCTCTGTGCCTCTGTGTCTCTGTGGTGGGAATTTGGGTTTAATGCAGCTATCGAATTACTTTTCGCCCACTTGCAGGATGGCGAGAAACGCCTCCTGCGGAATTTCAACGCTACCCACCTGCTTCATGCGTTTCTTGCCAGCCTTCTGCTTTTCCAGCAGCTTGCGCTTGCGCGAGACGTCGCCGCCATAACATTTGGCCAGCACGTTCTTACGCAGCGCCTTAACGTTCTCGCGCGAAATTATATTGGCGCCGATAGCTGCCTGAATCGCCACGTCAAACATCTGGCGCGGGATCAGCTCACGCATCTTGGCCGCCACTTCGCGGCCACGGTAGATGCTGTTGCTGCGGTGCAGGATGATGGACAACGCATCCACTTTTTCGCTGTTGATCAGCATGTCCACCTTCACTACATCAGCAGAACGGTATTCCTTGAACTCGTAATCCATCGAAGCATAACCGCGCGAAATGGATTTCAAGCGGTCAAAGAAATCGAGCACGATTTCCGCCATCGGAATTTCATACACCAGCAACACTTGCTTGCCGTGGTAACTCATGTTGATCTGCGAGCCGCGCTTCTGCGTACACAAGGTGATCACCGCGCCGACGTATTCCTGCGGCATGTACAGGTTGACCGTCACGATAGGCTCGCGTATTTCCTCAATCTTGGAGGGATCGGGCATCTTGGACGGATTATCCACCATCAGCACTGTGCCGTCGCGCAGCACTACCTCGTAGATCACTGTCGGCGCGGTAGTAATCAAGTCCATGTCAAACTCGCGTTCCAGCCGCTCCTGCACGATCTCCATGTGCAGCAAACCGAGGAAACCGCAACGGAAACCGAAGCCCAGCGCCTGCGACACTTCCGGCTCGTATTGCAATGAGGCGTCGTTCAGTTTCAGTTTTTCCAGCGAGTCGCGTAGCGCCTCATACTGGTTGGACTCGACCGGGAATAGCCCGGCAAACACCTGCGGTTGCACTTCCTTGAAGCCCGGCAAGGCGCTGCTCGCGGGCTTTGCCTGCAAGGTGATCGTATCGCCGACCTTGGCGTCTTTCAGCTCCTTGATACCCGCGATAACGAAACCCACCTGCCCGGCGGAAAGAATCTCGCGCGGTTGAGACTTGGGCGTGAATACACCGACATTTTCAGTCAGATGCTGCGCACCGGTCGCCATAAACAGAATTTTATCCTTGGGCTTCAAGGTGCCATTCACAATGCGCACCAGCATTACCACGCCGACATAATTGTCGAACCACGAATCGATGATCAGCGCCTGCAACGGTGCTGTCCGATCGCCTTTCGGCGGCGGCACCTTGGCGATCATCGCTTCCAGCACATCCTGCACGCCCTCGCCGGTTTTGGCCGAGCAGCGCACAGCATCGTGCGCGTCGATACCGATGACCTCCTCAATTTCCTCGATGGCGTTTTCCGGATTGGCGGAAGGCAAGTCAATCTTGTTCAGCACCGGCACCACTTCCACGCCGAGATCCAGCGCGGTATAGCAGTTGGCCACAGTCTGCGCCTCAACCCCCTGCGATGCATCCACCACCAGCAGCGCGCCTTCGCAAGCTGACAACGAGCGCGAAACCTCGTAGGAAAAATCCACATGCCCCGGCGTGTCGATCAGGTTGAGGTTATAGACCTGTCCGTCGCGCGCCTTGTATTTCAGCGCGGCAGTCTGCGCCTTGATGGTGATGCCGCGCTCGCGTTCGATATCCATCGAGTCGAGCACCTGCGCTTCCATTTCGCGGTCGGACAAACCGCCGCACAACTGAATAATGCGGTCTGCCAAAGTGGATTTGCCATGATCTATGTGGGCGATGATGGAAAAATTACGGATAAATTGCATTAGCTGTGCCGTTAAAAACGTATCCCGCCGATTTCGGCCGGAATTCGCAAAGCGCGGATTTTAGCCGATTTTGGCGGGATACGCCGTGCTGCCGTGTTTAATCTTTGTCTTTGCCCGGTTTCTCGTCGAGCTTGAGGGCTATATAGGAAGTGGTATCCTCGCGCCGCACCAGCAGAGCGACATTATGCCCCTTGGGTATCTGCTTCAGGGCCTCGTTGAACTGTTCGAGCGAGCCAATTTCAAGATTGCCGATGGCCAGGATCACGTCGCCGCGTTGTAATTCACGTGCTGCAGCACCCTTCGCATCTTCTACTACCAGACCGCCATTCACCTGCAACTCGTTTTTTTGCTCTGCATTCATCTCGCTCAGCACCAGCCCTAAGCGCGCCACGCTTTCACCCGTAACGGCTCCGCCGCCTTGTTGCGCCAGCTGCTTGTCATCAGACATCTCGCCCACGGTCAGGCTGACTTCCTTGCTTTCACCCTTGCGCCATAGTTGCACGTTCACCTTGCTGCCTGGATGCGTGACAGCGACGATGCGTGGCAGGTCGCTGGATGCGGTGACGGTCTTGCCATCGAACTTGAGTATCACGTCACTAACCTGGATGCCCGCCTTATCCGCCGCGCCGCCTTTTTCCACGTTGCTGACCAAGGCCCCAGTGGGCTTGCCCAAGCCGAACGATTCGGCCAGATCGCGCGTCACTTCCTGAATGCTCACACCGATGCGCCCGCGCGTAACTTTGCCGGAAGCGCGCAGCTGGTTGGACACTTCCATCGCCACATCAATCGGGATGGCGAACGACAGCCCCATGTAACCACCCGAACGGCTGTAGATTTGCGAGTTGATGCCTATTACCTCTCCCTTCATGTTAAACAACGGGCCACCGGAATTGCCGGGATTGATGGCAGCATCGGTCTGAATGAAGGGTACGAAATTTTCCTGCGGCAGGGAGCGTCCTTTGGCGCTAACGATACCCGCCGTCACGCTGTTGTCAAATCCAAATGGCGAGCCGATAGCCAGTACCCACTCGCCCACCTTGAGGGCATTGGGATCACCCGGAGTGATTTTCGGCAGGCCGGTCGCCTCGATCTTGATCAGCGCCACATCCGTGCGCTTGTCGAAGCCGATCATTTTGGCCTTGAATTCGCGTTTGTCGGTCAGGCGCACGGTAATGCCGTCCGCGCCGCCCACCACATGGGCGTTGGTCAGGATGTAGCCATCCGAACTGATGATAAAACCTGAACCCAAGGACTGTAATTCCCGCTCCTGCGGCGCTTGTTGTTGTGGCCCGAAGCGTTTGAAAAATTCATAGAAGGGATCGCCCTTGGGCAGGTTTGGCATGCCCGGCATCACTTGCGTGTCGTGGATGATCTGAGTGGTGCTGATGTTAACTACTGCCGCCCCCTGCTTTTCCACTAACTCGGTGAAATCGGGTAAGTCCTTGGCCGATACCTGCTGTGCAAAAAAACAAACTATGGCAATGCTAAATACTTTCTTCAACATAATAACCTTTCCTCGCTTATGTAGAAAAATGAAACGTATGAATTAATAACATGGATTCCAAAATGATCATTGGCTTCCGCCGTTGCGCACAGAGTCGGCAACCTGCATCACTGTGCGTGGAGGCACTTCGCCCACTACAGTCACTAACTGGTCACCGACCAACTTGCTATAAACCTGAATGACCCCTTGGCTGGACAGGCCGGAATGATCATCTTCATCATGATCCGCTTTTTCAATAAAAACCGAGATGCCTGCCAGTCCATCGGAAAACACCATCTGAATTACGGGTGTATCTCTGCCACGCAGTTGGCGGCGGACTTCAGCGATTTTCTTGAACCCGGTCGGCAGCGCATCTACCTGCCAGCCACTGGCGACGGGTAACACCGCCAATTTAGACAGTTTGTGGGCAAGATGCTGATCACTGTCAAGAGCCAAATCCTGGTCGTCATGCGGTTTATGGGTATGATTGGCATCCTGAACATCATGAGCATGGGAGCCAACTACCGGTTGGTTCGCAGTAATCCACTTGCGATCAATATCGCCGCCTATGCTCAACTGGGTGAAAGAATATTGCTCGATCACGCCGCCGCGTTCGTCCAACACCTGCGACTTGAGCAACAAACCGGAAACGCTGTCTGCCCACATCTTGTGCGTGTAACGCAAATTATCTTTGGGTTGAAAAACCATGGCATGCGCTTGAAAACCTGCCAGTCTCACCTCCTCCGCCGGTTTGATCAGATAATTATTATTAAGCAAAGTTAGCTGTTCCGGCAATAGAGCGGGAAACTCCCGTCCATCTTGGCGTTGTTCCATTTTCACCTTGCCGCCACCCAGATCGCACCACATCTGATCGTTGTGGCGGATGATCTCACGCCGGGGGCCGTCCAGACTCTCTAGCCTGCCATGTTCACCATCGTGATCCGCAATGTGGGTGATACGCGAAATTTCAACATGTTCGCCGTATTGGTACACAAAGGTGCCGCTGTAGTCAGTCTGGTGCGCGGCAAACGACATGGTCTGCAACCAGTTCAAGGCATCTTGCCGGACGGGGTCTGCCCCAGCGCCAGTGGTCGCAGCCAGCAACAAGAGCGTCGATAAAAACGCGGGCTTTATCGCGGCAGTTTGCACTATTGGCCCGCCACGGTACGGACGTAAGAAGCGGTGCCCTGAACATCCGTGCTGGGAGAAAACTCCTGGTGCGCCATCAGGTAAGCATTCAGTTCAGGATTAACCGGGAAGCTGGCCGGACGCAACGCAGTGGATTGTTGCATGGCCACCTGCGGGGCCGGTTCCGAGCCGATCTGCACCGACAGCCATGCAACCAGCGCCAGCGCCATAACGGATGCAGCGGCTGACAACGCAAACCACCTCACGTTCTGCTTGACACGGCTGCGAGGGGCTAGAACCGTAGGCTCGGCCTGAAGTCGCTCACGCAAGGCGGGGCCAATATTTGCATGAAGATGGTCGGGTTGGCGCAACGCATCACCGACCAAGTGATAGATATGCCATTCCGTATTGGCATCGGGATTACGTTTTATTTTATCGAGCAAAGCTTCCGCTTCGTCATCAAACAACTCGCCGTCCATCAACGCTGAAATATTCTGTTTCATGATTACCACCTATTCTCTTCACTGGTGCCCAACAACGGGCGCAAATTTTCCGCAATCGCCTCGCGTGCCCGGAAAATACGGGAACGCACGGTACCAATAGGACAGTTCATTACATCTGCGATTTCTTCATAACTCAAACCCTCGATTTCGCGCAGCGTGAGCGCGGTGCGTAAATCATCAGGCAACTGCTGCAAGGATGAGTTCACTACTGCGATCACCTGTTTGCTCATCAATTCGTTTTCCGGCGTGCTGACTTCCTGCAACAGCCCAGCCTCCTCAAAGCTCTCGGCCTCATCCGCATCAAACTGCGTGCTGGTCGGTGCACGCCGCTTGAGCGCCAGCAGGTAATTCTTCGCTGTATTGATACCGATGCGATACAGCCAAGTGTAGAACGCGCTTTCCCCACGAAACGTCGGCAAGGCGCGATAGGCCTTGATAAACGCCTCCTGGGTCACGTCCTCGACCTCGGCTGAATCGCGCACAAACCGCGAAATCAGGCGCGCGAGCCTGCGCTGATACTTGGTGACCAGCAACTCATAGGCGTGCTTGTCCCCGCGTTGCGCGCGCTCAACCAACTGCTGATCGACCTCCCTGTCGCTCATGCCCCGTTATCCCAATTCTTATAATTTATAATGTTGTGCCATTCAAAACGCGGCACGCTAGTATAACCGGACAGACAGGACGCGTCAGCCACTTCGCCTCTTGAGAGACATGGACACGACACAATTAATTTAGTTCAGTCCGTGATGTGGGTATTTATCAACAGATGTAACTGACAAGGATTTGCTATAGTCTGCAATTATGAAAAATCAAGCTGATACCCCCCTACAATTTGATGCCCTGATCATCGGCAGCGGCTTGGCTGGTCTGTCGCTGGCGCTGAAACTCGCCGACCAGCGGAAAGTCGCCATCATTACAAAAAAATCGCTGCTGGAAGGAGCGAGCACCAAGGCGCAGGGCGGTATAGCCACGGTATTGTCGCGGGAAGACTCCCTTGCCGAACATATTCAGGACACTATGATCGCCGGGGCTGGACTGTGCGACCCGGCTACCACGCGACATGTGGTCGAGCACGGCAAATCGGCGATAGACTGGCTGATCGACCAAGGCGTACCGTTCACTCGCGATGCCAACACCGATACCGGCTACCATCTGACACGCGAAGGCGGCCACAGCCACCGGCGCATCATCCATGCCGCCGATGCAACGGGTCACGCCGTCCAGGAAACCCTCGCCGCCAAGGTGCTGGCTCACCCCAATATCACCCTGCTGGAACACTATATCGCCATCGACCTGATTACCGGCAAAAAACTTGGTCAGCAGGACAACCGCTGCCATGGGGCTTATGCACTCAACTGCCTGAGCGACGAAATCGTCACCATTGCCGCGCACGACACCATCCTCGCCACCGGCGGTGCGGGCAAGGTTTACTTATATACTACCAATCCGGACACCTCTACCGGTGATGGTATCGCCATGGGTTGGCGCGCCGGTTGCCGCGTTGCCAACATGGAATTTATCCAGTTCCACCCGACCTGCTTGTACCACCCCCAGGCCAAGTCTTTTCTGATCTCGGAAGCGGTACGCGGCGAAGGCGGTCTGCTAAAACTACCCGACGGCACCCGCTTTATGCCTTGGCACGACGAGCGCGCCGAACTTGCGCCGCGCGACATCGTGGCCCGCGCTATCGACTTCGAAATGAAGAAACGCGGACTGGACTGCGTATATCTGGACATCTCGCACAGGCCGGTGGAGTTTCTGCAAGAGCATTTCCCCACCATTTACGCGCGTTGCATGGCGCTGGGCATAGACATCGCTCATCAGCCCATTCCGGTGGTGCCGGCAGTACACTTTACCTGCGGCGGGGTCGTCGCTGACCTGAACGGCCGCACCGATGTGGGTAACCTGTATGCCATAGGCGAAACTGCCAGCACCGGACTGCACGGCGCCAACCGTCTGGCAAGTAATTCACTGCTTGAATGTCTGGTATTCGCCGATGCCGCCGCACGCGACATTCTTGGCAAGCCATTCGATAGTTTGATCCCGCTGCCACAATGGGATGAAAGTCGCGTGACTGACGCCGATGAACAAATCATCATCTCGCACAATTGGGATGAACTGCGCCGCTTCATGTGGGACTACGTCGGCATCGTGCGCACCACCAAGCGCTTGCAACGCGCACAGCACCGCATCCAGTTGCTGTACGAAGAAATCAACGAGTTCTACGCTCACTTCCATGTCACCGCCGACCTGCTGGAGTTGCGCAATCTGGTGTTAAGCGCCGACCTCATCGTGCAAAGCGCATTGTCCCGGCACGAAAGCCGTGGGCTGCACTACAGCAAGGATTATCCCGATATGCTTCCTCAAGCTGTCTCCACCATACTTGTGCCGCCTGCTTATATCGCACCTTGCCCTGTCGATAGCCAAACCGAGTAACATTAGGTGAACGGCTTGAGAAAAGGGAATTACATTTCGCTGCTTGAACAAGCCAGATTATTTCCACGTCTGTCTCAACATTGCCGCCATGGGTGAATCAACGAACACTTCCCCATAATCCATGCGACCATTGGTACCATAATACGTGACACTTAATTGTCCTGATGTGCGCCAATGAGCTTCAATCGATGAAAAGATTGCACTTGAGCTATTTTTTACGGGCAGATTTTTAATCAAATTTGGTTTGCCGAATTTTTCAACAAGTTGTTGCATCACAAGTTCCTGTGATTCAACCCCTGGAGTAAGGAAATGAATGCCGATAAGTTTTCCACTTGATTCGAGAGGAAAGGCTCGCCCGTTTTTTACAATTGATGGGCATTCCTTTGGAGAAAAGGTAATTTCCCGAACCGGCTGGCCATAACCTCTAAGCGAGTGGGCGTCGCGAATGCAAGTTGAAGAGACGGCGGAATCATACTGTTTCGTACTGGCGCCGCTTATGATTCTGTATGGACATTCCGGAAGGTTGAGGGTATTCCCGAATACAAATCCGAAGATACCGGGTTCTTCAGCATGCGCCGAGAGCGTAACGAAGAAAAGAATTGCTGCGATAACTTTCATAGTGAATTGTGTCCTATCATTTTTGGCGCGTCCACAATTGCAAGTGCGGTTCATAGATTCTACCTTTCACGATGGTAAAATCAAACATTAAGCTTGCCTTGACCATTTGTCAGACATTGATCAAATCAACAACAATTGCCACATGAAACGCTCCGACTTCACCCCCCTCTTAGCTGAGTTGAACCCTCGACTGAATGCCAAAAATGTCGCCCTGACTGCTACATTAATTCTGGATTACATGTCCACCTCGGCAGGACGCAAATCCAAAGACCGGCGACAAGGTGGAAGTTCCTGCAAATACAGCCTGCATTTCAATACACGCAAGGAGTTATGCTGGCCGGTCGCCATGAGTAAAGTAATTTTTATTTCGCTGCTGGCTGTTGTGAGCAACAGTGTAATGGCAGAGTGGGTAATTCTTGGCACAAACGACAATAGAACCACAAGCGTCTATGCTGATCCTTCCACTATCGCCAAAAATGGCGACATAGTAAAAATGTGGTCGATGATTGACTTCAAGAAGGCAGTCAAGTTGAGCGATGGTAAACAGTTTTTATCGTGGCAAACACAATATGAGTTCGACTGCAAAATAAAGCAATCCAGAATGCTTGCTGCCTCTATGTACTCCGAAAACATGGGAGGGGGAGAAATAACTAATAGTCTTGATTATGAATCTCCGAAAGGGGAGGCCGTTCTGGCTGACAGCAATGGGGAAGTTTTATGGAATTACGCTTGCAGGAGGGGGTATCAGAGCGAACAAGATGCACAGAAGCACTGCCCCAGTGATACCGTAGTATGGTTTAACTTCGCTACCGGAGTGATCCATTACAAAGGGCAACACTGGTATGGTCGAACAAAAGATAGTGCCTATGTATGCAAGAACGAGGCAGTAAAGAAAAGTGTCCGAAACTCAAGAATCGTGCAATGAAGGCAAAACAACATCCAGTTCCTTTTCATGAATCCCTACTGATATTTGATTAAATTCGACTTCGCGTAATTTTGGCTAACGCCTCCGCAATTCCAATCTTTTTTATAGGACAAACACCTATATTTTATTTCAGGATTTTCTTATCGTTTATGCGTCAAAACACCTATGTTTTAAAAGCCGCTACATTGTCAAAATAGCACCAATCCTTTCTTTCACCTCCAATAAACAACTGAGGATATTGGCCATGACTAATGAACTCTTTCAATACGTGAATGAACTTATTCTGGAAAATGCTGGATTAACTCTAAAACTCCAAGCTTATGAAGCTGAGATTGGTAGTTTGAAATCGGCCAACAACCAATTGGTGAACGGACTTCTAACGGTGACCGAGAAGTTAGAGAAAGCCCATAATGAAATTGGTCGGCTTGATTTAGTAGTGAAGCATCATCGGGATGATAAAGCAACCGTGCTTAATGGGATTATTCTACAATCTTGCCCTACCAATAGCGATGAACAACAAACAATTTCTGACGAAGTTCTCTTCGCGCTGGAAAGCGGCCAACTGCGCGGCATTATCGAACAGTCATCCGGCAGGCAATTTGCATGATGCGATTCCTCGCTTGGATTATCAGCACTTGCCGATGGAGAAGCATTGATACAAGATGCTGATCCAGCTTTGTACTGTGCTAAAACAGCTGACAGAAACCGAGTAGAATCCATGCTGTTTGGCTAAACACCTTCCTTGGCGAGCGCCGCGCAAAAGCGGTGCTTTTACAAGTAGGTGCAGCAAGCCCCCACCCGGTACTTATAAGGACAGAGAATGACTGGACATCTTGGGCGCTATGAAATTATTGAAGAGTTGGGACGTGGCAACATGGGAGTTGTCTATAAAGTCCGTGACCCACTAATTGAGCGTCTTGTCGCAATCAAGACGATTGACCTTCGAAATCTGAATAAGGAAGAAAAGGACGAGTACGAAGCGCGATTCTATCAGGAGGCCAAGGCAGCCGGGAGCTTAAATCACCCAAACATAATTACAATCCACGAATTGGGTAAAAGTGGCGATGTTGCCTACATTGCCATGGAACTTATGGAGGGGCCAAAACTACAGAATATTCTTGCGGACAATCAAAGCCTGTCTATAGATGAGAAACTGGATATTGCATTTCAAGTGGCAGTCGGTTTGGCTTACGCACATGAACACGAAGTTGTGCATCGGGACATCAAGCCTTCAAACATAATGGTATTGAGAGACAAACATGTCAAAATCGCCGACTTCGGTATAGCGAGAATGAACTCCTCTTCGTGGCGCACACAAACCGGCAAGATTATGGGGTCGCCTTTATACATGTCGCCTGAACAAGTCCAGTCCCATCCAGTTGATTCCCGCACGGACATTTTCTCGCTTGGCGTTGTGCTGTATAAAATGCTAACTGGTCGGCTTCCGTTCAATGGCGATAATGTCAATTCTGTCTGGTACCAGATTGTTAATAAAAATCCACAAAAGCCCAGTTCTTTGAACCCTGAAATTCCGGACAAACTGGATCGTATTATTTTCAAGTGCCTCGCAAAAAAGCCAGAAGACCGTTACCTGAACGCCAATGAATTGGCGGATGAATTGAACTCATGCCGCTTGATGCTTCAACAAGAAAAACCCGGCACTGATCGCAAACACTTTATTGCTAGGGATGCAATAAACTATTTAAAGCAAATAGGCGAATGGAAACTTATTGGCTTCATAGTCCTGATTGTATTTGTGTCACTTGGACTCTTTGAATTCTTTGAATTGGTCGATCTGCCGAAACAATCCGAAGCACAATATCAAATAGAGTGGAGCCCCAGTCAAGGCAATAAAGTATCGAATTAAGAGGGTGTTCGGCATAACGGACGCATGAAAGAACTGGGCGGCAAAATCAGATTTTGCAGCTTGCCAAAGGTGGACTTAACGTGACAGTAAGTGTGCCACTGCCTACCGACAACACAAAAGAGGAGAAAGCATGATCCGCATCCTGATCACCGACGATCACGAGATCGTGCGTCAGGGATTGAAGCGCATCCTGGAGGACAGCAACGACATGAAGATCGTGGCGGAGCACTGCAACGGTCGAGATGCCCTGAATTGGCTTTACCGCAATGACTGCGACGTGGTGCTGCTTGATATCTCCATGCCCGGCATGAGCGGCATTGATGTGCTTAAACAAATCCGGGTAGAGAAACCTGCTTTGCCGGTGTTGATCCTCAGTATTTACCCGGAAGACAAATATGCGGTGCGCCTCCTCAAGTCCGGCGCATCAGGCTATCTGACCAAGGGATGTTCGTCGGAGGTGTTATTGGAGGCGGTTCGCCTTGTAGCGAGCGGCAGGAAATATTTCAGCCCGACTGTGGCCGAGTTGCTCGCCGAAGAACTCAGCATGGTGCATGGACAGCTTCCGCACAAATTGCTGACGGATCGCGAATACCAGATTTTCAGGCTATTTGCCGTGGCCAAATCCGTTATGGAAATTGCCGACCTCCTGGCCTTGAGCACAAAAACCGTTAGCACCCACCGCACCAACATCTTGAATAAATTGCATCTGCAAAACAACGCCGAACTGATGCGTTATTACGTCGATAACGATCTCACTATTTACTAGCGCGCTTATTAGGACAATTAAAGTTCCAATAGTCATTTCTCATATCGCACTTCGTATATTGTCAGGCAAACACTGGCATCGAATTTCCCATCCCCCTATGCCTTAATCAGGCAAACACCGATTACCCTTCTGCTTGAAATTAACTAATATTCCTCTTGTGAATTCCGCAATCAGGATCAGCGTAAAGCGTCATTAGTTCAGGATTTTTTGCTCTGATAGCGTGCGGTAAAGAGTATGGGAATTCACCTCTTCCTGGAGTAAAAAACTCCCTCGTGAATAGAACAATAAACAAAAAATCGGGGCAGCGCCGTTCTGCTGCATGTTAAAGGTTACCCTCTAAAACTTGATGCATTGTTGTCTTGATGTAGGGGGGCACTGTAAGCAGGAGGATATATACCATGGACACATTAATTTCAAATCACATCTGGCGTGAAATGGCACCAGAAGATCGTACTTTTTATAAGGGGCTATCTGCCAGTTCAATATTGGCACTGGCAATTGTTCTTTTGATCTGATTTGATTGAATCTCTCCGAGTGAATTCTCCGCCCCTTTAGGCGAAGGCTGGTGAAAGCCAGTAGCTTGAAGAGTGAAGTTAACACCCCGCTGCTTGCAGCGGGGTGTTTTATTGGCGGAACACTCCTGCGAGGCTTCCGCTCTACTTCTTGTCAAACACTGCAATCGACTCCACATGCGAGGTATGCGGAAACATGTTCATCACTCCCGCCGCTTTCAGCTTGTAGCCTTTTACATGCACCAGCACTTCCGCGTCGCGTGCCAATGTGGACGGACTACAGGAGACATAGACGATGCGACGGGGAGCGGTTTCGGCGCTAATGGCTTTCATCAGATCAATTGCGCCATCGCGCGGGGGATCAACCAGCCATTTATCGAATCGGCCTAATTTTTCCAGAGCCTCCTCATTCATCTCGAAGAGGTTCATTGTCTTGAATGCAGCGGTGTCCGATAAGCCGTTGTACACGGCATTTTGTCCGGCGCGTTTCACCAGTGCGTCGCTGCCTTCTATGCCCAGCACTTGCGCGCCGCTTCTGGCGATCGGCAAAGTAAAGTTACCGAGACCGCAGAAGAAATCGGCGATGCGTTCGCCGGTTTTCGGGGCCAGCAGGCGCATGGCGCGGCTGACCATCAAGCGATTCATTTCGCTGTTCACTTGGGTGAATTCAGTCGGCGCGAACGGCATGGTAATTCCGAATTCCGGCAGGCTGTAGGAGAGTGGCGGCGCGTCCAGCGGATAGAACGGCATGACCGTTTCCGGCCCCTTGGTTTGTGTCCAGAACTGCACTTTGTGCGTATCGGCAAATTGTTTGATCGCCGTCTCATCCGACGGCGAGAGTGCATGCAGGATGCGCAGCACCAGCACATCCACATGTTCGCCTACCGCCACCTCTATTTGCGGCAATATATCGCGGACAGCGAAACTTTCATTCAACTCTCCCAGCAAAGGCAACAGGCTGGCAATTTTGGGTGGCAGGATTTCGCAATGGCGCATGTCCGCCACATATTTGCCGTTCTTCTCGCGAAAGCCCACCAGCGTCTTGCCCTTTTTCAATACATGCCGCACCGACAGCCGCGCGCGCTGACGATAGCCCCATGCCTGCCCGTAAATCGGCGGCAGTATGGTTTCAGGATTGACCTTGCCGATGCGTTCCAAATTATCTTCCAGCACGCGCTGCTTGACCGCGACCTGTGCGCGCGCATCCATATGCTGCATGGAACAACCGCCGCACACGCCGAAATTTGCGCACTTCGGTTGCACGCGCATAAAAGACTGTTTCAGGATTTCACCAACTTGCGCCTGCTCATAATTGTTTTTTTTGCGATACGAGGAATAGGTCACGCGCTCGCCGGTCAGCGCGCCTTCGATAAAGATTACCTTGCCATCGGAGTGTGCGATGCCGCGACCTTCGTAGTCGATGGATTCAATGATTACTGGATTCATAGGTTATGTTGAAAGTTATTCGGAACCGTCATTCCCGCGCAGGCGGGAATCCAGTGGGTTAGAACAAAATGCATTTTCAATTGCTGGATTCCCGCCTGCGCGGGAATGACGTTAAGGTTGTTGCTCATTTACGGGATAGCCCACTGCGCCAAAAATTCTTTCCAGTGCGGCTCGTCGGATTTGACCAAGGTAGCGCGGATCAGTTCACATTCCTGCTGGTAGCGAGCTTTAGTGAATAACCCGCGCATCAATTGGAAACGCGCAAACACGAGGTAAGTGTTCACTACGTCGGTCTCGCAGTAATTGCGTATTTCTGCGAGCTTACCTTGCTGATACGCTTCCCACACTTTGCTGCCGTCCATGCCCAGCTTGCCGGGGAATCCAATGAGTTTCGCCAGTTCGTCCAGCGGCGCATTGGCGCGTCCGGTGTACATGGCGAGCAAGTCCATCAGATCGAGGTGGCGCGAGTGATATCGGCTGATGTAGTTGTTCCATTTGAAGTCACGGTCATCCTCGCCCTGATCCCAGTAACGCGGACATTGCACGCCGTGGATCAGGCCACGATAGTGCAATACCGGTAGGTCGAAGCCGCCGCCGTTCCACGACACGATCTGAGGTGTGTATTTTTCGACGCCGTCGAAGAAACGCTGGATAAGGCTGCCTTCATCCTCGTCCAGTTCGCCCAGCGACCACACTTTGAAGTTGTCGCCCTCTCGCAACACACAGGAAATCGCCGCGACGCGGTGCAAATGATGTTGTAGGAAATCGCTGCCGGTCTTCTGGCGGCGCATCTGGAAGGCCATCTCTGCCACTTGCTTGTCGCTTACGGCGCTATCCAGCTCATACAAGGTGCGCAGCCCGGCTATGTCGGGGATGGTTTCAATGTCGAATACAAGGGTAGGATTCATGTTTTAAGAAGGCAGATCAAATATTGGGCGCGATTGTAGCCCATCACATAACAACCGGACAGGGCAACGTCCTGATAAACTTACGCGCACCATGATAATTATCCGCACAATCTTACTGTTCTGCCTCGTCATCGTCCTGCCTGGGGCTTGGGCAGATGAA
Source organism: uncultured Gallionellaceae bacterium (assembly GCA_964480365.1). GTDB lineage: Bacteria > Pseudomonadota > Gammaproteobacteria > Burkholderiales > Gallionellaceae > CAIQPV01. The sequence goes on from CAYZPM010000003.1 coordinate 80,389, forward strand.
GTCATCCTCAAAATAGGCCCGCAAACTGTCCGGGCCGAAATCGCCGACACGCCGCAAAGCCGTGAACGCGGACTGATGCAACGCGACCGCTTGTGCAGCAATTGCGGCATGTTGTTCGTGTTTGAAAAAGCCAGCAGGTACAGCTTCTGGATGAAGAATACGCCGCTGCCGTTGAGTATCGCCTTCATCTCCGCAGACGGCAGAATCATCAACATTGAAGAGATGCTGCCCAACACCACCGACACCCACGATTCCCACGGCGAGGCGCTGTATGCGCTGGAAATGAACAGCGGCTGGTTCGCCCGGAACAGGATTTCTCCCACCAACAAGGTGCAAGGTTTGAGTGCTCCCAAGGCGCAATGAAGAACCCCGTCGCAAGCGGAAGGAATTCGACCCGAAGGAATTAAGATAGGAGTAGCGCGTTATGAATGAAAAGATCCGTCACATCCTGGGCCAAATAACTGCTCTTGAGGATGAGTTGCGGGAGTCGCTACACGATCAAGAACATACCTTGTTTTATCAAATCAAAGGCAGGCGTGTCGAATTCGAACGCGCCGTCAGGGATAAGCATCTCCAACTTAAGATGGGAGTTTTCCGCTGGTTTCTTGCTGTTCGCCCGCAAAATTTTATTACCGCTCCCATCATCTACGGAATGATTGTTCCGCTGGTTATATTGGATATTGGCATCACGATTTACCAAGCGACTTGTTTTCCGATATATGGCATTGCCAAGGCACGGCGATCCGACTATATCGTGTTTGATCACCAACATCTGGCGTATCTCGATTTCTTCGACAAGGCTCACTGCTTGTACTGTTCTTATGGCAATGGATTAATTGCCTTCGCCCTCGAAATTACGGCACGAACCGAACAGTATTTTTGCCCGATCAAACATGCGCATAAAATCCTTGGCTCCCATGCTCGCTACGCCCAGTTTATTGACTACGGCGAAGCGGATGATTTTCAGGTCAAGCGCGAAGCACTTCGGAAGATGCTCGCCGAGGAAAAGGAAAGCGCCTCAACTCCGTCGGACGACGGCAAGAAACCGCCACATGTTTGCAAATAAATGACATCCGACAAAAGCCAATCAGCCCCAAAACAACTGTTGGCAGGCTGGTAGGTTCGAATTCATTCACCCCTGCAAAAGTACCCCGATAACCCTTATTACATTCCTGTTAACCGCTTATAGAATTAATATTTACGAACCAGTGGATTCACTTTAACCAGATGCCGTTTCCACATTCAAACGTAACGAAACCGTCATATCCTGCGAGTAGCATTGCCTGCTCGCATCACCCAAACCAAGGGAACCTGATGATTAGCAGCGAACACACTTCGAAACAATTTGACTCCGAACTCTCTGCGGTGCGCGACCGCGTATTGCAAATGGGCGGTTTGGTAGAAAGCCAGATACAACGCGCAATCGAGGCGCTGATCAACCGCGATGAAACATTGATGGAGCGCGTTATTGCCGACGACCATCGTGTCAACGCGCTGGAAGTGGAAATCGACGAGAGCTGTAATCGCATCATCGTTTGCCGCCAGCCGACCGCCGGCGACTTGCGCATGGTAATGACCGTAATCAAGACCATCACCGATCTCGAACGTATCGGCGACGAGGCAAAAAAGATTGCGTACATGGCGCAGCGGTTATCGAAGAAAGAACAACTCCACTTCATGCCGCGTTATACGGAGATCAGGCACACCGCAAAACTGGTTCAAGACATGCTGCACAAGTCCTTGGACGCCTTCGCGCGCCTTGACCTTACGGCTGTCACGTACATAGTACGGCAGGACGAACAGGTGGACGACGAATATCGCGCCATCTTGCGCCACCTCATCACTTTCATGATGGAAGACCCGCGCACGATCTCAACCGCATTTGAAATCCTGTTCGTTGCGAAAGCGATTGAACGCATCGGCGACCACGCCAAGAACATGTCCGAATACGTGGTGTACATGATCAAGGGGCGCGATGTGCGCCATGTCACGGTGGAAGAAATCGAACGCGAAGTGCAGGAAGTGCAAGACGAAGCCTGAATATTTCACATGCACCTTCGCTGAAACTTGCCATCACTCCCGGAAATTCCACGGGGGATTTACAGTTGTAACTAAATCGCAATCAAGTCGCAGTAGCATGAAACCGTCTTCTTTGGAATGACCTTTGGTCACCAATCGGCGGAGGAAAAATGCCACGCGATCAATCAGAACCTGTTCAGAAACTATTCGATGTCATCGAACATCGGCGTCTGTGTGTTATTTTTCAACCCTTAATCGATTTGGCAAACAGTAACATTGTGGGCTACGAGGGACAGATACGCGGCCCTTCCGATGATTTGCTGCACTCTCCTGTCAGGCTCTATCGCCTGGCAAAGCAATCTGGCAAGCTTCTTGACCTGGAAAATCTTTGTCATCAATTAATTGTGGACAGCTTTGTTGAACAAAAGCTGCAAGGGATTTTATTTCTCAGGCTGAATGTTGATGTATTTTTGGAGCACAAGTTCAAGGAAATTCAGGCTATCCAAACCGTCGAAAAAGCCGGGATAGATCCGCAGCGTGTCGTCATTACCTTATGTGTACATGAATCGTATGACGCCAGCAATCACAACTTCCTTCTCAAAATCATTTCGCGCTACACCGAACTCGGCTACAAGGTCGCGCTGGAAGATCATGGGGAAATATTTTCCATGCTTCAATCACAGCCGGAAATATATCCCTCCTGCGTAAAAATCAACCGGTATTTAATTCAGGATATCGACAAAGACCCCATTAAGGTTCAGTTAATTAAATCGTTGCTGGAGAAAGCCGGAAGCTCAGGTTTCATAACCCTCGCCGAAGGCATCGAAACTCGCGGCGAACTTCTCTTGGCAAGAGAACTTGGAATTTCACTCGGGCAAGGATGCTTCATCGCAAGACCCAGCAAAAATCCCAGTAGAGTTACCCCGAGAGAGGTCAGCAATATATTAATAGCCCATGATAGAAAATCCAGCCGTCCGCACAACAGCATAGATGGCATCCTGGAAAAAGCGCCGTCTTTTTCCTTGGAGAAAAATAACGAGCAAGTGTTTCAGGTGTTCGAAAAAAACCCGCAATTATCTGTGGTTGCGGTAACCAACAATAAGGTGCCAATCGGATTAATAAACCGCAGTGTCTTTATTAACCGATATGCCCGGCCTTATCAGCGCGAATTGTATGGAAAAAAATCGTGTTCAACTTTTATGGATCCGGAACCATTGATTGTGGACAGAAATATTTCCATTCAGGCATTAAGCTGCCTGTTGGCGGAAGATCAGCGCCATGTGTCATTGGGCTTTATTTTTACCGAAAACGGCCATTATCTCGGCGTTGGCACCAGCCAGAACCTGATTCATGAAATCACCGAAATGCAAATCCAGTCGGCCCGCTATGCAAACCCGCTGACTGGATTGCCGGGCAACGCGCCCATTGACGATCAAATTGATAAGCTGCTGGCAAACGAAGAACCATTTTGCGTTTGCTACTTCGACTTGGACAATTTCAAGCCGTTTAATGATGTATATGGTTTCAGCATGGGCGATGCGTTGATCCAGATGACGGCGAAGGTAATCAGCGAACAATGCGATCCGGAAATCGATTTCGTGGGGCATATCGGTGGGGACGATTTTATTGCGTTGTTCCACAGTCCTGATTGGGAAGCACGTTGTCGAACCATGCTGGAAAAATTCGGGATGGACGTGATGTCTTTTTTCAACCCGCTCGATGTTGATCGCGGCGGTTATGTTACCGAGAACCGACGCGGAGAAAAGGAATTCCACAACCTGACCACCCTCTCCGTTGGGGCAGTGCCGGTTAAACCAAAGGTATTTAAATCCCACCGCGACATTGCGGTAGTCGCTGCCGAGTCCAAGAAGATGGCCAAGAAAGTGCATGGCAATAGCCTGTTTATCAACCAGAGAGACTATGCCAAAGAAACCATGTCAGATTGAGAGCCATGAAAATGCATGGCATTGCCGTTATCGGTGCCGCCTGTGGATTCTGGTCACTGCCATAATATAACTACGCAGCAAAAATTCGAATTTCGTCATTCCGCCCTTCGTTGCGTAACAAATTTATTGCTGCGCTCTTACGTTTAACATTACTGAAATAATTTACAGGATAGCTGGATGATAAAATTAGAACGAACAGTGGTTGATTTTCGTTTCCCCTTTATGGCATCTTATTGGATGCCATCTTTTTGCTGTTGCCGTCGAATAAAATTGGCCAATTGCGCCATTGGGAAATGGCCTGATGATCGCATCATGACGACTTGCCGGGGATGATTTTCCGCGACCCGGATATTGCCATCATCGCCAAAGATACAAAGACATTAAAACCCGAACGGCATCTAACAGAAGGGGCATATTGTGGTGACAAGTGGCGAACATACATCCAAGCGGTTTGATCTTGAGCTTGATGCGGTAATAGATGGCGTCGTACAAATGGGTGGGCTGGTCAGACAACAATTTCGGCTCGCCATGGAGAGTTTGAATAACGGTGATACAGCCTTGATGAGGCGGGCGCTGGATTTGGGTTACCAAGTCAACAGCCTGGAAATCGAGACAGACCGGAAGTGCAACCTGATTCTCGCACAGCGCCAACCCGAAGCTGTTGACCTGCGGACGATACTGACGGTATTAAAAATTACTACCGATCTTGAACGGATAGGCGACCAGGCAGAACTGATAGCACGGAGAGCAGAAATGCTCTTTCAACAAGGTGGACTCAACCTGCCCCGTTCCGTCGATATAAGCCACTGCGCCGACTTGGCCTTAAGCATGGCGGATAACGCAATAGAAGCATTTGCGCGGTCAGATACGAGCATCGCCACTCAGGTAATCCGGCAAGATAACAAGGTCAACGAGGAATGTAACGTCATCACGCGTAACCTGATATGCCATATGCTGGAAGACCCAAGATCCATTTCCACAGCACTGGACTTTCTTTTTGTGGCCAAGTCGATCGAACGCATAGGCGATCATGCCAAGAACATATCAGAATATGTGATATTCATGGTCAAGGGATATGACGTGCGCCACTCATCAATCGAAGAAATCGAGAGAAAAACCCTGTAGGCGCCAGATTGCTATCGCCTCATGCGAAGGACTTCCTTTGGGACTGCCGTCGTGACATGCCGTCCCTACACAGTAGCGCATTTTCGTTTTGGGCATTACACTTGAAGCCATTCGACTTTTTCATTTCAGCACCCCATGACCATAGACACTCAAAATAATTACCTGGTGATCACCGCTTCCGGAGAAGACAAAGTTGGTCTCGTCGATCAACTTTCAAGCAAGATTACCGAGAGCGGATGCAATATCGAAGAAAGTCGTATGGCCGTATTGGGCGGACAATTCGCCCTGATCATGCTGCTTTCCGGGGCATGGAATGCACTGTCCAAGCTTGAGGGACAAATGGGGCTGCTGGGCGATCAGTTGGGGCTCACCATTATTCACAAACGAACCCAAAAACGGGATCGGACGCAACCGGTGATTCCGTATACAGTGGATGTGGTGTCCATGGATCATCCCGGCATCGTTCGCAATCTGTCCGCTTTCTTCTCCAAAAACGGCATCAATATCGAAGAACTCCAGACCGACACCTATCCAGCGCCACACACCGGCACACCCATGTTTTCCGTCACCATGACAGTGGGCATTCATGCCGAGGTCCACATTCCCACCTTGCGCGAAAATTTTCTCGATTACTGCGACGACCTGAATCTGGATGCGAGCTTCGAACCCGCACGGTTGTAATGTCTGATTGACGTGGAACTCGCGTAGCGATAACCAGCAATTGAACTATCGGGCAGTAAGCGGCCATAGAATTTGTATCAAAGCTATCGGCCTGACTGGTCGCAATGTGCCAGAAGCCGTAATTCACATATCTGAAATGGAGGTCTGCAATCTATAGTGAAGCGGTCGTTCGACTAGTAGAATACCGAATGCGAACTATCGGCCATTTCCGGTCAGTCGAGTGCATACTCCAATTATGAATTTTCACACTTATAAAGGTACTGCATGAAGCAAATCACATGGATTATTCTGGGTGGATTGATTTTCGTGATTTCAGCTTATTCATATGCCAATGACAGCCTCGCACGCGTAGGGGCTGGAGGCCTTACGCTATTAAAGACCGATAACATTCAAATGGTTCAAGAAATCCTTGAAATTTCCCCAACAAAAATCCGAGTTCACTATCGTTTTTTGAATGAGTCCAAGCAAGATATTAAAACTATTGTTGCATTTCCTATGCCGCCGTATGGGTTTAATCCCGGTTTTAGCGCAGGCCGTGAAAATGAAAAGCCATTGGAGGATTTTCATGTATGGGTAGATGGAAAGGAACTCGAAACAAAAACAGATCGAGTGGCAACTTCTTTTGACGGAATAGATATTACTGACAATCTACGAAAAATCGGTTTGTCGGATGAACAAATATTTGAAACATTTGGCGATTGCGATGTTAATGACAAAACGATGGAAATAAAATGTGGCTTATCTGAACATCAGGAGGCTGCAATTGCAAAGCTAATTAACGAAAGACGAGGTGAAAATAGATGGAAGGTTGCTGAAACAGCATATTGGGAACAAGCTTTCCCGGCAGGAAAGGAAATCGAAGTAGTTCATGAATACAAGCCGTTCGTAGGGATGCGATATAGTTACTATGATATCCCTAGCGAAAAAGGTGTGGATGTTTGTATGGATAGTAAAACGCTAAAGGCCATAGCAAACAAGCATGATAAATCTCATAATGAAATCGAGGGTAAAGATCCAATAAGTCTTGGTGAAGTTGAATATATTCTAGGTACTGGAAGGAATTGGAAAGGTCCAATCGGGAACTTCAAATTAATTATCAAAAAGGAATTGCCAGGTGACATAGTATCCCTGTGTTTTCCTGGCAAACCTTTAAAGGCAAGCCCTACAACAATAGAGTTTTCACAGGTAAACTATATCCCACAAGATAAATTAATTGTTTTCTTTTACAGTTTTGACAAAAATATTCGAAATTCCAATGACCGTTAACTGGAGCCTAATCTGGCCGCTTGGGGTGGAAAGAGACCTTCCTCATCACAAATTCCCATCAGATTTAATGTCTGCTACCTGACGTGAAGCAAAAGAATCTTGGGGTCAGGTCTAGATTTATAGCATTGTGCTTCTAGCCAAAAGCGTACATTCGAGAGAGACGGCTAGGCCAGCTCCTCAAGTAGTTTTTCTACAGCCTCGTTTGCCCCTACCGTTCCAAGACCAGTCAACCAAATTGGGCGAACTACCTGATTATGGGTATTTATGAGTTGAAAGTCCTGCTGTAATCTCAGTGTCAATCTCGCTTGGTAGGATAGGAAACTCCATACCAGCACCCTTCGAAAAGAATTTTGATTGAGAGGATAATGCCATGAACATATCAAGGGACAATATTATGACTTCAAATCAAACGCCCCTCTCCGCAGACGAGATTAACAATATCAATGCCTACTGGCGTGCCTGCAATTACCTCGCTGCGGGGATGATCTATCTGCGCGACAACCCGCTGCTCAAAGAACCACTCAAACTCGAACATATCAAGAAGCGCCTGCTTGGTCACTGGGGCTCCAGTCCTGGATTGGCTTTTGCCTACATTCACATGAATCGGCTGATCAACAAATATGATCTGGATGCGATATTCATGGCAGGGCCGGGGCATGGCGCGCCCGGCATTTTGGGCCCGGTGTATCTGGAAGGCAGGTACAGCGAGGTGTATCCAAACAAGGGCGAGAACGAAGAAGGGATGCGCCAATTCTTCAAGGAATTCTCCTTCCCCGGCGGCATCGGCAGCCACTGCACACCGGAGACGCCAGGCTCGATCCACGAAGGCGGCGAACTCGGTTACAGCGTCTCGCATGCGTTCGGTGCTGCATATGACAACCCCGATCTGATCGTAACCGTGATGGTGGGTGACGGTGAATCGGAAACCGCTCCGCTGGCGACCTCATGGCATTCCAACAAATTTCTCAACCCGATCCGCGACGGCGCAGTGCTGCCCATCCTGCATCTGAACGGCTACAAAATCAACAACCCTACCATCCTGTCGCGCATCTCGCACGAGGAACTGGAAAACTTGTTCAAGGGTTATGGCTGGACGCCCTATTTCGTGGAAGGCAGCGACCCGGAGACTATGCACCAGGCGATGGCTTCCACCATGGAGCAATGCGTGCTGGAAATCCGCCGCGTCCAGCAGGAAGCACGTAGTAGCGGCAACGCGATTCGCCCGCGCTGGCCGATGATCGTGTTGCGCTCACCCAAGGGCTGGACCGGCCCGAAAGAAGTGGACGGCAAGAAGGTGGAAGGTTTCTGGCGCTCGCATCAAGTGCCGATCGGCGACGTGAAGACAGCGGAACATTTCGCCAAGCTGGAAGAGTGGCTGAAGAGTTACAAGGCGGAAGAGTTGTTTGACGCGAACGGTACGCTGTTGCCTGAACTGAAAGCGTTGGCTCCTAAAGGCAATCGACGTATGAGTGCGAATCGTCATGCCAACGGCGGGTTGTTACGAAAGGCATTGCACATGCCTGACTGCAAGGATTATGCATTTGCCGTGACCAAACCGGGCACGACCACCGCCGAGAATACCCGTCCGCTGGGTAGATTTTTGCGCGACATCATGCGCGATAACATGCACAACTTCCGCGTGTTTGGCCCGGATGAAAACAGTTCAAATAAGTTGGACAATATTTACGAAGTCAGCAAGAAAACCTGGCTGGCCGATTATCTGCCGGAAGATGCAGGCGGCGGTGAACTGTCGCCAGATGGGCGCGTGATGGAAATGCTGTCCGAGCATACGCTGGAAGGCTGGCTGGAAGGTTACCTGCTCTCCGGGCGTCACGGTTTCTTCTCCACTTACGAAGCTTTCGTCCACGTCATCGACTCGATGTTCAACCAGCACGCAAAATGGCTGGCCATGTCCAAAGACGTGCCGTGGCGCGCGCCGGTGTCGTCGCTGAACCTGCTCATCACCTCCACCGTGTGGCGGCAGGATCACAACGGGTTCACCCACCAAGACCCCGGCTTTCTCGACGTGGTGGTGAACAAAAGCCCGGACGTGACCCGCATCTATCTGCCGCCCGATGTTAACTGCCTGCTGTCGGTCGCCGATCATTGCCTGAAGAGCACCAATTACATCAACGTCATTGTTTGCGACAAGCAGAGGCATTTGCAATTTCTCGACATGGATGCAGCAGTCAAACATTGCACCAAAGGCATAGGTATCTGGGACTGGGCGTGCAACGATCAAGGTGCCGAACCGGATGTAGTGATCGCCAGCGCGGGCGACATTCCGACCAAAGAGGCTTTGGCGGCAATCGTCCTGTTGCGCGAAAATTTCCCCGATCTCAAAGTGCGCTTCATCAACGTGGTTGATCTCTACAAACTGACACCGGCCAGTGAGCATCCGCACGGCCTGTCGGACAAGGATTTCGATGGACTGTTCACGCTGGACAAGCCGGTCATGTTTAATTTCCACGGCTACCCTTGGCTAATTCACCGCCTCGCCTACCGCCGCAACAACCACAAGAATTGGCATGTGCGCGGCTACAAGGAAAAAGGCAGCATCAACACGCCGCTGGAACTCGCCATCCAGAATGAGATCGACCGTTTCAGCCTGGTAATCGACGTGATCGACCGCATCCCCGCCTTGCATGTGGCGGGAGCACATGTAAAGCAAAAGATGCTCGACATGCAGATCGAGTGCCGTAACTATGCTTATGAAAACGGTATAGACTTGCCTGAAGTGGATGGCTGGACTTGGCCGTATTGAAACTGTGAAAGGTTCGCTCCTACGTCGCTAACGGGGGAAGGGCGCGGAGGTTTTACCCTTGCCCCTTATCCCTTGCCCCTTCTCAACAATTTTATGCAAACCATCCTCACTATCAACAGCGGCTCGTCGTCCCTCAAGGCGAGCCTGTTCCATGCCGACGGCTCGCGACGCAATTTACATTATGGGCATGTGCGTAAACCTCAAGAAGCATTCGACCGGCTCATGCTTGATCTGAGCGGCGATATGCCCGACATAGTGGGGCATCGCTTCGTTCATGGCGGCGACATCGCTGATGCGGCAAGGCTGGTTGACAATGCAGAACGGGCGCGACTGGAAAGTCTGATTCATCTTGCGCCGCTGCACTTGCCGGGCAATCTGCTCGGCATTGATTTATGCACACAGCGTTTTGCCGTGCCACAGGTGGCGTGTTTCGATACGGCGTTTCACGCTGCCATGCCAGAATTAGCCAAATGCCTGCCCATCCCGAGCGAGCTAGGTCTGCGCCGCTTCGGTTTCCACGGTCTCAATTACGCGCATATCGCCAAGGTCTTGCCTGGAATTCTGGGTAAGGCCGCGCATGGCAAAGTTGTCGTCGCGCATCTTGGCAGCGGCGCCAGCCTGTGCCTGTTGGAGAATCTGAAATCAGTGGACACCACCATGGGCTACACCCCGGCTGGCGGCATTACCATGGGAACCCGGAGCGGCGACCTTGATCCCGGCGTGATGCTGGAGTTGGCGCAGCGTTATCCCCCCGAACAATTGAGCGACATGGTGTTTCACAAGATGGGGCTGCTCGCGCTATCCGGCGGTGAAAGTTCCGAGATGAGCGATCTGCTATCCAGCAATAGTGAACAGGCAAAATTTGCGGCCGCCTATTTCTGCCGCCAGGTGCGCGCCGCTATCGGCGGCTTTGCCGCCAAGGCGGGTGGCATGGATGCGCTTATTTTCTCGGGTGGCATAGGAGAACACTCACCTGAAATTCGCGCAAGCATTTGCAACCCGCTGGCGTTTCTTGGTTTTGAACTGGACAATGCAGCTAAGCAAACCAGTCAGGCCAGTATTGGCTTGCCCGGTTCCAAACCGATACTGGTCATCCCCGCCGATGAGGAAGGAATGATCCGTGATCTATGTTTGGAATATTTGGGTTAAGCGTGGGGATCGTAGCCCGGATGGAACATCGTGCAATCCGGGAATGCGGCGCTCCGCTACCAGCTCAGACGTATAATTTTGCATCAACTCACAGGAGAGTCACACATGGCAAATTTGCTCGAACAACTGAAATCCATGACTACAATTGTGGCCGATACGGGGGATATCGAGGCGATCCGCCATCATCTCCCGCAGGACGCCACCACCAACCCTTCCCTGCTGCTCAAGGCGGCATCGTTGCCCGAGTATGCGCCTCTTATCGAGGACTCGATTGCCTGGGCCAAAGCACAGAGCGCAAATCCTGAACAGCAGGTGCATGACGCCCTAGACAAGCTGGCGATAAATGTCGGACTTGAAGTGCTCAAGATTGTGCCGGGACGAATCTCGACCGAAGTGGATGCGCGGCTTTCCTTCAATACGGAAGCTACCTTGCACAAGGCGCGCAAGCTGATCGGACTGTATAACGATGCGGGTATCGAAAACCATCGTGTGCTGATAAAAATCGCCTCCACCTGGGAAGGCATTCAGGCTGCGGAAATACTCGAAGGCGAAGGCATTAACTGCAACCTCACCCTAATGTTCGGCTTTGCGCAGGCGCGTGCAGGCGCCGAGGTTGGCGCGACGTTGATTTCTCCGTTCGTCGGTCGCATCCTCGATTGGCACAAGGCGCACAGCGGGCACGATTTTACGGCTGAGGAAGATCCAGGTGTGTTGTCGGTGCGGCAGATTTATGACTACTACAAAACCTACGCTTACAAGACTATCGTCATGGGCGCGTCATTCCGTAACATGGGTGAAATCCTGGCACTGGCAGGCTGTGACCGACTGACTATCGCCCCATCCTTGCTGAAGGAGCTTGAAGCAGGACAGGGGCAGCTCGTGCGCCGCCTGTCCGATCTTGGTGTATACCAACCTCGCCCGGCGCGTATAACCGAAGCTGAGTTTCGCTGGCAGATGAATGAGGATGCCATGGCTACGGAAAAACTGGCCGAAGGCATACGCGGTTTCACCGCAGACCAAATCAAGCTGGAAAAGGTGCTGGCGACAAAATTCTAATTATCACAACGGTTCAGGTGCTTTGGTATATTGACTTCTAGTCATATTCGGTGCGGTGCTAAAAGGGATTCGTGTCAACAAAATCTGAACCCTATGCGTTAAGTAATCACTTTTCAAATTTTTGAAAGGTAATTTCATACAACAAAGGAGAAATTATGAACAGTTTGAATAGTTTGAAACTGGTAGTTTTCTTGTCTGCGGCCATCTTTGCTGGCTGTGTATCTGCGGATGCATCCATGATTACACACCCAAACCTGAAAGATGCATACCAAAAATGCAATGAGGCTATTGGGCATATAGATCGTGCTCAAGAAAACAAAAACAATCAAGGTGAAGGTGAATTTGGTGGACACGCCGCAAAAGCAAAAGAACTTTTGCAGCAAGCAAAACGTCAGATTGAAATGGCTGACGAATATCGCAATTCCCATAAATAAGATTATGTAGCCGCCTGTTACCATTCTTGAACCAAGAAATGGAAGAGGTTTGAAGAGCACAGGCCATTCTAAACAACAAGGCGTTGGATAGAATGGCCTTATTTATTTAAAACCCAAGGCGCGCTCAAAATCCAGGTACTCACGTAATTTCCTGAATTTCAAAAGACAGTCAGTTTCTGAGGGGGTAATAATAATTTCCCTCCAGCCAACATGCTTGCGTAGAGTCCTTCGTGCGACGGGTTAACCCGTTTTAGTCAAAAAGCCATAGACAAAAATATCAAGGTATTGTCCACCCTTTTTTACAGCACTGCGCTTAACACCTTCACGAACGAAACCGAACGATTCATATAAGTGAATTGCAGGGAAGTTGTTAGAAATTACCTCCAGCTCTACCCGCTCTATCTGTGGAACTTGGCTGGTCCATTGCAACCCGTAAACTAGCAGGCTGCGTCCAACTCCTTTGTTTCTAAATTTAGATGCAACATTGAGACCTAGCCATACTACGTGATCCAACTGGGGCCACCCGAAGCGGGTGAGATTTATTGTGCCGATGATCTGGCCTTCTTCCTCAGCTAGAAATATTGCAGAGCGCTCGCCTGTATGCGCAGCGATGAATTGCTTCACCTGCTCAAGCGTAGGAATGCTTTGGCGAGGATCAAGCGTATCAATTTCCTCCGCAGAAATCGCAGCCATAAAAGCCTCATACGCTTGGGCGTCTGATTCAGTGACTAGACGAATGGAAAAGGGCATTTTATGGGGGATACCTTCGTGAATAATGTCTGATTATCTGCCAGAAATCATGGCGTGGACTGCGCTGATTTTTCCGGCGATCTGGTGTAGTGGTATTTCCTCGCATACCGCGCCCAGTTTCATCGCCTCTTTTGGCATTCCGTACACCACGCAAGTATCCTCGTTTTCCCCTATGGTATAAGCCCCCGCATCGCGCATTTCCTTGAGGCCGCGTGCGCCATCGTCGCCCATTCCGGTCATAATGATACCCAGCGCATTCTTGCCCGCAAACTTGGCAACCGAGCGGAATAACACGTCCACCGATGGCCGGTGACGATTCACCAAAGGCCCTTCTACCACCTCTACGTGATATTGCGCACCGCTACGCTTGAGCATTATATGTTTGCCGCCGGGGGCGATCAACGCACGACCGGGAATCACGCGATCATTGTTTTTTGCTTCCAGCACTTCGATCTGGCACAGGCTATTTAACCGTTGCGCAAAAGCTTCAGTAAACACCTCTGGCATGTGTTGCACGATCACGATGCCCGCGCAAATACGTGGCAACGCAGTCAGCACAGCTTCCAAAGCCTGGGTGCCGCCAGTGGAAGTGCCGATGGCGACAACCTGCTCGGAGGTCTGCCCCAGGCGGACTGAGCCGGGCGGAGCCAACATGGCATCAGCGTTGAGTTTGGGGCTGACATCGAGCGGACGACGCAGCGTCGTGGTATCCACCAGTCGGCGCACATTGGCGCGCGCAGCAGCCTTGACGGCTTCAACTAGATCGTTGGACGCATCTTCCTGCAGAAAACGTTTCAAGCCCATCTTGGGTTTTGTGATGATGCTGGTGGCGCCCGCAGCAAGCGCCTGCATGGTCGCCTGAGCGCCTTTTTCAGTAAGCGTAGAACAGATCACCACGGGCGTCGGATGTTCGGCCATGATCTTGTGCAGGAAGGTGAGTCCATCCATGCGCGGCATTTCGATATCGAGCACAATCACATCCGGCCACTGCACTTTCATCTTTTCCATGGCGAAAAGAGGATCCATGGCTGCGCCGATGACCTTGATGGACGGGTCAGACTCCAGCACTTGTTTGACGACCTCGCGCACTACTGCGGAATCATCCACGATCAATACTTTTATTTTTTCCATTGGGTGTCTCTAAAAATTCAAGTTTCGTCATTCCCGCGAAGGCGGGGGAATCCAGCTAAAGCAAAAACCCTTGCGCAGCAAGGACAAACCCCAAATGCATGTTGAATAAAACCGCTGGATTCCCGCCTTCGCGGGAATGACAGGTTATATTAGAGGTGCCCATTAGCTTCCCGTTTTCCTGTGGTCTACGTGGATCATTCTTACTTCGCCGCTCCACACATCAAATTCGATCTTGCGGTGACCAAAACTGCCTAGGTCGTCATATGCCACGGTGAATCCCTGTTCATCGAGCATGCTGTGCGCCATCTCAATATTTTGTTTTCCGATGTCCATTCCGTTCGATGCCCGATCATCGAACATGTTTCCGCCACCATATACGTTCACCTGATATTGTGTGGGCACGGTATGGCGTTTCTTGAGTTCGAGCATGAATAATTCCATTGCCTCATCGCCATATTTTCCGTCTGGTGCGAGTTTCCCGCGTGGCTGGTTGCGGCTGGGCAGCATGTAATGGCACATCCCGCCGTGGACGAGCAACGGATGCCACAGGATGATCGAGACACAGGAGCCAAGCAGCGTGGTGATGCGCAGCTTCCCTTCCCCGAAACAGAAATCACCCGGTCTGAGATAGACCTCGCGGACAGGGACTATCACTTCCATACTCACAGCCTCCTATAGACGGTTGGCTTCTCCTGCGTCAGGGCATCGGTAATGCCGTTCAGTGATTCGGAATGACCGACGATCAAATAGCCACCGTTCTTCAAACACGGAATCAGATTAGCGACGACGCGCTGCTTGGTCGGGATGTCAAAGTAGATAAGCACATTGCGCAAAAAGATCACGTCGAAATCGCCTGTCTTTTTCATCCCTTCAACATTCAAATTCAATTGTTCGAAATTTACATGCTGGCGCAGTTTCTTGTCGATCAGAAAAGTGCCAGTCTGATCGCCTTTACCCTTCAAACAGTATTTTTTCAGGTACGCGGGAGGTATCTTGTCCGCTTCAGCAATACCATAGTGTCCGTGCCGCGCTTGCTCCAGCACGGAGTTACTGATGTCAGTACCGAGAATTTCCCAGGCGCCATCCTCTCCCATCTTGTCGGCCAAGATCATGGCGATAGTATAGGCCTCCGCGCCGACGGAGGCGGCGGCGCTCCACACGCGAAACTTATGCCCCTGCTTGATGGCGGGCGGGGCAATTTGTTTGAGGAAATCGAAATGCTGCGGCTCGCGAAAGAAATAGGTCTCGTTGGTGGTAAGCAAGTCCACCATGAACTGTAATTCATCGCTATGGGCGACATCGGTTACATACTTAAAATATTGAGTATAATTATTCAGGCCCAGCGCGGTGAGCCGTTTGGACAGTCTACCGGTGAGCAGCATTTTTTTTGCGTCAGAAAGCGATATACCGGAAATATCGTAGAGCAGGCTGCTTAGACGCTTGAACTCTGTATCGTTGATTTCGTAACTCATGATCTGGAAGCTCGCCTAGAACTGTAATGCCTTGGTCAGCGAGCTAACCTCTTCTGCCGCTTCATTGAGTATACGGGTAAGCGTTTCCTCGCCAATCACCATTTCGATGCTTGCGGTCATATTCTCGCCAGCCTCCCTTGCATCCAATTGATGTAACGGTGACGGTACCGGGGAGAGTTCTTCGGCAAGCAACAAGGTATCCGCCAGCGTCACCGGCGGCATAGATAGGAAGCCGTCCCAGAATGCCTCAATGGTAGTTGCTACGGATTCCGGCACCGATAGCTTATTGAGCACTGCACGCCCTACTTCGATTTCACCGTGTTCGAGCCAATCCGTGAAATCGTCATCCAGCAATCCCGGAAATTCCCCGGCACGTGAGAGCATATAAAATCCGCCGATCTCGTGAACGATGCCGGCGAACAGGGCGGTCTCAGTATCCTGATGGGTTACGTGGCGTGCGAACACATGAGCAAGTGAAGCAACGTAGGCGGTGTGTTCCCACAGTTTGTTCACTAACTCCTGATGCTTCTGGTCAGTCGATTTACCCGCCATCTGACGCGTCACCAAAGCCATCGCCAATGACCGCACCGTACTGAACCCGAGCCGGGCCACGGCTACACGCACATCGGTAATTTCCTGCCCGGAACGGTTGTAGACTACGGAATTGGCAATGGCTATCACCCGCGCCGAGAGCAGCGGCTCCGCCTGAATCAGCCTTGCAGCAGTATCGACATGGCCGTTGGGATCGTCCAGAGCCTGGCGCACCTTGAGCGCCACTTGGGCGCCAGTAGGGAAAGCCAACTCACCCTGTGCCACTTGGGTAGCGATAGTCTTAAAAGCTTCACGTTTATCCATGGAGTTAATCATACATGCAATACACAGGCATTTATATTAGACGGAATCCGGTATTTTTATCATTCATATATTGCATGTAGAATGCAGCTATCAATGGACAACGATGTCGTCCTGATTCCCGGCACCGCCCCGATTCCATGAATGACCTCACCCATCAGACAGGCAAGGATTTCGAACGCATCGCCAGGAACATCAATCCCGGCGGGTGGGCGATTGAGACTGAGCGACCTATTTCCACGTTGCTCGGCTCCTGCGTTGCCGTCTGCCTGTTTGACCCAAAACTGAAAATCGGCGGCATGAACCATTTCTTGCTGCCCAGCCGCACAGGTGCCGCCAATGCCGATATTGACGTGATTATGAATGGCGATTATTCGATGGAAGTGCTGGTCAACGGCCTGCTCAATCAAGGTGCCAAAAAATCCAGATTAGTCGCCAAAGCTTTCGGCGGAGGAACCATCGTAAGCTCTATCCGCATGGCCATAGGCGAACGTAATTCAGCCTTTGCCCACGAATGGCTGGAACGCGAGGGCATCCCGCTCGTCGCCTCCGATTTCAACGGCCCATGGTCGCGCAAGGTGGTCTTCGTGCCCCAGAGCGGCGACGCCTTCTGTCGGCGCATTCCTACAACTCAGGCCAACGCCGCAGAAGTGGTCAAGGCGGAACAGGAATACGAACGCTCGCTGGCCGCGCAAAAGAAGACACCCGTGAAAAAAATCGAGTTGTTTTAACCCGGATGTTTCGTTCTAAAAGCTACAGTTATTAGAGACTCATTTAAGCATCCCAACCCGACAACCTGAAAAACCCCATCGTGCTCAAGAGCCGTTCCGCATGACTGCTCACTTCCTCTTTGTCGCCTGATTCATTGCAGCCACCTATAACCAGCGACTTAGCGTAAGTTTCATCGCGCTTAGTCGAATGGCTAGTCGTTTTATCTAGAAACGCTCAAAGTCCTGCGCTGTTTTGCAGCGACTTTTCATATGGTTCAGTATGCTGATCACTTTGGCCGAAATTTGCGCATACTCGCCAGCGAGCAGATTTTCGGCTTCGCCCTTCTTGCCCTGCTGCGCGGTACGAACGATGCGTGCGGCACAACGATGGAAACTGGCATGATGCTGGCGCAACTGTTGAAATTCGTCGTCAGCAGCAAAACGCTGACCCTCGCCGTAGATCCATTTTCCCAGTGCGCAGACATTGTCCTTCTCAGTAACTGCGGGATCGGGACACTTACCGTGATCGGTGGTACATATGCGCAGTTTCATTTTCCATTGGACATGAGCATCGAGGGCTTTGGAGAATACCTGCGGATCGGCTTCGATCGGCGGTGCGACGGCTGAGGTACTGACCGATATTCGGGACGTTTGGCTGTGCTGGCTGCGGCTCGTAGCGCGGCTGTGTAGCACTTCGGTAATACCCTGAGTACCTACAGCCAACTTGAAGAACGTCATCACGCTCTGGAGTTGTTCGGTCTGGCTGCTCATTTCCTCAGCTGTTGCCGCCAGTTCCTCGGAGGATGAAGCGTTTTGTTGCGTGGTCTGATTGAGTTGCCCCATCGCGCCGTTGATTTGCGCGACACCGCTGGACTGTTCAGATGAGGCCGAGGCGATTTCCTGCACCAAGTCAGAAGTCTTGTTTATGCTCGGCACCATTTCGTCGAGAAGCTTGCCTGCCTTTTCCGCCATGCTCACGCTGCTGCTTGCAAGCTCACCGATTTCCTGTGCGGCCACCTGGCTGCGTTCGGCCAGTTTGCGCACTTCCGCCGCCACCACGGCAAAGCCCTTGCCGTGCTCTCCGGCGCGTGCTGCTTCAATCGCGGCGTTCAGCGCCAGCAGGTTGGTCTGGTAGGCGATGTCGTCCACGATGCCAATCTTTCCGGCGATCTTCTTCATCGCTTCGACCGTGCTGCCTACGGCCTGTCCTCCTTCGGTGGCCTCTCTGGCGGCCTTGTTTGCCATGCTGTCGGTGACCTTGGCGTTCTCGGTGTTCTGGCTGATCGAGGCGGTCATCTGCTCGATGGAGGCGGTGGTTTCTTCCACGCTGGCGGCTTGTTCGCTGGAGGATTGCGACAGCGATTGCGCCGTAGCGCTGATTTGTTCCGAGGCGCTGGCAAGGGAGTCGGCGTTTGAACGCACAGCAGTGATGATCTCGGATAACTTTGCGACCATTCCCTTGATGGCAAAGAGCATGCTGCTATTGTCATTCGGCTTGGTATCGATGGCGACGGTCAGGTTACCGTCGGCAACTTCTTGGACGATGCCTGTGACGTGTTTCGGCTCGCCGCCCAGTTGCCGCAACAGTACACGCAGGATGAAGAGGCCGAGTGCGACAACGACGATCAGGGTCAACACACCGATGCCGACGGTCTGGACAATGGCCGATGACTGGATGGACTGCGCGTCGGCGGCAGCCTTTTTGCCAAGTTTCACTTTGTAATCGACGTACTCTGCGACGGTATCGTCCAGCTTGAATCCCTTGGTGGCCAGTGGGGGGATCAGTTCCTTAGCCTCGTCTTTCTTATTGGCGCGGGAGCTTGCGAGCAGAGGCGACATGCCAGACAAATACTCATTGAAAAGGTTGGTGAGGTTATCAAAACGCCGACGATCCTCGTTGTCGACGATGGTGACCTCGTATTCCTTCAAACCAGTATGCACCTCGTTTTCTGCCGCCTCAAGTTTGCGCTCGATGTCGGCCATCTTGGCGGCATCGGTACCGAGGAATAGGTGACGGTAAACGCCTACTCGGGTATGCCCCACACCGGCACTGATCTTATTCAGGGCAAGCAGCGCAGGAACGGTGTTGTCGTTGCCGAAACTGGCCGTCGTATAGACGCGTCCGGCCTGGTAAATGTCTATGCAGGCGATCAAAATCAGGCCGAGTGAGGAACAGAAAATAAGCAGGTATAGCTTTTGTGCGACAGTCATTTTGTTTTCCTTCCTTTCCTCCTATATAACTTGGGTTGCAGTTAGTCGACATTGGTCGTTGCGGCTTCGAAGTGACTTCTGCCTGCGTCGGTAAGCATTGACAGCTCGTCTACCGACAGCACTTTATTGGCGTCCAGGATGATGACGAACTTGCCCGCCACCTTACCCATGCCATGGATGAAATCCACGCGTATTTTGGCGCCGAAGGCAGGCGGCGGCTCGATCTCGCTACGCGGAATTTCCAGCACTTCGGAGACGCTGTCCACCATCACCCCGATGTCCTGCTTCGATTCATCATTGTTTTCCACTTCAATGATGACGATACAGGTGCGGCGCGACACTTCTGTTCTGTTGCGCCCGAAGCGTGCCGACAAATCCACTACCGGCACCACGCTGCCGCGCAGGTTGATGACACCCCGGATAAAGCCGGGCATCATCGGCACTTCGGTGAGGTTGCCGTATTCTATGATTTCCTTGATGTTGAGGATGGCGATGGCAAACATTTCGCCGCTCAGCAGGAAGGTGAGATATTGATGATCTTCGTCGGTCGCCGTTTGTCCAGCGATGATTGGAATATTGTTCGCCTGATTCATGCTAGTCTCCTATAACCAATGACTTGGCAACTTGCTACCTTATAACCAGCCAATTGGCAACCGTCTTTTAGTTGCTTAGTGGAATGGCTAGTTGTTTTCCTAGAAACGGTCAAAGTCTTGTTCATTGGGCGCTCCGGCTGATGCCTTACCGACAGGCTTTTTTGCGGCTATCTTGGTCAATCTCGGCGCTTGGCTGCTGCTCGGGCCTGTGCTGTGGCGTACCGGGGTGATGCCCTGAGTGCCTGTATTATCCAGCTTGAAGAACGTCATGACGTTCTGCAGTTGCTCCGTCTGACTACTCATTTCCTCTGCGGTTGCCGCCAATTCCTCGGAGGATGAAGCGTTTTGTTGCGTGGTCTGATTGAGCTGTCCCATCGCGCTGTTGATTTGCGCGACACCGCTGGACTGTTCAGATGAGGCCGAGGCGATTTCCTGCACCAAGTCAGAAGTCTTGTTTATGCTCGGCACCATTTCGTCGAGAAGCTTGCCTGCCTTTTCCGCCATGCTCACGCTGCTGCTTGCAAGCTCACCGATTTCCTGTGCGGCCACCTGGCTGCGTTCGGCCAGTTTGCGCACTTCCGCCGCCACCACGGCAAAGCCCTTGCCGTGCTCTCCGGCGCGTGCTGCTTCAATCGCGGCGTTCAGCGCCAGCAGGTTGGTCTGGTAGGCGATGTCGTCCACGATGCCAATCTTTCCGGCGATCTTCTTCATCGCTTCGACCGTGCTGCCTACGGCCTGTCCTCCTTCGGTGGCCTCTCTGGCGGCCTTGTTTGCCATGCTGTCGGTGACCTTGGCGTTCTCGGTGTTCTGGCTGATCGAGGCGGTCATCTGCTCGATGGAGGCGGTGGTTTCTTCCACGCTGGCGGCTTGTTCGCTGGAGGATTGCGACAACGATTGCGCCGTGGCACTGATTTGTTCCGAAGCGCTGGCAAGGGAGTCGGCGCTTGAGCGCACGGCAGTGATGATCTCGGATAACTTTGCGACCATTGACTTCATGGCATAGAGCAGGCTTGAAGTGTCGCCACCGCGCGTCGTGATGTTCACCGTCAGGTCTCCCTCGGACACCCTTTGTGCAACCTCGGCCGCTATACCGGGATCGCCTCCCAGCTGATGCATGACGTCACGCATGATCCACCACGATACCCCGCCGCCGAGTAGCAGGAAACCGACGATCATGGCGAGCGACAGCATGGATTTATGCTGGATGACCTCCGCCGCTTCCTTTTCCTGTGCATCCGATGTTGCCGTGGAGACTTTGACCAGCTCATCGATGGCGGCCCGGTGCTCCGCGTATTTCTGCTCCATTTGTGGACGCAAGGCTTCGATAGCTTTGGCGTCGCCGCGCTGCAAGGCAGGAATATACTGGCTCGTCTGAAGATCAAGAAACTCCTTGCCCGGCTTATAGGCCTTGTCGATCAGCAGATTCTTGGCTTCGCCATCAGGTAACTCTTTGGTCCAATATTGGCGCCGATCCTCAAAGTCTTTCGCAAGCGACTGGCTTTTCTCAATAAGGGCGGGCAGAGCCGTCTTGTCCGCTGTGGCCATTTGCAGGCTTACCAAATAGGACTCGATCAGGTATTCGGGCGGTGGCAGAATATCCGCCAGTAGATCTTTTTGTTGCGCGATGCCCTGATAAATCGGACCGTTGACTTTGACCTGGTTCAGCGTGCTGAAAGAGAATAGGCTGGACAGGATAAATCCAGCCACAAAAACGCCAATCAGTGCCATAAGCTTGCTCTTGAAAGTCATGTTGGTCATGATTTATTCTCCTCTATAAAACAGTAAAATTAGATTCTCACCACTTCTGCCGTATGCCCACGATTCTGCTGCACGGTAGCTAACGCCACCAGCGACTGCACATCCAGGATCAGCGCCACATCCCCCGAGCCCAGAATAGTGGAGCCGCCAATACCCTTGATGTGTTTGAAGATGCTGCCCAGCGGTTTGATGACAGTCTGGAATTCGCCCATCAACTCGTCCACCACCAGGCCAATCTTCTGTGCGGCGTATTGCACCACCACGATATTCTCGCGCTTACCACCGCGATCTGATATTTCGAATTGTTCGCGCAACCGCACGAAAGGCAATACTTCGCCGCGCAGGTTTATGTACTGGCGGTTGATTGTTTCTGCTCTATCCTTTTCGGAGAGTTCGATGCATTCCACCACCGTACCCAGCGGGATAACGTAGGAGGCTTTGCCCACCCCCACCAGAAAGCCGTCGATGATCGCCAAGGTCAGCGGCAGGCGGATGCGGAAGGTTGATCCCGATCCTTCCTTGCTCTCCACTTCGACGCTTCCCCTCAATGCGGTGATATTGCGCTTCACCACATCCAGACCCACGCCTCGACCGGAGATTTTGGTGACCTTGTCTGCGGTGGAGAATCCAGGCTCGAATATCAGGCTAAAAATCTCGCTATCGGTCAGTGTCTGGTTAGGGCCGATCAATTCGCGCTCGCGCGCCTTGTTGATAATTTTGTCCCGGTTCATCCCGGCGCCGTCGTCGATGATCTCAATGGCGATGGCGCCGGACTCGTGATAGGCGTTGAGCCTGAGCGTGCCGCGCGCCGGTTTCCCATGGGCTGCGCGCACTTCCGGCGATTCGATGCCGTGGTCGAGCGCGTTGCGCACCAAGTGCATCAGCGGGTCGCCCAACTTTTCCACCACAGACTTATCCAACTCAGCTTCGCTGCCGCTGATAACCAGCTCGATGTCCTTGCCCAATTCGCGGCTGGTGTCGCGCACCACGCGCTGAAAGCGGGTGAAAGTTTCGCCGATCTGCACCATGCGCAGTTGCAAGGCACTGTCGCGGATTTGTTCCACCAGACTCGTAATGATAGAGGTCGATTCCACCAGCGCGGCCTCGCCGCTTTTGCGCGCCAGCATATTGGCTCCCGCGCTGGCGATGACCATTTCTCCCACCAGGTCGATGAGTTGATCCAGTTTCGCGGCCGGCACGCGGATGAGCTGGGATTCGAGCGTTTTCTTTTCGGCGACCTTGCCTTGCTTGACGGCGGCGGCTTCCACCACTTCCGCTGTGACCGCACCCTGATTGACCAGTAGGTCGCCAATCTTGGGCGGAGGGGGTGAGTTTTCTTCCCGGTCAGATTGAGCGTTCAACGCTAAATCCAGTTCCCTCTGGGTTAAAGCGCCACACTTGATCAGGATTTCGCCCAAGCGCATGGTGTCTTCGGGCAGTGTCTCGATGGAGTTAATAAAATCTGCCAGTTTGCTGTGCGGCGGCCAGATATTGACCACGCAGTCGTCACGCACAAAATCGAACACGCTTTCGATCCTGGCTTTGTCAGCATCGGATTGGTAGGAAATCTCGAAACCCAGATAGCACGATTCTGGGTCCATTCCGGAGGCATCCGGGATGGCGTCGGGCAACGTGGTCAGGTGGACGATCTGGCCCAACTCCATCAAGTAACGCAGGAAGGAGGCGGGATCCATCCCTTTGCGCAATACGTCCGGGCCGAAACGCAGCGAGATGTGCCAGTTGTCAGTCTCCATCTCGCCACCGCCGCTGGCCTGCACATTAGGCTCACTCAGTGCGATCTCCTTAGCCACAACGGAGGTATTACCCAAGTAGTGTTGCAGCTTCTCGTGCAATGAATGACTGACCTTGTTGACGTCATTGTCCGGCTCGCTCTCGTTTTCCACACAGCCCATCAGTGTGCCCAAGTGGTCGGAGCATGCGAGCAGCACTTCGACCAATTCCGGGCTTGATTTGATCGTCCCGGAACGCATTTCATCCAATAAGTTTTCCAGTACATGCGTGAATTCCACGATGAATTTGCATTCGATGACACCCGCCCCGCCCTTAATGGTGTGGGCAGCACGAAAGATGGAATTAATAGTTTCTGCATCGCCGCCGTTTTCTTCCATCTGCAACAGGTTGTCTTCCATCATCTGTAGCAGTTCGCGGCTTTCGACCACATAGGCTTGCTGAATCGCGTCCATAATCAAATCCCCCTCTGTTCTTCGTTCTTAACTTGCTTTGCCCTTACTTATTTTCCGGCTGCGTGTTCCTTGGCCGTGATGACCATCGGGTCGCCGAAATAGCTCGCCATGTTGTACAGGTCGAGCAGGTCGGTCACCGCTCTGCTGTGCGCGGTCAGCCGCACAGTCTTGTTTGCTTTGATGGCTTCACGCTTGGTCAGCAGCAGAATCTGGAAGCCTGCAGTATCCATCTCGCTGACTTGTGACAAATCGAGATCGAGCTCCTGACAATCGGCCAGCGCTTTCAGCAGCATAGGCTTCTGCGTCGATGCGTTGTAGACGGTCATATCTTCGTTGATAGTTATATTGCGGTGTCCCGGATCAGACTTTTTCATGTGCTGCCTCCTTGTGACATTTAGCATTGAAAGTGCGTCTATTGCATTACACGCATCTGCGCCATAAGACTAGAATAACTCGATTTTCTGCGGCGAGTCGGAAGTGCTGCTAGTCTGAACATCTCCATCCAGCGTGGAGGAGTGAACGTCGCGCTGTTTTTTCATAACATAGCCTTCGTAGATCTGGTCGATGTGCTCCCTGATCGATGCGGCCTTGGAGAAATCCTTGCTGCGCATCATTTCAACCATTTCCATGGCATGCGTGTCGAGGCGACTGAGTGCGTTCTGCACCTGTTCGATCTGCTGTCGCGTGATATCCTGAAACTGAATTCCCGCCATCACATCCATGAACATGGAAGACAGCGTGTTGCTGGTATTGCTAAGGTGGGCGAGCATTTCTTCATCTCGCTTCATCAGCTTGTGGTAATTGCTGCCCATACTGTCGAGGTGATGGGAGAAATTCTCCAGCACTTCTTTCTGTTGCTGGATGTTGGAATTTTCGAGTTTGTTGCGGAATTGATCCTCGATGGACTTGGCCACGTCGCCGATGCCTTCCTGAATCTTAGATACAGCAAGATCGGTTTCGCCGGATAGCTTGCGCACCTCGTCCGCCACCACCGCGAACCCCCGCCCAACTTCGCCGGCGCGTGCCGCCTCGATGGCCGCATTGAGCGCGAGCAAATTGGTCTGCGAAGAAATGTTCTTGATTAGCTCTACCAAGGAAGACAGCGATTTCGCCTGTTGCACCACAATGGATATGCTTTCGCGATCGGCATCGAATTCGGTAAAGCGGTCCTGAATGTAGTGGTTGAGGTTTTCGATCAAATCCACGTTCGAACTGACGCTTTTCTCGCCCGATTGGATCATGACATCCGCTTCCTGGGCGCTGGAGGTCACGGTGGACATCAGTTCGTTGATGACCCCATCAATGGCCTGCAGACGTTCCATGATTTCGTATGCAGATCGCTCGGTCTCTACAGTGATGGAATGCAGTTGTTCATTGAGAAGCTTGGTAAGGCTGGACAGGTCGCCAAGGTCGCTGGCAGTAATGTTGATGATGTCCTCGCCACTCGATATCGTCTGGTCGAGTTGATGTTGGACAGCGCGCATCCCCAGCGAGGCATCCTTGTAGATCGCCGTGGAAACAACATTGTTTATTATGAAGCTGAGCAGGGCGACGATGGCGGCTCCTGCCGTGTCGACCATTCTGTCAGCCGTGACTATCGCCTCATGCAGCCAATAAACATGGAAAGGTGCATACAGTAGGTATACCCCTGCCGCGCAAGTTGCGGAAGTAAGGAGCGCAACGATCAGCTGGCGCTGATTAATCTGTGCTGCATTAAAAGACATTTGGCGCTCCTGAAATTACTTTACTACGAGCTTGATGGTGTTTATCAACTGTTCCGCGTTCACCGGTTTGATCAGCCAACCAGAGGCCCCGGCTGCTTTGGCTTCGTCGCGTTTGGACTGCTGCGATTCGGTGGTAAGGAACAGGATAGGCATGAAGCGCAGATTGGGTAGTTTGCGCACCTCCTTGATGAACTCGATGCCATTCATTCCGGGCATATTGAGGTCGGTGATGAGCAAATCCGGTTTCAACCCGCCCTTGAGTTTGGTCATTCCTTCTTCAGCGCTGGCGGCTTTCTCTGTCGCATATCCGGCCTTGGACAGGATTGCGCTCATGCTGAGCAGGATGGTGGCGGAGTCATCAACAAGGAAGATAGTTTTCATATTTTGTGCTACTCCCTTTAGAAAAATCTGATTGCCCTAATTATTTTAGGGCTTTGAATGATTTCGAATATGTTTCGAGTATATAGAGAAGTTTCGGAATGCCACATCGGTGTTTGTCCTATCCCCGGCCAACAACCAATCACCTTGCGCATGATCTTATCCCTTGCTTGTTTGCCTACAAAAACAGATACGCACAACGCAGTCGCAATGTCACCGGCACTCCTTACGGAGCGCGGAAGGTTTTGCGCTTTCTCCGGTCGAATCAGCGTTGCTGGTGTTACCGGATTCACTGCAAGACCTAAGAAAATAATCCCTGTACTTCATGTCATCTGTCATAAGGTGGGTTACCAGAATATTTTTCACTTCCAATCCGGCTGCAATCCATTGCGGCTCCAGGCTGTCTTTTGTACATTGCGCCATTGTCTTGTGCAGCGCTTCGATGGCCTGGGCATGTTTGTTCGCATGATCGTCCGCATCAGGATAATTCCGCTGTCGAAAAAGCATTTCTTCATGGGAAAAATGCAGTTCGGCATGTTCAAGAATCAGTTGTATCCTGCGCTGTATCTCGGCCAGATCCATGCGGCTGGCTATGGCAAGATTAAGATCGTTGATCGACTGGATGAATTCCCGATGTTCCTGATCCACCTCGGGAATGCCCACGCTCATATCATCATTCCAGTCAAGTTTCCATGAGCAGGGTTCCATTTCTTATCCTTAAATAATTTTTGAACGCCGCCTAAAAGAGGCTTCAGTGATCGGAAAAATCAAACTTCTTGTCATGAAATAATTGCACACAGATATCTACCACTTGGGGATCGTAATGCACGCCACGGCCACGTTCGATTTCCTCCAGCGCAGCCTCGATGCCGAGGCCGGGGCGGTAAGGCCGGTGAGATGACATGGCCTCGACGACATCGGCAACCACCAAAATTTTCGCTTCCAGAATAATCTCGTTGCCTTTGAGTCCGCTTGGATAACCTGACCCATCCAGACGTTCGTGGTGGTGCAAGATCATCTGGGCGACCGGCCAGGGAAAGTCGATGCCCTTGAGAATGCTATAACCGGCCTGGGGATGGGTCTTGATCAGCATGAACTCAATCTCGGTCAACCGCCCCGGCTTGCTCAATATCTCGGCGGGAATGGAAATCTTGCCAACATCGTGGATCAGGCTGCCAAAATGCACACCGTCAACCTGCTCGCTACCCAGCCCCATCTCGCTGGCAATCGCCGTTGCCAGCCGGGCCACACGTTGTTGGTGTCCTGCGGTATAGGGATCACGCATCTCGGTGACGGTTGCAGCCATCTGGATGCTGCCATCCAGCGACTTCTTCAACTTGGTTAATGCTGCTGTGCGCTCTTCTTCGGCGAGTTGGCGCGATGCTTCTCGCTCGAAGTTATCCAGCGCAAAAGAAATATCGACTGACATTTCTTCCAGCAGGTCAAGCTGTTCGCTATCGAAGTAATTCGGCTCTTCCGAATACAAGGTCAGCGTTCCGATCACCTTACCCTTGAAGCGCAACGGCAGCCCAGCCAAACCATGGAAACCGCGTTTCAGCGCCGCCTCACGCCAAGGCAGCAAGCGTTCGTCGGTGGCAAAATCCTCCATGCTGACAACCCGGTTCTCGCGAGCTGCTGCACCGGTCGGGCCACGGCCTTGCGGCACATCGTCGGTGCTGATGACAATATCCGTCAAATAACCTCCCCCGGCGCCATAATGCCAAATGGGCCTGACACTATGCGTCGCCTCATCCACCAGCCCTATCCAGGCCATGGCGAACTTGCCATATTTGACCGCCCCTTCGCAGACCTCGCGAAACAGTTCATCGCGGTTCCGGGCATGCACAATTGTTGTGTTGATATGGCTGAGGGTGGCATAGATACGGGTCAATTTCTGAATACGCGCTTGCGCCTGTTTGCGCTCGGTAACGTCGCGGTCAATGCCACGATACCCCCTGAAAGCCCCTTGGTTGTCAAAAACTGGATTGCCGCTGGTTTCCAGAAAAACCGTTCGTCCATTCTTGTGCAGATTGGCGTTTTCCAGAAGCCTTAGTGGCTTGCCCTCCGCCATGAGCGCTTTGAAATTAGCCTTGGCGCGCACCGCCTCGTCCGGCAGCATCAACTCAAATGGAGTCTTTTTGCCAATGATCTCTTCGGCGGCGTAGCCTAGCAGGTCATACACCTGAGGGCTGGCGTAGGTGTAAACAGCGTCTTCATCAATCTCCCATATCCAGTCGCTGGAGCTTTCCACCAGAGAACGGAACTTTGCTTCGCTCTTGCACAACGCCTGCTCCGCCACCTTGCGCGCGCGGACAACCTGTTCCGCCGCCAGCGCCCGCCGGACTGCGGGCGCCAGCCGCGCCAGACGGTCTTTCAGGATATAGTCCTTTGCGCCTGCCGTGAGCAACTCCACGGCATCAATGTCGGAGAACGCGCCGGTAACCATGATTATCGGCACTTCCGGATGATCGCGCTTCACGATCTCCAGTGCGGCCATGCCATCAAAGCCTGGCAGCTTATAGTCAGACAGGATGACGTCGGGCCGAAAATCTTCGAGCGCATGGATGAACGCTTCTCGCGTATCCACTCGCTTCGAGATGAAGACGATACCAGCCTTGCGCAACTCATGCTCGATCAGCTCTGCATCGGTGGGTATGTCTTCCAGCATCAGTACCCGCAAAACTTGTTTCATGACAGCCTGCTCCATAATTACTTCGCTATCAAAGGCGGTCGGTTCACCAGCAGCCAGTAAAGCCCCAACTCGGCTACCGTCTTAGCGAATTCATCGAACTCCACCGGTTTGCTGATATAGCTGTTGACGCCAAACTGGTAACTCTTTGCCACATCCACGTCTTCTTTGGACGAGGTCAGCACCACCACTGGAATAGCTCTGGTGCGCGCGTCTTCCTTGATCCGGCGCAGCACTTCCATGCCGTCCACCTTGGGCAGGCGCAAGTCCAGCAGGATCACCTTGGGGCCGTTTGTCACGCTGCGCTCTGCGTAAACGCCGGTGGCGAAGATAAAATCCAGCGCTTCCGCACCGTCCTTCACCCACACCAACTTGTTGGCTAAATTACTTTTTTTCAGCGCCCGGATGGTCAGTTCCGCATCGGTCGGATTATCTTCCACCAACAATATTTCCACTTCTTTCACTTCGTTATTCATGATTTTTCTCTTTGGTCGGTAAAGTAAAATAAATGGTCGCCCCCTCGTTGAGCTTGCCTTCAGCCCGCACTTCTTTCACCCCACTAATCATTTGCAAGGCCAATTTTCACATCGGAACACCTGTCCCCCGTTCCGGAATTGCATTGTCCATCGCAATGAAATCGAAACCCGTTTCTTCCGGCCTCTTTGGCCTGGTACATCGCAATATCCGCCTTCTTCATTAGATTCATGGCGTCATCCGCACTATCAACCATATAAATAGCTATGCCGATGCTGGTGGTGATTCTCAGCGTGTGCCTGTGGATAGTGACGGGCTGGCTCAACACATCCAGGATTTTTTCCGCCACAAGCGCGGCGTCCTGTTGCTGGGCAATTTCCGATAAGACAATAACGAACTCATCTCCTCCCTGTCTCGACACGGTATCGCCTCCGCGCACGCAGAGTTCCAGCCTTTCGGCCACTATTTTCAGGAGTTCGTCCCCGACATCGTGTCCCAAGGTGTCATTAACATCCTTGAAACGATCCAGATCAAGGAACATAACCGCCAAGGAACACCTGTGCCTTTGGGCATGGGCGAGCGCCTGGTTCAAACGGTCAAACAGCAAGCGGCGATTCGGAAGGCCGGTCAGCGCATCGGAATAAGCAAGTTGCCTGATTTCCTCTTGGTAGCGCTTGCGTTCAGTGATGTCCTCTATCTGTCCGATAAAATTGAGTGGCGTGCCCGAATCGTCCCGCAACAGCGAGACTGTGACCTGTACCCAAACGGCTCTTCCATCCTTTCTGATATAAAGTTTTTCAAGCTGGGACGAATTGATTTTCCCTTCCAGCATTTCCTTAATTCGTTCAAGGCTTATTGCCCTATCGTCTGGATGGGTGATCTTGGTAATTGTCAGTTGCAAAAGCTCTTCCCGCGTATATCCCAGAAGCTTGCAGAAAGACTGATTGGCCTCAATGAACCTGCCATCGATCGATGCGACACCCATCCCGATCGGGGCGTGTTCCAGCGTACTCCTGAACCGCGCCTCACTCACTCGCAACAAGCTCTCGGATTCGCGGCGCGCCTTAGCGTTCTCCGCTTCAGCAAGCACCCGCTCAATCGCAAACGGCAATCGCGTTATCCTGTCCTTCAGAACATAGTCTTTTGCCCCGGCCTTCAACAGTTCGACTGCGGCTTCTTCTCCCAAGGCACCGGTAACCATGATGACGGGTGTCTCTGGGGAGGTTGTTTGTACAAGTTCGAGGGCATCCCGGCCATTGTAGACAGGCAGACTATAGTCGGAGAGGATCAAATCAGGATGAAAGTCATTCAACGCCGCCGCAAATGACTCCCGCGTCTCGGTGCGAACTGCCGAAAAGTAAATTCCGGAATCTCGCAATGCCCGTTCCATTAATTCGGCATCGTTGACGTTGTCTTCCAGAATCAGGATTTTTAATTTTTCTTTCACCGCGAGTCTCCGTCTTCAGGCAGTTTTTCCGAAAAATCGCACAGCAGGGTGCAATTTCCACAGCGGTGCTACGGATGGGGTTGCAACGAAAAATCCGCCATGCGCCCAGTTTCCATTCTGTACCTCCGCTGCGTCTTGCGCCATATATTTATGCATCTTTTTCATGCGGCGACCTGATAATCACCACAGTGCTGCAAGGGTTCGTGAATTCACGATTTGGACTATTCCCATTTTAATTGAGATAACTGAATGGGAAAATATCCCACTTCCGGGGTGATTCATGTCCGACTATGCTATCGTCAGATTGAACGGAAAGGTCAATATCATGAGGTGCAACGGCAAAATCACGCCGGGTATCAAACACCACTCGCACAATAGGGCGGAGCAAATTTTCATTGCCGGGATTGACAACAATTCCCAGCATGCCGCTTTCAAGCTTTACCAGCGAACCGACCGGGTAAATACCTATCATGCAGATGAAGCGCTCTACCAAATGCGGATTGAAATGGAATTTGCTCCATTCGAATAGTTTTTTAAGTGCAGCGGTAGGCTCCATGCCATCGTGGTAAATCCGGTTGGAAGTCAGCGCGTCATAAACGTCCACGATGGATGCCATTTGCCCTAACTGCGAAATCTCCTCCTTTTGTATTTTGTCTGGATAACCGGTGCCATCGTAACGCTCATGATGTTGCCCCGCAATGGAGATTGCAGTTTCCGGCACATGCGGTGTTTGCCTGAGCAATTCGCGCCCGATGGCGGCGTGGGATCTCATGGTCATCAATTCCGGTTCAGTCAGGGCGCCCGGCTTATTGAGAATTTTATCGGGCACCTTCATTTTACCGACATCGTGAAGCAGGCCGCCTATCCCCGCTTCCAGAACAACATCCCTCTCGTATCCCATTGTCCGGCTGAAAGTCACCATTAATACGCAAACGCTCAATGAATGCTGGTAGGTGTACTCGTCCTTATGTTTGATGCGTGACAAGCTAACGAGCGCATCCTGGTTACGGATGATCGAATCAAAGACATGTTCAACCACCGGCGTAATCTCCTCTATCTTGATCTGTTTACCCAGCCTGGCGTCCGACATAAAGTTGTGCACAATCTGATGAGCGTCATTACGCAATGCTTTTACCTGGACAATTTCCTCCTTCAGTGGGACAGTATTATTATCAGGTTTGTTTGCGTAGCTCTTCACCACCGAGGTAATCTGATCATGTATTTCTGAGTTGAACTCATCCTGGGTCGGAGCATCCACCACATCCGCCCCTTTGCTGGTGTCTATGTAAAGCTCACGGATGCCGCAAGCAATAATTTTAGCTATGGACTTCTCGTCACTGACATTGACCGTATTGAGCATGAACGGGTGATCCATCCAGCCACAATTGAGGTCGTGGATAAACATGCCGGGCTTGAGTTGTTCGCTGCGTATGCGTTTAATCATGGCTTGAGAGGGTGACCGTTATGGACAGGAGTGCCGCGAATTACAACGTACTTCGGACACACGAATTCAACCTTGAAGCGCAACAATTGCAAGAATTAATACGTAAAATGACTGACGTACAATCCCAATTCGTATTCTGAACAATCGTGGGAAAATGTTAATACCCTTAACTAGGTATTGTTCAGTTATTGTGCAGAGTAGATTTACCGCAATATTCGTCCTATCATAGTCCGGATATCATCCTGTAGAATTAATAGCTAAATTATTTAAGTGGGGGTTAAATCGTGTCTCTTCTTCGAGTTCGAGCCTATCTGGCTATTTGCTTTGTCTCTCTCGTATGCATTTTTTCCCATCTTGCTGAAGCCAAGGATATAAGCACCCTACAAACCGCCGTGGCATTGGCACGGGAAGATATGGACAAGGCGAAAGATCAGCATGAAGCTGACGCTCAGGCAGTCACTCAACAGCAGCAGGTTGTTGCGGAACGAAAGAAACAATTGGCAGAGGAAAACAGTCAATTGGACAAAATGCAAAAGGACACAAAACGAGCTTGGGAGCAATATCTTGAGGCCAAGCAGAAATACGACAAAGCCCAGGCCAACCTTGATGCAGCTTGGGGCAAGTAGAATAATCTGTAGGTTGGGCATTGCCCGACAACCCTATCCGGCGGACAACGTCCACCAAAATTTGTATCGCCCTCCGCAATATCATCTCTGTACGCTGGCGCACAGCTAGTAAAAAACTTTCGGTATAGCCTTGCGCAATCGGAGGCTAGTGTAGCCATTCCTACGTATTCACTATTGACACTTGGATTGCTTCGTCGTGTCGTTTGTTGGGTGCTTGCAACATTATCCGATACCAAGGGACGTCGCATTAAACGGAGGATAAATTGCCTTGAAAACTGCCCATAAAATTGTTGCTTTGCTTGCTGGTGCGGTGCTACTTGTTGCACTGGTGGTAGTATTGTTCAGTTCATTCCGGTCGCTCAACGAAGCGTCCGAGGCACGGGCGCATACCCACCTCATATTGAACAGCGCAGATGATTTGCTGTCTTCATTGAAAGATGCCGAGACGGGTCAGCGCGGCTATTTGTTGACCGATGATGAGTTATTTTTGGAACCGTATTTGGCGGTGCGCGATGGCATCGTCGTTCGTCTGGATCAATTGCGTCAAATGACCTTGCTCAGTGATGCCCGTAAGCACCTGGACGCAATGGCTCCGTTAATAGATGCCAAATTGGCAAAACTGTCGGAGGCCATTGAGTTGCGCCGTAACCATCACATAGCTGCGGCATTGGCGGTTGTAGGCAGTGGTCAGGGCAAGCAGTTGATGGATTCAATTCGTACCGAGATGAAAGGCTTCGTCCAGGTCGAGGAAGTCGCGCGGAAGCAGGACGATGACAAATTCGAATCAAACATGCGGCACATGTTTACCTTCATTGTTATCGCCAGCCTGCTTGCGCTTCTATTTGCCTTTGCCTTCGCTTATTTGATCTATAGAGGAACACAGCAGCGGCTAAAGAATGCAGCTCTTCTCGAAGCACAGCATTTGCTTGAGATTCAGGAGGAGTCGAATAAACAATTGCAGCAAGCCAACATGACCTTGCAGATCAGCGAGGAAAAGCTCGCCGTAACGCTCAACTCCATCGGTGACGCAGTGATTGCCACCGATGCCGAAGGGCGTGCGACGCTCCTGAATCCTCTTGCCGCACAACTCATCGGTTGGACACTGGAGGAAGCCATTGGTCACCCAGTGGACGAAATTTTTCACATCATCAACAAAGACACCCGGCTCCTCGCCACTATCCCGGTAAAGGAAACCTTGGCGCAGGGCACGATACATGGCCTGGCCAACCACACCGTACTGATCGCACGCAATGGCAGCGAGTGCGATATCGCCGACAGTTGCGCACCGATTCGTGACCGCGAAGGCCAAGTGATTGGCGCCGTGCTGGTGTTCCGCGATGTCACCGGTGAATATGCCGTACAGCAGGCCTTGCGCGACCAGCAGTTCTACACGCGCTCTTTGATCGAATCCAACATCGACGCGCTGATGACTACTGACCCTTCCGGCATCATTACCGATGTCAATCAACAGATGGAGGTACTCACCGGTTGCACGCGTGAGGAACTGATCGGTGCACCGTTCAAAAACTACTTCACCGATCAGGATCGTGCCGAGGCAGGTATCAAGCGTGTGCTGAGCGAAAAGAACGTCACTGACTACGAACTCACTGCCCGCGCCAGAGACGGTAAGGAAACAGTGGTGTCTTACAATGCGGCCACCTTCTATGACAGCGACGGGAAGCTACAAGGCGTGTTCGCTGCGGCACGCGATGTCACGGAGCGCAATCGCCTAGATCAAATGCTGAAGGAAAAGAACGTTGAGTTTGAGAACGCCACCGCTGTGGCGGAAAAAGCCAACCTGGCCAAATCTGAATTTCTTTCCAGCATGAGCCATGAGTTGCGCAGCCCGCTCAACGCCATCCTCGGTTTTGCCCAACTGATGGAGTCAGATTCCCCACCGCCAACATCCTTTCAGAAAGAAAGCATAACCCAGATTCTTAAGGCGGGATGGCATCTGTTAACGTTGATCAACGAAGTCCTCGATCTCTCGAAGATCGAGTCTGGGCATACGCCGCTGTCGCAGGAGCCGGTGTCGCTGGACGAGGTCATGCACGAATGCCAGAGCATGATCGAACCACAAGCGAAACAGCACGGCATCCACATGACCTTTCCACAATTCGACATACCCTATTTTGTCCATGCCGATCGGACTCGCGTAAAGCAGGTTCTCATCAACCTGCTTTCCAACGCGATCAAGTACAACCGTGAGCATGGAATGGTCGAAGTAAAATGCATCGAGAGTGCGCCGGGGCGCATACGCATCAGCATCAAAGACACCGGGGCGGGACTGTCTCCGAAACAACTGGCGCAGCTCTTTCAGGTCTTCAATCGTCTCGGGCAGGAGGCTGGCGGCGTGGAAGGCACAGGCATCGGCCTTGTGGTGGCCAAGCGACTGATCGAACTGATGGGGGGCATCATCGACGTGGAAAGCACCGTCGGAGTGGGAAGCGTATTCTGGTTCGAACTCGTCTCGGTTGCCGAGCCACACCTTTCCGTGGAGGAAGTCGACGCGGCGGCATTAATCCAACCTCATGTGCCGCGCGAAGCGCGGCTACACACGCTGCTCTATGTAGAGGACAACCCGGCGAACTTGCAACTGGTCAAGCAAATCATAGCGCGCCATCCAGATATGCGACTGCTGGCCGCTGTAGACGGGTATAGCGGCATCGAGATTGCACGCGCATCCCTGCCGGATGTGATCCTGATGGACATCAATATGCCCGGTATGAACGGTTACGAAGCCCTTAAAATCCTGCACGCAGACCCGGCCACGGCGCATATTCCCGTCCTCGCACTCACCGCCAACGCCATGCCACGCGACATCAAGAATGGCATGGAGGCAGGTTTCTTCCACTATATAACCAAGCCCATCATGGTCAATGAGTTCATGGAGGCGCTGAATGTGGCGCTGGAATTTGCAGAGAAACAGCCTGATAAAATCACCACCGGTCAAGGACACTCCGATGTCCATGCTTAAACCCACGATTCATAGTGATAAACCCAACATGCCACAATAAATTTCTCCGCCCCGTGCGTAATCACAGCATGGTTCCATCCCTCACCAAAACATGCTTTCAGTGAAGCTTCGTTCTCCCACTGGGAGGCCCATCTCGTTAGCTTGTGAATGGAGGCAGAAATGAAGCCAGCGGCTTCATTAATTTTATGAAGAGCATCGGCAGAGAACCTTTCCATAAATATCCAAGTTGCTCTACTGTCAGTAACGCTCTTTGTACAAAACAAATTCCACTCCCACTCCCTTTTCGCCATCGAGTGATCAAAACCATTGCTTAGTACCCGCTAACGTAGTATGGTTATAACCTAGCTTCTAGCACATGCACTGCCTAGCGAATATCGGTTTGGCTTAACATAAATGGGGTCTTTGAAACCAGGATGGGATGAATACTCTCCACAGGAGCAGACCATGACTTCAAGCACCCAACAATCCATAAATCACCTGGAGAACGACTGCCAAAACTGCAAAATGGATCGAGTTGCTGGCACCGACATAATTGTGTGTCTGGAGGAAAAGATGGATAAAATATTTTGCCCGTGGGCAATACCTTTTGGCAAAGAACGTTATTGCAAACACCCATCTGCTAAAAAGTTCGTTAAATCAAACGTAATTCATTGAGCCTTTTGTGCTGAAAGCTGCGCCTTACACATCAGTGTCTCCTAGCCGATGCTACAACAGCACGAAACAAATTGTGTATGCAAAATGGGGGAAACATGACATTAACAAAAGCGGAACTCGTGGATTTGCTGTTTAAAAAAGTTGGTCTGAACAAGCGTGAAGCCAAGGATATAGTAGAAGAGTTTTTTCTGGAAATCCGCGCCCAGCTCGAACTGAGCGAAAGTGTTAAGTTGTCCGGCTTTGGCAACTTTCAGTTGCGCGACAAGAAGCAACGTCCAGGGCGTAATCCCAAGACCGGCGAGAGCATCCCCGTCTCCGCAAGGCGCGTGGTTACTTTCCATCCAAGCCCTAAACTCAAGAGCATGGTAGAGATAAGCTTCCCTAGAAAACTCCACGCCTAATTCTGGGCTAAACTGATTCAACCTTTCATTCCTGAGTGAGACGGGAAAATACGGCATTAAACAAAAAACCCGCCAACTACGGGGAGTTTAGCGGGTTTCGTGTACGGCATTCGATGGGCATCACCGAATATATGACGGTCATTCCCCCTAAGTCATGGACTATTTTCTTAGTGCGTTAATCCGATCTTTGCGTGCTAATGTGACTACTTCATCTAAGACTCGGATGGTTTCATCGGGTTGTAGCCCACTAATGAAATATTTTCCATCCACCGCAATACTTGGTGTGCCGCGCACTTCATAACTTCGTTGCAACTGATTGCTGCGAGATATCATGTTTTGAACCGAAAATGAGTTATAAGCTGAACTGAACTTAACACGATCCACTCCGTGTTTTGTGACGAAATCGGCTATCTTCACCTCGTTGCTTAAATCAACATTAGACACATGTATTGCTTCAAACAATTCTCTATGTAATCGTGCACTCTGCCCAAGAGATTGAAGTGCATAAAAGGCACGCGCCGATGACAATTCAGAATCTCTGAAGATAACCGGCACGAATTGCAATTCGACATCCTTTGGCATCTTCTTTTCCCATGCATTTAACGGTGCCTCCAAGTGGTAACAATGAGGGCATTCGTAGAAGAAGAATTCCAACACCTCTATTTTCTTTCCTGAGCTTATTGGTTGTGGTTGGTTCAACACTATGTAATCTTTCCCGGCAACCACAGTGGCATGAGAGCAATTCGCAAATAACCAAGTAAAAATTAATACGATTAGCTTGAATGTTTTCATAATTTGTTTCTTCAGGTAAAAATTACATTAGAATTTGGCTTAAATCACAGTCAGTCTTTGAGGGCATAGTGTGCGCAGGGCTACGAACCTTGCAGTAAAGAACTGGCTCACCCCAACATTTTATAGGCATCCATAGGTACCGATTTGGCAGTCTCACCAAACATGATTACTTTCCCCTCAATCCTAGAGTTGCCAGTTTCGCTGAATTCAAATCGATAGCTGCATCGCAACACTGACCGTCCAGACAGGTTATCCTTTGGCCTTAACGCTGCATCGCGGCTATGATTGAATCTGACATACTTGCTGCTATGTTCTCATCCTCAGATTTTCTTTTGGCTAATCGAGTCTTATCCTGAATCGCTCTCATAGCATTAACATGTTTGATAACCTCTAAAGGGTCGGCATTATTCACAGCCTCGACAGCGAGTTGTTCAGCAGGCGAAGGCTTATAAAACGAGTTAAGTCGCTTTTTTTCTGCTAGGGCATAAACTTCTTCGCATTGGTGTTTGGTAACCATTTATAAGTGTTTAATACTTTAAATAGACAACCTAGAATGACCATTACGTCCGATTTGCGAGCCTATGGTGAGAAGCTTAGTCATAATCGTGGCTGAGCTTCTCAATCTTCACTCTCCAAGGCCACCACGTCAGTTTGTAAATTACTGCGCTTATTAAAATAAACGTACTGAATCGCAGATGGGTTTTGGCACATTAAACTTGTATGCCCAATGTTTCTCGCCCATTGGCAATCCCGTCTTCGCGTCAAGCACTCAACTAAGTCTGTGCCGTTAAACAATTGCACTAGGCAGTTTTGGTGCCCAAAGGTGATTTCCGATTTCAAAATCATTTCCTCCTTAATCCATATTTGCACTGTGTAAGCTAACAGTTAGTTGTGACGTTTTAATGTGCAATTTATTACGTTAGGGAACGTACCAAAAAATCGGCGATCTACCTGCTAGTAACGTCGTGGTTGACCGTTCGTTGTGGGTCGTTAGCAGAAGGTGGCAAAATTCCGTTATGTGCGAGTTGCTGTCATTCGGCAATGTGCCGCACTTCAATCGTACATATTATGTTTTAATCCACTATGGACGATTTTTTCAAACTCAACGAACCAAGAGTTCTTACCGGCATATGGGCTGACACTCGCGCTTTCGGTTTTACGATGGCATCAGAGCCGCTAACCTGCTCTTTGCTGCGCACCTTGGCCGCATCTAAACCATCGGCTCGTTTTCTTGAGCTTGGTTCCGGCACCGGCTTGTCAACGGCATGGCTGCTTGATGGCATGGATTCAAGTTCGCATTTAACCACCGTAAATGCCGCGAAGTGCTGCAATAGGGAAATGCCAAATCATCGGGTAGTAACAAATTGAACTGAGCTGAAAACATGGTGGAGAATGCCAGATCACAAGAACGACTCTATTGATCATCGATCCCGCGCGTGGAAGGAGGCGGTGGGTGATCATGTCGCCATGAGGAACGCGGCAAGAAACTCCAGAATTGTGGAAGATTATCTTACGGGTAATTTTACTATGTCCGAGATCGGTGCACGCGAAGGGGTCTCCCGCGAACGAGTAAGGCAAATCTTGTCTGATCAGGCGCCCGAGGAGTTTAAGAATGTTAGGAAGATATACAGGAAGACGGTGACGGCTGAAATTAAGTTGCATAAAATCGCCCAGCGTGAAGCTGCATTCTTTCGATTGTGGGACTGTGACCGCGAACGGTTTGCCTATATATTGTCAGTATTCCCGGATGCACGGTTGAGATTCAAGGAAAACAAGGGAAATGCGCACACAATGAATCGTCCATGGAAAATGACGTTTTGCGAGTGGGCGATGTGTTGGATTAATTCGGGCAAGGTTTGGCTTCGTGGACGTAGGAAAATAAACGAATCTGGTCGATACGGTCAGTATTGGATGAGTCCGATTGACCAAGCCTTAGGGTACGTGGCTGGGAATGTCAGGATCGTTCGTGTGGTTGAGGCAATCAAGGCAAGAGACAAACGAAAAACGAGATAGCTGCTCTTGAGAATGACTATAAAGCAGCATCGATGTAGCTATTATGAACTTCGCCTGGGTCGTTAGTGCTCCCTTGGAGTTTTCGGAAAGCTGACCTTCCAGCAGGCCATGCCGACAGCCTTTTCATAAAATAGTCAGGGTCTGCAATGGACGATGAGTTAGCACTATAACTGCTGCGGGTCGATAGTGAGAATTGGTGAACGTCGGTAAATTGGGGTGCTTATTAATTTTGCCGCATGAGGAATTTCAACGACCGTTTTTTGGCATGCTGTTATCATGGCGCCACGGCCACAGTGTGCCAATGTAGGTCAGTCAGAGGCGTCCTCTAGTTCGGACGATAAAAGGAGTTTTTTTGCTAACACTGATAATTGTTATTGGATTGATTTCTGTTGCAATTGTTATCTTTTTGATTCCTGTTCTGGGCGGGCGAGATGAGTCTCCTTCACCCTCTATCTCTGGTTCAGACGACAGTCGCCTTATTAGGGCGGATTTCGATGAGCGCGCAAAAGCGGAAAGATTAATTGAGAATGAAGCTAAGCATAACCCAGCAACGAATGCAGATTTCACAAAGAAGATTATTTGGATTGCCGTTATTGCTGTTGCGGCATTTACTTTTTTTTACGTATCCATGCTATGACGTAGATTACTATCCGTTTGTCGGCATATACTTGGCAACCTCGTCGGCAGATAACAATTTAATGGCACTAGATCCGGCAACAGGAAATAGTTTGCTTAATGTTGGGCTGGCCATAAGGTAATTTGGCGTATCAGGGTGTCAATAAAAATGAGTGCCATGTTGCCCTGAATGAACAGCAGCTATTGATAAATTTGAAGTGGCACTATGGGCCGTTAGAGAAAATACTTAAAATTTCATGAGTATTGGTCACTTCCACGTATGTATCGCAAAAGTCACGCTTACCGACGAAAATATTTGAATTGAAAGTTTGCCCTGTGAAAAATCAGGATGGCCTGAAAGCCTTATGTGGTGCGCTCGGCGGGAGTCGAACCCACGACCCTCGGCTTCGGAAACCGATACTCTATCCAGCTGAGCTACGAGCGCTTTTTGAAGAAAAACTGCGAAGAGACTAACGGTCATTTTACCCTACCGCGCCCGAATGACAAGCTTCGGAAACCAATACTCTATCCAGCTGAGCTACGGACGCTTTGAAGGGCGCACAGTATAACGCATCACCATCCCCCGCGCACGCCGCGTCTACTAAATGAAGTTCGCGGTATAGGCGATGATGTGTCGCACATCCCGCAAAAATGCTATCGTGCGCACCATGACTTTTGAATATCCTGCCCCATGAGTTTCACCAACCCCAGCCCGGACGAAATTTGCCGCATGTTGCACAGTATCGGTACCATCGCGGTAGTGGGATTATCACCCAATCCAGCACGCCCCAGCTTCCGCGTGGCGCGCGCCATGCAAGGCCACGGCTACCGCATCGTGCCGGTGCGTCCGCTGGTGCAGGAAGTGCTGGGCGAAACCGCTTACGCAGATCTGGAGAGCATCCCGTTCAAGGTAGATATGGTAGACGTGTTCCGCGCATCGGAGCATGTGCCTGCTATCGTGGAGAGCTGCATTGCCCTTGGCATTCAACGTCTGTGGCTACAGGATGGCGTGATTCACGAGAAGGCAGCGCAACGGGCGCAGGCAGCGGGAATTACGGTGGTGATGGATCGCTGCATCTGGCGCGACTATTCTCAGCTATGCACACCTTGAACAAGCAGCGCTGCGCCTGGGCGGGCAACGATCCGTTATATTGCGCCTACCACGACGAGGAATGGGGCGTGCCGCTGCATGATGATCGCGCGCTGTTCGAGTTCCTGATTCTGGAAGGTGCGCAGGCAGGACTGAGCTGGATCACCATTTTGCGCAAGCGCGACAATTACCGTGCCGCGTTCGATAATTTTGACGCCGAGCGCATTGCCCGCTATGACGCGAGTAAAATAGAATCGCTGTTGCAGGATGCGGGCATCGTGCGCAACCGGCTGAAGGTGCAATCTGCCGTGAATAATGCGCAAAAATTTCTGGCTGTGAAGGAGGAGTTCGGCAGCTTCGACGCCTTCATCTGGCGCTTTGTGGATGGCGTGCCAAAACAGAACCGTTGGCGTAGCCTCGCCGAAATACCTGCGAGCACGCCGGAATCAGACGCGATGAGCAAGGAACTGAAACGGCGCGGCTTCAAATTTGTCGGCAGCACCATTTGCTATGCGCACATGCAGGCGACCGGCATGGTAAATGACCACTTGGCTGATTGCTTCAGATATTTGGAAGTCCAGAGAGAGAGTTAATACGCAATGATTTTAAAGTTTACAAAAATGCACGGCGCTGGCAACGACTTCGTTGTGATCGACGGCGTGCGCCAACGCATCCACCTTACGCCGGAGCAATTGCGCTTGTTGGCCGACCGCCATTTCGGCGTAGGTTGCGACCAGATATTGCTGGTGGAAACAACAGAATTTCCCGATGCGGATTTCCGTTACCGCATCTTCAACGCCGACGGCGGAGAAGTGGAGCAATGCGGCAACGGCGCGCGCTGCTTTGTGCGCTATGTGCATGATCAGGGACTAACGCACAAACGCGAAATTGTGGTGGAGACTAAGGGCGGACTAATCTCACCGCGCCTGGAAGAAGATGGCCGGGTGACGGTAAACATGGGTGCACCAATTTTCGAGGCCGCGCGCATTCCGTTCAATACCCATAGCGACACCCTTGTCCACCCGCTGGAAGTGAACGGTGAGACGGTGCAGATTACCGCTGTTTCCATGGGCAATCCGCACGCGGTGCAGGTGGTGGCGGATGTCGAACTCGCTCCGGTCGTCGCACAGGGCGCGTTGATTGAGCACCACCCGCAATTCCCCAAACGGGTGAATGCCGGTTTCATGCAAGTAATGGATCGCAACCACATCAGGCTGCGGGTGTATGAACGCGGTGCGGGTGAGACGCTGTCCTGCGGCACCGGAGCATGCGCCGCTGTAGTGGTGGGCATCAAGCGCGGCCTGCTGGATGATCACGTACTGGTTGCCACCAAGGGCGGCGTACTGAACATCACTTGGGCAGGAAATGACGCACCCGTGCTGATGACCGGCCCGGCGATTAGCGTATTCACAGGCGAAATAGATTTATAAACTTATCAAAGAAAGCCACAATATGAGAGCAGAAGACGTCGCACAGTTTTTGAAGGACAACCCGCAATTTTTCGACACCTACGCCGAGGTGCTGGCGGAAATCGTCATTCCTCATCCCTATGGCGGGCGCACCGTCTCGCTCTCCGAACGGCAGATGCTGGCCTTGCGTGAGAAGAACAAGGGACTGGAAAAAAAGTTGCACGAGATGCTTGAGTTCGCCCAGGAGAACGATGCTCTGCAAAACAAGGTGCATCAGTTCACGCTGGCATTGTTCGGCGCTCACGACCTGATGGGATTACAGGATGTCGTCGCGCACAACCTGCGTGATATTTTCGCCGTGCCCCATGTCGCTCTGCATGTCTGGAAAGGTCTACCGCCCAGCGCCGAAGTGCTGGCATTCGCAGATGAGTATAAACAACCGGTATGCACCCATCATGCGGTGCATGAAACGCTGAATTGGTTCGGCGAGGCCGCGCCGCATCTGCACTCGTTCGCCTACCTGCCATTGCGCTCCAAAGAACAATCCATCGGCTTGCTGGTACTCGCCAGCGAAGATGCACAGCGCTTCTATCCCGAAATGGGCACGGTGTTCCTGCAACGTATTGCGGAAACCGTGAGTAGCGCGCTTCAACCGCGTTTGTAATATGCCAGAGGCTGCCGCGCATTCCAACCAGGACACCCTGCACGGCTTCCTCGCGCACCTGCGCAATGAACGGCAATATTCACCGCTCACCGCCGAAAATTACGCGCGCGACCTGCGCCGCCTGTTCGAGCTTGCCGGAACCACGTCGCTAGCCGAACTGAAAAGCCACCATATCCGCCGCTACGTGGCGCAACTGCACGGGCAAGGTTTGGGCGGAAAAACGCTGGCGCGCATG
Source organism: uncultured Gallionellaceae bacterium (assembly GCA_964480365.1). Taxonomy (GTDB): domain Bacteria; phylum Pseudomonadota; class Gammaproteobacteria; order Burkholderiales; family Gallionellaceae; genus CAIQPV01. The sequence continues at coordinate 124,142 of CAYZPM010000003.1, forward strand.
CTGTCGGCATGGCGCAGCTTCTATGCCTACCTGATGCGCGATCACCATTGCAAAGGCAATCCCTGCATCGGGCTGCGCGCACCGAAATCGGCGCGCAACCTGCCGCATGCGCTGTCACCGGACGAAGCGGTGCGCATGGTGGAACTGCCCACCAACGATGACTCGCTGGCGCTGCGCGACAAGGCGATGTTCGAACTGTTTTATTCTTCCGGTCTGCGCCTGGCAGAGTTGATTAGTCTTGACCGTGAACCTATGCTAGACGACATCAAGGCAGGTGAAGTGCGCGTCACCGGCAAAGGCAACAAGACACGCATCGTGCCGCTTGGCAGCCATGCCATCACGGCGCTGCAAGCATGGCTGGCAGTACGTCCCACGCTGGCTAAGGATGATGAAGCACTATTTATCAACCGCAACGGCGGGCGCATCAGCGCACGTTCGGTGCAACTACGCATGAAAGAGTGGGGCATCAAACAAGGCATCGCCAGCGGCGTACACCCGCATTTGCTGCGCCACTCGTTCGCCACGCACGTATTGCAATCCAGCGGTGATTTGCGCGCAGTGCAGGAAATGCTCGGCCATGCCAGCATCTCCACCACGCAGGTTTATACCCATCTCGACTTCCAGTACCTCGCCAAAATTTACGACGCCGCCCATCCGCGCGCTAAGAGAAAACCATGAGCACCCAAAAGACCAAATCCCATTCAACGCCGCACCGTCCATCACAAGGTAACCGGGATTTTCGTAACCGAACCAAGCGCAACGAAAAGCAGCCTGATGGTCAGAAAAATACTCCGCGCGGTGCGCCGCAGCCGCACACGGGCGTAGCCACTGCACAACCCGGCATCATCCTCCACGCAGGTCGAGAAAAATCTCTGTTGCGCCGCCACCCGTGGATTTTCTCCGGCGCGGTTGAGTGCGTTAATGGCGCACCTGCCAATGGCGACACGCTTCCCGTGCGTAGCGCGCAGGGCGAATTTCTCGCTTGGGCAGCATACAACTCCGGTTCGCAAATTACTGCGCGCGTGTGGTCGTGGCTTGAGGCGGAAAAAATTGATGCCGATTTCTTCCGCCGACGGATTGCTAATGCCTTGGCGGCACGCAACCTCAACCCCCTCCCTCAATCCCTCCCCCACGGGGAGAGGGAAGAAAAGTCCTTCTCCCTCCGGGGGAAGGGTTGGGAAGGGGGAGCGCGTTTGATCCACGCCGAATCAGACGGCCTGCCGGGATTGATTGTCGATCAATACGGCGACGTGCTGGTGATGCAAATCGGCAGTGCGGGAGCAGAACGTTGGCGCGACACCTGCGCCGATATCCTGCAAGAATTATGCAATCCCGTATGCATTTACGAACGCTCCGATTCCGACTCGCGCACGCTGGAAGGCTTGGAGTTGCGCAACGGCGCGCTGCGCGGCACATTGCCCGATAATGTGGAAGTGTTGGAGAACGGCCTGCGCTTCAAGGTGGATGTGGCGGCTGGGCAAAAAACCGGCTTCTATTTCGACCAACGCGACAACCGCGCACTGACCGAAACACTGGCGCGCGATAAAGATGTGCTGAATTGTTTTTGCTACACCGGCGGCTTCTCGCTGTATGCGTTGCGCGGCGGCGCAAAGTCGGTGTTATCCATAGACGCATCCGGCGATGCACTGCGCATCGCCGAAGAAAATGTAGCGCGCAACTGCCTGGATGCTTCACGCGCCGAGTGGCAGGAAGCGGACGTGTTCCTGGCACTGCGCAAGCTGCGCGACCAAGGCCGCTCATTCGATCTCATCATCCTCGACCCGCCCAAGTTCGCCCCCACCGCCGCCTTCGCCGAAAAAGCTGCACGCGGCTACAAGGACATCAACCTGCTCGGCTTCAAACTGCTCAGACCGGGCGGCATCCTCGCCACCTACTCCTGCTCCGGCGGCATCAGCGAAGACCTGTTTCAGAAAATCATCGCAGGCGCGGCGCTGGATGCCGGCGTGGACGCGCAGATCGTGCATTACCTGCACGCCAGCGCCGATCATCCGGTGTTGCTGAGTTTTCCGGAAGGGGCGTATTTGAAGGGGTTAGTGCTGCGGGTGGGGTTGTAGTTTTTAGGTTGTCGGGGGATCGCCAAAAACCAAGTGGACTACAACACGGTTAGAGTTTCTTCTCAATATGAGCAATCGTGAGCTTCATTTCCTCAATCAAACGGTCACCCTTTGGAGATTCTGCTTTTAAGGTGACCTCCCATTTCTTGAGTAATCCTTTTAACATGCGCAGGCTGAATTCGTAATAACGGACAAAATGTCGGAGCTCGAACACAATTGCAGCTTGGCGATCCAAATAAAGAACTCCAGTTTTTTCATCCGGCTCAACCAACTCCTTCACCAATTTATGATATGCATCGAATTCCCTCGTTGCAGCTTCAAGGCTACGAACATGAAAGAATTGATATACAGACCACAGAAATGCAATTGCTGCACCTGTCGTACCCAAGAGAGCGAGGTGTGTGGTTAGCCAAGATGCTATAGCGGCGATATCCATAACTCTAACTATTTAGCTCAGTTTGTTGTCCAAAGCGGCAGATGCCTCTCGTAACTCTACACCCAATCCTTCGGCACCAAAAACTTCTCATACAATTCCGCTTCCGGCGTGCCCTTCTCCGGTTGCCAGTCGTAGCGCCATTTCACCAGCGGCGGCATGGAAAGCAGAATGGATTCGGTGCGTCCATTGCTTTGTAGGCCGAAGATGGTGCCGCGATCTATCACCAGATTGAACTCGACGTAGCGGCCACGGCGATATAGTTGAAAGTCGCGTTCGCGCTCTCCGTAAGGCGTGTCTTTGCGTTTTTCCAGCAGGGGGACGTAGGCCGATAGGTAATGGTCGCCTACGCTTTGCTGGATGGCGAAGCAGGTGTTGAAATCCGGTTCGCTCATGTCATCGAAGAAGATGCCGCCCACACCGCGCGGTTCGTTGCGGTGTTTGAGGAAGAAATATTCATCACACCATTTTTTGTATTTCGGGTGCAGGCCTGCGCCGAAAGGAGCCAGCGCGTCCTTGCAGGTTTGATGGAAGTGCATGGCATCTTCTTCGAAGCCGCAATAAGGCGTGAGATCCATGCCGCCGCCGAACCAGAATACGCTGTCGCCATCGGGCTTATGCGCCATGAACATGCGCACATTCATGTGAGAGGTGGGCGCATAAGGATTGCGCGGGTGCATCACCAGCGACACGCCCATCGCTTCCCAACTGCATCCGGCCAGTTCCGGGCGATGCGCGGTAGCCGAGGCGGGCACCTTGTCGCCCTGCACATGCGAGAACGCCACACCGCCGCGTTCCAGCACGTTGCCTTCTTCGAGAATGCAGCTAATCCCTTCCCCGAACGTAGTCGGAGCCTGTCCTGAGCTTGTCGAAGGACGCTGCCATTGGTCGCGCAGGAATTTTTTGCCGTCTACTTGTTCCAGGCGGGCGACGATCGAGTCCTGCAATTTGAGCAGGTATTGTTTGACTGCGGCAGAATTAACGTTACTCATTTCTTTTTCCGAGGTATCTCCCCCTCCCTCATTCCCTCCCCCGGCGGGATAACCAGCGACTTAGCTGCGGTTTTTTGCAGCTTAGTCGAATGGCTAGTTGTTTCATCCAGAGGGAGGCCGAGTCCTTCTCCCTCCGAGGGAAGGGTTGGGAAGGGGGTAAATTAACTTCGGATGATTTTACCATCCACCCATGCACGTATCGTGGACGGTTTTTTGCGTTTGCCCACGCGTCCCGGCAATACCCACACCTGCACCCCGAACAAGCGCTGGCATTGCGCGTAGGTACGCGCAGGTTTTCCGCCGCTGCGGTTGGCGCTGGTAGAAACCAGCGCCATGTCGAGTGCGTTGCACAATGCCGCCGCTTCTGAATGCGCGGTGAGTCGCACCGCAAGGGTGTCGTGAGCACCGCGCAGCCAGCGCGGGCAGCTTGGTTTTGCAGGCATTAAATACGTGATCGCCTGCGCGCCGTTACGTTGTAATTTGTCCTGCTCGTTGGGGAGAAGCGGTTTCAGGTATGGCGCAAGTTGCGCATATTTGCTTGCGATGAGGATCAGTCCCTTGCGCTGCGGGCGTTGCTTGAGTTTCAGCAAACGCAGCACCGCGTTGCGGTTGCGCGGGTCGCAGCCGAGTCCGTAACAGGATTCGGTGGGGTAGACGATCAGGCCGCCGCGCGCGAGGTGTGCGGCAATCGCGTGAGAGAACATCTTGGGCTGTCCTAAGCTGGGCAAAATGTAGGTCGGGCTTTGCCCGACATGGTGGGCAAAGCCCACCCTACGGTTACATTCTTATTCGTATTTATCCGTGGCTAAATTATTTCTTCGAAAGAGCGCGCCAGCCGATGTCGCGCCGCATCTGGCAGCCATCGAAATGGATGCTATCGGCAATTTCATAGGCGCGTTTCTGCGCCATCTTTACCATATCGCCCAGCGCGGTAGCACATAGCACACGTCCGCCATTGGTGACGACTTTGCCGTCCTGCATGGTCGTGCCCGCATGGAATACATGTGCGTCTCCCAGCTTCTTTGGTATGCCGGTAATGACATCGCCTTTGCGCGGCGTGTCCGGATAATGGGCGGCGGCCATTACCACGCCGAGCGCGGTGCGCCTGTCCCATTCCGCTTCCACCTTGTCCAGTGTACCGTCAATGGCGTGTTCGACTATCGCTGCGAAATCGCTTTTCAGACGCAGCATGATCGGCTGAGTTTCCGGGTCGCCCATGCGGCAGTTGAATTCCAGAACCTTGGCATTGCCTTGCTCATCTATCATCAAGCCTGCATAGAGGAAGCCGGTGTAGGTGATGCCCTCTTTTTCCATGCCGCGCACGACTGGCTGGATAACCTCGCGCAACACCCGCGCATGGAGTTGCGGCGTAACTACATGTGCAGGGGAATACGCGCCCATGCCACCGGTGTTGGGGCCATTGTCACCGTCCAGCAAGCGTTTGTGATCCTGACTGGTGGCCAGCGCCAGCACATTTTTGCCATCCACCATAACAATGAAGCTGGCTTCTTCGCCTGCCAAGAATTCCTCGACCACCACGCGCGCTCCGGCATCCCCCAGCTTGTTGTCGGAGAGCATCATGTCTATGGCGGAGAACGCTTCATCCTTGCTCATCGCCACCACTACGCCCTTGCCTGCCGCTAACCCGTCGGCCTTGATCACGATAGGCGCACCGTGTTTTTCCACATAGGCGCGTGCTGCTGTCGCATCGCTGAAGGTCTGGTAGAACGCGGTAGGGATGTTGTGGCGCACCATGAACGCCTTGGCAAAATCCTTGGAGGATTCCAGTTGTGCCGCCGCTTTGGTCGGGCCGAAAATTCTTAGTCCGGCAGCGCGGAAGGCATCCACGATACCCGCAGCCAGCGGCGCTTCCGGGCCGACCACGGTCATGTAGATGTCTTCGCGTTTGACGAATTCGATCAGGTCGGGAATGGCGGTGATGGCGACATTCTCCACACCGTCTTCCAGCGCGGTGCCCGCATTACCGGGTGCAACATATACTTTCTGCACCTTGACGCCTTGCGCCAAGCGCCAAGCCAGCGCGTGCTCACGTCCGCCGGAACCGATGACCAGAATCTTCATGCAGCCATCCGCTCAAATGAAAAGTTAGGCAGATCGACTCTCTCTGCTGCATGTTCGATAGTGATGCCGCAAACTTTGCCGTTCTCATCAAGATCGAGCAGCGTGTTTTCGTCCACATCATTGGTTTCGGCGACAGTAGTCGCGCGCAACTCGATATAAAGTGTGTCGGTATCCTGAAAATATTTAATCTTCATTGCTGAACCTCCTGTCGAAGAAAGCATTGTGTACGGTCTCGCCATCAGAAAGTAGGATAACACGGAGAAACTTACCATCGGCTTCCAGAATTGCCGCCCAACGACGGATGCGCCCATCTGTCTGTATGACTTCTTTGATTGGCTGGTCGATTACCCGCTGTATCCACTCAAGCTGAATTTCAGCCCGATCCGGGCGAACTCGCATCGTCTGAAAATATTGAGTGAATTTCACAGTGGCGTGTTAGTGCCTGAAATGGCGGAAACCCGTAAATATCATCGCCAGACCATGTTCGTCCGCCGCTGCGATCACTTCTTCGTCGCGCATCGAACCACCGGGTTGAATCACGGCTTTCGCGCCCGCCGCCGCCAGCACATCGATGCCGTCGCGAAAAGGGAAGAAGGCATCCGAAGAGACAACTGAATCCATCAGACTTAAACCCGCGTTCTGAGCTTTGATCGAGGCGATGCGTGTGCTGTCCACGCGGCTCATCTGCCCTGCGCCCACGCCCAGCGTATGCCCATTTTTGCAAAAAACAATCGCATTCGATTTTACGTATTTCGCTACGCGCCAGGCGAACAGCAAGTCTTGCAATTGTTCGTCGCTGGGCTGCGTTTTGCTCACTACCTTGAGTTGCTCTGCTTGCACGTTGAGAGTGTCCGGCGATTGCACTAGCAGGCCACCGCTGACACGTTTAAAGTCATATTGATTGTGCGCGTTGGACAGTGGCACGGTGAGCACGCGTACGTTCTGTTTCGCCGCCGTCACCTTGAGCGCAGCTTCGGAAGCGGAAGGCGCGATGATGAGTTCGACGAATTGGTTTGCAGTGATTTGTGCCGCGCTCTCTGCATCCAGTTCGCGGTTGAAGGCGATGATGCCGCCGAACGCGGAAGTGGTGTCGGTGGCGTAGGCCAGTTTGTAAGCATTCAGCGCGCTGTCGGCGATGGCAACACCACACGGGTTGGCATGTTTGACGATGACGCAAGCCGGTTGGTCGAAAGTCTTGACCAATTCCCACGCTGCATCGGCATCACCGATATTGTTGTAGCTCAACTCCTTGCCCTGCAACTGGGTGTAGTCGGCGATGCCGCCCGCTACCGGAATGAGGTCGCGGTAAAACGCGGCGCTCTGATGCGGATTCTCGCCATAGCGCATCTCCTGCACCTTGGCGAAATTGAAGTTGATCTGCGCCGGAAATGCATTCTTCGTGCCGTCCGCGTTGATCGTGGTGAGATAGTTGCTGATTGCGGAATCGTAAGCGGCGGTGTGCGAGTAGGCTTTCTTCGCAAGGTCGAAACGTGTCGCGTCACTCACCGCACCGCCGTTGGTCTGCATCTCGGCCAGCACATCCGAGTAATCTGCCGGGTCGGTGACAATGGCGACATGCGCGTGGTTCTTCGCCGCCGCGCGCACCATGGTCGGGCCGCCAATGTCGATGTTCTCAATGGCATCCTCCAGCGTGCAATTCGGCTTGGCTACGGTGGCGCTGAACGGGTATAGGTTCACCACCACCAAGTCTATGGTCGGGATGCCGTGTTTTTCCAGCGTGGCGACATGCTCAGGTAAATCGCGCCGCGCCAGAATGCCTGCGTGAACTTTCGGTTGTAACGTCTTTACGCGACCGTCTAGCATTTCGGGAAAACCGGTGTAATCCGCCACTTCAGTGACCGGGATGCCGTTGTCGGCGAACAGCTTTGCGGTGCCGCCGGTGGAAAGGATTTTTACGCCGAGTTGGTGCAAGCCTTGGGCGAATTCGAGTGCGCCGGATTTGTCCGATACGCTGATGAGTGCTTGTTTGATGATAGCCATGTCAGTTCCGATATACAAAGGTAGTGGTTACGATTTTATTTTATGCGCCTGAATTTTTTTGCGCAGAGTGTTGCGGTTCAGCCCTAATAACTCGGCAGCCCGCGTCTGGTTTCCGCCTGCGTGATCCAGCACAGTTTCAATCAGCGGCTTCTCGACGCAATTGATTACCATGTCGTACACCGCACAGGAAGGATCTTCGCCATCGAGATCGGTAAAATAATCGCCCACCGCCTGACGCACATACCGCGCCACTTCGTTTTCATTTAACACACCACGCTCCCCTTTTTTCATGCTGCCAGCGCCTCGATATATTGCAGACTTTCTCCAGCCTGCAACTGCCCCTCAAAAAAGTCATTCACCGCTTTTAATTGTTCCGTAATGCTTTCCAGTTGGTTCATGTGGTGGCGAAAATGTGCTGAACCCGCCAACCCCTTGGTGTACCAGGAGATGTGCTTGCGCGCGACGCGCAGGCCGGTGTGTTCGCCATAGAACTCATACAGCTCACGCACATGCGCGGTCAGCACAAGCTGGATTTCGTCCACTTGCGGTGCTGCGAGATGTTTGCCAGTAGCGAGAAAATGTGCGATCTCGCGGAACAACCACGGACGGCCTTGCGCGGCGCGGCCTATCATCACCGCATCGGCGCCGGTATGTTCCAGCACGTATTTGGCTTTCTCAGGGGTGGTGATGTCGCCGTTGGCGATAACGGGAATCTTAATTGCGGACTTTACTGCCGCGATGGTGTCGTATTCTGCTTCGCCGGTGTAGGCGCAGGCGCGCGTGCGTCCATGAATGGCGAGCGCCTGAATGCCGCTGGCTTCTGCAATCTGTGCGATAAGCACCGCATTGCGGTTGCCCTTGTCCCAGCCGGTGCGCATCTTCAACGTTACCGGCACATCCACTGCACCAACCACCGCTTCGAGAATTTCTGCCACCAGTTTTTCGTTCTGCATCAACGCGGAACCGGCCATCACATTACATATCTTTTTAGCCGGACAACCCATGTTGATATCTATGATTTGCGCACCCGCATCAACGTTGTAGCGTGCGGCCTGCGCCAGCATCTTGGGATCAGCGCCGACGATCTGCACCGAGATGGGATCGGCCTCGCCTTCGTGGTTGGCGCGCCGTTTGGTTTTCTCTGAACCGTACAGCAGCGAGTTGGAGGCCACCATTTCACTCACCGCCATGCCTGCCCCCATGCGCTTGCACAGCATGCGGAAAGGCCGATCCGTCACGCCAGCCATGGGGGCGACGATGAGGTTATTTTTCAGTTTATGGGAGCCGATTTGCATTTTGTTTTCCGCGAGGGGCGGTGATTATAAATTAATCAATCGCCTCGTGCTATTATTCTGGTTGTCACAATTAACATAAAAACAATTCAGCCACGAATTAACTGTTATTCGGCAGCTACTTGTTGTTCCAAGGTTAAATTAATGATCTTCGATGTCCTGATTATCGGCGGCGGGTTAGTGGGCGCTAGCTTGGCTGCTGCGCTCGCGCCCAGCGGGCTGTCGGTGGCGCTGGTGGAAGCCCAGTCGATGACTCCCGATAGCGAAGACCCCGCTTTTGACACCAACTGGGACAGCCGCATTTATGCCATCAGCCCCGGTAATGCCGCGTTTCTTGAAGAAAGCGGAGCATGGAAGCGGCTAAATATGAGCCGTGTGCAACAGGTCGAGCAGATGCGCGTGTTTGGCGACATGGGCGCGGAGTTGGATTTTTCCGCTTATCAGTTGGGCGCGCCGGAATTGGCTTTCATCCTGGAAAACCGTTTGATGCAACAGGCACTGTGGCAGGGGTTACACCAGCAGGATAACCTCACCCTGTTCCACCCGGCGTGTTGCGCCAGTCTTGCCTGGCACGACGATGCGGCATTTTTGCAACTGGAAGACGGGCGCGAAATCAGCGCCAAATTAATCGTCGGCGCGGATGGGCGCGATTCCTGGGTGCGGCGACAGGCCGGAATCATCGAACCGCCCACGCTGTACCAGCAACACGGCGTGGTGGCAAATTTCATCGCTGAAAAACCACATCGTGGCACGGCATTTCAATGGTTCCAGCCGGACGGCATCCTCGCCTTGCTGCCGTTGCCGCAGCAGATGGTCTCAATGGTGTGGTCAGTCAGCCCGGAGAAATCGGCAAGTTTGCTGCAATTACCGCACGATGAACTCTGCACGCAGGTTGCTGTCGCATCGCAACACACTTTAGGTACATTGCAAATGGCCACCCCGCCCGCCGCTTTCCCGTTACGCCTGCTAAACCTGCCGCATCTTGTCAAGCCGCGTCTGGCCTTGGTGGGCGATGCCGCGCATAACGTACATCCGCTCTCCGGGCAAGGAGTCAACCTGGGTTTCCGCGATGCGCGCCAATTGGCGCAGGTGTTGCTGCAGCGCGGGCCGCAGCAGGATTGCGGCAACATCCGCCTGTTGCGCCATTACGAGCGTGCGCGCAAGGAAGATATCCTCTCCATGCAACTTACCACCGACGCGTTGAAGAAACTATTCAACAACGATAACCCGTTGCTGCGCACCGCGCGCAATTTCGGGCTATCTTCAACCAACCGTATTGCGCCACTGAAAAAAATGCTGGCGCGCCATGCACTCAATTAACCCAACCTTTCAGGATACAAAATGCTTAGAACTCTGCTGTTGCTGCTTGCTGCCCTCTTTTGTTTCAGTGCCTACGCCGACGAAGCCAAGGTAAAAAGTATCCTGAAAAAAAAATATCCGCAGATGGAAAAGCTCGATCAAGTCTATAAAGCCCCTTTCCTTGGGTTGTACGAAGTGGTGATAGATGACCAGTTGTTTTATACCGACGAAAAGGCGCAATATCTCATAGTCGGCAACATCATCGATCTGAAGAACGGACACAATCTTACCGAGGAGCGCTCGCACAAACTGTTTGCGGTTGAATTCGATAAGCTGCCCTTCGATCTGGCAATAAAGAGGGTAAAAGGCAACGGCGAACGCAAGATGGCGTATTTAACCGATCCGAACTGCGGTTACTGCAAAAAGCTGGAGGGCGTGTTGAAAAATGTGGACAACGTCACGCTCTACCGGTTTCTCTACCCGATATTCCCCGGCTCGGACGAGAAGGTGCGCAACATTCTATGCAGCAATGATCCGAACAAGACATGGGAGGACTGGATGCTGGATGGCGTATTGCCTCCTTCCGGAAATTGCGCCACCCAAACAGAAAAAGTGTTGGCCTTGGGTAAAAAGCTGCATGTAAATGGCACGCCGACGCTGATCTTTGCCGACGGAACGCAGGTTCCCGGCTACATGCCTGCCGCCGATCTGGAGAAGGCGTTGAATAGTGCGTCCGACCACTAATAATTTCGGCCTAAGCCCTTGCTCCCAAGCAGGGTCGGGCGGTGAAAAGCCGCTGACATAAGAGGGCGCGCTTCAAATTGCTGGGTTAATTCATTCCGGGTGATAATCTTCAACAGTCTGTTATATTGCTATCCGCACGAAGCCATTTTTTCATTCCATAAACATGAGAAGACTTCCGACATCTCCAGAAATCCGCAACCTGTTTGCCTATAGCGACCCGGACGAAGTTTGGGCCAAGGCATCCGATATTGTCGGGCGCATTAGCCCGACGTATGACTTTTCTCTGGCCCGCATTGCTTTCGATGATGTAATGCGCCTGTTTCGCGGCGAATACCCCGGCTATTGCGCCATCAAAACGATGTACCACGATCTGCCCCATACGCTGGCTGTATTCCTATGTGCAGTAAGACTGGCGCATGGCGTGCATATTTCAGGCACCCCATTGGCTGATAACGAAATCACCCGAATCATGATCGCCGCCCTGATGCACGACATTGGCTATGTGCAACGATACGGCGAGAATACCGGAACGGGTGCCCAGTACACGCAGAATCACGTCAGGCGGGGTATAGAATTTATGCGGTACCACCTCATCGAACAACGCTTCCCATCCGCTTGGGCCGCGTCGCTGGAACCCATGATGCTAAGCACCGACCATATGGGCGATTTCCACAAAATTAATTTTCCTGATGAACGGGTGCGCCTGCTGGGGCAAATTGTCGCCACTGCCGATTTGGTCGGACAAATGTCCGACCGCACTTACCTGGAAAAGCTGTTGTTCCTGTATCTGGAGTTCAAGGAAGCGCATTTGGGCAACTACCAAAGTATGCTTGACCTGCTGCGGAAGACCAAGGTTTTTTACGAATTCATCCGGAAGGAAAAGCTTGATGGTGAACTGGAATGTCTTTACACAAAATTGACTTTCCACTTCAAAGACTGGTTTGGCGCCGAGCGTAATTACTATATGGAATCGCTGGAGAAAAACATGGACTACCTGTCGCAAGCGGCCCAGCTCAATGAGGCGGAATGTCTCTCCATGCTCAAGCGTGGCGGTATAGCGGAGAAAGCCAAAACCCTAGTTGCCCCGGACGAAGCTCAGTAACAGAATAATTGCCCATTCGACTAAATAGGGTTTTTGTCTGACGCTGCTTTGGTGAGCAGTTATTCCGCTAGAAGCTCTTTAAGGAATTCCAGGACATTGCTTGCCAGCGACTCGCCTTCATACTGATTTTCAAATTCGCCCCCTCCGAACTCATTCCCAACAGCACCATCACCGAGATGCAGATGTGCAAATTGCTCCGGAGCAATTGAGTAAAGCAGGCCGTAGGGAACAGGTAGTTGGGTTTTCATGGCATCCTCCGATAATTAATGAAGCATCGTTGGAAATTTACACGAATAAATATACTGCTATCTGTACGTTACCGCACGAAAGGACAATCCAGATTTGAATCAGGCTGTGATTGCATCCATCAACGCGGCCTTCTTGGTTTTGCCAGCGCGTGAAGGCGGACGGCAGATGCCGCAGACGTAGTTTTGGCACAGCTCGTTGGTATGCACTACGAAGTGCCCACCGCATTCTTTACACTCTGTGAGTTGCAGCATCTTCGCGTCAAAGAACCGGATCAGGAACCAAGCACGGGTAATGCTCAGTGCAGGTTCGCCTTGTGAAATTTCAACCTGTTCGAGGTACAGGCGATAGCTTTTGATCAGGGCCTCTACACCGGTCACATTGGTATTTGCGATCAGGAATTGATAGGTATCCATGAACAACGAAGAGTGGATATTCGGCAACCAGCTCATGAACCAGTCAGTGGAATAAGGCAGCATACCCTTGGCAGGCGACTCGCCCTTCACTTCCTTGTATAACTTGAGCAGCCGTTCGCGGCTCACTTTGGTTTCTTCCTGCAAGACTTGCAGGCGCGCGCCCAGGTTAATCAGCTCTACCGCAATCTGGATTTCACGGGCTTCGGTTACTACACTCTTGTTGCGCATGATCTGTCTCCCTGAACAAAAATTATTTAGCTTTGCATAGCCATTCGACTAGGATGCCAAAGCTGCGACTTGCTGGCTTACTGAGAGGACAGGCGACTTCACTCGATTCATTTTGTGGTCGGCAATCATGTTGAGCAGCAGGCTTTCTTCAAAGCGGAAGCAGCACAGCAAAAGGTTGGTTCCAGACATCTTGAGGATTTGTGCGGGAGACAGGCCAGCAACCAGATCGGCCATTTCTTCGCTCACGCCCAAGCTTGAACTTGCATCAGCCTTGTTGGCGCGTATCATCTTCTGCACCAGTCCCATATAGGAAAGATTGGTTTCCTTTATTTCTTCATGCAGTTGTTTTGCGTTCATCGCTATCTCCTTGCTGACAGTTGATGTCTGATTCGACGATTGCATTCTGCGCTGAGAAGCGCCGGGAATAAATAAGAGGATGGCTAATAATCTTGTAGGAAGAAGCTATACAAGACTGAGGGGGAGGATATGGCTATTATCCAGATTAACTATTCAAGTGATGGGGAAAATAACGGGGGGTTTGTGCTGCTATTTAAAATCACAACAGCGAGTTGTTGTGTTCTTGATATGGCGTTTGCGTAGGGGTACGAACCCCGGCGTTTGCAATCCAGAAAGCCGGGGTTCGTAGCTCGCCGCCAGCCTACGTACAGGGTTAAACGTGTCGCCGCGCGGCGATGACGCTTGGGACTTGGTGGATTAGCGCGAGCAGGCGGCTTAGCTGCTCCAGGTCGGATATTTCTATCGAGAATTGCATCTGCGCCTGGTTGTTTTTGCTCAGGGTGTTCACTCGGGTGACGTTGACCTTTTCCCTGACGAAGAGGTCGCCAATGTCGCGCAGCAGGCCTTGGCGGTCGTAGGCTTCAACGCCGATGTCAACGGTGAAGGTGTCGCCTTTGCTGCCTCCCCATTGGGCGCTGAGCATGCGGTCGCGCCGGTTTTCCGGCAGGCGCAACATCCCGGCGCAGTCCCGGCGGTGTATGGTCACTCCCCTGTCGCGTGTGACGTATCCGACTATGGGATCGGGCGGTGCGGGCTTGCAACATTTGGCGATTTTGGTGAGCAGGTTACCAACACCTTCAACCAGAATTCCCGTCGGGGAGGCTTGAGCAGTGGCAGGTCTGGAGACTAATGGTTTAATGACCTCTTCAGATTTAGGAGCGACCTCTTCCTGTAGGGTCTGAGCGATTTGATGTTCACTGACATCGCCGCGCCCGATGGCAGCCAGAAAATCTTCCAGCTTGTTGTACTGCAACTTCTGCGCGATTTTTTCCTGATTGATGGAAATGACGCCGAGCCTGTGTAATTCGCGATCCAGTTGCGCTCGACCTTGTGTAACATTCTCATCGAAATTCTGGTACTTGAACCAGTGCCGCACTTTGGCCCGTGCACGCGGGCTTTGCAGGTAGCCGAGGTTGGGGTTGAGCCAGTCGCGGCTCGGCGATCCCAATTTGGCAGCAAGGATTTCCACCCGTTGCCCATTCTGCAATTTGTAATTCAGCGGCACGATGCTGCCATCCACTTTGGCGCCGCGTGTACGGTGTCCCAGATCGGTATGCAGGGTGTAAGCGAAATCCACCGGGGTCGCGCCTTTAGGCAAGTCGATTACCTTACCCTGCGGTGTGAGCACATAAACCTGATCGTGAAACAATTCGCTCTTGAATTGCTCCAGCATGTCGCCGCTGTCGGCGACCTCTTCCTTCCATTCCAGAATCTGGCGTAGCCAGGCGATTTTTTCATCGAACTTGGCATCCGATTTTCCACCCTCCTTATAGCGCCAGTGGGCGGCAACCCCCAGTTCGGAATGATGATGCATTTCATGCGTGCGTATCTGCACCTCCAGCGCCAGATTGCGCGGGCCAATCACCGCCGTATGCAGGGAGCGATAATCGTTGCTCTTGGGGTGCGCAATATAATCGTCGAACTCCTTGGGAATGGGCTGCCACAGGTTATGCACCAGACCGAGCGCCGTGTAACAGGACTTGATGTCGTCAACCAGAATCCGCACCGCCCGCACGTCGTAGAGTTCGCTGAAATCGACCTGCTTGCGCTTCATCTTGTTGATGATGCTGTAAATGTGTTTGGGTCGCCCGGTCACCTCGGCCTTGACATCTGCCTGACGCAATTCCTGTTGCAACAAAGCCACCAGATCGGCGATATATTGCTCGCGGTCTACGCGGCGTTCATCCAGCAACCCGGCCACTTTCTTGTAGAGTTCCGGTTCCAGATAGCGCAGGGAAAGATCTTCCAGTTCCCACTTGACCTGCCATACGCCGAGGCGGTTTGCCAGCGGCGCGAAAATCCCCCGCGTTTCTCGCGCGATTCGTTGTTGCTGATCTGCGCTCGCGCCAGACAGACAACGCATGGTCTGAGTACGTTCGGCAAGTTTTATCAGCACCACGCGGATGTCTTCCACCATCGCCAGCAGCATTTTGCGCAGGCTTTCTATCTGCTGGACATGATCGCCTTTTTTCTTTTCTTTTCCATGCAAGCCTTCAATTTCGCTGAATTCCTGGATTTGTTCCATGCGCGAAATGCCTTCGACCAAGCTGCATACGTTAGCGCCGAAATGCGCCTTCAGCGTCTCCGCCCAATCATTCTCATACTCCGGCACCGCATGCAGGATGGCGGCGGCCACGGTTTCGAAATCCATGTTCATGCCGGCCAGAATCGAAGCCGCACCCAGCGCGTGCTGCAACAGGGGGGCGCCCGTCAGTTCGGATTGCCCGGCATACAGCGTCGCAGCCAATTCGCAGGCGTGAAGAATCACCTCGATTTCAGCGGGCGCAAAAGTGCCATGCAAGGAATCTAGCCATACTTGGATGTTTCCGGCATCCGCGTTGGATGTGGAAGATAATTTATGCTGAACGGAAACCATGGGAGATTAAGGCTTGTACCGCCTTGGAAAGTACATTCAGAGTCCCAGCGAAGCTAACAGATCATCCACTTCGTCCTGGCCGTTGACGTTGTTTTCGGTCTTGAGACCGGGGCCAGCAGTCAACCCGTGGGTGCTGATCAGAGAGTCCTTTGTATCTGGCGCGTATTCTTTGAGCAGGTCGAGCAGAATGCTCTCGACCTCGACCGCAGCGGCCACGATCTTGTTGACCATTTGCCCCGCCACATCGCGAAATTCCTGCGCTTCCATGATTTGCATCAGGTTATGATGAAAAATTTCCTCGGCGGCGGCGATTTCGCCCAACATGGAAATGGTTTCTGCCACCAGCGTGCCATGCTCGCTGAAGTTGGCATCGGACAAGCGAACCGTCAGATTGCCACAGGCGGCGCGATTGTCCTTGATCAACGGCATTGAGGCTTCCACCGCGCTGATAGTTTTTTCCGATGCCTCGTGCATGGATTTGTCGATAAAGGAAAGCCGGTCACGTGCATCAGGCATGGTGGCGGCCGATTTTTCCAGGTTGCGGGTATGCCCCAACTCCTTGAGCAGTCGGTGTAGTCGGGCGGCGGCCTGGCCGATTTTTTCTACTTTTGCGTTGGGTAGGGCAGCGTGTTTTTTGCCCGGTAGCTTAGCTGTCATGGCAAACGTTCCTGATGACGAGGTATCCGAAGTTTAACGTAAACGGTGCCGATATACACAAGCCTTTAACAAAAAGATGGAACTGGGTGCGCGCTAGCTGTTATAGGTAAAAGCTTTGCGGGTATTTTTTGCCAGAATTGCTGCCATTTTCGCCATCTGATCGACCGATGCATTGAGGTTCCGAACTATTAAACTTCATGCAACTCGTTCTATGGAGATAATAATGTTCATACTATTTGTTGATGGCATCCCTTCCATTAAGCTGGGGAAAAAATCCGAAATACCGGCTCGCCAAGGCAAAGAATCCTGGCTGGTCATTGATGCTCAAGGCAGAACGATAGCCGCTTATTGGCCTTCTTGATAGACTGACCTACATGTCAGACGTATGATCCACAAAGTACCCGACTCCACCGAATATGTCCACTATTACGGTACCCACGGAGTGAGCTTCCCCTATTGCTGCCGGGCGCTGGGTTTCAAGAGCAAGGAAAACCGCATCAGAATTTTCTGGATGCATCAAACAACCCCTGCCTAGCCTTTGAACCACGTCGCGGAAAAAACGGTTAACGCGAAATTCTAATCAGGGCCAGTAAAGAATAATCCCGGATTGCCTCTTTGTGCGGTAACGCACAGATGACAGCATGTTCAATCGCCTAAATTCCTGATGAAATCCATTGGGAGTCTAGCTAAAATGAAATCTACCGAGCAGTTTACCGACCTTATGTGCTGTGACTCAGTGGCAGTTTGGCGCGATCTGGTTTTCAAGCTCGGTAACGATCTCGGCTATGAACAAACCCAGTTGGCAATCCTTACGGACTGCAATACCCCTGTAAAAACTGAATTCTCCTTTCTGCATAGCAATTACCACACCGATTGGCGCAATAAGTATGATACGGAAAAAATGCAGCATATCGACCCAACTGTCATCCATTGTGCAAGAAAATCGATTCCCTTAATCTGGTCACCCGATATTTTTTCTACCCAGAAACAAAAAGAAATGTATGAGGCAGCATGTAGTTACGGTCTCCGATCCGGTATCACCCTACCCATTCATGGCGCGCAAGGCGAGCTGGGCATCCTGTGTTTCGTGACCGATACAAAACCGGGCAAGTGCTTTCAGCAGGAAGCACACCGTTTGCTTCCCGAACTTTCATATTTGCGCGACGTCATCTTTGAAACCTCGCTTCGATTTATGAGGTCTTCGAAATCATGGGAAAAATCTCCTTCCATCACCCCCCGTGAACTTGAATGCATCAAGTGGTGCGCGGCAGGAAAGAGCTCATGGGAGATCGCCAAGATATTTCACCGTTCCGAGTCTGCCGTAAATTTACATTTCAGCAATCTGCGCCGCAAATTCAGTGTCTCATCCCGCCAACAAGTTGTGGTCAAGGCTATGCGCTATGGGCTAATCCACCTCTAGCCTAAATATCGAGCAGCCGAAAATCCTCTTGCTCGAATTCGAACCTTGAATAGCTGCGTTACGTCGCTTGAGATGCATATCATTTCGTGATAACCTTTGCCATGAGTTCACAAAAATCGAAAGAAACAGGGTTGGACTACCTGCTTGGGCTGGATGGCAGCATCGAATTTCAAAACGACGATGGTTACTGGGTCAAGATGGATGTCTCCCGTGTGGCAGCAACGGTTGAGAGACCGCATGGCATCAAGTATAGCTTAACGTTGCATGCTCCAGACAGCACGCGCCTGATTGGATTTGACAATGCCCACGGCGGAATCAAGCCTGAAGGGTCGAGCTTTTTGCATGCTGGCAAGAAGTACGCTTATGATCACAAGCACCGTAACGCCACAGATGCAGGAGTGCTTTATGAATTCGATACGGCCTACCAATTGCTCAGTGACTTTTATGCCGAGGTTGATCGCGTTTTGAAAGAGGTGTCGCAATGAACAAAATATTGAAAGTTGGTATTGCTACGGTGCCGGAACAACGGGCACGTTCTTTAGCTATTGCAGCCGGAACGCGCAAGCGTGGTAACGATGAACCCAATGTGTGGTTTCCATCGGTAACAGCAATGGCGCGGGTTTTGTCAGACGAAAACATGGCGCTGCTAAAAGCTGTCCGTGAACAACAACCTGACTCCATGAATACCTTAGCCAAGGTGGTTGGCAAGCAGGCTCCCAATGTGTCACGCTCGTTGCACACCATGGCCGAGTATGGTCTGGTTAAATTCATCAAGAATGGCCGTACCGTCACGCCCCAGGCGACGTTCGAACATTTGTCGGTGGAATTTTGCTGACCATCGACAAGTAAATATCTCAAAGCCAAGGTTTCTCAACGGGCTAGACTCTTAGATTGAATTTCCACTTTTCGCTGTCCAGAATGGCCGATTGTTGTTCGGCTCAGCCAATTACTGTCAATTAAGGGGGCCTCTAAAAATTTAATTTATGAACAAACACACGCAGCGCTGTTCGGCAAAATCATGGCGGTTGCTTTAAAAATATCAACCAAGGGTGGGCACGTCTTCGTGCATACGTGGCCAACTGGCTTTTGCAGGATAATGATGACCATCCGTAATCTATGCTTGATTTTGGTCAAGAACTGTTTTGCATAAGAAATTGCATTCGTGTCGGTTTGCTATGATTATGAACGTCTCAGTTGTGCCAAGAGCAGACATATAAATCTGTTGATTAGCTGTTACCCGTAAATACATCTGAAGATATGCTCATAACATCGAACGATTATTCCAATGAATTTCTAAAACGAAGAAGGCTACTTCTTGATTCATGTGTTCTCAATGATTGGGCGACGGATGAAAGAACGGCGAATATTTTAGAGGAGGCTGAGAAAATATTCATTTTTGTTTTTTGCACTATTTCGATGCTTGAGGTTGGATTTGGGCCAACAGCTAAAGCAGATTCCAAACAGGTCGAAATTGCAAGAATGATTTACCACGATGACAAGTGTATGCAAGTTGATAATACTGAGCTTTTTAAGCGAGAACATTATCATATGCAATCAGATATCCCGTTTAAAAGATATTCTTATAATCCAAACCATCAAGAATTTTTAGCAGCGAGGTCCAAGCTAGTTGGCTTAATGAACTCGCGTGGCACTAATGGAAAAAACGCACGTGAATTAAGTAATGATGCACTTATATATTCCTGTGCATGGAATTCAAGAAGCGCAGTAATAACAAACAACATAAAAGATTTTCATTTATTTAATGAGTCAAATGCTGAACGAGATTCGAGGCATTTATTGCCTATTTATTCAATTGATAATTTAGAAAAAGCTCTGACAGAAGATATTTCATTCCCTGAGAACATTAAAGCTTATCTATAAGTTTGCTCAGGCTCTACGTTTGTTTTGCGAAAAGGCTGTTCTCCGTGACAGTGTCTAAATTGCCCAGCGCAGCCCCTTAGATTCACGTTGATGGTCTGCCACGGGTCTATTCTGTTGAAAAACTCTAATTTTTGAAAACAGCAAAATTTCAGCCAAAAGCCTTTACATTGTGATTCGCGATTGATTTTCGTCGTATACGCAAATCAGGCCACCTATAATGAACGAATAGGCAAAATCTGGCGGCCCCTACATTGATTTAACAACAACCCGCCCAAGAGGCTAGAATTTTTCCGAACACCCCAGAAAAAGAGTTTTTCAGCAGAATAGGTCGATTTGAGACGTTCACCACAAACCATAATCAACCACGGATTACGGATTCCCATAATAATTTGCGTCTTTTCCCATAGCTCAGTAACATAATGGAACGAGCGTTCTTTCTGTAAAATATGGGGCGCATGAATCGGACTTAACCCAGACTCTATCCATGGCAACTACCTACGACGAATCCAGTTTCAAAGTTCTGCGCGGTCTTGAACCGGTACGCCAGCGACCGGGGATGTACACCAATCTTGAATCCCCCAATCACTTGATAGCCGAAGTCGTGGACAACGCTTGCGACGAAGCGTTGGCGGCTTACGCCAAAAACATCACCGTCACGGCGCACACGGATGGCTCGGTGACCGTGCATGACGACGGGCGCGGCATCCCAGTCGGCATCCATTCGGAAGAAGGCGTGTCGGTGGTCGAAGTGGCGTTCACGGTGCTGCATTCCGGCGGCAAGTTCGACAAGGAATCCGGCGGCGCTTACAAGTTCGCGGGCGGGCTGCATGGCGTCGGCGTGGCGGTCACCAATGCGCTTTCATCCAAAGTCGAGGTGACGGTGTATCGCGATGGCGGCGAGCACTTCATCCGTTTCCTTAATGGGGCGGCTGAAGCGCCGCTGGTGCGCATCGGCGACTGCCCCAAGAAGCGCACTGGCACCAAGGTGCGCGCATGGCCAAACCCGAAATATTTCGACGTGCCCAATGTCATCCTGCCTCAGCTTGAACGTTCACTACGCTCCAAGGCGGTGCTGCTGCCCGGCGTCAATGTCACGCTGTATACCGAGAAGACCGGCGAAACAAAATCGTGGGCATATCCTGACGGGTTGCGCGGCTATCTGGCCGAAGCGACGTCCGAGCAGGAACTGGCCGTACCCATATTCGCCATGGAAAAATTTGTGCCGAAAGTCAGCGACAGCGGGTATGCCGAGGGCGAAGGCGCGGCATGGGCCATTGTGTGGTCGGCAGAGGGCGCAATTGTGCGCGAGTCCTACGTCAACCTCATTCCGACATGGTCGGGCGGTACCCACGATTCCGGGCTGAAGGATGGCATATTCAATGCGGTCAAAAATTTTGCCGAACTGCACGGCATGTTGCCAAAAGGCGTGAAGCTGGTATCGGACGACGTGTTCTCGCGCGCCAGCTTTGTGCTGTCGGCCAAGGTGCTCGACCCGCAATTTCAGGGGCAGACCAAGGACAAGCTGGTGTCGCGCGATGCCTTGCGCCTAGTGTCGCTGATGGTAAAAGACCCGCTGGATTTATGGCTGAACGAGCATGTGGAACACGGCAAGCGCATCACCGAACTGGCCATCCAGCAAGCGCAAACCCGCATGCGCTCGGCACAGAAGGTCGAGAAGAAAAAGGGTTCCTCGGTCGCGGTGTTGCCGGGAAAGCTGACCGATTGCAGCTCGAATGATCCTGCCCGCACCGAGCTGTTTCTGGTGGAGGGCGACTCAGCCGGCGGCTCGGCCAAGCAGGGGCGCAACAAGGAATTTCAGGCCGTGCTGCCCTTGCGCGGCAAGGTGCTCAACACCTTCGAAGTCGAGAAAGACCGCCTGTTCGCCAACAACGAAATACACGACATCGCCGTGGCGATAGGCGTCGATCCGCACGGGCCGAACGACGAGGCTGACTTGTCCGGTCTGCGCTATAACGGCATTTACATCATGGCCGATGCCGACGTGGACGGCGCGCACATCTCCACCCTGCTGCTCACCCTGTTCTTCCGCCACTTTTACAAGGTGGTGCTGGCAGGCAAAATTTATCTGGCGCAACCTCCCCTGTTCCGCGTGGATGTTCCCGCCCAAGGCAAGAAACCGATTCGCAAGATTTATGCGCTCAACGAAGGTGAATTGCTGGCCATCGAAGACCGCCTGCGTCAGGAGAAAATCCGCGAAGGCTCGTGGTCAATTTCGCGCTTCAAGGGCTTGGGCGAAATGAATGCCGAACAGCTTTGGGATACCACGCTCAACCCCGACACACGGCGCGCGTTGCGCGTCAATGCCGCCGCCATTCCGTTCAACGACAACATGGAAATGTTCAACATGCTGATGGGCAAACATGAGGCCGCTACACGCCGTGCCTGGCTGGAATATCACGGCAATGAAGTTCAGGGGGATATTTGATTGGTGAAATATCGGGCGCGCTCGACTCAATCAGAAGACATCGATGTTGCTCACTTGCGGCCATCCGGCTGCAGTAAACGTGGCCATAGCTAGATTATTGGCAAGTTCTGGATTGAGCAGTAAAAGCGTAGTGGTGGCAGCCGAAATCGTGAGCGGACAATTCTAAAAACCCGCGACAGTCGCACAAATAATACTCGACTATTTTACTCGTAACCGCATGATAAGCATACAATTTGTTGAAGTTCACCTCTCACAGAGATAGTGCACTGATACTCTAGTCCCATATTACCAATTTTTTCTCCATAAAACAGACGCTTGCAATCGCTTCCGGCATTCTCGCTGATGACCGCCATGATTAATAGTCACTCTGACTAGCACTTTATGGTGCAACACACAGTGGCTTTGCCTTTTTTCCTGGCTTGATTACAGGCCCTAGCCCGACTAATCGGTAGATTGTTACCTCAGCTTTTTTGTCATTCTCAAACCGAGTTGCGTGGCAGGTCATGATCTCACCCTTTGCCATGAATTCAGTTAAATGCTGGCGTACGGTCGCCAGTGGGATGCCTGTTCCTGCCGAGACTTCGGTGTCGATGCACTCGCCATGCTTTTTCAAGTAGTCCAGAATTTCTTTCATTTTATTAATGCCGTGCGCTAAAAAATTGTGATCTTATAAGAATTGGCGGATTGCTGGTATAGGACAAACACCGATGCCAGTAAGCCAAGACCGACTTGGATAGCGAAATGCTGCAAAGCTAATAGAACCATTCAGCCCTTTAACATTCTAAATCGGTAGCAACGAAAGAATGGAGACTAAAAGTTGAATGATATTGGCAGCATTGAGAAACACCCTTGTAAAGGAAAATGTTCCTTGAACGAAGACGATACCTGCCTCTGTTGTTTTCGAACATTGGAAGAAATCCTGCAATGGGGTGGCGCCAATAATCAACAGCGCATTATTATTTTGCAAAATTCCCAGCAAAGGCGGGTGGCATATGCGGGAAAATCCAATTGGTGGTACCTGCCAGAGTGACAACGTCCCCAGACTCAGGACAACGTCAACTGCACCTTAGACTTCGCCCCCGGTTTAGCTGGCGGAATATATCCAGCTACCCTGCAAATTATTGCTTTGGTTTCCTTGCCCTTCACGTACTTAGTTGAGTGGCAAAGCATAACCAGATTCTTGGCAGCAAGTTCTGCCAATTGTTTATGCAAGTCTGCAAGTGGTATACCTGTGGCTTCGGCGATCTCCTTGTCGGAGCGCTCTCCATGCTTTTTCAGGTAGAGGAGAATTTCATTCATATACTCATCTTCGACAAGGACGACTGGCCTGCACGCACCGCTCCAGCATAGTCAAAATTACTGGCAGAAGTGTGCTAATGCGGCAAGGCAGCTTTATTCATTCCACGTCATCATAAATGTCGGATATACATCAGGGCGGCTTTGCAAGTCCATTAATTTGTGGTTTATAAAAGGGGGAACAAACATGAAATTAAATTTAGACGGATCAATTTTTGCAACACCCTCCGTTTCAACAATAGGCTGATCGGAAATTGTTGTTTGTTGTACCAGGTGGTCAACCGTCGCAGATTTTGCGTCATCACTTTCCAGCGCAATGGCCTTGAACCGATCAGACTCCCTGATCTGCTGCAAATACCATTCCTGATTTCTAACAGGCTTTGCTTTTACTTTATCATGCAAACGATGTTTAACAGGGGCATCTTGAGCGTCTTGAGCCGCATATGCATCAAGACTGATAGTGCCCAAAAAGATTAAAGCCAAAATAGTAATTATCTTTGACATTTCATTCTCCCTAACAGGATATTCTATCTCCTATTCTTGACACCATAATACTGCGTAAATCTGCATTATGCCTTATGAAACCAACTAAATGTTTGACACGAAGTGGAAACAGAAGTTTCCGGAGGCACCCCACCCGTTTATTTGGTAACAGCCACTTGGCTTACAAATATGACCTTCTTAAAATTGCGGTTCAGGCTCTTGCTGTAAAAGTTGGTCGTCACCGGGCCATCGCTATAGCTGATCATGTCGCCCTTTTTTACAGATACTTCAAGAGCTGCAAGCCAGACAGTTTTGTCACCTTTGGACACCTCAATGTAGGTGTAACTGCCGGCAGCAACTGTGCTGATCACCTTGCCCATATTCGGCAATTGGACTTGTGCAGTGACGGGACCTGCTTGAACCTGTGAGGCAGATGAAGTCTCAGCCGCAACGGCGGGAAAAATAACAAATGCAAGTAAAACTGCGATGGCACGCATACTATTCTTCCTTAAATTTGGTCTCTACAACATAGCCAAGAATGAACCCATCCCCGACGTTATTACTTCTTCACGCCATTGACCGCAGCCTTAAGCGTATTGTTGTGGATATTGTGCCTGCTGGCAAGGGAAATTGGCTGCAATGCCGAAGCTGGCTGTACAATTGCTTTAATCGACGTTAGAAAGGGAGATTTCTATGCAGGACTCAATGGTTACGACCGCCCTCACTTTGCCTGGATATAAAATAATTCGCAACATTGGCGTTGTACGTGGCATCACAGTTCGCTCTCGCTCAATCGTGGGCAACTTCTTAGGTGGCATTCAGTCGATATTTGGTGGGAATATCACGATATATACCAACCTGTGCGAGCAGGCTCGATCTGAGACATACCAACTCATGTGTCAACACGCTCAGCACCATGGAGCAAATGCCATTATCTCAATGCGGTATGACGCAACTGAGCTTATGGCAGGACTAACTGAAGTGTTGTGCTACGGAACTGCTGTGTTTGTTGAGGCAGAGGGGCTCGACGTTATTAAATGAAACCATCTTCATTAATAGCCTTGGCAATATTACTTGCCATCCCTCCTGCATGGGTCTCTGCGGAATCGATCTTGAATAAATGTACGGATGGAAAACAAATAACCTATACGGACAAACCATGCGAAAAATTAGGGTTAAAGGGCGCCGGTCCTATTAAAGACACCGTAACAATAGTAACTGTTTCATCTAAGCCCGAAGTTCCCCTGAATAAATCACACGAGGATGATGCGCCCAAGGCTGAAACGAATGGGCCAATTAAACTGTTATTAGACAAATTTCTGAATTAGTAAATTGAAATCTCAACTAGACGCAAGAGGTTACGAAAAGTGCGCACTCTGGTGAAAACCACCACTCATAATGTTCGGATATGCAACAAGCGGCAGGTCAACATGCCTCTGCATTTCTGGTAGATCTAGTCGAACACCAGCTCGCCCTTGTCTCCGAGCTTGAACACACCACCCTCACGGTCTTGTTTGGTCTCGTAATGTTTCTGGCCAATGCGTATTTCGGCGCCTGCGAAAACATGTTTTTCCGCTACCACCTGTGCCTGCTGTGCGAGGTCGATCTCCTTTTTGATCTGAAGAGATTCCTCCGTGCACTCCGCAATTTCGGCGAGGAGTGTTACTCTGTCTGCATCAAGTTTGGCCATCGCCTCAGCGGTAACCTTTCCCGGAGCTTTTTTGGCCGCCCCTAATGCCATCAGCACGTCGGCGAATTTGTCGTTGGCTACCTTGCTCTTCTCGTTGCATTCCCGTAAGCGTTCATATAGTTCCTTGTCGTTCCCCGCTATCACGACTGTCCTCGGGTGGTCGTCTGAGCCTATGTTGTGCGCCTTAACCAGCATCGTCGCTTGGGCTATCCCGCCGATGAGTTCTCCCTTGCGGCTGCCCTTGTCGCCCACGATGATCTGGTGGGCCGCGTTAAGCTTGCTCTGCATGGACGTCTCAAGGACGAAGATTCCATTCCCCGCAAAGATGTGGGCGTCCTGCGCAAACTTTACCGTGCATGACCCGCCGCATTTGATGGTGGCGTGTATCTTATTGCCTGTGGCGTCTTGATCCTCGGCGCTCCCGCTCCCCATGATGCCGCACTTAACCGTTACGTCTCCACCGGCTTCTAATAGGGCGTCCTCCACCGTGCCCTCGACATGGATGTCACCCGTGGCCTTCACCGTCATGCCGGAGTGAACGTCGCCCTTCACATGCACACCGCCATCGTAGGTGATATTCCCCGTGTGCAGATCCACGTTCTCCACGCGATATATGGCCTCCACTGTAACCCCGTTTTTCTTCACGATGGGACAGCCGGAAATGGCAGCTACGAGCAGATGCGGATCAGCGGGGTCGACCATCACGCCATCAAGCCCTGGCGGGAACGAAACTTTTTTTCCTGGCTTCACGGGAATTTCCTTCCCTGTAACGGTAAGGCCAGACTGTCCCGCCGTCGGGTCAACTATCCGCATGAGAGGATCCCCCGGCTTGACCGTCACGATCTCGCCCAAGTCGCGGAAATCTGCCAGCCCGTGTTCGTCCAGATGCGGGCTGCGTTGTTTCATATTGTCAACCAAGATCTCGAAGTGCCCGTCGGCTCCTGGCACAGGGGCACGTCCGTAGCCCACGCGAACGTTGGTGCCGCCCTCCAAGAGGGTCTTGTTTATGGCATCCACATCAAGCTCGACCGTGACCCCGTGGGATTTGGCCGCGCCAATTACGCTTTCGGGTAGAACCTGCGCGCCTCCACCGGTTGGCAATGTGTAGCTCAGATAGATCGCAGATAGATCGGTTGCGGGGCGCAGAGAAAATTTCCCGTCGGAACGGACTGTATTTGGGGCTGTAGTATTTTCCATATTATCCTTCCCTTGCTTGGAAATATCGCGCTCGATAGCTCTACTGAACTGCTGCCGATTTAGTACCATTTGCTGAGAGAGTCTTTCATCATACTTCAGTGCATGGTTTATTGTAAATTTTGAATCGTAGACGTGATTCTGACCTCCGGTGAAAGAGGTTTGTAAGCCAACGAACTATGTATTCTGTTTGTGTTGTTGCCGTCGCTTTGCTTGTGAGAAAGCTGAAGTTCGGTTCAGGGTTGGATGCTACCAGACATACTTGTTATTTTGCAGCGATAAACCGGAAGCTCGTCATATTCCGCTTCCAGGCGTGGTTGAAAGCAGCAACAGGACGTGGCTGCACTATCTATAGAAGAATATTAGAACGCCCCGCACAAAAGTAGCAGGCACCGTCGATAAAATTCCGGAACTCGAAATTTCACTGCGGAACGGCGCAAGGAAATGGCTAAATTTGTGTCTGCAATTAAACTGCCGCTAAACAAAGAAAACCCACTACGCTAACAACGACGACAATCCCAATAAAAAGCTCAATACTACGCATGCTTTCCACGATTTTTTCATTGGCAATATGGTCGGAAATATGAGTGTTCATGATGCCTACCTCCTGCAGATTATTTATATCGACTATCGGAATCTTCATAGTCATTGCAATTGTGTTTGGTCTGCGCCACAAATTACAGTTCCATTATACATAACATAGTAAATTGGTCAAGTATTGCTGACTTTTGCCCTGTGGCATTAAGTGAGTAGATTGGCAGGAATGGATCGGTAGCTATTTTATATATTTCAAGGATTAACTATCAATAACTAATTGATAAATATAATATTAACTTAATGTTGTATCTCACAGGTTTTTTGCTTAGAAACTTGAATTTCTACAGGCACCCAGATGCACTCGCAAAAACTATAGAAATAATACCAACTTGTATAGTATGGGATTTGCTGATAGATTGTTGCCCCATGTATCTGTAGCCTATGGAGCCTTCCTATTAGGAAATTTAGTTGTGCCTAAATAATGATTCTGTTTGTTGATGATTCCAGTTCCATTCGCCAGACGGTGGCGAGGATTTGCACCATTGCGCGCCATGCCAAATTACAAGTGTGTTCCAATTCTGATGCTGACATCGAATCCCATGATTCCCTGAAACAGCAGGGCGAGGAGGCGGGAGCAAATGGTTGACTGGCGAAACCGCTTGCCCCACAGAAGTTGCTGGAAGTGGCAACTTAGCTAATCGTTTGATTTTAATAATAATGTACATAATATCTGCTACAGTTGATAGCAGATACTGGCGAAAGGCAGGAAGCTATGAAAGAAATTCTGCAATATCTGAAAACGCATGGTGAGCGACTAGACACTGAAGTCGCCGCAGCTACAGGCATTCCACTTGCTAAAGTTCATCTCTATTTGTCAGAGCTTGCTGCCAAAAAAGAGGTTATGGTGTGCCATTCGACCAAGTTCGAGAAGGGCAATAAGGTCGAGGGAATAATTTGCCGGTTAGCTGGATATATTCCCCCTGCATCACCGGGCAGAAAATCAAAGGCACAGTTGAACTTATCGTAATGCCACTTTCATGAAGCAAGAATGGCAATAGCGTATCGCGATTGCAACGAGCTTCAAACCGGAATGCCCGAGGGATTTTTCAAGGGTGCTGGAGAGCGTTTCAAAGTTCTCCACATTACAAAAAATTTCCCACACCTAAAATGCCAATCGTATTCCAGTCATTTTGGACAGCTTATAATGTCTCGAATACGGAGCGATTTTGCGGGCACAACAACGGTGCTACAATCTTGGCACCAAACTCGATATTAAGGGGGCCCACATGATGCGCCACATATTTTACGCAGTCGCTTTAGCTTGTTTATCGACTTTGTCTTACGCCTCTGATTTCAAACTTTCCAGCCCGGAATTAAAAGCCAACGGCATGATGCCCAAGAGCTTCGAGTTCAATGGTTTTGGCTGTTCAGGTGAAAACAAATCACCAACGCTCAAATGGAGCGGCGCCCCCAAAGACGCCAAGAGTTTTGCCGTAACTGTTTACGATCCGGATGCGCCTACAGGTTCTGGCTGGTGGCACTGGGTGGTCATCAACATCCCTGCTGATGTCACCGAACTGGTTGCGGGTGCCGGTACAGTCAACAGCGCTACCTTGCCTAAAGGCGCGACGCAAGGCCGTAGTGATTTCGGCATGGCGGCCTGGGGCGGCGCTTGCCCACCTCAAGGCGACAAACCGCATCACTATATTTTCACCGTGTATGCGCTTAAAACTGACAAGCTTGATGTTCCTGCCGATGCTACCGCCGCGCTGACCGGCTATATGATTCATGCGAACACACTGGGCAAAGCCAGTTTCACCGCAAAATACGGGCGTGCCAAATAATCGTGATGGATAAGACGGGACAATATATCCTGTCTAAATAAGTTTGGTTCGTCGGCAAAGTCTAGCCCCCGCGTGATTTTTGGTAGAGCTTGCTTAACATTTTGGAGGAGAAATTCGATGTCCAATTTATTTAAACAACTGATGTATGTAGCCGCTTTATGGTTACCATTATCAGCTTTGGGGGCAGATGCACCGCCCCCCGAAACCAGTCAGCAATCAAAAATTGTGTTTTTTCGTAATAGCGAAAATATTGCTTTTCCGACAACGAGAATCGATGTGAATGGTCAGCGACTGGATGATATCGGCAAGGACGGAACCACCAAACTGCTCATCGATCCTGGCCTGGCACTTGTCACTGTTGATGCGGCTCTTACGCCTGGGCAATTTAAGTTCTCATTTACCGCCGAGAAAGGGGCCGAATACCGATTTGAAATCTTTAACAGCATGGAAAAACAGGATGCAGACCACCTATTTGGCGTGCCGCCCAAGGTAGCCAATGGGAAAATAATGGAGAATGGAGGGTCACTGAAATCGACACTGGTCAGTGCTAACCTGCCCAAACCAGTTGAGCCGGAACCAGCACCCGTTAGCAAGCCTGCCAAGGTCGAACCGGCCCCGGACACTGCACCAATGATGAAAGCGCCACTCACAATTGAAGATCAGCTTAGGGCGCTAAAACATCTGTACGATCAAGAATTGATCAGCAAAGAAGCTTACATTGAGAAGCAACAAAAGATTCTTGATGAGCTGAAATAATTCGCATAATCGACTATCGTAGTCGCCTATACGATGCTTACTTTTAGATTTAACTTGGCTTGTTGTATTGTTCTGCGGAGCAATGATCATGGGCAAAAAACAATAATGGCGTAATCGAAAGAGTTCTTTTGTAGGATCAAGGAAAAAGGGGCAAGGTTCAAGGTGAAATCAAAAACAGCGCCCTGGCTTTCCCTTGCCCCTTGCTCCGAACCTCGTTCCTGAGTCATGCTGATCCTGTCGCTAGACCCCACCGACGACTGCGCCAATCCGGCATTCAAAGATGCTACCGCCTGCGCACAATGGCTGGGGCAACTGCAACTCACTGACCTGCACCATGCGCACGGTGTGTTGCGCATGCAACTGGACGAGTTCAACCGTTACCCGATGTACGGTCTGGAACGCCTGCATGCGCTGGAGTTGCTGCGTGAAACGGTATCGTCCGTACAAGCCGATTACGCCAGGAAGCTGGTCGCCAAAAAACTGCCGTTGAGCCAGGACGAACTCACCATCTTTGCTTCTATCGTCGGTCTGTGGCAGGGCATGGTCACCGGCTATCAGCGCTGCCTGCAAGCCTGCATGGCGGGAGATGCGCAACTTGCCGCATACGGTGCGTTGCTGTGCCATCGCTGCCTGCTGTATAGCGGCTTGCAGATTTCCGAGTTCTTGCGCACCGGATACGAGTTCGATAGCAAGCTCTGGCGCCAGTTGCATCAAATATATGCCTTCTGCGAGGGGAAAAACTGGCAGCTTAAGTCGGTAAATGATGATCTCAACGGCGTCAGCCGCACCACATCTTGCAATGCCACTTACATCAAGACTCTACTTGCCTACCATGCTTACAGGGCGGAGTTATCGCGCAATTTGTTGCATTTGATGGATCGCTGGCTGACGCTATGGAGTCCAACCGTCACCGTGGAGCGCCGATACACCGTGAGCAAAGGCGACGCCCCTTCGCTGGCTGTCGATCTGGACAGCGCCTCAGGACTGCAAGTGCCTCAGCTTCCCTCCCCTTCTGATCACCTTCGCTATCTGGTCATGGCGCCACTCAGCAAGCTGATGCGCGTGAAGACCATCCTGTTACAGCAGGGACAATTACCGCAGCAACTGGAGTTGGGCGAGGGTTGCAACAGCGCAGAATGTATAGCGTTC